>NZ_JAWJYL010000008.1:0-197371 GCF_046566945.1 Cobetia sp. SIMBA_158
TGCTGAGTTCTGAGTATGACATGAGCGCAATACCTTACAGGGAAACTCAGGTGTTGCACTCAGAATCTGCGGCCAAGCCCTTTTGCATACTCGAGGTTCCTCACGCGATATCGTGCCGCCAGATATTGCCCTTTGTGTAGCTGATAAGCGAACGATGTCCATTACGCGTTTCACTGGATAACTTGCTCCGTGTGGGTAACCTAGCCCCCGACCATTTGTATCAGCAGCAGTCGACTCCCCGGGGACGTCCCGGTCAGCAACTGCAGGCCTTCCTTCAGCTCAATCTGTGAGCCCACCGGGAGATCTTCGCCGCTCTGGACATTACGCAGGGACGGCATCCTCTCGTTGACCAGGAACCAACGGCCCTGATGCTGCACGAAATACCCCACGCGTGAGCGGTGCTCGGCCGCCAGCCGTTCGTTCGGTGTGATCGTGCGGTCGATGTGCCATGGGAACAGACTTTGGTTGGAGTACACCATGACCCGGTGATTGTCGGGACGGTAGCTGTCTCCGCGCTTCGAATACAGGTTGAGAATGGGGAGTTGGCCCTCGTAGGCCGTCCCACAGAATGGGCACTCTGGCGCCATCATGTTGTTGAACACGTACCACCCTTGGGCACACTCGCTGTTCTGGCAGGGCTGGATCAGATCCACCGTCTTGATCAGCGCGGCTTCCCATTCATCCGCACTGGGCCGTTTCTTGGGTGCATGCAGCCCCTCGATGAAGGCACGATCGAACAGCTCCTTCAGATACGGCCCCGCCACGGTGTACGGGAGCGCCTCGGGATCTTTCCAAGGCAGTTCCGTCGGCTTGGCCTCTGCGGGGTTGGCCCGATTGGAGTCATCTTCGGGATGCTCCACGAACAGCGCCCGCTCGCCCATCGTCAGGCGTTCGTCCTCACCGGGCTCCTGGGCATGCACCTTCCGGCCACGCAGCGGATGGCGCAGCAACAACAGGGTGTAGACCATGACCGCCAGCGCATGCCGATCTGTGTAGATGCTCGGCAGCGCGCGGCCGGGGTCGGTCTTGTCCAGGTGACTGGTGGCCACGACTTCCGGGGCAATGAAGTCCGGCGTGCCGACCACTTCCGGCGGGAACCGGTCCGGCACGACCAGACCATCCACGTCGATGATGCACACCTGGCCGCTGGTGGGCGCCAGCAGCACGTTCTTGTAGCTCAGATCGCTGTGCGCCAGACCCGCAGCGTGCAGGCGACGGATCGCGCGCGACAGGCGCAGACACAGCTGCAGGTAGGATAGCCAGTTACCACGCTCGCGTTCATCCAGGAACTTGAACTGGTTGTTGGGCGCCGCGAACCACTTGCCCTCCTTGTCCTTGCCGCGGATCTTGAGCATGTCGTTGTTCAACGAGCCGTGCTCGAAGAAGAAGTGATCCCGGTAGAACGGAGCGACGACACCCACACGGCCATTGTGCTCCACGGTGGCGGTCGGCCAGCAGAACATCTGATCCCAGTAGTCACCACTGGCCTCGCCGAAGATACGCTCCCGGTACGGCCCGGTGATCATCTGCAGGCGCTGGCGTGATGCCTCATCCAGCTCTGTCCGATAGAAGGCCACCACGTACTTCTTGTCCGGCGAGGCATAGACGTCCTTCATGCCACCGGTGGCGATGATCTTGTCGCGGAACTGTACCTGCTCCCCATGGGATGCCATGAGGGTCACGATAGGCTCACTCATTGATCAGACTCCTTGCGCTGTGGGTCAGCAGGCTCACCTGATTCGCGTTCCGCCTCCTCTACCGGGGCCACACTCTCCTCATGGAGCTCATCGGCCTCGGTTGTTTCCTCTGTCGCAGATGGCCCTGCCGGCCGCTCAGCAACGGCTGGCGATGGCTCGGGCGCCTGCTCGGTTGTCGTGGGGTCCGGCACCATCAGCACAGCCAGGGTCCGGTCGTCATGATGGCCGGCCTTGAAGAAGTCCAGGTACTGCACCAACGGGTCCTCTGCCACCACTTCCGGTCGGGCTGGATCACCCAGAACCGGAGCGAGAGTGTCGAACATCTCCCACCACTGACGTGCATTCTTGAGATCGTTGTCAGAGTCAAACAGAGGGTCGGTCACGCCATCGGTCGCCAGGACCAGAGCGTCCAGCGCGGCAAACCGGTGGATCTTGATCCGCGGGTAGAAATCCTCATCCGGCGCACTGAAGACCTTGGCATCGAGGAAGCGCGTCTGGCCGGCGTGGGCTCCGCCATCGACGTCGTTGAGCAGCTTGCCGCCCCGGCCACGGGTCAGTGCCGCGATACCGCCATCGCCAATCCCGAAGGTGATGACCAGACTGCCCCGCTCCGTGTGCTTGTGCAGTGCCAGAAGTGTCGTGGTAGAAAAGGCCTTGGACGACACTCCTGACTCGCGCGCGGCGGCGGCAATGGCTTGGTAGCCCGCGTGAAGGCCGGTCAATACGCTGCTATGCAACGCCTGGTTGAGCGACTGCCGCATGGTGCCGTCACCATGCTCAATGAACTCGGTGGCCGCTGACTCCAGTGGGCAGTCGTCCGTCTCGAGATAGGCCTGCAGGTGATCGCCCGCATGGATGCAGATCAACCGACTGCCCTCTCGCGACAACCCACACGACCCGGCACCATCCGCCACGATCAGAATGTGCCAGCCCGTCGCGGTGGCACGGATCAGACCATGATCGTCACGCTGCAAGCCCTTATGGGCGTGTGAGCGACCCCGCTGTGATGCCATCTGCATCCGCCAGCCGTTCCCGGCCACAACGCGATCCACGTCGCAATCTGGCTTGGCATAGGGCGCGTCAGGGTCAGATGGCAGATCCTTCCAGAGATCCCGAGGGTTCGGAATGACCGCCAGCTTCAGCGTGAAGCGAACCGTCAATCGACCATCCTGGGTATGGCCATTCACCCGCACCTCAGTATTGCCGGCCGGGCCGAGCGTGCCGACCAGCCGGTCACCTTCAATGCTCAGATCATTGCCGCCGGCAGACTCCAGCACGAAGTAGGCACCTTCGGGTGCCGGGGTAGATGCCAGATCGCCCAGCTCGCACTCGTAGGGCTCACCTGATCGACCATTGGGGATGTTGCATCGGAAGTCGTTCACGGCAGGCTCCTTGGTGGCGGTCGAGACTGAGGGGACATCGCCGGGCGCCAGTGGCGCGGGGCCGGCACCATCCTTCGGCGAAGTCGCCGTCTCCACCAGGAGATCGGGCAGCTCGAGTGGTTCGGGTGACGCAGGTGCGGGCATATCGGCCAGGGGCATCGGCACCTCTGCTGCAGGATCGACATCGTCGGTCGCCTCTGGCGGCTGCGTATCAGGCTCAGCACTGACGCCCGCTTCCTGTCGCCGAGTCACGTCCTCTGTGGCCACGTCACGATTGTCATATGACAACGATCCGTCTGCTTGCTCGTGACGGTCTGGCGCAGCACTGACACCCGCTTCCTGCCGCCGAGTCACGTCCTCTGCCGCCACGTCACGATTGTCATATGACAACGATCCGTCGGCTTGCTCGTGACCGTCTGGCTCTGGAGTTTCAGTCTCAGCGCAGGCGGCGACTTCTGGCGGCTGTGTCTCAGACTGAACGCTGGCAGACGCTTCCAGCGCTTCAGGGTCGGGGGCTTCACCAGCGCCATCATTGTCATATGACAATGGTTTCTGCTTGTGGGCATTCTCTTCCAGCGACGGATGATCGGTGTCATGCGCCTGGGCATCCGGGCCATTGCCCTGATCTTCCGCCACGTGATTCAGGTGGTGCTGAAACTCTTCTGCAAAGCGATCCACCATGGCCACCGCATCGGTGTGGTACAGCAACCGCTCCAACTCCTCCGTGCGGATATAACTGAGCCGTCCGGTCGTCAACAGCGCGAAGATCTGCGCGTAGTAGTCTTGCGAGTGCTTCATCCCAGCCCCCTGCCAATATCAAACCCGTCTGAACTGCCGGGACCGAAGTTGACCTCCATGTCACACCACGGGCAGGTCTGTTCTCCGGGGCCATCGCAGCACATCAGGTGATCGCAACGCCCCAGCGCGAAGGTGGTCGCCGCGCCGCAGTGCGGGCATGGCGCCACCCCTTCCAGCTGATTGGTGTTCACCTGAGTGGCGGGCGCCGTGCGCTCTGCCGTCCAGTCGAAATAGTCCTCCTCGAGGCCATAGCACCCTTCCAGCCCATAGACGCCCGTGGCGGCCTGGCCGCCGAAGCTGCCCAGCACATCCGGCATGTCCAGCGCCTGGTACTTGAGCAGATACGGCTTGCGGCTCTTGCTGCAGCGGCCCGTCAGCACCACGACCTGATCATCCTCCGGCGGCTTGCCCTCGCCCGCCTTCAGCAAGGAGATACCAGCATCACCGGCCTTGGCCAGCGAGATGCCCGGCGCGGCTGATCCGGCATCCAGCGCCTGGCTCTGGGCAGCGACGGATGCCGTTACCCACTGAGCGAACCGCGCCAACTCGTCCCCGCCACTGCCTTCCAGTGACAGCACATCGTCGGTGAGCTGCTGCAGCACCTGGGTATCGGCCCCCTTGCCGAGAGTCACGGCAATCAGGTGCGCGCGGCTGGCAAAGTGTTTCCGCCAGCGACGGATCGCGCTGTCAGTCCGGTCTGTCGGGCGGCCATCGGTCAGCAGGTAGACGATGGGTTCCCAGTCACCCCGCTGGTGCGCCGTGGTCTTCTTCACCTCGACTTCAATGCGCGTCATCACCTCATCGAGAGCTTCCCCGAGGGCAGTGCCGCCCCCCAGGGGCAGACGCGGCGGGTAGAAGGACATCAGCTCGACCAGCGGCACAATCATGCCGGCGCGGCCGGCAAAGGCGATCACCGAGATGTGCACGGTTTCCAGTGCATGCGGATCCTGGCGCAACTGGCCCACGATGCTTTCCATGGCCTTCTGCAGCTGCATCAAGGGTTCCCCGGCCATCGACTCCGAAACATCGACGCAGAGAAAAATCGGGAGGCGTCTCATGTGAGCTCCTTACAGGACGACTTGGACTTCGGCGGGCGGCGGCGGCAGCGTGATGTCTTCCGGCGCGCCACTGGCCTGCTGGCCGCTGGCGGTGGCCGCGATCGAGGCGGACACCCACTGGAAGTAGGTGGCGAAGCTGGAGCTGTCCATGGTTTCCAGACTGACCGTCTGGGTCGCGAACTTCTGCAGGTAGTCGGTCTTGGCCTTGGGCCCGGCAGCACAGGCAATGACCTCCGAGAACTTCATGCCTTTTATGCGACGCACTGCCTCATCGAACTCCATGAGGTCAGACGGTGAGCCATCCGTCATCACGAACAGCATCGGCCGGAAGTCGCCTTTCTGATCGGCGCTGGAGACCTTCACGTCGCGGTCAATCAGATCGCAGACATGATTCAGGGCTTCCCCCATGTGCGTGGCGCCTGAATTCGGCAGCTCGATATCTTCTACCTGCGCCGTTTCCAGCGGCTGCAGCGGCACCAGATCCTTCACCTTGTTATCGAAGGTGACGATCGACAGGTGCACGGTCTCCAGCGCATAGGGGTCTTGACGAAGGGCGGTCAGCAACGCTGACAGGCCAACATTCACTGACTGGATGGGCTCGCCGCGCATGGAGCCGCTGGAGTCGACCAGCAAATAGATCGGTAGACGTCGTTGCATGGTGACCTCGCTCAGTCTTTGGACAGGTTGATGACGTTGATTTCCTTCGGCGGCGGCGGGAGCTCGCCGCCCACGTCCCCACCACCGCCTTCGATGTTCTGGCTGGTCATCGAGACGCTGGCGGACACCCAGGCGAAGAAGGCGCGGATGGATTCGGCACTGTTGCTGTCCAGCTGCACCACATCGGTGGCGAACGACTTCAAGTCATCGATGCTGGCGTCCTTGCCGGCGGCACAGCCGACCAGCTTGGCCAGACTCACGCCCTTGATGGCCTTGATGCCCTTGGTCAGGGTGTCGGTCGATGCCCCGTCGGTGAAGACGAAGACCAGCGGGCGCCAGTCACCCTTGGTGTCTGCCGTGGTCTGCTTGACCTCGGCCTGAATGCGCTCGGCGGTCAGCTTCAGTGCAGCACCCAGCGCCGTCATGCCATCCGGCTTGAGGGACGGGGCCTGGAAGGTCATCAGATCGGTCAGCGGAATGGTCTGGGTGGCCTTGCTGCTGAACTGGATCACCGACAGGTGCACGGTTTCCAGCGCGTGCGGGTCCTGGCGGAGCATATCGACCAGCCCGGCCAGTCCGTCATTGACGGCCTTGATCGGCTCGCCTGACATGGAATACGAGGTATCTGTGACCAAATACACGGGGAGTCGACGCATGAATCACCTCATTGTGAAGATGCGGCGCCGGGAGTGACGCCGCGGAGTGTCATTGGTAAACGGATTGCCACGGCGTGTAGCCGTCGGTGTCCGGGATGCCGCACTGCTGGTCATCACTGATCTTCTGCACAGCGATGTAGCGGCCCCAGGATTCGGTGTAGAGATCGAACAGCAACGTATCGGGCGGCACATCGAAGCCGCGCTTCTTGAGCGTGCGCCGGACCTTGCCATTGCCTACCTTGACGTCCCATTCCATTGACGAGCTGTCCATCACCGGCTTCAGAAAACGCAGCACGCCTTCGAAGGTGCTGTGGGCATACTGGAGCGATTCGCAGGATTGACCCTCGTACTCGAGAGGGCTCACGTACTGGGGCAGCGGGTCGCGGGGGATCAGCACGGGACTGGGGATGCCCGCGCAGCCGGTGAGTGTTGTCAGGATCAGTGCACTGGAAATCAGAGAGAGTCGAGCCATCAGAGATTCTCCAGTTCAAGGCAGTGGCCTTCACGTACCC
Source organism: Cobetia sp. SIMBA_158 (assembly GCF_046566945.1). Lineage (NCBI taxonomy): Bacteria > Pseudomonadati > Pseudomonadota > Gammaproteobacteria > Oceanospirillales > Halomonadaceae > Cobetia > Cobetia sp. SIMBA_158. The sequence goes on from NZ_JAWJYL010000008.1 coordinate 6,761, forward strand.
ATTGATCGCTGGTAAGAGCCCCGACGGGGATGCGCGCGGCATGGATGTACCGCACCGTGTCCTTGTCCACCTTCTCCAACCCATAGTGGTTTTGTAGGGAGCGGCTGCGGCCGATATCGCTATCGTGATTCTTGGCCATGTCCGACAGGGACAGGTTGGTGCTCTGCCACGCCGAGAGGTAGGCATAGTTCTCGGAAATATCCGTGGTCACATTGAACAGGTAGTGGGATTCCTGCTGCAGGGATTGCGCCAGGGAGGAATACACCTCATACAGCGTGGTGTTCTCCAGCAGGGTTTCGGTACGCAACTGATAACCGTGATTGCTGATCGAGTCACCACCGGAGTAATACTGCGTGTTGGCGCAGGAAAAGCCGCTGCGACGCGCCAGCTCGACATCCACGGCCACCGTCCCCGCCTTGACCGTCAGCGGGAAACGCTTGGTCCGGTAGCCATCCGCGCTGACCATCACGTCATACCGCCCCGGCGACAGCGAGATACCATCGCGGTACTTGGGCCGGATGTTCATGATGCGCACCGTGGCATCGGCAGGCGACGTTTCAATGGTGAGCTTTCCTCGGGTGGGGACTGCCTTGGCACGGGAGCTACCGGCCAGCGCTGCGCCGGTCGACGCCGCTCGAATGCCGGCGGCCTGTGTGGGGGCAGCGGCTGCGGCCTCCTGCAACGCCTCCTGTGTGATGTTCTTGGCCACCTCGGTCGGTATGACACTACCCACATCGTTATCCCCGAAGGCTCGCCCCCAGCGTTCTGCTACCGCTTGAGAGAGATCCTGCCCTGCCTGGACAGCGGCCTCCGCCAGCTCCCGGCTCGCCCGCATGAGTCCTGCCCCTTGCAGCAGTGGCGACACCGCCAGAACGCTACACAGCAGCGCCACCTGCCGCTGCTGTCTCGTGAGAGGTAATCCCATCCCTGTCGTCCCCTTGCGAAAGTGCAGCTCCCCTGTAGAGCCGCGTCATTGTTATAGGAAGCGCCGGGGTAGACGCCGAGTAGCCTGATCAGCAGCTCGGCGCCCTCCCCGTCATACGTACTCCATGAGGAATTCCGTGGCCGTTGAGTAGATCGTGATGATCTTGCCCAGACCGACAACCGCCAGAATGGCTTCGGACTGCCCTTCATACGCCAGAATGGCCATGTAAAGCGGGGCGATGACGAAAGGTGCCAGCACGACGCCCGTCACCAGACGGCCGACATTGGTCCGGTAGCGCTCGCTCTTGTCTTCCAATACCGCCTTCTTGAATTTGCTGATGGCCTTGTGGATCGCGACCAATACACAGAGAAGCGCGCTCACCTCCAGGAGTACGAACAGCAACCCTTCGGTGTCGATGCCCTGTGCGCCCAGCACCTCCGTGGAGGTATCGAGTACCCAGCAGGCCACGGCGAATTCCGTCACTGAGCGCCCGACGCTGGTGTGCTCATCCAGTAGCCCTGACCAGAGACGGAAGAACCACAGGGCGGCCAGCGCCACGATGACGGCCTTGATCGCCACCTTGAGGCCATGATGCGGGTGGAGGATTCCAGATGTGCTGCTCTCGATGAACGTGGCCAGCCAGAACATGAGGCCCAGCCGCCATCCTGTAGACAGGAAGACTTTCCCCCAGGCGTGCTTGCTTTCCGGCTTGTAGAGAAACCGGCAGGCAATGAACCAGAGGATGGCGAGAAAGATGAGGGAACCCGGTGTCATGGAGCTCATGAAAGACCCTTGTCTGTCGTGGTTGAAGTGATAAGGGTCACTTGCGGGCGGCTGACCAGTTGAAGCCGAAGCCATAGTGCTTGTCGGCCTGCTTGTGTCCCGGGAAGTAGTTCACTTCCTTGGAGATATTCAGGCTGCCGTTCTGATTGTTGAGCATGGCGATGACGCAGAAATTGCCACCGCTCGCCGCGTCAAGACGCACCTCGACTTCTGGCTGATCGGGCGCCTTGAGCAGAATGCGCCCGTTGGCTTGTGCCCAGTTGGAGGCACCTTCGTAGATGAAGGCAAAGATCATGACGCGGTCAATGTCACTCCAGTGATGGCCGTTGAGGTAGAGATTCTCACCACCGCTGGATTGGCCGGAACGGTCGTCGCCGTCGAGATGGATGTAGGGCTCACGCTCCAGGTTGCCGAAGGCGTTGCCCAGCGCCTGCACGACCCCGCCCTTGCCATTCTTGAGCTTGTACATGCAGCCCAGATCCAGATCGATCGCGCTGTTGCCGCCGCCAAGCAGGCTCTTCAGCAAACCACCGCTCTTGCCGTTGCCCTGCTCCCAGTTGAGATTGACGTGAATCTTGCCGAAGGAGCTGGATTTCTTCTCAAGCGAGATGGTCTCGCCTTTCTTCTCCAGCGTGATCTTGCTGAGATTGATCGGCTTGGAGGCAGGCGCTGGTGCTGGCGTCGGCTTGGGAGCGGGTTTCGGTGCGGGCTTGGGGGCTGGCGGCGTAGCGGCAGGAGTGCTATCCCCGACCTCGATGCCGAAGTGCTCGGCCAGTCGCCCCATGCCGCCGGCGAAGCCCTGATCCACTGCCTTGACCTTCCAGGCCCCATTGCGACGATAAAGCTCCATCAGCATCAGAGATTTCTCAGGCCGGTTACCGGACTGCCCCTGGAAGGCCACCTGCTGACCAGCGCCTTCCAGGGTAAAGCCGTAGCCTTGCGGCAGGACCGACAGCCCCTGCTCAACCGTGAAGACAAACACCACTTTTTCGACATGGGCGGGGAGCTTGGCCAGATCCACATCAAACCGACTGCCAGACACCTGGCGTACTGCGCCGGTCGGGTGAGTCGGCTGATTGTAGAAGATGAAGTCGGCATCCCCCCGGGCCTTGCCGGACGCGTCCACCAAAATGGCGCTGGCATCGAGTGTGGCAGTGCCGGCGTTGTTGACCGTCAGATCAAAAATATACTGTTGACCTGTCAGCGCCGTGTTCTGTCCGGAGACCAGTGTGGTTCCCATGAATGAAGCTCCTTGTCACGTCTGAATATGCGGTATCCCGGTCGGCAACATGACTATCCCGCCCAGCCACCACTGTGAATAGCGTTTATCTAGTGTGTAATGCGCCATGAAGTGCTGAGAGTGATGCAGTATCAATTTCTCAAGGCTGACTACATATTAAAAACAACATTCCCGATATTCTACAGTTTATTCTTTTTCACCAGTCCATAAAAAATCCACAACATGATTGTGGGAGCGCTGGCGATAGAAAGGAAGGATATTTGTACCTGTCATAATGAACATCAGCCCCTTGCTGAAAACGACGACGAAACGCTCCTTTCTATTATGGGGACGCTATTGTTGCGGAAAATCGATAGCTCGCCTGCTATCGATTTTCCGCTCGGTTGCCGCTGCCTGCCAGCACGGGATGGCGGCCCGCTCGCGGGAACAACGGGGACATGGATAAGGTGAGTCAGGCAAGCCTTTGAGACTCAGTCGAGAAAAGAGAAAATCTCAAGGAAGACAAACGCTTGAATCAACACCTTCCACTCCCGGCACTGATGGACCATTTACCTCAGGGACGACACAGACTCCCTTGCTGGATGCTCCGCTGCGGCCACCCGCCCGACACGCTGCTTTCGCACCTTCGTTAAATCAGGGATTAATGGCCTGCAGTCCCCGCCAGACAAGAGAAGGAGATCAAATACTGTGCAATCCGACACGGAGCAGGATGCTGTTCACCTGACATTCATCTTACTTGTGAACACAGTACATTTATATTGACCTTCATCGCTTGTTCTACCCCTTGGAATAGATTGCCGCTTTTTTGTTTGAATCACCGAATATCGTATTGCCAGGCTTCGGTTTTACGGTACCCTGTGAACGACACCGTGAGTCATACGCTAACAACGAGGTGCAACATGCTGAACTCAATCGTCTCCCGAGCCAAAGAGTCATTCAACTCACTCAAGACCGAAGCCAAGAAATACAAGTCTGAAAGCTTCCTGAATGCCGCCATGGCTGCCAGCGCCATGATTGCCGTCGCCGACGGCACCATCTCCCGGGAAGAAAAGCAGAAGACCATCGCCTTCGTGCGCAACCATGAAGCGCTCAGCATCTTCGACCCCGCCGAAGTCGCACGCAAGTTCAAGACCTACCTGGATTCGCTCGACCCGTCCAACCCGGATACAGACCCCGATCTGGCAGAAATCACCGCGCTCAACGACATCGGCAAGGTCAAGAAGAACGACGACCAGGCCCGCATGGTCGTGCGTCTGGCGATCGCCATCGGTGGCGCGGATGGCGACTTTGATGAAGACGAGAAGGCCAAGGCTTCTCTCATCGCGCGTGAGCTGGGTCTGGCACCCGCCGATTTCGGACTTTGAAGGGGTAACACCGCATGGACTTTGGATTTCCCGCAGAGGCCGTCACGGTCTTGCTCGTGGCAGTCGCAGCCTCGGTCTGGGTTGACCTCTTCTCTCACCGTAACGCTGAAGAGGTGACGTTCAAGAACGCCCTCGGCTGGTCGGTTTTCTGGGTGGCGCTCGCGCTGGCCTTCTACGGGTACCTGAATGTCCGTTACTCCGAAGAGGCCGCGAGCCTGTTCCTGTCTGGGTACGTCCTCGAGAAAGCGCTCAGTGTCGACAACATGATGGTCTTTGTCGCCATCTTCGCGTCTTTCGGCATCAAGGGAATCATGCAGCACCGCATCCTGTATTACGGGATCATCGGGGCACTGGTCTTCCGCGCGATCTTCGTGGCCGCCGGGACCGCCCTCTTCGGTGTCTCCCACTGGATCGAGCTGCTGTTCGCCCTGATCGTGCTGTGGACCGGCGTGAAGATGTTCACCGCCAACAGTGGCGATGAGGACTCCACGGAAGACTTCTCGGATCACTGGTCGGTTCGCTGGACCCAGAAAGTCATTCCGGTCTTCCCGCGCATGGTCGGCAAGCAATTCTTCGTCGGTAGTCAGCAGGCTGATGAAGTCGCCACCCGCGAGGGCATGACGCTGGCACAGAAGGCCCGTGTCTACGCCACCCCGGCACTGCTGTGTCTGGTGTGTATCGAGATCTCGGACATCATCTTCAGCTTCGACAGCGTGCCGGCCATCGTGGCCATCACCCAGGAGCCCTTCCTGGTCTACGCCTCTGTCATCTTCGCCATCCTCGGCCTGCGCAACCTGTACTTCATGCTGGCGGCAGCCGCGAAGTTCCTGGTGCATCTCGAAAAGGCTGTGGCGCTGGTGCTGGTGTTCATCGCCGCCAAACTCGGTGGCTCGGCGCTCGGCCTGTACCACATCGACCATCAGATCAGCATGGGCGTCGTCCTGGTGCTGATCCTCGGTGGCGTGCTCGCCAGTCTGGTCTTCCCGGGCAAGGAAGATGCCCAGACGGATCAGTCATAAGCGTTCCGGTATCCCCGCAAGGGGGTACTGGCAAGCATCCACCGGGTGCTTGCCAGTGCCTCTCCACCGGCACTGACCCCCAATCACAGGAGTTTTTTCATGATCGATCTGAGCAAAGGCAGCCGCATCAATCTGGCGAAAGAAGCCGAAGGCGCGACCAAGTTCACTCTGGGCATGGGCTGGGATGCACGTATCACCGATGGCGCAGACTTCGACCTTGATGCGTCTGCCCTGATGCTGGATGCCGCTGGCAAGCCGGTGGGTGCCGAGAAATCCCTGGTCTTCTACGGCAACCAGACCTCCCCGTGTGGCGGCGTGGCCTCCACCGGCGACAACCTGACCGGCGAAGGTGACGGCGACGACGAAAGCATCATCGTCGATACCACCAAGCTCGACGCCGCCGTCGAGAAGATCGTGGTCGTCGTGACCATCCACGAAGCCGACTCTCGTGGCCAGAACTTCGGCATGGTCGACAACGCCTTCATCCGCATTCTGCAGGATGGCAAGGATGAGCCGGTCGCGCGCTACGACCTGACCGAAGACTATTCCGCTGAAACCGCCGTCATCTTCGGTGAGCTGTACAAGAAGGACGGTGACTGGCGCTTCGTCGCCAAGGGCGATGGCTTCGCCGGTGGCCTGGCGGCCTTCCTGAAAGGCTACGGCCTGCAGTAAGCCAGACTGGGCAGGCGCGCTGACTGACTGGCCGCCTGCCCTCCTCGCAAGACCTGAAACCTCTCTATTCAGTGCAATACAGGACGACTGACCCATGGCTATCTCTCTTTCCAAAGGCGGCAACATCTCCCTGAGCAAGGAGTCTCCGGGGATTACTCGCATCCAGATCGGTCTGGGCTGGGACAGCCGTGTGACCACTGGCGCCGACTTCGATCTCGACGCCAGCGTGTTCGTGCTCAACGCCGAAGGCAAGTGCCGCAACGACCAGGACTTCATCTTCTACAACAACCTGAAATCCGCTGACGGCTCCATCGAGCACACCGGTGACAACCGTACCGGTGAAGGCGACGGTGACGACGAAGCCATCCTGGTAGACCTGTCCAAGGTGCCGGCCGATGTCGACGCCATGGCCGTTGCCGTGACCATCCACGATGCGCAATCCCGTGGCCAGAACTTCGGTGGTGTCGAGAATGCGTTCGCCCGCATCGTCAATCTGGAGACCAACCAGGAAGTGGTTCGCTACGACCTGTCCGAGGACTACTCCACCGAAGACGCGATGATCTTCTGTGAAGTCTATCGTCGCAACGGCGAGTGGAAGTTCCGAGCAGTCGGTCAGGGCTTCTCCAACGGCCTGGCAGGCCTGGCCTCCAAATATGGACTGACTGCCAACTAAGCGCAGTGCATCCCGATGGCGGGGACGCTCGTCCCCGCCTCTTTTCCCGGGCCAGGAGCCTGTATGTCGAATCATTCCAAACTGCGTGCTGATCTTCTCAGCGCGGCAGAAGGCGCTTTCTGGCTGGTGACCACGTGGAGCAGCTTCTGGCTGGGCTTCAACGGCCATCCCGTCAGGTGCCTGGTACCGCTGATTCTCGCCACGATCGTGGTCGCCGCCACCTTCTTGCATCGTCCGTGGGCCATCACGCTCAGTCGGTATCGCGCGCGACTCAGCCGCACGGAAATGCTGTGGCACGTGCTGGTCATCCCCATGACCTTGGCCATCCCGATCTGGATGCTTCTGGAAAGCTTGTTTGGCCGACTGACCCCATCGTTCCAACTGGTACTGGTGGCCGCTCTCAGCATCTCTGGCTGGTGCGTCTACCTCATCACCATCGGCATCAAGCGAACTTTCCAGAGACTCCGACGCCGTGATAGCGCGGCAGCGTGACGCGCAATTTATCGTCGCTGCACGCAAAAAAAAGTCGCAAACCTCTCTCTCGTGCAAAAAAGAGTCGCGACCTCACCTTCTTATCAGGAAATGGACGAATGACATCCTCGACACTCACCAAACAGATCGACATTGCCGCCGGGCGTTTGGACCTGTCACTCACTGAGGGAGCGGAGCGACTCGACGAGCTGCTGACATTCGCGTCTCGACTCAACCCGCGCCGGGGCTACCTCTTCGTCTCCAAGGTGCTGGGCAAGCATGTGCCTGTCCTGCCCTCGAAAATGGATGCCATTCATGCCGAGCTGGCGGACACCCTCTGCCTGGCGGGCAAGATCCCCTACGTGGTGGGCATGGCGGAAACCGCCATTGGCCTCGGAGCGGGCGTGGCCCGGCATCTCGGTCGCCGCACGACGCTGGCCGTGTACCAGCACACCACGCGTTTTCTGGTGCCGCAGCCGTGGCTGCGCATTCGCGAGGCGCACTCCCACGCCGACACCATGCACATCGCTCACCTGAATGATGAGTCTGCAGCGCTGGCCGCTGAGTCTCGTGACCTCGTGCTGGTGGACGATGAAATCTCGACTGGCAAGACGCTCGCCCAACTGGCCCGAGAGCTGCTGAATACCGAGCTGCTGGCCCATGTCACCGACCTGCACATCGTGTCGTTGGTGAGCTGGCTGACCGATGAGGCCCGTGCTGCCCTGCTGGCGGAACTGCCGTCACATGTCGAAGTGCATTTCGTCCAGTTGATGGCCGGCACCTTCACCTTCACTCCCGATCCTGACTATCGGGCCGAGTTGCCCGAGCATGTGGATACCGACTTCTGCGCAACGCTAGTCGCTGAAGGCCGTCCGTCAGCTCCCCTGCCCATCGAGCAGGATGGTCTGTTCGGCAAGGTGCTCGGTCTTGAGGATGAGCCGTGGCCGGAGCGCATCGCTGAATGTCATGCGCTGTACTCAGAGCTGTATCGCGACCCCGAGATCACGGGCCCGCTGGCCGTGTATGGCATGGGCGAATACCTCGACGCGCCCTTCCGTCTCGCCCTGGCACTTGAGTCCCTTGGCCACGACGTGCGCTTCCAGAGCTCAACACGCTCACCCATTGCCGTCGGTGATGACATTGCCGGCATGTTGGAGATCCCCGCGATTGGCCAGAGCGGCCGCGAGGGTAAGCGTCACTTCCTGTACAACCCGGACGACTCCCGCCAGCCGCTTCCCTTCAGCGGTATCGGGGATTCCGCCATGCACGCGGCTCTTACCAGCGCGCACTGGGCCTATAGCCGCACCATCAGCGCCAAGGTCGAGGAGAACGCGTGATGTCAGGACGCCTGATCGTACTCACCGACCTGGACGACACCCTGTTCGCCAGCGAGCGCTCCCTGCCCACCGGTGCCGAGCGCACCCGGATGGCGGCTGTGGATGGTGAAGGCCGTCCGCTCTCCTACCAGACCCCTCAGCAACAACGCCTGTGGGACATGTTCTGCTACGCCGCCGACACCATCGTGCCGGTCACCGGGCGTACCAGTTACGCGCTGGATCGGGTGAACCTCGAATTGGACGCCGAGTACTCGGTGGTCAGCCATGGGGCACTCCTGCTCCAGAATGGGCAGGTGATGCCGCAATGGCAGGCACGGCTGGCCAGTGAGCTGGATGCCGCAAAGCGCAATATCCGCTTGGCGAGAGAATCGCTCGAAGTGGTGTTGGCCGAGGAATTCCCGGCGACCATGCTGAGCCTGCGTGAGCTGAGTGACCTCGAGGTGCCGGTCTACCTGTCGATCAAGGCCCCCGACTTCCTGCCGCCGGGCTTGCATGACCGCCTGGTGGCCGTGGCAGAGGCGCACGACCTGTCCCTGCACCGCAATGCGCGCAATGCCGCCCTTCGCCCGGCTTACACCTGCAAGGCCGCGACCTGCGACTACCTGCTGGAGCATGTGCTGCAGCGGCAACCCCAGGACACCGTGATCGCGCTGGGTGACAGCCTGTCCGACCTGAAATTCATGGCCGCCAGCGACATGGCGGTGATCCCGACCCGTAGCCAGATCTGGCATCAGCTCAAGGAACTCGCCCAATGACGACGATGGCCCCCACAGCACCGTTGCATGGCTCATACCAGCCTGCCGATTGCCGCTTCCTGCTGACACCGATCGAGGGTCAGTTCCTCTCGGTCGAGGAGAAGGAGCGCCGCATCCAGTCGGGAGAGGCCCACTACAGCGAGATGATTCATCGCGAGCCGGCACCGAGTGCCGATTACCTGACCCTGTTCGAGACGCTGTGTGAGCGTTATGCGCCGCGTCTGGCCAGTGAAGTCCGCCAGCTGGCGGTCCAACTGCTGCTGGATTACGGCCGCAGTGACGAGCCGCTGGTGCTGATCAGCCTCGTGCGGGCCGGCACCCCGGTGGGCGCGCTGCTGCGCCGCGCGCTGGTCGACCATGAAGGCCAGGCCGCCGAGCATTACAGCGTGTCGATCATCCGTGACCGGGGCATCGACCATGCGGCGCTGGACTATCTGCTGGATGAGGTGGGCGTGGCCGCGCGCCGGATCGTGTTCGTGGACGCCTGGACGGCCAAGGGCGTCATCACCGGTGAGCTCAAGCGTGACATCAACCGCTACAACGCCAATCGCAAGGCCCGGCACAAGAGCACGATCCCGGCCAAGCTGGCGGTCGTGTCCGATATCGGTGGCACCGCGGACTATGCCGCGACCTACGAAGACTATGCGATTCCGTCAGGCATTCTGAATGCGACCGTCTCCGGCCTCGTGTCGCGCTCGGTGCTCAATGATCAGGTGCCGGCAGGCGCGTTCCATGGCTGCGTGGTCTATGACGAACTGGCGGAACATGACCAGTCCCAGGCCTTCATCGAGCGCGTTGCAGCCCATCTCGGGGAATTCACGACGCCGGATGAAATGGCGATCGCCGAGAATGAGCGCCTGCGTCAGCAGACCCTCATGGGCGAGATGCTCAAGCAGATCCGCAAGGATTACGCCGTCGACGACATCAATCACATCAAGCCCGGCATTGCCGAAGCGACCCGCGTGATGCTGCGCCGTGTCCCGGCCTTGCTGATGGTGCGTGATACCCAGCACCCCGACGTCGAGCACCTGATGTTGCTGGCAGCGGAAAAATCCGTCCCGGTCGCCGTGCGCCCCGAGATGCCCTTCCACGCCTGCGCGTTGATCAAGGCCATGACGCATGAGGTGGCGCATGACTGACTGCCTCTATGGATCACTCGGCGCTTCACTCTACGTGCCGGCGACGCACCAGCAGCTCGACAGCATTCTGCGTGAGGGCTGCCACCATGCTCGCTCGCTGATCATCTGCACCGAAGATGCCGTGGCCGAAAGCGATGTGACATGGGCCGTGCACCGCCTGCTCAAGGCATTGAAGGCGGCTCCCCACGATGTCCCGCACCTGCGCTTCGTGCGCCCCCGCTCACCGGCCGTACTGGCCACCCTGCTGGCGGCCCCCGAGGCCATGGCTCGCCTGGATGGTGTCGTGATCCCGAAATTCGATGGCCAGACCGCCGGCGAATGGCAGGCCGTGCTGGATCATGCGCCGACGCTGGCGGTCATGCCGACCCTCGAGACGGCTGCCATGTTCCGCGACACCGGTGCCGATGCTGTCCTGTGCGCCCTCCAGAAGCTTCATAACCCGGTCATCGCGCTGCGTATCGGCGCCAACGACTTGCTGGGCACCCTGGGAATCAAGCGTCAACCGGGGCAGACCATCTATGACACCCCGCTGCGCGGCACCCTGGAGCGCATCGTCACCACCTTCCGCCCTGCCGGGTACGAGCTGGCAGCACCGGTGTGTGACCTGATCGATGAGCCGGAAACGCTGGGGCGCGAACTGGCCCAGGACATTGCGTGGGGCTTCTACGCCAAGACCTGCATTCACCCGACGCAGATTGACGTCGTGGAAGCGCACTTCACCCGTGCGCTCTCCCGCCAGCAAGATCAGGCGAACGCCCTGCTGCATGCGGACGCCGCCGTCTTCCGACATGAAGGACAGATGCTCGAGAAGACGTGTCACGGAGGGTGGGCGCGCCGCGTTTCCTCCCTGAAGCTGAAAGCCATTAGCTGACAAGGACTGAACATGATCAATCTGAGCAAGGCAGACGAAACGGCCACGATCGACCTGACCAAGGGCAGCAACGAGCTTCTCGTACAAGCCCAGTGGGTCGATAACAACGACGGGCAGGATAACGATGATCTGGATCTCCGTTGCTCCATCCTCATGCCGGATGAACTGCAGTATCTGGTGGACGGTGCCTATCCGGGCAGCCTGACCGAACTGCCGTTCGTGAAACACCATGGTGACGTGCAGAGCGCCAGTGTCGATGCCCCGGGCGAGGAACGCATTACGGTGGCACGCGATATCGCCAAGCGCATGGGCGGCCCGGTCGCACTGTGCTTCAGCGTCTACTCCGCGCTGGCCAATGGCGCCGTGGCCGTGGCCACCCTGCGCCCGCGTATGACCATGAGCTTTGGCAGCCAGAAGGTGGTCTGCGAATACGACTTCACCAAGGACCCCGGTGCCAATGTCGACGGGATCTACACCTACGTGATCGGCTACGCCATCGTCACCGAGGGCGAAGTCATTCTGGCCCCGTCCGGCAAGACCGCCAGCCGTGGCGCCGAAAACACCGCCTGGTTGTCATGGCACGGCACGTCGATCGACCTGAACCTGAACGGCCCTGCCGTGTTCAAGGGCGCTCAGGCGAGTCAGGCAGCCAAGTACAACGCGAAGCACAACATCACCAAGCGCTTCGCCAATATTCCCGATGCCGGCGCGAAGAAAGGCCTGTTCGGAAAGCTCTTCAGCTGATTCACCGGGGCCGCCGGCGGCGGCCCCTTCTTCCACTGCCGCCTCAGGCGCGCAATACAGCAAAGGAAACAGACACTCATGGCTATCAATCTTTCCAAGGGTCAGCGCATCAGCCTCGCCAAGGATGACGGCACGAAGCTCGATTACATCGAGATCGGCGTGAACTGGGGCGCGATCGAAAAGAAGGGCTTCTTCGGCAAGAAGAACGTTGCCGTGGACCTGGATGCCTCAATCGGCATGTTCGATGCCAACGGCAAGAGCACGGACATCGTCTACTTCGGCAACCTCAAGTCCAAGTGTGGCTCCATCAAGCACAGTGGCGATGACCGTACCGGCGACACCGGTGGCGATGACGGCAAGGACAACGAAGTCATCCAGATTGACCTGATGCGCGTGCCGAAGGAAGTCAATCACCTGGCGGTGGTGCTGAATTCCTTCAGTCAGCAGAAGTTCGACGCCATCCCGTTCGCCAACGCCCGTATCCACAATGGTCGCGCTGGCCAAGGCGACGTGTTCGCCAAGTTCGATGTGTCCAACGACAAATCCTTCTCCGGCCGCGTCAGCATGATCCTGGGCAGCGTCTATCGTCATGGCAACGACTGGAAGTTCCGTTCCATCGGCGCTGCTATCGATGCACGTGATCTGAAATCTACCCTGCAGACCTTTGCCAGCGACTACATCAGCGCGTAATCACCACTGTCAGGGAGGATGGGTCAGCCGCGGCGGCTGGCCCATATGACAATGAACAAGACTCCACCACCTTGGGATGAGGTGCCGCTGTACGTTCGCTACTTCCAGGGCTTGCCCATCTGCGAAGAGCGCAAGGACGCACTGTCTGCACTCCAGAAAGTCTGCCAAGGGGAAGAGCTGGTTGCTTGGGTCAACGCTTGGGCCTGCGATGAAGACTGGCGCCGCGCACGGGACAGTATTCGGGCATACCGCTACAAGTCACGGCATCACCTGACCCGCGCCAATATCGATCAAGCCACCAAGTCGATACTGGAGCAACGTGCTCGCGCACTCGGCCTCCCCCTTTGGCAATACGTGCAGAACCTGGGATTGGATGAAGAAACGCTGGAACAGCTGGAGCAGCGAGCGAACTGCGAGCGCAAGGATAGATCTCCACAGGCTTGAGGTGCGGGGCGAAGGCCCCGGGCCTTCTTTCATGCCACTCTTCGCCCGCTATCAGTTTTCTTGAGATGCCATGGAGGGCTATACGAGTGAAACTTCAAAAGTTCAGGGAGACAAGACCACCTGTCACACGACAAGAGGCCGAGCGACAGCCCGTTGGCAGCGCTCGTTGTCGGTATGGCTCAAGGATGGTGTCGGGGCTCAGCAGAGCCTGAGCACCTGCAAGCGGAAAGGCCCATCAGGTCTGACCGAAGTCAGTACCAGAAATCTCTGAAACTACACACCGAAACGAACAACTTTTCAGAGCTCACCTCCACTGCAGCGCACTGCAGGAAACAGGCAAGTCAGTTGACTGTTCCCTGCAACGGCTCGAAGTGAACATCACTGAATCCTTGTATCAATTCACCAGTACGCTTCACGGGCCATTTCCTCGGGTTCCATCCACCTCATAAGAAAAATGCATACCCTCCGATAACACTCCCCCCCTACTTAGGTCCCATGCCTCGCTCCCATAATGGCCACGATATACAACCGTGCTAATGGAGAGATGCCTGCATGTCCCTGACCAATGCCCTGTCCGACGCGCTGCCGCTGACCCTGAGCGAGTCGCCGCTGTCACTGAACCTGATCACCGCCGAAGGCCTGGAGCCGGTCAGCCCGCTGTGGCTGCGCGAGCGCACCCAGGACCCGGAGCAGCTCGATGAGGTGACCACCCAGCGTCTGTTCGATTCGCATGCCATCGATGTCAACCTCGAGCTGACCGCGGCACGCCCGGTCGACGAGACGCACGTGGAATTCACCTTCAGTGACGGGCATTGCGAGGTGTATGACCTCACCATGCTGGCGCATGAACTGCAGGGCATCACGCCGTTCCCCAAGCCCGAGAGCTGGGATGCGAGCATCGATCAGCAGGCGCAGCGCGTCGACTGGGAGAAGATGGGCAACAATGAGGACTTCCAGAAGGCATTGAAGGCCTATCTGCGCTTTGGCTACATCATCGTGCAGAACGTGCCGACCGATCCGGAGCGCATTCTGGAAGTGGCCGGTCACTTCGGCTACGTGAAGGACACCAACTTCGGCAGCTACTTCGAGGTGTACTCGCGTCCGACGGGCAACGACCTGGCCTACCGCAGCGTGGCGCTCGGGCCGCACACCGACAACCCGTATCGTGATCCGGTGCCGGGCATCCAGATGCTGCACTGCCTGGTCAACGAGACCACCGGCGGCCTGTCCACGCTGGTCGACAGCCTCAATGCGCTCAAGCAGCTCAAGGCCGAGATGCCGGAAGGCTATGAACTGCTGCGCACCACGCCGATCGGCTTCCGCTTCCTGGATGCCGGCACCGAGCTGACCACGCGCCGCTGCGTGATTCGCGAGAATTCCGATGGTGAGCCCATCGGCGTCAACTACAGCCCGCGCCTCGATCATCTGCCGCACATGTCGCTGGAAAACACTCGCCGCTACCATCAGGCCCGCCAGCGTCTGGGGCAGCTGTTCCAGGACCCGGCCAACGAGATTCGCTTCCAACTCGAATCCGGAGAGCTGATGATGTTCGACAACACCCGCGTGCTGCATGGCCGTACGGCGTTCGACACCAATGAGGGGCACCGCCACCTGCAGGGCTGCTACATGGATAGCGATGGCCCGCGTGAGCGCTTCGCCACGACCCTGATGCGTCAGCGTCAGCAGCAGGCACAACAAGAAAACCGTGAGGAAATGGCGTAATGGATCAGGTTTCATTCACCCAGATGAAGGACGGCACCGCAGAAGACTATGCGTTGCTCGAGCGTCTTGAAGATCAGTTCAATGAAGGGCTGGTGGAGCGCCTCAAGCTTGCCCTGCGCAAGCTCGATGATGGCCTGAGTGGCTACAAGGTCAGCCGTCTGGAGCATTCCCTGCAGTCGGCGGCGCGCGCCGAGGCCGATGGCACCGATGATGACCTGGTCGTCGCCACCCTGCTGCATGATCTCGGCGATGAGCTGGCGCCCTACAATCACTCGCAGCTGGCCGCCGCCATCATTCGCCCGTACGTGCGTGCCGAAGTGACCTGGATCATCCATCACCACGGCCTGTTCCAGAAGTTCTACTACGGTCACTTCTACGGCGAGGACCGCAACGAGCGCGAGATCTACAAGGACCACCCCTGGTATCAGAAGTGCGTGGATTTCTGCGAGCGTTATGATCAGGCCGCCTTCGATCCCGACTACCCGACCCCGCCGTTGGAGCACTTCGAACCGGCACTGCGTCGCGTCTTCGCGCGCAAGCCCTTCGATCCGGACGTGATCGGCGAAGAGCCGGCCGGCGGTTTCGACAGCCGCGTCTGAGCGTGTGAAGGCGGGGGCGTGAAACGCGCCTGACCTGCTCCGCTCCCCCGCTTGACCATTGCCCTCACTGGCCCGCCCAGTGGGGGCAATCTGGTTTGTGGGCGTTGCGTTGAGTGCTCCACGTCAACAAGGGGTTGAACCTCGCCACTCAACCTTCATCATCATTGGCTAACGTCAGCGTCAATGAAGGCGGTGCCGGTACGGCCGTCTTTCCCTCGCGGATCATCCCCCTCCCCCAACCCGACAGGCAGACGCATGGAACATCTCTTCATCTACGGTCCACTGGGCCCCGGCGGCCTCAACGAACATGTCATCGCCAATATCGACGGCGAATGGAGCTCGGCCTATCTACGCGGCCGGCTGGAAAACACCGATCACGGCGATGAGCACAACTTCCCGGGTCTGGTCGTCGACAACACGGGCCAGGTGATACGCGGCCACGTGTTCTCCTCGGCGCAATTGCCCGAGCATTGGGATGCTCTCGATGACTTCGAGGGCCCCATCTATCAGCGTACCGTCACCACCGTCATTCTCGATGACAATCGTGAACTCGAGGCCTATGTCTACGCCCTGCCGCAGTGAGACTCACGCGCGGCACGGATAGCGATTGCTGGCTCGAGGCAAGAGATGGATGGATCGTGGCAAGTGATGAATGACGGCCCGCCGCCTTGCGCCCGGATGGAGTAACATTGCCCTTCGGGCGATGCATGGCCAGTCAGCGCCAGCATCCTCATTCATGCATCACAAGGGAGATTCCTCATGCAGCTTGAAGGTTCCTGCCACTGCAAGGCCGTCACATTCCAGCTCGAATCGCCGCACCCCTATCCGTATCAGCGCTGCTATTGCTCGATCTGTCGCAAGACGGCGGGCAGCGGTGGCTACGCGATCAATCTGGCGGGCGATGCCAATACCCTGAAGGTGGAAGGCCGGGACAATCTCTCCATCTATCACGCGGTGACCGACGGGGTCGAAAGTCCGGCGGAGCGCCACTTCTGCAAGCGCTGCGGCAGTGCGCTGTGGCTCTACGATGCCCGCTGGCCGGAGCTGATCCACCCTCAGGCGGGGGCGATCGACACCCCGCTGCCCGTGCCGCCGGAACATGTCCACATCATGCTCGACAGCAAGGCCAACTGGGTGGAAGTCGCGCACGAAGCACGTGATGCTCATCACGCCGAGTATCCCGAAGAGAGCATTGCCGCCTGGCATGCGCGAATTGCCGAGCGCGACACCGACTGATCTCAGCGGCGCGTCAATCAGGACCAGCAACTCCTCGATCAGGATCCGATGCGACGCTGGTCAGGATCCGTTGCGACCTCATGGCCTGATCCGCCGGGCTGAGCGTTGATGTCATTCGCTGCGTCGCGTATAAGTGCCGCCTATACAAGGCGGCACTCCTGTTTGTATCCGGTGATCCTTGGCTGATGCCTTCTCATGCCTCATCCAGGCAATCTCCCGAGCCATCAGCCAGGCCATCATCTAGGCCATCACCCAGGCCAAAACAGTACGAAAGGAGCGCCGCGACAGCGCATCACAGTGAGGACTCTCGTGCCGGCCCGAAAGACAAGCTCCCCAGCGCCGCTGGAAAGCGCAAGCCCTCTGGATGACCTGCCCTCCCTGCGCGGGCTGGTCGCCTTTGACGTGACGGTCCGCCTGGGGTCGATGACGGCCGCCGCCAGTGAGCTGGATACCACCCAGCCCACCATCTCCCAGCGCATCCGCGCGCTGGAGGAGCACCTGGGCCATCCGCTGTTCGATCGCCAGGGCGGCCGGCTGATCCTCAATCACTACGGCGAGAGCTTCCATGCCGAACTGGCAGGCGGGCTTGGCAAGGTATGCAGCGCCGTCACGGAAGCACGTCGCAAGGTGCACAAGCCGACGCCGCGCATCACCATCGCCGCGGGCGCCGGTTTTGCGCATGTCTGGCTGCGCCCGCGCCTGGAGCGGCTGGAGCAGGACTTCCCCGACTGCCACTTCACGCTGCTGCCGATCGATCGCGATGAAGACCCGCAGATGCAGCAGGCCGACATCGCGATCCGCTTCGGCCCGCCGCTGACGGGCGATCATCGCGATACACTTGTGGTCGCGGAGCGCGCCTTCCCGGTCTGCTCCCCGGACTACGCCCGGCGTCATGGGCTCGAGAAGGGGCTGGATGCCGAAGCGCTGTCGCGTATCACCCTGCTGCACCTGGACATGCGCGATACCCGCTGGCTGGACTGGGCCACCTGGTGTCGCCATGCGGGACTGCCGGTGCCACGCCTCGACAAGGCCTTCCCCTACAACAACTTTCCGCTGACGCTCAATGCTGCCGTCAATCATCAGGGCGTCGCGCTGGGCTGGAGCCACGTCATCCAGGACCTGCTCGACAACGGCTCGCTGATCGCCCTGACGCCGCATATCTCGCGGGACCGCCACGGCTATCGCATGAGTGTCCGCCATCCCAACAGCGCCGTGATCCAACCGATCACCCGCTGGCTGACACGCGAATTTTCCGGCCTCGAGATTCCGGGGCCTACCTCAAGGCAGCCATGAGTTGCCGCAAGCCCTCGCTCCGTCCGGCGCGCGCCGCCGAGACAGACTTCTCCCCCGACGAACGACAGAGACTCCCATGCAGCATCTTTTCATCTACGGCACCCTCGGCCCGGGTCTATGCGCTGAGCCAGCCGTGAGCTGCTCCATGAACTGTTTCATGAACTGCTCCATAAGCTGATCAGTGCGCTGATGCCCGGCGCTGATGCCTGAGCGTCGAGGCCTCGGCGCGCTACAGCGACACCTTCAGATACTCCAACACCCGTCTGGCGCGCGCCGAGAGCGGCCATTCCGCTCGCGTGAGCAACCATAGGGTATCGACCACCTCCGTGCTGCCCTCAGGCGGTGGCACCACCCGGATGGCCTGATGATCAGGGAAGGCTTCACGGGCATGGCGCGGCACGACGCTGAAGCCCAACCCGCGGGCGACCGGCTCCAGAATCAGACTGATCTGGTTGGTGGAGCCACTGCGCGGCAGTGAGCTGATGCCCGGATTGCCCGGGAAGCGCCGACTCAACAGGCGCGAGGCCATGTCCTGACCATCCGGGTGGTCGATGAAGCCCAATGTCTCGAGATCCCCCCAGTCATGGATCTCGACTCCCGCCGGCACCACCAGCTCGAGGGGCTCACGCGCCCACTCCGTCACGCTCAGGCGCGGGTCATCCGGCTTGAGCGTGACGATCCCCAGCTCGAAGCGATTCTCCAGCACGGCCTCCACCACCTCGCGCGTCGGCGCGAAGCGATGGTGGACATTGAGGCCCGGCGACTCCTGCTGAAGCGCCAGCAAGCGCGGATAGATCGCCAGACCAATGCTGCCCGGCGTGATCAGCCAAATGTCGCCATGACTGTCTTCATTGCCCGCCAGGCGCTGGGTCAGGCGCTGCTCGGCGGTTTCCATCTCACGCGCGAAATCCAGCAGTGCATGGCCGGCCGGCGTCAGTTCGATCTTGCGCGGATGACGAATCAACAGCGTGCCAAGTCGGGTTTCCAGCTGGCGCACATGCTGACTGACGGCGGCTTGGGTCAGATCGAGCCGCTCCGCGGTGCGCGTGAAGTTGCCGACACTCACCAAGGTGCAAAAGGTGCGTAGCCATTGGGGTTGCAGCATTCAAGCTCCTGGGGGCTGGAAGAATCAGGGGGCAGAGTCAGGGGACAGAATCAGGGAGTCAGCGTCAGAGGAGTAGCATCAGCAAGACTGCGACGGATAACCCCTACTGCCATAAGAAAGTCTTATCATTATCATAACAGCCACGTAGTTTTCATTATTGCTCATGACGCCCAAGATGGCATCCAACGTCACGCAGGCAGTGACCGAGCCATTTTCTTCACGACTCACATATCGAGGTGACTCATGAGCAACGAAAAGAACACACCGTATCCGCGCACCTTCTCCCACATCGGCCTGTCCGTTGGTGATGTGGAAGCCGCAGTCAAGTTCTACACCGAAGTGCTGGGCTGGTACGTGGTGATGGAGCCGACCACCATCACCGAAGATGACTCCGCCATCGGCGTGATGTGCAGCGATGTCTTCGGTCCGGGCTGGGGCAGCTTCCGCATCGCCCACCTGTCCACCGGCGACCGTATCGGCGTCGAGATCTTCGAATTCCCGAACCACGAGACGCCGGAAAACAACTTCGAGTACTGGAAGACCGGCATCTTCCACTTCTGCGTCCAGGACCCGGACGTCGAAGGACTGGCCGAGCGCATCGTCGCCGCCGGCGGCAAGCAGCGCATGCCGGTACGCGAGTACTTCCCGGGCGAGAAGCCGTTCCGCATGGTCTACATGGAAGACCCGTTCGGCAACATCCTCGAGGTCTATAGCCACAGCTATGAAATGACCTACGCCGCCGGAGCCTACCAGAACTGAGCACGGCCGCAGACGTCAGATACAGCAAGGCCCCGCCATGGCGGGGCCTTGCTGTATCTGACATTTGTGCTCGAGACATCCCGACAGGAACCTCGAGAGCAACGCACGATGACCTTCGTCGGGGCGAGCCCAGCGAAATCCCACCCGCTCACGCCTCAGTGGATGACGGGCATGCTGCGCACACGACGGTAAAGACTCTGACTGGCGAGTTCCGGACTGAGCAAGGCAATCCGTGCCTTCTGCACTGCAAGCTCACGTTGCAACAACGACCAGGTGCCGATGAACTCGGCACACTCACCACAGTGCACCAGGTAATCATCAGAGCGCTCATGATATTGGTAATCCATGCTCAGGCAGTTACATACCGGGCAGGACAGAACGGCGTTGGCTTTCTCATCCATGATTCGATTCCCTGGAGCCACACTGATTGAATTCACGGCAATGATCACACGCGTTCAGGTAACCATTACGGGTGTGAACATCCCTCATACTCTGCAAAGCCCACTGAACTCACACTATCCATGATGTGATATCTGTACAACTCTCTCTTGTGGGCGACATTTCTCGAAACGTTAACCAGTGGTAACTTGCTGGCGTGTTCAGCACGTTGATCTCATCGCGACTCGCCAGTCACCATGAACGCGACGAACACCCCGATAGCAAATCACTTCTCCATGATTACACAGCGATACGCAAGACTACATTCGCTGACCGATGGCGAGCCGGCTTCAGACTCGCGAAACCGCAAAGCGTGCTTACCCTGCAGGTTCTGTCGCCAAACGGCATGAAAAAACCCACCCTGGAGGGTGGGTTTTACGTGAAGCCCTTCGGCTGTCACCGCCAGTCGATCATTTCATCTTGCGCGCCGAATCATCCTGCTCGATACGGGTCAGTAGCTTGTCAAAGACGCCAGTCGCCAACAGCACAAAGGTGACGGCCAAGCCAAGCCCCATCCAGATAGCGATATTGCTCATTGTCCCTTACCCCTGCTGTTTTCTTGGTTTTTTCAGCCCTTCTGCGACGCAATATGGCGTAAATTCAATGTTTGTACAACATTTGATCATGAAAATATCGAGCGCCGTCAGACGCTGAGGCTGCCGGTGTCATTCCAGACCTTTGATAAGCGTCATCACACTGCCAGCGGCCACCATTTGAGCAATCACTCAACAACAGGTAGTCTTGCGTCATGAAGAAAGTGACGCGGGCTTGCCAGCGCTGATTCCTTGGCGCTGATCCGCTGGCACTGACCCCCTGACGCTACCCGTCAGCCTGCCACCTCGCTTCGCACCCACTGCATGTCTGAAATATCACCCCAGGAGTCACCATGTCTGACACGACCTTTCCCGACGTACTGGTATTCGACGTCAACGAGACACTGCTCGACATCACCACTCTCTCGCCGTTGTTCGCACGCGTGTTCGGTGATGAGAGCGTGTTGCGCGAATGGTTCGCACAGCTGGTGCTGTACTCGCAGACCATGACGCTCTCACAACGCTACACCCCCTTCGGGGCGCTCGGCGTGGGCGCCCTCAAGATGGTCGCCGACATCCATCAGGTCAGGCTCGCGGATGACGATATCGATGAGCTCAAGTCGCGCATGGCCGAGATGCCGGCCCATCCCGATGTCGCCCCGGCGCTTGAGCGCCTCAAGCAGGCCGGTTTTCGTCTGGTGACGCTGACCAATTCCCCCGCAGGCGCCTCCCCGACGCCGCTGGAGAAGGCCGGTATCAGCGAGGCCTTCGAGCAGCATTTCAGCGTCGACAGCGTCAAGCAGTTCAAGCCGGCGCCGGCCACCTATCAGCATGTCGCCGAGCAGCTCGAAGTCGAACTGGACGACATGTGCATGATCGCCTGCCATGTGTGGGACACCATCGGAGCCCAGGCCGCCGGCATGCAGGGCGCCCTGCTGACGCGCCCGCACAATGCCGTGCTACCCGCCGAGAATGTGCCGACCCCGGACTTCATCGCCGCGGAGCTGATGACCCTGGCGGACCAGCTGATCGCGGCCAGAGAGGCCTGAGCGAGCCCTGGCCTCTGAGCTCTCTTTCCAAGCTCTATATCTGAGTGCTGCCTCGTAAAAACACGCCGCCCGTCCATTCGGACGGGCGGCGTAGCTGTGCCTGCCTTCCTATTCGCTCTTTCCTAGCTTTGTCGTCGATCTTTCTGCTTTCTCGCCAACCTCTCCGCTTCCTCGGCGATCTCTCCACCACCTCGCCGTTCGATCAGCCGCCGCACACGGCAGCCTTGCCGCCTTGGCGAGACGCGCTCACTTGAGTGAACGAAAGGCCTTGAGCATCTCGTCACGTGTCGCCTGCAGCGCGGCCTGAATCTCCGCCCTGCGCTCGCTGATGCGCCACGAGGGGCCGACCACGGACACGGAGTAATGGCCCTGGCTGGTCTCCAGGCCGATTCCGATCGCGCCGACCCCCTGCATATGCTCGTCCTCATCATGGCCGATGCCGGTGCGACGCACCTCGGCCAGTTGCGTCAGCAGTGCCGGCATCGCGAGGGTGTTGTTCGTGTAGGCCGTGAGTTCCGTGCCCAGCAGGCGCTCCACCTGCTCATCCTCGAGATGCGAGAGCAGCACCTTGCCGCTGGCTGTCGCATGCAATGACAGGAAGTTGCCGGCCATCGGCGATACCCGCAGCGGCAGCGGCGACAACACCGAGTGCAGTATCAGCAGCTCGTTGCCGCTCAGACTGCAGAGCACCACCGTTTCCTCGGTGGAGCCGCTCAACGCCTCCAGAAACGACTTGGCATGCGTGGTGATATCGAGCTGGCTATGGCGCGCCAGCCGCATCAGCGCAGAGCCGAGCCGTATCCCGCCATGGCCGTGGATTTCCAGCAGGTCTTCCTGGGCCAGCGCATCGACCAGCCGCTTGACGGTCGAGCGCGGCAGATCGTTCCTGGCGGCGATCTCCCCCAGGCTCATGCCCTGCTCACTGCCTTCCAGACTCTTGAGAATCGCCGCCACTCTGGCCACGACCTGCACGCCACTACCTTCTCTTGTGGACACAGACACAACTCCTTAACAAGCTAACTACTTGCCTAACGAAACCACCAAGTGGTACAGTGTACCGCATAACGAGACACCCAAAGTGTCTAGCGCTTCACCTCAAAACGGGAACTCTACAGTGGCCGCTCCTCAACCCTTCAATCTACGACTCGCACTCGGTCTTGTGGGCATTCTGCTCGCATCGCTGATGTCCGGTGTGGGAGAGCGTGTCACGCAGACCGTCCTGACGGATGTGGTCGGACACTTCGGCTTCTCCCACGATGAGGGCAGCTGGCTGACCACCATCTACAGCGCGGCGGAAGTCTCGATGATGCTGCTCGCCGGCTGGCTGGCCGTCACCTTCAGCCTGCGCCGCTTCGCGATCGGTGCCTGCCTGTCACTGGCCCTGTTCTCACTGCTGGTGCCCCTGGCCGACAGCTTCCCGCTGATGGCGGGGCTGCGCGTTGCCCAGGGGCTGGCCTCCGGCAGCATCCTGCCGCTGTTGATGATGTCGGCGCTGCGCTTCCTGCCGTGGCACAGCAAGCTCTATGGCCTGTCGGCCTATGCGATGACGGCCACCTTCGGCCCTTATCTATCGGCACCGCTGGCCGCTCTCTATGGCGACCTGGGCGACTGGAATCTGGTGTTCTGGGAAACCGCGCCGGTATGCCTTCTCGCCGCCGCGCTGGTCTCCTGGGGCCTGCCGCAGGACCCGCTCAAGCTGGAACGCTGCAAGCAGTTCGACTGGCTCGGTGCCTTGCTGGGCGTCACCGCCCTGTGCGCGCTGGTCGCCGGCATGACCCAGGGTGAGCGACTCGACTGGGGCAACTCGCCGTTGATCGTCGCTCTGCTGACCACGGGCGGGCTGGTCTTCGTGACCTTCCTGATCCATGAGTGGTTCCACCCGATGCCGCTCTACAAGCTGCAGCTGCTGGCACGTCGCAACTTTGCCTTCGGCATCATCACCCTGTGTACCTTCATGTTCCTGACCCTGGCCGCCGGCACCATTCCCGCCGCCTTCCTGGGGGAAGTGCAGGGCTATCGCCCCATGCAGCTGTTCCCGGTCATGCTGACCATGGCCCTGCCGCAGCTGCTGCTGGCACCGCTGGTGGCGACACTGATCAACCGCAAGAGCGTCGACAGCCGCTACGTGATGGCCACGGGCCTGGTGTTGATCCTGATCAGCTGCCTGCTGGGCTCGCAGCTCACCAGCGACTGGAATCGAGACAACTTCTATCTCATCGAGGTGCTCAACACCCTGGGCCAGCCGATGGTGGTGGTACCGCTGCTGATGAATGCCACCGGGGCGCTCAGCCCGCTGGAAGGGCCGTTCGCCACCGCGATGGTCAACTCGCTGCGCGCCCTGTTCACGGTGGTGGCCTCCACGGTCTACGGAAGCTTCCTCGTCACGCGTGAAGCCCTGCACACCACCCGCCTGGGCGAGGCACTCGGCCTGCAGGGCAATCAGCCCGCCGGACTCATCCAGGTCGATGCGGCAAGCGATATCACCACGCGCATCTCCGAGCAGGCCTCCGTGATGAGCTATGCGGATGCCTACCTCGCCATCATCCCCTTCGTGATGGCGCTGCTGATACTGGTCATGGTGCTGCCGATCCGCGCCTATCCGCCCCAACCGGCGCCGGCACCTCAACCAGAGCCATCGCCAGCACAGCGCTCTCAGTCTCAGCCCTCTCGAGCACAACCCTCCGGGGCATAGACACAGACAAAGCCGGCGGCTGCCCGCCAGCCAGGATTCAGTCACTTCCTCCTTCTTCGACATAGACGACGAGATACGACACCGACATGAACAAGACACGTACCACCCTACTGTTGAGCGTTCTGGCGCTCCTGCTGGTCGCGACCTACGCGGGCCTCTACTGGAAGGGCCACGATGGCCGCGAAGCCACCAACAATGCCTATGTACGCGCCGATAGCGTGATGGTGACCACACGCGTCGCGGGTCAGATCGACAAGGTGCTGGTGGAAGACAACGAAGTGGTCAAGGAAGGCCAGATCCTGGCCACGCTGGATGACCGCGATTACCAGGCCTCCCTGCACTCCGCCCAGGCCGATCTCGCCGCCCAACAGGCAGCGGTCGGTGACCTGGATGCCAACATCGAGCGTCAGCACGCCGTCGTGCAGCAGTCCATCGCCGAAGTGAAGTCCACCCAGGCCTCGCTGCGTTATGCGCGCAATGATGCCAAGCGTTACCGCAGCCTGCGCATGACCAACGCCGCCTCCCAGCAGGACAAGGAAAAGGCCGATGAACAGCAGGGCATCTGGGAAGCCAATCTCGTACAGGCCCAGGCGGCTCAGCACTCGGCGGAAAAGCAGATCGGCGTCCTTGAAGCCCAGCGCGTGGAAGCCCTGGCCGAGGTCGAACGCTCACGTGCAGCGCTCGAGCAGGCAGAGCTGAACACCGGCTATACCGTCATTCGTGCGCCGAAGGACGGCATCGTCACCCAGCGCTCACTGCGTGTCGGCGCCTACGTGCAACCGGGTGATTCGCTGCTGGCCATCGTGCCGCACAAGGAAGCCTATGTCGTCGCCAACTATCTCGAGACCCAGATGGCCGAGATGGAGCCGGGCCAACCGGTCGAGATGACGCTGGATAGCCTGCCTGGCAAGACCTTCACTGGCCATGTCGACAGCATCGCACCGGCCTCCAGCAGCGCCTTCTCGGCCGTGGCCAGCGAGAACGCCACCGGCAACTTCACCAAGATCACCCAGCGCATGCCGGTCAAGATCGTGTTCGAGCCGAACCAGCCCGACTTCGACAAGGTACGCATCGGCATGTCCGTGATTGCCCATGTCACGACCCAGCAGCCCTGAGCGACTTGCGACAGCCCTGAAACCGTCAAGAGAACCGTCCCGGAGGACACGCCGCCCCGGGACGCCTCTGAAGA
This sequence comes from Cobetia sp. SIMBA_158, assembly GCF_046566945.1. Lineage (NCBI taxonomy): Bacteria > Pseudomonadati > Pseudomonadota > Gammaproteobacteria > Oceanospirillales > Halomonadaceae > Cobetia > Cobetia sp. SIMBA_158. Next base: position 32,503 of record NZ_JAWJYL010000008.1, read on the forward strand.
ACGCCATCACGCCATCACTCGATCATCAACGGGATCAACACCATGAAAATTCGCGCCGCCGTCACCGCTACCCAAGGCCAGCCCTTCGACCTCAAGGACGTCGAACTGGCGTCCCCCAAGGGAGACGAGATTCTGGTACGTGTCGTGGCCACCGGGGTCTGCCATACCGATGCCGCCGCACGCGACCTGGGCATCGCCCCCTATCCGATCGTGCTCGGCCATGAAGGAGCCGGTGTGGTCGAGCAGATCGGTGACAATGTCCGCGACATGGAAGTGGGCGACCATGTGGTGCTCTCCTTCGCGCACTGTGGCCATTGCAGCCACTGCCTGACCGGACACCCGACCGTCTGCGAGCGCGGCGGTGAACTCAACTTCGGCGGTGTGATGGATGATGGCGGCAAGCGTCTGAGCTGTGACGGCCATGACGTCGCCACCTTCTTCGGCCAGTCGTCCTTCGCCACTCACGCCGTGGTCAGCGAGCGCAATGCCGTCAAGGTCGACAGCGATGTCGATCTCGCCCTGCTGGGCCCGCTGGGTTGCGGCATCCAGACTGGCGCCGGCACCATCCTCAATCGCCTCAAGCCGGGCTTCGGTGACAGCCTCGTCGTGTTCGGCTGTGGCGCCGTGGGCCTGAGTGCCGTGATGGCGGCCAAAATCGCCGGCTGCAAGAACATCATCGCGGTCGACCTGCACGAGAGCCGTCTGGAGCTGGCCCATGAGCTGGGCGCGACCCACAGCGTCAACGACAAGACCGAGGACCTGGTCGGCGAGATCAAGCGCATCACCGATGGCGGCAGCGAATTCTCCCTCGAGACCACCGGCGTGCCGATGCTGGTGCGCAGCTCCCTGCAGGTGCTGCGTCCGCTGGGCACCTCTGCCATCGTCGGCCTGACCCACGATGTGACCCTGGACGTGCACCACGACCTGATGGCGGAAGGCAAGTCGATGATCGGCGTGATCGAAGGCGACGCCGTGCCGCGCGTCTTCATCCCGCGTCTGGTCGGCTACTACAAGGAAGGCCGCTTCCCCTTCGACAAGCTGATCCAGATGTATGACTTCGGTGACATCGAACAGGCCTTCGCGGATTCGAAATCAGGCCTGACCGTCAAGCCGGTGCTGCGCATCAGCACGCTGTAATCAGCGCCTGCGCCATCGGGTCTGAACCGTAAAGCCCCCGTGCGTCACTGACGCATGGGGGCTTTCTTCGTTGGTCGACACGACCTCAGTCAGCGCGCTCGCGCATTGCCTACGACTGACACAGCTGCCAGGCGTCGTGATCGATATCGAGCATGGCGGCGATGGCGGCCGAGGCGATGACATGCGTCTGGCCACTGGCCTCGTCATGCACATTGAGACCACCCTGCACCACCGTCACCTCGGCGCGCCCACGGGGAAGCTCGCGCGCCACCGCGTCCGTATCCACGGCGTCCGGCTCCTGGACCGCGATGGTGACCTCGACGCGCATCTGGTGGTGATCGATGCCGAGTGACTGGAACATCACGATGGAGGAATGATGCAGGGCGTCATGCACCGCACGGCAGGCGGCCTTGGTGTAGTCCATGCCGTAGAGGTCATTGCCGGTGCCCATCTCGAGAATGATGCGTTGCTCGCTCATGACTGACCTCCTGCCGACTGCCCGGGCGTGGAAGAAGTGGACGCCGCGCCGGTGGCGGCCATGTCGAATGACACGATGATGGCGACATTGGCGATCACGCTGACCCCGCTGCCATCCGGCTTGGCGACATCCAGCCCGCCCTTGACCACGCGCACACTGGGCTGACCGTAGGGAAAGATGCCCAGCAGGGCGTCACTGTCGACCTTGTCGGGCTGCTGCACGCCGATCTCGACCTCGATCAGCATCGCCTCCTTGGGGAAGCCGAAGGCGTCCGCCACGTTGAGCGAGTTGTGCCACAGGGCATCGCGGATGCCACGTGCCGCCGCCTCGGTGTAGTTCTGGCTGCGAATGGAGGTGCCCATGCCGAACTGGGTCACCATGCGTGTCTTGGCCACATTACCCCCTGATTTCCTGTCACGGAAAAGACGTACCACTCGCGCCGCCTATCAGCGCGGATGCTTGAAAAGCCCGATCACCCAACCTATCCCGCCCAGCAGCAGGGCGCCCTGCCAATCTCCCTGGAACAGCTCGATCAGCGCCAGGACGATCGCCACCAGCTGCGCACTGCGCACCGGGCTGACCGTCGCTGTGGGCTTGCGGTCATCCTGCTCTGACATGCGGCCTCCCGTCGCTGGCCCGATGCCATCGTCGGGCGATGATAACGCCGAGCGATAACAACATAGGACGATGACAACGTCGCCCCATCGTTTCAGGAAAGCCTCAAGTAGAAAATACGACTTCCGTCCCCAAGCACCAGCAGGCACCAGCAGGCACCTGCATGCACCAGCCCCGATCAGCTCATCGGGTCGTGTCAGAAGCCTCAAGCGCCAGCTGGCCCCAGAAGTGGCCGCTGCCGCGCGACAGCGTCGGGTCATTCATCAGGTAGGCAAAGGTGGCCATGGGGTCGAGGTCGGCAAAGGTCTCGGGGTGCAACCAGCGCGCGATGGCCTCCAGCGCGACGATGGCATAGGGCCCCTGGTGGAAGCCATGCCACAGCGCCATCACCCGGCCCTGCTTGACCGCATCGAGTGACTGCCAGCCGGGCAGTGTCTGCACCATGCGCGCCAGATCGTGCTGGATATCCTCACCCGAGATGCCGATGCCGGCACGCAGGCCATCGCCCTTGGCCCACTGGCCACCGGTATTGAGAATCGCCTCGGGCGGGTGTGCCAGCACCCACTCCTTGCTGAGGGTGGCACCGCTGACCGGCGCCAGTTCAGCGGCCAGATTGCGCCCACCGGCCCGCGTGACCAGGTCCGCCACGCCGTTGTGAAGATTGGTACGACAGCAATCCACCTTCACGCCCGGTGCGATGTTGACCAGCACACGCGGCCGTTCGGCAATCGTCGCCAGACGTTCGTCAATCAGCGCCAGATGCGCCGCGATGGTGTCATCCACCTCGCGGGCACGCGCCTCGACGCCGAGCACCTCGCCCAGCAGGCGCACGCTGACCGGGGCATCCTGCAGCGGATGGTGATTGAACTCGACATACAGGTAGGGAGTGCCGACCTCGTCCAGCAGCGCCGCCAGCGGCGAGCCTTCGATACGTGAGCGCTGGGAGAGATCGAACAGCACCAGGTCCGGCGTCAGCGCCAGCAGGGCCTCGCCCTCGAGGCTCGGGGTCGAGGCGCGACTCAGCGCTGGCAGCGTGGCAAGTTGCGGCCAACGCGTCTCGAGACGCTCGGTCATCGCCGGGTCAAACACCGCCAAGGGATAGGCCCAGCCGACGATGCGCTCAAGCGGCGCATCCAATAGCGTCAGCAGGGCATACAGCTGGCGCGGCTGGGCGAGGAAGATGCGCTGCGGTGAGGCCTCAAGCGTCACCTCGCGCCCGGCGAGATCCGTGAACTGACGCGGAAAGCTGGCCTGGGTCTGCCCCTTGGCGACCGGCTCGGCGGCATGGGCAAGGTTGCCCGGTGCGTTCGAGAAGGCGCCAGCGAAGACAGTGGCGAGTGCCAGCAGGCAGGCTCCTGCCAGTCTTCTGGGCTCGCTTCTGGGCTCAGTCTTGCGCACCGCCATCATCGTCTGGCTCCGACATCGCGCGTGATATGGCCGATATCGGCGTGGGCCGAATCGGCGACGCGGTCGGTGAGTACCACCGGATGGCCCAGCGAGCAGCTCTCGATACGCGCCTCGATGCCGTAGGCCTCGCGCAGATGCTCAGCGGTGATTACCTCACGCGGGGCCCCGGTGGCCAGCAGCCCGGAGGGCGCGAACAGGATGATCTGATCACAGAAACGCAGCGCCAGATTGATGTCATGCAGCGCGATCAGGCAGATGGCCTGCTGCTCCTGCACCACACCGCGCACGCCTTCGATCAAGGCCAGCTGCCAGCGCAGGTCCAGCGCACTGGTCGGCTCATCCAGCAGCAGCAGTTGCGGCTGGCGCACCAGCGCCTGGGCGAGGCCGACCATCTGACGCTGGCCACCGGAGAGCGTGTCCATGCGCCGGAAGGCCAGCGAATGCAGCGACAGGCGTGCGAAGACCTGCTCGACCAGCGAATCGGTGGCCTCGCGGCTTAGTTCGGCACGCGCCGCGCGACAGGCGCTGGCCACGGCTTCATAGGCGACCAGACTGGTCGGCTGCGGCAGCGTCTGCGGCAGGTAGCCGACATGGCGCATGCGGTTCGCCCCGTGCAGCGACGACAGCGCAAGCTCGCCGAGGTGGATGTCGCCCTTGGCCGGACGCATGCCGGCAATCGCCTTGAGGAAGGTCGACTTGCCGACCGCATTCGGCCCGAGCACCCCGACCAGTGAGCCCGCCGGCAGCGGTGGCAGATCGAGTTGATCGAAGATCATGCGCCGCTGATAGCCGGTGGTCAGCTGCGAGATCTTCAGGGCCGCTTGCGAATCAAAGACGTGATGGCTCATCCCTGCCCCCTGCGCTGACCGAGCAGCAATGCGAGGAAACAGGGGATACCGATCAACGAGGTCACGATCCCCACCGGCAGCACCAGGCCGGGCACCAGCGACTCACTGGCCGTCGCGGCCAGGGACAGCACCAGCGCCCCCGCCAGCGCACTGCCGGGCAGATAGAAGCGATGGTCTTCCCCCAGCGCCAGACGCGCCATGTGCGGCCCGACCAGACCGATGAAGCCGATGGTGCCGACAAAGGCCACCGCCACTGCCGCCAGCAGGCTGACGCGCAACAGCGCCGTGCGGCGCAGACGGGTGACCGGCACGCCGAAGCTGCGCGCATGGTCTTCCCCGGCACGCAGCGCTGTCAGCGCCCAGGCACGCCGCATGGCGAAGGGCAGGCAGACGACCAAGACGCTGGCGATGATCGCGACTCGCTCCCACGAGGCTTCCGACAGGCTGCCCATGGTCCAGAACACCAGCTGTTGCAGCGCATCGGGACTGGCCACGAACTGCACCAGCGCATTGACGGCGTTGAGCACGAAGACCAGCGCGATGCCGAACAGCACGATGACCTCGCGACTGGCGCCATACAGCGAGGCCACGGCATCGATGGCCAGAATCGACAGCGCCGCGAACACGAAGGCCATCAGCGCGATGGTGTAGCTGGGCGGCAGCCCCGGCAAGGCGACATCCAGGATGATGACCAGCGAGGCACCAAGCGTCGCCGCGGCGCCCACGCCCAGCGTGAAGGGGCTGGCCAGGGCGTTGTTGAGCACGGTCTGCATCTCGGCACCCGCAAGCCCCAGAGCTGCACCGACCAGCGCCGCCATCACCGCCGTCGGCAGGCGAATCTGCCAGACGATGGCTTCATTGATCGGCCCGTGCGAACCGGGATTGATGAGTTCGCCCAGCAGATCAGACAGCGCGAGATCGGCAGGGCCGGTCATGATGTCGCCAAGGATGGCCAACAGCAGTGCCAGGCCCAGTGCGGTGAGAATCACCACACGTTTCCAGGCGAAGCGCCGGTATTGCTGGGCGAGCGTAGGCGACGACTCAGGCGCTGAGGCCTGAGCGTGCGCGGGGGGAGACATCGGACTTTTTTCAATCACCAGCAAGGTCTGCCACTAGGAGGAGGAAGTGAACTTCCATGCATCAGGGCCCACCGGAGCCGCCAGGCAGCTCGGCTATCAGCATGAATCATGCGCAGATGATAATGATTGACGCCTGCAGTCACAATGCGCACGGGCCGCGACTGGCGATATGCGCGACTCGGCTCACGCCCATTCAACCCAGCCAGGCGGCGCCGCCAGCCCTTCCTACACCAGTGCTTCCCACACCCGCCCTGCTCACGTCCGGCTCACGCACGCTTCGGCAAATACCTGACTCAGAAAATGTCAGGCCCGGAAAATGACAGACTCGGTGAACAGGGCGGCAAAAACTTGGTAGCGTCATGGCGGGTTGCTATGTTCAAGATTCGCTCGTCCCTTCTCTTGCCCAGGAGTCTGACATGGCCCGCCTCACTGCAAAGGATTTTGCTCCCGAGTTGCTGGAGCTGTACGACGGATATGTGCATGGCAACATCACTCGCCGCCAGTTTCTGGATCGCGCGGCGGCCTTTGCCGTTGCGGGCATGACGGCCACCTCGATTCTGGCAAGCCTGAGCCCCGACTACGCGCTGGCTTCCCAGGTCGAGTTCACGGACCCCGATATCGTCGCCGAATACATCACCTACCCGTCCCCCGAGGGCCACGGCGAGGTGCGCGCCTATCTGGTGAAGCCCGCCAAGGCCAGCGGCCCGCTGCCGGGCGTGGTGGTGGTGCATGAGAATCGTGGCCTCAACCCCTATATCGAGGACGTGGCGCGCCGCGTAGCCAAGGCCGGCTATATCGCGCTGGCCCCGGATGGGCTGAGCTCGGTGGGCGGCTACCCGGGCAATGACCCCAGGGGCAAGGAGCTGCAGGCACAGGTAGACCCTGAAAAGCTGATGAACGACTTCTTCGCCGCCATCGATTACCTGATGAGCGACGGCCGCACCACCGGCAAGATCGGCATTACCGGCTTCTGCTACGGCGGGGGCGTCTCCAATGCCGCCGCCGTGGCCTATCCGGAGCTTGCCTGTGCCGTGCCCTTCTATGGCCGCCAGCCGCGCGCCGAGGAAGTCGCCGCCATCAAGGCCCCGCTGTTGCTGCACTATGCGGAGCACGATGAGCGCGTCAATGCCGGCTGGCCCGCCTATGAAGCCGCGCTGAAGGAGCAAGACAAGGTCTATGAGGCCTACATCTACCAAGACACCCACCACGGCTTCCACAACGATTCGACGCCACGCTATGACGAACAGGCCGCCAAGCTCGCCTGGGACAGAACCCTTGCCTGGTTCGAGAAGTATCTGAGCTGACCTAAGACGGCACCAGGAAGACGGCCTGCCCGCCTCAAGACGACGAAGCCAGCCATCACGCTATCCCCGTGATGGCTGGCTTCGTCATTTTCGCGTGAGACCGAGACTGGTCTCTTCAGGCTCAGGCCTGATCAGTTCAGACCAGACCTATTCAGACTGATCTGTTCAGAACAGACCCGTTCTGAAAAAAACTCAGCTGCACAGCATGCCGCTGGCGACGATCTCGCTGAGCGTACCCTTGCCGATGCCGCTGATGCGGGTCAGTTGACCGCTGGAACTCCACGGGCGCTGACGGATGATATCGGCGGCGCGTGCCGGCCCGATATTGGGCAGGCGATCCAGCTGATCGGCGTTGGCGGTATTGAGGTCGATACAGGTCTGACTCGCCGAACTGGAGGCGTTGGATGCACGACTGGCCACCTCTGTGCCCGCCGCCTGCGGCTGGCCGCCGTCCAGTGGCAGCAACGCCAGTGTCTCGCCGGTCACCGACAGATAGATCGGGGCGTGATCGGAGACATCGGCACGCGCCGCCTCATGACTGATGCCCAGATAGTCCGGGAAGCGGAACACCTCGCCGCTGGCGCTGGGCCATTCGCTCGGCACATACCAGATGTTGTCGTAGAGCGAGGCATAGCGGCCATCGGTCTTGGAGAGCGTCGTCGCGCCCTCGGTGATCAGCGGGCGCAGGCCGAGGGTCCGCAGGCCTCCCCACGCAGGCTCATCCGGCGCCATGTTGAAGTCGCCCATGATGATCGCCGGGGTGCCGGGCGAGATTTCCTTCATCAGGTCGTAGATATCCGCCAGTGCACGGATTTCCGGTGCGCGATCCGCCTTGCTGTCGCCATAGACGATATGCACGTTGGCGGCGCTGAAGGCCCGCCCGCTGTCCTTCTCGACGAAGGTGGCCAGCAGCGGCTCGCGCGAGAACACATCCTCGGGATCGAGATAGACGGTAGCCCCGCCCTGATAGGCGATCGTCTTGTCGCGATACAGATAGGCGTAGCGCTCGGTATAGGTACTGCGCCCGACCGCATGGCTGACCAGGCTGTCCCACTCATCGCCGGTCAGCGCCTCAAGCTGCTGCTCGAGCTCGCTGACGACCTCCTCCTTCATCACCTCCTGCAGGCCGATCAGGTCCATATGGCTTGCCACCGCCGCGACCTGCTCGAGATGCTTGCCGTTGTTCCAGCCGGCATGCTTCAGATTCCAGCTGGCGATCACCGCATCCGCCTGACTGCTGGCCGCAGCGCCCAGCAGCACGGGCACTGTCAGTGCCATCACCACCCTTCTGGCGATGCGCTCAAGCCGAGAACCGCCAGACGGCTGCCGGCCGCGCGCGGGCTTGCTGTTGTTGCTCGTGCTGCTGTTGCTCATGCTGCTGTTGCCAGCGAAATCCAGGTGACTGCTGCTCGTATTGCTGACGCTACCGCGCTGACCTATCCGTATCACTGCGTGACCCTTGACTGATGACTCGTACACAAAAGACCGTAAGAGACTGTATCTTATGGACTTGTCGTCAAGGTTTATAGAACCACGATATTATTTATTATCCTTTGCGCGACTCTTGATAGATGACAGGGAGATACCGCGTCATGCCACCGTCAGCGCCGGACCTTGCCACTTGACCTTTCAGCGCCAGCTTTTACTCTCGAGCGCTGATGCTTCCTTTCTCCAGTCACGAGATCCCATGACCCCATCGTCATCCCTTTCTCCCGGCAGCCTGCTGAATCAGCTGCGCCAGACCACGCCGCTGGTGCACAACATCACCAATCATGTCGCGATGACGCCGACCGCCAATACCCTGTTGGCCATCGGTGCCTCGCCGCTGATGGCGCATGCGCAGCAGGAAATCCAGGAGATCTCCGCCATCAGTGCGGCGCTGTCGATCAATATCGGCACGCTGTCACCCAGCTGGATCGAGGCCATGCAGCTGGCCGCGATGTGCGCCCACCGCGATGGCAAACCCTGGGTGCTGGACCCCGTCGGCATCGGCGCCTCCAGCCTGCGCAAGTATGCGTGCCGCGCGCTGCTGGAATATCGCCCCAGCGTGATTCGCGCCAATGCCTCCGAAGTGCTGGCGCTGGCCGGTGAGATGAATCAGGGTCGCGGCGTGGACAGCGGCGATGACGGTGAGGATGCGCTGGAGCGCGCCAGTCGGGCCGCCGTCGCGCTGGCGCGCGCGCAGAACTGCGTGGTGGCGATGACCGGCCGTGCCGATGTCGTCACCGATGGCCAGCGGCAAATCACGGTTCAGGGTGGTCATGCGCTGATGGGCCGCGTCACCGCCATGGGCTGCGCGTTGAGCAGCGTGGTCGCCGCCTTCCTCGCCGGACATGACGACACTCTGCACGCCACCGCCGCCGCGCTGGCCTGTTACGCCGAGGCCGGTGAGACGGCGGGCCAGTCGGCGCAAGGCCCGGGCAGCTTCGTGCCACGCTTCATGGATGCCCTGTATACTCTCGACGCCGATTCCACCCCGCTAGCCTCTCGTCTGGAGCTGACCGATGTCACTTGATCTATCCCTTTACCTGGTCACCGACCCCGCGCTGTGCGCAGAGCGCGGCCTGGAAGCCACCGTGATGGCCGCCGTGCGCGGCGGCGTCAGTGTCGTGCAGCTGCGCGACAAGCACGCCAGCGACGAGGAGATGATCGCCCAGGCCATCCGCCTCAAGGCGCTGCTGGACGAGTACGAGGTACCGCTGATCATCAATGACCGCATCGAGGTCGCGCTGGCCAGTGGCGCCGATGGCCTGCACATCGGCCAGAGCGATGGCGACCCGGTCGAGGCGCGTCGCCGTCTCGGCGAGGACGCCTTGATCGGCCTGTCGGTCCAGACGCTTGAGCAGCTCAAGGCCGTCGATGTCGAGCGCATCGACTACCTCGGCCTCGGCCCGGTGCATGCCACCCCGACCAAGCCGGATCATGCCGCACCGCTGGGCATCGAGGGGCTCACGCAGCTCGTGCGCTCAAGCCCGCTGCCGACGGTCGCCATCGGCGGCATCTCGCTGGCCAATGCCGGTGAAGTCATGACCAGCGGCACCGACGGCCTCGCGGTCGTCTCGGCGCTGTGCAGTGCCGAAGACCCCGCCGCAGCCGCCCAGCAATTCCTGGCGCAGTATCCTTTCTGATCAGAGATGAGCTGAACTGAACTGAGCGGATCCAAGCCCGCCAGTCACGACAACGCCCGCCATGGTCAGCCATGGCGGGCGTTGTCGTCTTTGCTACCTGAACTGATTGAACTGATTGAGCGGATCAGCTGGCCGCCAGGTCACTCTCGGCATTCGCCACCAGCGCGAACTCCTCCTCGGCGGTCTTCGCCACCAGCCGATGACGGCTGAAGATGGCGTAGTAGGCGATGCCCACCACGAACAGCACCAGGGTGTAATTGAAGGCACGCGGATCAAAGGCATAGACCCCGGTCAACGCGATCAGCGAGAGCACCAGCGCGATGGCGGACGTCACGATGCCACCCGGCGTGCGATAGGGGCGTGCCAGCGCCGGCTGACGCAGGCGCAGCAGGATATGGCTGGCCGCCATCAGCGCATAGGAGACTGTTGCCCCCACCACCGCCATGCCCAGAATCAGATCGCCCTCGCCGGTCAGCGAGACGAGGAACCCGAAGATGCCCGGCACCACCAGCGCCCAGGTCGGCGCCTTGCGCTTGCTGGTCAGCGACAGCGTCTTGGGCAGATACCCCGCCCGCGACAGCGCGAAGACCAGACGGCTGTAGCCATAGATGATCGAGAAGAACGACGCCACCAGCCCCGCCAGGGCCAACACATTGACCAGTGTCGCCAGCCCCTCGCTGCCGGTGGCCTTGAGGGCATCCACCAGCGGCACGGCGCTGCTGCCGATTGCCTCGGCCCCCGCGGCGCCGGCCAGCAGGAAGACGACCAGCACGGCGGTGAACATCAGAAACAGCATGGCGCCGATGATGCCGCGCGGGACATCACGGGCCGGGTTGCGTGATTCCTCCGCCGCCAGCGGCACCCCTTCCACGGCCAGAAACAGCCACATGCCGAAGGGCAGCGCCGCCCAGATGCCATACCAGCCATTGGGCATGAAGTCGCTGGCGCCCCAGGCATCGGTCGGAGCGATATCGAACAGGCGACTGCTGTCGAAGTCACCGATCAGCGCGACGGCGGTGGCGATGATCGCGAACACGGCCAGGCCGCTGATCACCATCATCACCTTGAGCGCCTCGCCGACCCCCGCCAGGTGAATGCCGATGAACACCAGATAGAAGATGGCGTAGATGATCGGGCCATTGATGCCCAGCAACGATTCCACCGCGCTGCCGATGAAGATGACGATGGCCGCGGGGGCCAGCGCATATTCGATCAGCACGGCAAGGCCGGTGAGGTAGCCGCCTGCCGGCCCCATCGCCTGGCGGGCGAAGCTGTAACCGCCGCCGGCGGCCGGAATGGCCGCTGACATTTCCGCCAGCGACAGCACGAGTGCCAGGTACATGATGCCCATCAACAGTGCGGCGATCGCGAAGCCGCCCCAGCCCGCCTCGCCGATGCCGAAATTCCAGCCGGCGAAATCGCCGGAAATCACGTAGGAGACCCCTAGGCCCGCCAGCAGGACCCAGCCTGCCGTCCCTTTCTTCAATTGGCGCCTGGCCAGATAGTCCTGTTCATTCGTGTCGTGATTCGTGTCGCGAGTCATGGTGCCGCCTTGTATGCCTCAGGCATTTGTCATTGTTGGATCGGGAGTTTCCCGCTGCTGCGCTGCCGTCCCATCAGGACAGCAGGAAGTTCTGGATACCGGTGCCGCCTTCCAGCGCCGTCTCGCCGCTTCTGTCCTTGAGGCCCACGCCGGTGAGGCCGAGCTTGCGTGCCTCACGCAGCAGGTAATGCAGACGCTGGGCGGCCATCGCGAAGTCGAGCCCTGCCGGGCGCACGTTGGAGATGCAGTTGCGGCTGGCATCGCTCAGGCCGACGCGCGGCTGCCAGGTCAGATAGAGTCCGAGGCTGTCCGGGGAGCTGAGGCCGGGACGCTCGCCGACCATCACCAGCACTGCACGGGCATTGAGCAGCTCACCGACTTCATCGCCGATCGCGACCCGCCCCTGCTCCACCACGCTGATCGGTGCCAATGACCAGGCATCCGGCCCGTCTTCGGCAAGCGATTCCAGCAGTGCCGCGATGAAGGGCGCGGCATTGTTCTGCACCGCCAGAGACGAGAGCCCATCGACGACCACGATGGCCAGATCGGCAGGCTGGGCGTCGAGGGCGGACAGCTGCTGACGCGAATCCTCATCGAGACGCCGGCCGTAATCGGGGCGCTGCAGATAGGTGGTGCGATCCACGGCGCGACTGTGCAGTCGCTGGATCTGCGGAGCATTCTCGAGCGCTGTGAGCTGATTGAGGTCCTCGATCAGTCGGGGAATCTCCAGCGGCAGGTGGACGGCGTCCTGGGCGCGGGCGTGCGCCAGCTGGAATTCCAGCGAACGATTGGTCGGCAGGCTGATGCCGGCACGGCCAAGGCCGATGCGCGCATCCGTGAACTGGCCAAGCCGCTGCCAGGGATTGGGCGTGACGATGGCATCGGGTTCGAGGCTGCACGAGACCGCATCAGCAGAGGGCTGGTCAGGGTTCATGCGTCACCTCCTGTCACCTGACGCAGTGAATTGGCGAAGCGGTCGGGCATTTCGCTTGGCAGTGCCTGGGTGGCGACATCGGTGAAGATCTGCATCTCCTCGAGCCAGGCGGCGAATTCCGGTGCCGGCCCCAAACCCAGCACCCGCCGTGCATAGAGAGCATCGTGGAAGGAGGTGGTCTGATAATTGAGCATGATGTCATCCGAGCCGGGGATGCCCATGATGAAGTTGCAGCCCGCCACCCCGAGCAGCGTCAGCAGGGTGTCCATGTCGTTCTGATCGGCATCGGCATGATTGGTGTAGCAGATGTCGCAGCCCATCGGCAGGCCCAGAAGCTTGCCGCAGAAGTGGTCCTCGAGGCCGGCGCGGATGATCTCCTTGCCATTGAACAGATACTCGGGGCCGATGAAGCCGACCACGGTATTGACCAGCAGCGGCGAGTACTTGCGCGCCACCGCATAGGCGCGCGCCTCGCAGGTCTGCTGGTCCAGGCCGTGATGGGCATCGGCGGACAGCGCACTGCCCTGGCCGGTCTCGAAATACATCACGTTGTCGCCCACCGTGCCGCGCTTGAGCGACAGCGCGGCCTGCTGCGCCTCCGCCAGCACGGAGAGCTCGACACCAAAGCTCTCGTTGGTGGCCTGGGTGCCGCCGATGGACTGGAAGACAAGATCCACCGGGGCACCCTGCTCGATGCACTCGAGGGTATTGGTGACGTGGGTCAGCACGCAGGACTGGGTGGGGATCGCGTACTTCTGGATCACCTCATCCATCAGACGCATCAGCTTGATACTCTGCGCCACGTTGTCGGTGGCCGGGTTGATGCCGATCACGGCGTCGCCGTTGCCGTAGAGCAGGCCATCGAGAATGCTGGCCGCGATGCCGGTGACGTCATCGGTGGGATGGTTGGGCTGCAGGCGGGTCGAGAGATGGCCACTCTTGCCGATGGTATTGCGAAAGGCGGTGACCACCTCGCACTTCTTCGCGACCAGAATCAGGTCCTGATTGCGCATCAGCTTGCTGACCGCGGCGGCCATTTCGGGGGTGATGCCGGCGCGCACCTGCGCCAGCAGCGCGGGGGTCGCGAGGTCACTCAGCAGCCAGTTGCGGAAGTCGCCGACGGTGAGATGGGCGATCGGCAGGAACGCCACCGGATCATGCTCATCGATGATCAGGCGGGTGATGTCGTCCTGTTCGTAGGGAATCAGCACGTCTTCGAGGAAGGTCTTGAGGGGCAACTCCGCCAGACACAGCTGAGCGACGACTCGCTCCTCGGCGGTTTCCGCGATCACGCCAGCAAGACGATCTCCGGAGCGGGCGGGCGTCGCCTTGGCCATCAGCTCGGCCAGATTGGCAAAACGATGGACCTGACTGCCCAGGGTGTAACGGTACTCGCGGCTCATGGGAAATTCCTTGCCCTGACGGATGTCATTTCATATCAGTCGTTTTGCAGGAATCACGCCAATCTCCCTCCATGCCTCTTTGGTCCTGTATGCGCCTTGAAGCCGCATTGCGTAGGCCTGCTCCCGCACCACCGTGGTGCATGACCGCGTTCACCGTCGGTGCAGTGAGTCGCGGGCATCAGCCGCGTGCGCCCCCCAGCTCCGTGATGATCGCCTCGCGCTGCTTGAGCGAAGCCACCCCGGCATCGCCCAGTTTGCTGGCCACCTCACTGAGCAGGCCTTCGGCGAGAAACATGAAGGCGCTCATGCTGTTGCTGTAGAAGAGGCTGTGATTGGGCACATGGAAGCTGTAGCGCGCCAGCGGCTCCAGCGGAGAGCTGGCCGAATCGGTCAGCGCGATCACCTCGACACCACGCTTGACCGCCACCTCGGCGCAGGCCACCACGCTTGGGGTATAGGGGAAGCAACTGGCCACCACCAGCACGTCACCGGCCGACAGCTGGGCCAGTGCATCGGCCACACCCTGACGACTGGCATCCAGCGGCGCCACGTCCGGGCGCAGCATGCCCAGCCCATAGGCCATGAACAGCGCCAGGGAATTGAACTGACGCATGCCGTGCAGGCGCACGCGCGGCGCCTCGGCCAGCAAGGTGGTCGCGGCCTCGAAGGCCGCGGCGTCCACCCTTTCCAGCATGCTGAGGATGTTGGCGCTCTCCTGCCGTCCCAGACGCGCAAGCTGGGCCATGGCGCTGCTATCGGCGTCTCGCGCCAGCAGCTGCGAGGCCTGCTGACTGTAGAAGTGCTCGCCATCCGTCACCGCCTGGCGAAAGACATCCTGAAACCTGCTGAAGCCCTCGTAGCCCAGCCGCTGGGCCAGACGCGAGAAGGTCGAGGCATTCACGCCGGTCAGCTCCGCCAGCTGGCTGATGGAAGACACCGCCGTGCGTTGCGGGGACTCGATCAGCACCGCCAGCACGCGCCGGGAACTCGCGCCGAGACGAATCTCCACCTCACGACGATCGATCGCCGCCAGCAACTGCTTCAACCCCTCCAGGGTCTCCGGCGGCGAGTCAGGGGATGCGGGCCCGGGGGCTCGGGAGGATGGGGGCATGGAATACCTCCTTGGCAAGGGACAGGAAAGTTGGCGGCAACGGTAGCATCTCTGGCCGGTCGAGTCCGAAGGCACAAGCGACCACATGCAATTATTTATTGCACAAACTACAAATGCACTACATATTTGCATTACACCTTCGCATCCCTGCTGCCACGGAGCCCGCATGAGCCACGTACTGCATCGCAACCTCAATCAGGAGTATCCCACCGCCGTGAAGGGCGATGGCCCCTACATCGTCGATCGTGAGGGACGCCGTTATCTGGATGCCAGCGGTGGCGCAGCCGTGTCATGCCTGGGACACAGCGACGAGGCGGTGGCGCAGGCCATCAAGGATCAGGTCAGCCAACTGGCCTACGCGCACACCTCGTTTTTCACCAGCGACCCGATGGAGCAGCTGGCCGACTTCCTCATCGAACGCGCCCCCGCTGGACTCGACTCCGTCTACTTCGTCTCCGGTGGCTCGGAAGCGGTCGAGGCGGCACTCAAGCTGGCCCGTCAGTATTTCGTCGAGATCGGCCAGCCCCAGCGCAAGCATCTGATCGCGCGGCGCCAGAGCTATCACGGCAATACGCTGGGCGCGCTGGCCACCGGCGGCAATGCCTGGCGGCGTCAGCAATTCGAGCCGCTGCTGATCAACGTCAGCCACGTCAGCCCCTGCTACGCCTATCGCGACCAGCAGCCCGACGAGACGCCCGAGGCGATGGGCATTCGTCTCGCCGCGGAGCTTGAAGAGGAAATCCTGCGTCTGGGTGCCGAGAACGTGATGGCCTTCGTGGCCGAGCCGGTGGTCGGTGCCACCCTGGGCGCCGTCACCGCGGTACCGGGCTACTTCAGACGCATCCGCGAGGTCTGTGATCGCTACGGCGTGCTGCTGATTCTCGACGAGGTGATGTGCGGCATGGGGCGCACCGGCAGTCTGTTCGCCGCCGAGCAGGAAGGTGTCACGGCGGACCTGATCACCATCGCCAAGGGCCTGGGCGCCGGCTACCAGCCGATCGGCGCGACCCTGGTCAGCCAGCGCATTCGTGATGCCATCGCCAATGGCTCCGGCTTCTTCCAGCACGGCCATACCTATATCGGCCATGCCACCGCCTGTGCCGCGGCGCTGGCAGTCCAGCAGACCATCGAATCCCGCGACCTGCTCACACGCGTCAATGTCCTCGGCGAGGGGCTCAAGGCACGCCTGAACGAGCGCTTCGCGCATCACCCCCATGTCGGCGACATCCGCGGTCGCGGCCTCTTCCGGGGGCTGGAGCTGGTGGCGGATCGCGATTCCAGAAAGCCCTTCGACGCCTCCCTCAAGCTGCACGCGCGGCTCAAGAAGGCCGCCATGGCCGAAGGCCTGATGTGCTATCCGATGGGCGGCACCCTCGATGGCCGCCAGGGCGATCACATCCTGCTGGCACCGCCGTTCATTCTGCAGGAGTCGCATCTGGACGAGATCACCACCAAGCTGGGGCGTGCCATCGATACCACCCTTGCCAGCCTGTGACGGCTCAGCTGCAGGCGCATTGCCTACCCCACGATCTTTGAATGGATTTGAATGGAGTGACTTTCATGGCGATCACATCGCGCCTGACCGAACTGGATGACGCCAGCATGAGCGCGGCTCAGCGCGAAGTGCTGGCCGAGATTCTCAGCGGCCCGCGCGGCAATCTGGACGGCCCTTTCCTGGCCTGGATCCACAGCCCCGAGCTTGCCAATCATGCCCAGCGCCTCGGTGCCTTCTGCCGCTACGCCACCGGCCTTGAGCTGCGCCTCAGCGAGCTGGCGATTCTCACCACGGCGGCATGGTGGAAATCCCAGGCTGAATGGCAGATTCACGCGCCGATTGCCGAGCAGGCCGGCCTCGCGCCCGAGGTCATCACGGCGCTGCGCGAGGAGCGTGAACCCGCATTTGAACAAGACGATGAGCGGCTGATCTATCGCGTCACCCGCGCTCTCTACGCCGAGCGGCGCATCGATGATGCCCTGTACGGCGAGGCCGTCGCGATGTTCGGCGAAACCGTGGTGGTGGAGCTGGTCGGGGTACTGGGTTACTACGCCCTGGTGGCAATGACGCTGAATGTCTTCGCCGTCCGGCGCGGTGATGACATCCCGCTGCCCTTCGAGGAGCCGAGCCGATCTTGAAACGCGTGTCTTGAAGGGCCTGGATTGCGCCACGCCCGGAACGCTTGAGTACGACACGCACGGCCACAGCGCGCTTGCCGAGCTGTCGCGCGCGAGGCATGCTCGAAAGGCCCCCTGCTGCGCCCCGGCCACCCCCCGGGGCGTGCGTCATTGCGGCGCGAATACCTCGATGACGACGCTTCGATATCGATGCCTGGTCGACAACACCTCGATAACAACAAGATGACCACAAGGTGAGTGATCAATGAGTGATAGCGAACACACGGAAGTGGCAGTGATCGGCGCGGGCGCCGTGGGTGTCGCCTGCGCCCTGTGGCTGCGGCGCAGCGGCCACGAGGTGACGATGATCGAACGCGAAGGCATCGCCAGCGGCACCTCCTTCGGCAATGCCAGCACCCTGGCGGATTACGGCTGCCTGCCCATCGCCCGTCCGGAAATCTGGCGCAGCATGTCGTCGCTGCTGCTGTCGCCTGACTCGCCTTTCGTCATCGACTGGAAATGCCTGCCCAGGCTCTCGCCCTGGTTGATGCGCTTCATGGGCCAGTGCAACGCCACTCGCTTTCGCGCCAACAGCGAGATGCTGGCCCAGCTGCTCAGCCATACCTACACGGACTACCAGCCGCTGCTGGACGATGCCCCCGCCGCCGCCGCGATGATTCAGCGCAAGGGCTGCCTGTATGCCTACGGCAAGGCCGAGAACCTGCAGGCCGCACAGGGCGATATCCGACTGCGCGACCAGCTCGGCATCCACCAGCAGGTACTGACGGCGGACGAGC
This sequence comes from Cobetia sp. SIMBA_158, assembly GCF_046566945.1. Taxonomy (NCBI): domain Bacteria; kingdom Pseudomonadati; phylum Pseudomonadota; class Gammaproteobacteria; order Oceanospirillales; family Halomonadaceae; genus Cobetia; species Cobetia sp. SIMBA_158. The sequence continues at coordinate 50,399 of NZ_JAWJYL010000008.1, forward strand.
TGATCGCGCTGGAACCCGCCATGGAAGGCCACACCGCGGGCGGCGTGCTGTTCCCCTCCTCCTGTCACCTCGATGACCCGCAGGTGTTCATCGACACCCTGGCCACCCCGCTGCGCGAAGAGGGCCGGATCGTCAGCGCCGAGGTCACCCGCCTGAGCCGACAGGCCTCCGGCATGCTGCTGGAGTACGCCGATGGCCGGCGACTCAGGGCGGACAGAGTGGTGCTGGCAGCCGGGGCCTGGTCGGCACAGCTGGCGCGCCAGATCGGCGACAGGATTCCGCTGGATACCGAGCGTGGCTATCACATCGAATTCGATCTCGAGCACTCGCCGCTCAACCGCCCGACCTGCCCGGTGGAAAGCGCCTTCTACATGACGCCACTGCACAGCGCCGAGGGTGCGCGCCTGCGCGTGGCCGGCACCGTGGAGCTGAGCTCGCTTGCGGGGCCGGCCAACCCGACCCGTTTCGACTATCTGGAAAGCCGGGTGCGCAAGGTGCTGGGCATTGACGCCCCGGTGGCCCGGCGCTGGCTGGGCTTTCGTCCCACCCTGCCCGATTCCGTGCCGGTGATCGGCCCGTCACCCAATGAGCCACGCGTGATCCATGCCTTTGGCCATCAGCATATCGGGGTGACACTGGCAGGCGTGACTGGTCGCCTGGTCAGCGAATGTTTAGCCAAAGGCTCACCAGAGTGGATCACGCCCTGCTCACCGGCCCGATTTTGACACTCTGGGAGGATTCACGAGGCATCCGCGATGCGGGTTCGACCGGAGGTCAGGCGCTCCAGCAACTGCTGCCACTCGCCGCACAGGGTGTCCGCATCAAAGCGCGCGGCATTGTCGCGTGCCAGCAGGGACATCTCGCTGCGACGAGCTTCATCCGTGATCAGATCACGGATCTCGCGCGCCAGCGCCTCATCGTCCTCGACATCCACCAGCACGCCGCTGCCGCCGGCCAGGATTTCGGCAGGCCCGGTTTCACAGTCTGTCGAGACCACCGGCAAGCCGAAGGATTGCGCTTCCAGCAGGGTCATCGGCAGCCCCTCCCAGCGTGAGCTCATCACGTACAACGCCGCGCGTTGATACTCCTTTTCCACCTGTGAGGTGCGGCCCACGAAAACGACGCTGTCACTCAGGCCCAATGTCCATGCCTGGGCCTTGAGGTCGTTTTCATCCTCACCCCAGCCGACGATGCGCAGTCGCCAGTCAGGGTGGACCGACACGACCTTGTGCCAGGCGTTCAACAGCACATCGAAGCCCTTCTGCTCCGTCAGGCGCCCGACGGCAAGCACGGTACGCGACGCTGCGCTCTCCTCGCTGGGCTTGGGGAAGTGCGGCACCGGATTCCAGATCGCGCCGACCTTGTCGCGGATGCGATAGCGGGCTCGCCAGGCCTCGGCATCCCGCTCGGTGAGCACCACGATGGCGTCGGCCAGGCGCACGGCGGTCGAGCGGCCCACCGAACGCAGGCGTGAACCATGATCGGTGGCGAGGTTGAAATGCTCCCAGCAGATGATCCGGGCGCGCTGGAACGGGGCCCACGGCGCACAGAAGGCAAACAGGATCGAATCCACCAGCACCACCACATCGGCCTGTTGGTGCCGGACCTTGGCCAGCAGCGCCGAACTGATTCCCAGCGAACGCCGGGCACTTCCTCTTGCTTCCCTCAGATTCAGGCAACAGGTCGTGATGCTGTTATCCAGGGAAAATGAGCTGGTCGTTGGCCCGAACAGGCTCGCGATCATCACCTCGTGACCCATCCGTACCAGCCCATTGGCGATTTCGCATGTGACACGCTCCGTGCCCCCGTCGCTGGAAAGATTACCGACGACAAACAGAATCTTCATTGGCTCATACGCTCCAAAGGGAAATGCTCGCCACGAGGCATACGCTCGGCATGCGAAATGTCGCACTGCATAGTCGCGATGCACAACTGCGGCGCAGAAAAACCGCCACCGACAGGAGTCAATGGCGGGAGAAAGGGGGGGTATCAAAAAACGGGAGGGAAGCAGCGTTCGGCCGAAAGGTTCTGATTTCGGCTCTGATAGCGCTAACGTATAGTTTTGATCGTGTCCTGATCGGCTTTACCAGTCGGCCGCAATGCTTCAGTCGACACATCATTGATGATGCCGCAATCCTCACACCGGTACCTAGGCGAGCTCTTGAGCAATCGTTGCCACCAATGTCGCTTGACGCGATGGACGCTGGCACCTCCACATTGGACACAAAAGCGATATCCGTTCATGCCGGCTCTCTGTTGTTTGTCGACGATCTTCACTGGCACACTCGAGGCATATCAAGATGCTCTCATACGAGTGAAATGATGAGGGAGAAAAAGTTGGGGTCGTGCTGGAAGATACAAACTCATCGCTGTATCGCTGTTGACCGCGCAAGACAGCGAGCCATGCACCAAGATCACTATTTCCTGGTGGGGCTAGCATGCACGCTTGCCTATTGGGGATTTTCTGATATTCACGCAACTGTCGATGACGAATTTCTTCATTATCATCAAGAAAACACTATTAATTCAGCATTTTATAGACACCCTTCACGCAGTAGCGATTACTGACTTACGTGACTCGATATCCAGTGTGTGCTGCAGGCAGCCCAGATAGGCACGCACCACGATCTGCTGATCAAATTCACGCTCGATACGCACGCGTGCCGCCTGCCCCGCCTCGACCAACGCCGCATGCGGCATGTCCAGACAGCCCTGCATCTGCTGCTCCAGAGACTCGGCATCGGCCGCTTCGCACAGCCATCCGGTAACGCCAGGCTTGACTGAGCTGCGACAGCCCGGCACATCACTGACGATCGCCGGACGCCCCATCGAGGCCGCCTCCAGTACCGTGCGCGGCATGCCTTCCCGGTACGACGGCAGCACCAGCACATTGGCCTCGGCCAGGAAGGGGCGCACATCCCGCTGTTCGCCCAGGTAATGCAATACGCCACTCTCGCGCCAGGCAGCGATTTCCTCGTCGCTGATCGCGGTGCGGTTGCTGATTCCCGACGGGCCGATCAACCAGAAGCGTGCCTGCGGATAACGCTCATGCAGACGCTCGGCCGCCGTCACGTATTCCCGCACCCCCTTGTCGCCGATCAGGCGTGCGACCATCACGAAGGTCAGCGGTGGCGTCTGCGGCTGCGGCGCAAAGGCGAAGCGTTGCGGGTCGATACCGGCGCCGGGCAACACGACAGACGGCGTGGACTTCTGCAGCCCGAGGCGCATGAACAGGCGTTGGTCATCGCGGTTCTCGAAGAACACGCAACGTGCGCCACGATTGGCGAAGCCATACAGCGCACGCACGCGACGAAACAGCCAGCTGTCGTGTATGAAGGCGGTGCCCAACCCCGAGACGTTGTTGGTATAGGGAATCTTGAGCAGACGACAGGCCAGTCCCGAATAGACATTGGCCTTGATGGTGAAGTTGAGAACATAGCGCGGCTTGAGTTTCAGCAATGTCCCCAGCAGTGCCAGCAGGCTCTTGCCCTCTCCGATCAGCGAGGTGCCCTTGCCTTCCATGCCCAGCGCACGATGCTCGACCTTGAGCTCGTCCACCAGGCGTTCACTATGGGCATCGGTGGGCGCAAGGCACACCACGCGATAGCCCGAATCACGTAGCCCTTCGATGACACCGCGATGGAAGTTGTAGAGAAAGAACGACGAGTTGGAAACCAGCACCACCGTGGAGGGCTGGGCGTCACGTGTTGGCATGGGGCATTCCTTGCGTGTCATGCGAAGAAGAACATCGCGCGAGCTTGAGCGCGCGACCGGAAGCATCCGGAAGAGAGACCTTCGATAAGAGAAACAAACAACAAGAGAAACGACCGAGAAGCGACACCAGCACGAAAGGAAAGACGTCGTGGCTCAGTCCAGCAGCTCAGGCCGGCAACTCAGTCCAGCAGGTCAGTCCAGCAACGCAGGCCGGCGTTGCTGCTGCCACAGACGTACCAGCCCTGTGTCATGCGCCATGCACACCACATAGATGACCAGGAACGGGAAGCGATAGCGCACCGCGGTGCCGTAGTTGAAGACGACCAGCCCATAGATGGTGAAGGCGCCGATCAGATACAGCAGCCAGAAGAGCGTCTTCTCGCGCTGGACCTGCCAGCACTTGAGGGTCAGCCAGACGAGGAAGGCGACCACCAGCAGATTCTCACCCGCCTGAATCAGCTGCAGCGCATTGGCGGCTTCCCAGGGCAGCGGCTTGATCAGGAAGTACAGTGCCCCTTGTATGCCGGTAACCAGGAAATCCCCGAAGCCCTGGATGATCTCGATATCTTCCTTCTTGCCGCCATCCTCGATGTACATGGCCGCACGGAAGAAGTTGATCTGATCCACCGCCAGTGGGTAGATGATCATCACACTGGCGACCAACCCGACCAGCAACCAGCAGAAGCGCTTGGTGGATAGGCCACGGCGGCTTACGTCATAAACCACGTAGACGCTCAGGAAGATCAGCATGATCAGCATATTCTGGAACTTGATCAGCCAAAGCGGCATCAGCATCAACAGCGCCCAACCCGGCCGACGCTCGATGGCCAGCAGGAAGCTGGTGAGCATGAACCCCGTCACCAGAGTATCGCGCAGGCTCAGCGAGCTGTAGAGCACCAGGCTCGGGTAGCACAGCAAGAACAGCAACACCGCGTGGGAGATGATGCCGCGACGCAACATGACCATCAGGCCGCCGATGTAGAGGAACTTGTTGAAAAAACCCAGACTGGAAATTGTCTCAACCAACGGCAACGGCAGCAGCGCCAGCAGCCCCGAAGAAGATGAGACGGTCAGTGCATGGTCTATCGTGCCCCAATCCATGGCGCGAAATGCCATGACCTGCTTCCAGTAGCGAAACTGGTCAGGCATGTATTCCGGTGAGAACAACACATTGTTGAGCAGGTACGGCACGAGGCTGCTCAGGCCCAGGATGATCGCGACATTGCGCGTCACCCAGCCGCGCACGAAGCCGACCATTACCAGTAGCAGGCAGAAAAGTAGATTGGGCAGGTCGAGCAGTATGGCATCCATGGAAAGACTTATTCTCGTGCGCCGCTGTTGGCCAGTTCGGCCTGCAGATCGACGGATGACATGAGGGACGCGGACGCGCCGGTATCAGCGCTGGTGGCCTGCCGACTCACCACGCCAGAGGTGTCAAGCGTTGATGAGGACTGCGCGAGGCCAGCCGCAGCTCCCCCACTGCTGACCTGCCAGCGTTGGGACGAGAAGGGTGACGCGCCCTCGACCTCGGCTGCCGACAGCATCAGCGACAGGCACTGCATCAATTGATGCTCGCTCAGCGCTCCTGTCTCCTCATCAGGGACCAACGGCAACGTCACGACGCGCGCTGCCTCGATGCCGCCCTCGTAGCGTGCCTGGCAGCCGGCTTCATCGCTTTCGACCAGCACCAGTGCCGCATGCGGATACTTGAGCGCCATCCGTCGTCTCAGGCCGCGCGCCTTGCTGCCCGCGGCCACCAGTTCACTGGCCGGCGCCACGGCATGATGCGCAATCACCGGCACGCGCCAGCGATCCAGACGGCGCGCCTTGAGCGCATTGAGGTTGGCTTCCAGACCGCTGGACAACAAGACACACGGACGATGACGCGCCAGATAGCGCGTCAGGGCCAGCACGCCCGTCAACTCACTGTGCACGCCCAGCTCTACCAGCCGCACCCCATGTGCCAGACCTTCGATCAACTCCTCATGGGCCTGGGGCACGATGAGGTCCACCTCGTGACCCAGGCGCGTAAGCCCTGCCGCCAACGCCAGCATCTGGCGAGTCTCGGGGGTCATCTGCCGTGCCATGACCAAAAGCGCCATCCGATGCGTCTTCATTGCCACTCCTTCGCCATTGTTTGCCTTGAGCCAGGCTCGATCGAGTAAGTTCACGATGATGGCCATGCCATCTGGGCATGGCCATCATCGTCAGCACCACTTCCTTCGGTGCATTCAGGCCAGTCGCTGATAGACACTGCGCGCCTGGCGGGCCAGCGGTGCCGGCAACCAGGTCACGGCCCGGCGCGCCATGCGCTTGAACGTGCGCACCAGCACCTGGCCTTTCTTCTGCGCTGACATCGAGGCCCACTCGGGGGTCATCATCTGGTGGGCATCCACGCAATAGACGGGCCTGCCGGTCATGCGCGTGATGTTGGTGGCCTGCCCCACCTCGCTTTCGATGAACAGACGACATCCGGAGTCACGGTAGTAATCCGCCTTGTGACTCGAATGGCGATTCTGGCGCAAGCGCTCTTCCTTGCTGGGCAGGTCGAGCATGATCAGGTGGTCATACTCGACACCGTGACGGGCCAGCCAGTCGGTCGTCTCGGGGCGATATTTTTCCAGCCGATTGGTGACCAGCGAGTGCACACGGTAGGTCGGGATATGCAGAGGCGCTGCGCTGGTCAGAAAGTCGCGATAGCGTGGGCCATCATCGTTCTGCTCAGGCGTCGGGTCGAGGCACAGCACGCCATCGATATCCAAGCAGCTATCGGCCAGCGCCGGATGATGAAACAGATTCCACTGGAAGGCGCGTGGATGCTCCAACTCGACCAGATACATGTCCACCCCCACCACCGGTGCCGGGTTGGCATAGATGACGCAGGTGGTGATCTCGCAGGGACACTCTGTCGGAATACGCGCCAGGGAGGCCTTGAGCGAGGCTCCACTGTTGAAACTGTCATCGACCAGCAGCACGCGCTGATTTTCCCAGGCGCTCTGCGCCGTACCCCGGAGCTTGCGCGTCATTCCCTTGCCGGGCGAGCCGTTGGCGATGAAGGTGTCGAGATCCGTGCAGGCCCGATTGAGCATGGCGCTGATCATGTAAGCTGGCACCATTCCACTGCGCGGGATCCCGACGATCAGATCGAAATTCCCGGCCTGCAGGCGCGACAACTGCCTGGCGATATCCGAACTCAGGTCGGCGTAACTGCGATAATTCATGTTGCGGTCCCCTTGCGACTCATGACGGCCCCAGGCCGATATCCTTCGCGCTTTTGTGTGTTGCAGCGCTTTCTGGTGATCTTGACGACGCCTTGTCATCAAATGCTTCAATCGCCCTCATCACACCCTGATAGCCGGGGGCATTCAGGCGCTTTTACGCTTCTGCGCTGCGCTGTCGTTTGGCACACGACGGCGACGAGCCCCTGTCAATCTGGTCATTACATCCTGGCGTACGAGGCGCAGCAGCCGACTACGGTCCATGTGCGAGAGCAGCGCGACCCCCTGACGGAAGTTGGCCAGGCGCTGCATGGCGCTCGCGGGCGCCATCACATATTGCTTGAAATAGTGATAGAGCGGGATATACAGGCTGTCGGAATGCGGCATATGCCGAGCATGGGCATGAAAGACGTCGATGGCCGAGATCATGTCGCGTTGATAGCGCTGTTCGACCTCGCTTTCCTGCTGCTGCGATGTCCAGGAACCCTTGGCATTGCGGCGATAGACACAGGCAGCATCTTCGTAATAGAGAGTCTCGCCTTGCAGTGCCATGTAGGACTGCAGGAAGAAGTCCATGATCGGGGCGCCGCGACAGGACGCCATCATCGCGTCGACGGTGGTGTCGATTCGTCGGAAGCTGAAGGCCGGTGATGGAATGGAGGCACCGCGCAGCCCGATCACTGCCTCGGCAGAGATCTTCTTCACGCTATCGGCATAACGGCAGATGAGCGAATGATCGCCGGTGGCTTCATTGAATTCCAGCGCCGGATGGAAGCAGACCGTCGCCTCGGGATTGGCGTCGAACAAGGCGACCTGACGGGCCAGCTTGTCGGGTTTGATCCAGTAATCATCGCCTTCGCAGTAGGCAATGATGTCGCCGCGCATCACCGGCATGCAGAAGGTGATCGGCCAGATATGCTGCGAGTACTGGTTCACGTCCTGCAGGATCGGCCGCACGATGTTCGGGTAACGGGCCGCATATTCCTCGATGATTTCCCGCGTGCCATCCGTCGAGACATCGTCATGCACGACGATCTCGAACGGAAAACGCGTGCGCTGCATCAGAAAGCCATCCAGCGCCATGCGAATGTAGTCGCCATGATTGAAGGCGAAGCACATCACCGAGACGCGCGGGGCGCTGAGATCGCCCTTCCACTCCGCCATGATGGCGGCTTCCTCGGCGGGTGCTGGCGGTACAGGCAAGGGCCCCGTCTGCGGGATGCCATTCATGAGGGGCGTCGCGAGTGCCCGGGCATAACTCAGCTCTAACATGCAGTATTCCCCACTTTCCGTTGTGAAAGACGCTCCTGGATCCAGCCTGCGCCGTACTGCCAGGCTGCGAAGCGCAGCCAGCAGGACAGCACCAGATAGGCCGCCCCTGCCAGCAGACCTGACACCACCAGCACCATCGGTGCCGGCCAGATGGCCAATAGCGCTGGCACGGCCCACCAGGTCATGCCCGCCACCGCACTGGCCAGCAACAGAGCCGGCAGGAAATCGGCCAGCTGCTCGCGGATGCTGTAGTTGATCAATTCCCGCGAGAACCAGGCATTGGGGATGTAGGACACCACCGCCACCACGATCTGGCCGAACAGGATCGCCATCACGCCATGGCGCCAGGTCACCGCCAGTACCGCACAGATCAATACCTTCTTGACGATCTCGAGTCCGAGAAACAGGTCCGAACGCCCCTTGACCTGCAGCACGTTGAGATTGAGCACACTCAGCGGATGCATGACGGCCGCGATGCACATCAATTGCAGATACGGTACGGCGTCCAGCCAACGGCTGGGGAACAATGTCAGGAACAGTGGCTCCGCCAGGGCTGCCAACAGCAGTACCCCTGGAAACAGCAGAAAGACCATGACCTGCAGGATACGACGATAGGCCCCCTTCAGACGTACCGAGTCGTGCTGGATACTCGCCAAGGCCGGGAAGGTCACGTTCTGGATGGCCGTCACCAACTGGTTGATCACCAGCTCCTTGAGTCGCTCGGCAAAGAAGAACAGCCCCGCCACCGTGGCAGAGAACAGCTTGGCAACCACCAATACGTAGAGATTGACGAACACCACATCCAGCATGCGTGACAGGAACATCTTGTAGCCGAAGCGGAACATCGCCTTGAACGACACCACATCGAATTCCAGCCGCGGGCGCCAGCTGCCCCACCACCACATCAGGGCGGTAGTGACCAGCGCTGCCGTCAGCATCTGCCCAGCCAGCGCCCAGACACCGAAGCCCAGCCATCCGACCAGCACTGCCACCCCGCCCGACACCACGCTGCCGGGAATGCCAGCCTTCATGCGCGTGCGAAAATCCAGCGCGCGGTTGAGCATCGCGCCCTGGATGACCTCAAAGGAATTGATCAGCACCACGATGCCGCCGATACGCACCAGCACGATCAGGCGTGGCTCGGTATAGAAGTCGGCGATCAGGGGAGCACTGGCATACAACAGGCCGTAGGCCAGCACCCCGAAGGCGATATTGCTGAAGAAGGCGGTGCTGGCATCGCGCGGACCGAGGGTCGGCATGCGCAGAATGGCCTGCTGAAGACCGGAATCCATTATGGCCGAGGCGATGGTCAGAAAGACCAGCACCATCGCCATCAGTCCGAAATCTTCCGGTACCAGCAACCGCGCCAGCAGCAGCGTGACCAGACTGGCCATACCACGCCGCAATAATTGATCCATGAAATTCCACAGAATGCCGATGGTGGTCTTGTTGGTCAGTGACACGAGGCAAGGCCTCCCTGAACCGAGTGGGCCGTGACATCGCGCGCCAACTGTCCCGGCACAGCAGCCGTGTTACCAGTGGCATTGCCCGCGGTGCGCAGCAGCTCCCGGTCTTCCGTCAACAGCTGGTACTCGGCGAGTCTTGCGCGCACCTCGCCCGGTGAGCACCACATCAGCACATCGATGATCGACAGGCCGGCGACGAACTCCGCCTGACGCCCTGAGCGACGCGAATCAAGCGGAGTCTGGCAGTAGTCACTCGGCTGGCTGGCGAGGAATGACAGCGTGATGCCATTGGCCACAAAGGGGGCCGCCTGGTAGAGCTTGCGGCCACCGATGCTGTTGATGTAACCCTCGGCCCCGCGCATCAGTGACATCTCGATCAGACGGTCCTGGGCCTTGATGCTGCGGTCGTGCTCAAGCTCACTGGTGAGCAGAAAGCGACACTCCAGCCCCAGGTAGTCACACACCCGCTCGAAGCTGTACTTGCACAGCGCCCCGATGCGGCGATCTTCATGCTGGAACACCGCCTGCAGCAGCGGCATGACCTCTGCGTAATACGGTGCCTTGGCATAGGCGTGATGCAGCGTTGTCAGCAGGCTGTCCGGTGTCGGACCGAAGACGAGCTCGCTGATCAAGCGGTTGGGCGATGCCTTGGGCACCGACAGCGTGAAGCGATGCGCCTTGCCGCCCAGCAGCACATTGTTGCGATGGATATAGCCACGCGGAATGAAGGCGACATCGTCATAGACGAGAAACTCGTCACAGGCATGCATCAGCTGGAAATAGCCGATATGCGGGAACAGATAGGGCTGCATGATCGCGATGTTCATGATCAGGCGGCCTTGACGTGGCGATTGACGATGATGCGCACCGCCCCGAGGATCTCGCTGACCTCAAGCCCCGAGTAGAGCGGCAGACACAGGATACGACTGGCGATATCGGTGGAATGCACGATCTGCGGGGTGATGACATCCTCGTCCTGCAATTCGGCGGCGGGTCGCCCGAGGAAGGACAGCGATTCCAGCGACGGGCAGAAGTAACGTCGTGCCAGATAGCCTTCCTGCTGCAGACGCTGCATCACCTCGAGCAGCATGCTTTCGCTTTCGAGAATGATCGGGAAGTAGGCATAATTCAGGCTGGCGCCGGTCTGGCGGGTCTGCAGCTGGACATTGCCGCGCAGCGCCTGGGCATAGGCATGCCAGACCAGCGCCCGGCTTTCCAGATTGCCTTCGATCTCATCCAGCACGCACAGCCCCATCGCCGCCTGGAACTCATTCATCTTGGCGTTGATGCCCAGTTCCTCGATGCACTCCGGGCCGGTGATGCCGAAGTTGATCAACTTGCGGGCGCGTTCCAGGTCTTCCTTGCGCTTGAAGATGATCGCGCCGCCTTCGATGCTATGGAACAGCTTGGTGGCGTGGAAGCTCAGGGTGCTGGCATCGCCATGTGACAGCAGGCTGTTGCCGCGATAGGTCACGCCGAAGGCGTGGGCACCGTCATAGATGACCTTCAGATCATGCGCCTCGCCCAGCGCATCGATGGCCTCGACATCACAGGCATTGCCGAACACGTGCACCGGCACGATGGCACGGGTGCGTGGCGTGATGGCCGACTCGATGCGTGCCGGGTCCAGACACAGGGTGTCGGGGTCGATATCCGTGAATACCGGCTGCATGCCCTCCCACTTCAGGCTGCTGGCGGTGGCGATGAAGGTGAAGGGCGTGGTGATGACCTCCGCCGATTCGTACTGGCCCGGCATCTGGGCGATGCCCAGCGCGCGATAGGCGATCTGCAGCGCCAGGGTACCATTGCTGACCAGCAGCAGGTTCTCGACGCCCAGGTAGGTTTCCAGACGCCGAGTGAGCTCCTGCTCGAGCGGGCCGTGGTTGGTCAACCAGCGCCCCTCGAAGATGGAATCCACATAGCGGTCGAAATTCTCCCGCTCCGGGAAGTAGGGACGCGTCACCGTAATCATGATATCGACTCCTTTCGTACATCAGATGAAGATTGGCTCTGACAGCAGACGAGTGCCGGTGCAGCGCGTTCGCTGCGGGTTCCTCTGGCACCGACTCGCTACACGTTTCAGAGAAGTGCCGCACACTCGCCTGCGGAGACACTCGTCTACAGACGTCTACAGATAGTGCAGGCCCGCTCAGCGCGAGCCGTTGCCGCTGATCACGATCTTGATGGTGCGGATCACCACCAGCAGATCGAGCCAGAAGGAAAAGTGCTTGATGTAGAAGAAGTCGTATTCCAGCTTGCGGATCATGCCTTCCACTTCAGCGGCGTAACCCTGCTCGACCTGCGCCCAGCCGGTGATGCCCGGGCGCACGACATGGCGGTAGTGGAAGAACGGCACGTCCTTGCGATACCAGTCGGCCAGATTCATCGACTCGGGGCGCGGGCCGATCAGGCTCATGTCGCCCTTGAGCACATTGAACAGCTGGGGCAGCTCATCGAGACGGCACTTGCGGATGAAGCGCCCGACTCGCGTGATGCGCGGATCACTGCCTTCCTGGGTGAAGCCCGCGCCCTTCATGCCGTCATACATGCTGCGGAACTTGTAGACGGTGAAGGGGCGGCAGTGAAAGCCCATGCGCGGCTGGCGGAAGATCACCGGCCCGGGACTGTCGAGGCGGATCGCCAGCGCCGTCAGCAACATGACCGGCGCCAGCAGCGGCAGCATGAGCGCGGCGACGGTGAAGTCCATCCAGCGCTTGATGACCTCATAGTCTTCCCGCGGCGTCAGCGAGCCGAATTCGTTGGAATAGAGGTGATCCAGCAGTACGCGACCGGTGATCATCTCGTGGGCATGGGTCGCGTGATAGACCGGAATGCGGTGGATGGTGCAGTCCGCCAGGAAGCTCTCCCACTCGCTGGGCAGTTCACCGCGCAGGTCCGCCACCACGCCATCGATGCGTGGCAGGCCAACCAGATCCGGTCCGCGCAACGACAGCCACTCGACGCCCGGGCGGGTGCACAGACTCGGCGCCTTGCCGTAGGGCACCACCGCGAAGCGCATCCGGCGCACCCGGGTGTCGATGTAGTAGTAGACCGTGCACAGGCTCACCGCGAGCAGGAAGGACAGGCCGACCTGGTGACGCGAATACTCAAGCCCCAGCACCCCCAGCACCATCATCAAGGTCAGATAGGAGATGACGATCGCCGGCACGACATAGAGGTAGGAGCGCGTGCCCGGCAGGCGAGACAGGCGATTGACCGCCGTTACCGATAGTGTATATGCCGCGCCGGTGCCCAACAGGGCATGCCATTGGGCATCACTGGTCAGCCACCAGTGGGTGTCACCCGGCATCAGCTGGTTCAGCCCGGCCTGGTACAGTGCCGGTGCGATGACCACCACCAGCATCCCGAAGATCAATTGCAATCGCTTGCTGGCCAGCAAGCGTTCGTAGTGATGGGAGTAACGCCGCTGGTGCTCCATCGACAAGGGTATACCGCTCATCGTGCTTACCTCCTCCGTGATTCAAGCGTCTTGAGAGCTGCCAAGCGAGACGGTGTCAGGCGTAGCTGTAGTTGTAATAGCCGTAGCCATGCTTGTCGCCGGCTTGCGGTTCGATGGCATTCAGGATGGCGCCCTTGACGTGAATGCCATTGTTCTCGAGCTTCTTGCGCGCATGCTCGAGTTCGCGCACCTGGTTCATGCCAAAGCGCGCCACCATCAGACTGGCACCGACGTGACGACCGATGATCAGCGCTTCGGTCACGGCCAGCACCGGCGGCGTGTCGATGATGATCAGGTCGTAACGCTCACCGAGTTGCTCCAGCAGTTCGGCGAAATTGGGCTGCATCAACAGCTCCGACGGGTTGGGTGGCGCGACGCCACGGCCCAGGAAATCAAGATTGTCGATATTGGAGCGATACAGCACCTCATCCAGTGACTTGTTGGCACTCAGAATGTCCGACAGGCCACCCTGCTCGGAGGTACGCTGGAAGGCGTGATGCAGGTGGCCACGGCGCATGTCGGCATCCATCAGCAGCACGCGCTGACCGGCCTCGGCACTCACCGCCGCCAGATTGAGGCTGACGAAGCTCTTGCCGATGCCCGGGCTCGGCCCGGTGAACATCACCGACTTGCGACGATTGTCGAGCAGGGCGAAGTGCAGGCTGGTACGCAGGCTGCGCAGGGCCTCGATACTGATGTCAGACGGCTGGGAGGTGGCCAGCACCCCCTGATAGATCTCGCGACCGCTCCTCTCTCCCTTGAGACGCACGCGACGCATCATGTCTTGCTGCAGTGGCGACAGCGGCACCGTGGCGTAGACAGGCAGGTCCAGCGCCTCGATCTGCTCGGCGGTGTCGATGCCCTTGCGCATCGCATGACGCAGTAGAACTACCAGCGCGCCCAGCATCAGGCCGATCATGCAGAACACGGCCAGCATCAACGATGTCCTCGGCGAGATGGGCACTGGCTGAAGTACCGCCGAGTCCAGGATGCGCACGTTGCCGACGGTGCCGGCCTTCTTGAGGCGCACTTCCTCGCGCTTGTTGAGCAGCGCGACATAGATTTCCTGGCTGACGGTGACATTGCGGTTCAGGTTGAGCGCCTCGCGCTGGGCGGCCGGCAGCTGCTCGGCCTGCTTCTGCACGCGCGCCTTCTCCTGATTGAGCGAATCACGGCGTGCCACCAGCGCCCGATAGGCCGGGTGCTCGCTGGTGTAGGCACGGGACAGCTCGGCCAGGCGCAGCTTGATCTCGGTCAGCTGATTGTCCAGCCCGACGAGATTCTCCATCACCTGCTGACTCTCGGCGGTCAGATCGACCGAATCGCGACGACGGCGATAGTCGTTGAGTGCCGATTCGGCCTCATCGAGCTGGCCACGCAGCGTCGGGATCTGGGCGCCCAGAAAGCCGAGCTGATTGTCCGCCTCGGCAGATTCCCGCTCGATGTTCTGCTGCAGGAAGACACTGGTGATGGTGTCCAGGGTATTGACGATGGCGGCCTGGTCACTGCCGGTCAGGCTCAATGTGACCACCCCGGTGTCGGTGCCATTGCGCACGGCGGTGAAGCGCGACTTGAGCGAGTTGATGGCGCTCAGGTCCGAGATGCTGGTCAGCGTGAAGCGTGCACCGGGTTCGGCTGACAACTCGCGCACGAAGACCTTGATGCCCTCCGCCAGCGCGTTCTCGCCCACCTTGCCATCGACGATCGGCTGCCCCTCGGCATCCAGCAGGCGGTAGCGCTCATCTCCCAGGGCCTCGAGAGTCAGCGTCTGCTGTTGCCACGGGCCGCTCAGCTCAAGCGTGGTGACCTTGAGGGTGTCATCGCCCCAGGCGTAATCCTGCCCGCCGAGGCTTGCCGGCAGGCGCAGATGGCGGTTGGAGAGCCAGTCACCGATGACCGGGTAACGCACCGGAGAGACCACGATATTGAGGCGCTCGCGATCCACGGCCTGGCCCAAGACCAGTCGTGAGGCGAGAATTTCCAGCTCATCGCTGGTGCTGCTCTCGTCGCTGCCGGTCGCCTGACCGGCCAGCGGCCCCAGCAGGCTGGCGCTGCCGCCCTTGTCCTCGATCTGGATCAGGGAATCGGCCAGGTAGATGCGCTGCTGGCTACCGACGAGATAGATGCCCAAGAGAGTGAACAGCAGCGTGCTGCCGATCAGCCACCAGCGTCGATGCCAGAGCAAGGCGAGAATGGTGCTGAAATCGAGTCGGCGCGTGGTGTCCTTGCCAGGCTGTGCAGAAGAGGATGGCATGGGAGAGGTGTACTGATTCATGACGCCGCCTTGAGTAAACGATTCAGGCCCGGCAGGCAGGTGATACGGCAGGTCGCGACGCGACCTGCCATGCGGGAGTGGGACATGACCTCAATCCTCGATGTCATCGATGACCGAGACGAATGCCCCGGTACTGGTCACGGACGGCAGCAGCTGGCTCAGCACACGGTTCCAGCGGCTGACCGGCGCGGCGGTCACGTAGACCACATCACGCGGTTGCAGCGGGAAGCGCGCGCCCAGCATCAGCGAGGTCGCATCCGAGATATCGAGAATGAAGACCGTGGCCAGCTTGTCGGACTCCGGCGCATTTTCACGCACCACGAAGACGCCTGACGGATTGGCGCGGTCTTCATCGACCCCGCCGGCCCGCGACAGCGCATCGGTGAGGCTCAGACGTTCATTGCCCACCGGCATGTTGCCGGGCTTGAGTACCTGACCGAGCACGAAGACGTTCTGGTCTTCCGCCACCGGCACATTGATCACGTCGCCATCCTTGAGCAGACGGTTCTGACGCATGTCGCCCTGCTGCAGCAGCTGATAGAGACTCAGGTGCTCCTGCTGGCCGTCGCGCGTCAGCGTGATGTTGTGGGTATTGGCCAGTGCCGTGACCCCGCCGCTGGCACTGATGGCATCGATCAGGGTCAGCGGAACATCCGTGACCGGCACGAAGCCGGGTTCGGTCACGGCGCCACTCAGATAGACGCGCTTGGAGCGGAATTGCGCCACCGAGACATTGACCTGCGGCTCGGTGATGTAACGGGACAGCCCCGCGACCAGCGCGGCGCGCACCTCATCCACCGTCATGTCACGAATGTTGATGCGCCCGACATAGGGGTAGAACAGCGTGCCATCCGGCTGGACGATGTAGGTCAGTGCCTCGACCGTCTGACGCTGCACACCGCTTTCCTGAGCCAGGTCCAGCGGCGTGCTCAGGTTGATGGCCAGAATGTCGCCGCCCCCCACGCGGTAGACGTACTGCTTGATGTCATCGACCAGCTCAGGCGGCGCGGGAGCGGTCTGGGCGGGGCGCGCACGATAGTTGGAGATCAGCCCGGGGGTGATCGGCGTGACTTCCACCTGGTCGGTCAGCGGCGCGACCTCGGCTTCATAATCCATGTGCCCACCGGGCGCGAAGGCACACCCGCTCATCGCCAATACCACGGCGGCAAATGAGAACGCCCGAAGCGTCGTTCTGACCGGTATATTCATATCCTGTCTCTTCCCCTGTGATCCTGACCGCTACCGCCAGGCGCTGTTTCGGCACGCTACCGCCCCGAGGAACTGGCGTTCTCCCCTGCTGCCGATAGCGGCGCCCTGTTGGCGTACATGTCATCTGTCATGGAGTGGTCACGCCTGCCCTTCGATACCCCTGCGATATCCCCGGACACACGTCAGGCATGTGTCCATGACACATGCCCATGACCGAACTCCGAAATGGAACGTTTATTAGTATTTTAGTAATTCACTACCAGGCATCTACCACATGAAACTTATTGCATTGATCGACTTTCTCATCAATCAAGACAACATGACTCATTTGATTAACCGATACTTATAAGATTGATCGCGCCAACATTACTGATTACTTCTTTCTTGCACTTTTATTGACATTTCTGTTCAAGCGACTCGTTGCTTGAACCTGTCAGGAGCTACTGTCGACGGAAGGTTTGTGCACCCCCTTCAAGCAGGCGAGACCTGTCCATCTCGTTGGCGAGTCAACTGGCACGGCAGCGTCAGAACGGGATGAGAATTCATGCCCGCATGCATTCCATGGAGAGGTGCGATGATTGAGGTGCAACGCTCGATCGCCCGGATGCGCCTGCGCCATCTGCCCGACCTGGCAGGTAGCGCGACCTCGAATGAGGCGACCACCCAATGCCCCGCAAGGCAAGGGACACGCCGCTGCCACGTAAGGCACCGACGGCTTCTTCAATCACGCCCAATATATCAAATCCATTTAATACAATGTGTTACTGACATTCTCTGCCTGAGCTGACGCACTATCCTGTACGTCCGTGGCAAGCTCGGGTCTGACTGACCACCCGGCGGCAATGACCCCGACCCCAGACTCGCCCCCGGGACTTGATGCCTTCTCATGAGGCATTTCGCCGCGCCCGGTGTCGCACACTGGAGCGGTACCTCTACCCGCCTGACTGCCCATCTGCGAGGCCCGTCCTGCTCTTGTATCGCACGACTCTTGCTCATGCTTCGTGCGTACTTCATACATGCCCAGCGACCTCAACAGAACTGCGCATGACGCATGACAGAACGAATATTCTCTGACGCTTATCGGCAACTCCATATTCGCCAATAAGCGACAACACTGTCCCCTCTTCAACAGGGCTGATAATAAATCAATTCACCTCAACAGCAAGGACTTGTCGGGTCGTCGAGACGATTGTACTGGCGGTGGTAACTTTAAGCTGCTTCCCCTAATCCTCATCATTGGCAGTCAGGTACCTGACAGACGACAGATTACCCTTAGTGCATCTAATGCAAATTGCGAAATAAAACTACGTTAATTTAGAAACAACTAATCATATAACTCACCTTTGCAGAATGAGAAATCCCAACCGCACTTTGCACACGCCTCACACATGCCACGCAGGTGCCCAGATACGCCCCGACCAACCCCTGAAAGACGAAAAGGCCAAGGGAGTGTCAGCGACACCCCCCTGGCCTTTCCAATGGCGATCATGACTTACTCAACGTGGCAGCCTTCCCTGAACATGCACCTCCGTCGCTTGGGTGTCCGCCGCGGACACTCAGGGCGCCACCTCCAGCCCCGAGGTGGCCTGCGCCGGTTGGTGGTTGCCATACAGCGCCAGATGCCCACTGATTGCGGTATCGATGTGATAACTCGCCCCGTAACGGCGCGCATTGCGGGCGAAGCTACGCCGCAACTCAGCATCGCCCACCAGCCGTCCCAATGCCTCGGCGTAGCGCTCAGGCGTGTGCTGGTCGACCACCAGGCCGTTGCCGACCCGATGCACCACCTCGGCACAGCCGCCGACATCGGTGACCAGCACCGGCAGGCCACTGAGCGTCGCCTCCAGCAGCGAGATCGGCAGCCCTTCCCAGGCGGATGACATGATGAAGGCATCGGCGCTGGCCAGCAGCCCCGCCACATCCGAGATATTGCCCAGCAAGATGACCTCATCATGGAGCCCGAGCGCCTCGATCTGCGCCATCAGCTGTGCCTTGTGCGGGCCCTCACCGGCGATCCTGAGCGTGAACGCCAGGCCCTGCGCCTTGAGTCTGGCGCAGCTTTCCAGCATCAGGGGATATTGCTTGGCATCGGTCAGACGTCCTATCGCCGCCAGCTGCACCGGAGCCTGCTGGTTCGCCTCGCGCCAGCCACTGGCCTTGAGGCGCGCCCCGGACGCGGCGTTGTCGATCTGCACCACCGGACGCGCCGCAATCGGCGCAAGCTTGTCGGTGCAGGCGCGACAGATGCCGACGTAGGCCGTCACGCGACGATCAAACAGCCGAAACATCCAGTTCGGCGCCCCTAGCTCGATGTTGTGTACCGTCATGATCACCGGAAGCGCGCTAGGCAGCCGGAAGGCGAACATCAGCGCGTAATACAGGTGGCAGTGCACCACGTCCGGCGCGAAACGCATCACTTCCCTGCGCAGCCTCGCCGCGCCTCGCCACGGGCGCCGGCGCGTCTCGGTGCCCAGAAACGAATAACTGACACCGCCGGCAGTCAGCTGGCTCAGAAAGCGATGCTCGTATTCGAGATCACGGCCACATTCCGCAGCGGTTTCCAGAAAGGTGATATGTACACTGTGGCCTGCGGCCACCATCCCAAGACTCAGGTCCTTCACGTAGACCTCGGCGCCACCAGAAGCGGGAGCCGAGATGACATGCATGATTCTCACGGCGAAAGCCTCCTGCTCTCGTTCATCGAAAAAGTGAGGGCGGCCGCCCTCACTTGTCAGCTCACAATTCTTCTAGTCAACCAATCAGTCGCCGTCAGCGCGTCATGTCACGCGCTCTCTCCCTCTCCGGCGCACAAGACTCAGCCATCCCGGCTCGCCCCAAGAAGCGTCGAGCAGACCTCAAACAGCAGATCAAGACTCTTTTGCGGGTCAAGATGGCCGACGACCTCGTCACCTCAGGCGACGTGCCGTCTGGAATTCCGAGGTTCGTTCAGCACTGGCGGCCAGCATGTTGGCGGTATCGGCGCAGGCACGTTCGGTGCCGCCGGTGCGTGACTGGGCACCGGTATAGAACAGGATATGTTTATGAGTGCTCATGAGGCGTATTGGCTCCGGCGGACAAGTTGCCGGGACAATGCCGGGCTCACTGCATAGCTCATCAACAGTGCCTGCTCCTTCAGCGAGAGCTGGCGCAGAGATGACCAGGACGCTTGTCGCACCTGGTCGAGCACGACCTTGCGCACCCGCGAATCATCCGCCGTCTTGTTGATCGCCTGGCGCATGATGAAGCTGACGCCGACGAACCGCAGGCCGCGGATTTCCAGCAGGGCCATGCCGTGCGTCGCGGCGAAATGCTCGCGATAATGCTCCGCGAAGACCCGCCAGCTGCGGTGGAACTTGTCCAGTTCCTGGTTGCTGAACGGCTTGCGCGTCAGAGATCCGTCACTGCGCTTGTCGAAGTAATACAGCACCTCGGGCAGATACAGCACGCGCTCTGCGCGTCCGAACAGATCCAGGTTATAGAGGCCATCCTGCGACACGGGCAGATCAGGGAAGCTCAGCGAGCAGGCCAGGTCGGCGCGGATCGCCTTGCCCCAGGGAGACGACACGATGGTGTCATGCATGAAGTCACGAAAGGCCCGGGCCAGCGGGCGCTCTTCGGCCTGCTGGCAGAATGCCAGGCTGTCGTGATCGCCCTTGGGGCCTTGCAGGCAGTAGCGGAAGACCACCGCCTCGGGCGAGTCGAACGCCTCGATTCGGGCCTGCAGAATATCCAGCGCGCCAGGCGCGAAATGATCATCAGCGTCACAGAACAGCACATAGCGGCCGCTGACCAGGCTCAGACCATGATTGCGCGTGCCACCCGGCCCCATGTTGTGAGGATTGCGGCGCAGAACCAGCCGCCCGGGGATGTCAGGCGTCTCGCCGGGCGGCGTGGACACTGAGGATTGCTGCTCCATTTGCTGCTGCGCCTGTCGCTCAGCCCACAGGAATCCATCATCCGTCGAGCAATCATCAATGATGATGTGTTCATAGGATGCCTGGTTGTCACGCAAGCTGTTGATACAGCGCGCAAGACCATCCCCTGAATTGTGATTTGGCGTCACGATGGAAAAGTAAGGCGACTTCCCTGTATAGCGTTCCATGCCCTGCCTTCTTTATTGTTCACTGTCATTGACCAGCACAGCCGACCAGCGCCCTCGAAGCAGAGCACACACTGCACTGAAGAGTGGGTCAGTTCTTGCGACTGACTTTTATTCGCAATTTCTTATATTTTAGTGCTTGAGTCCCGTTTATCCGACAGAAGCTGATCCTGCACTGGAGATGACAGGTGAACGACGCCACCCTGAAGGTGATCTCTGGATGGATGACCGCTCGTGAGAAAGGTAGTCGCAGAAAGTGGCAGCAAATGGCGACACTTCCTGCCCCGCCGTTGACCACAGACTAATAATCCCCCTCAGCCCAAACAAGCTGCGCTGTCGCCAAAAGCCGAAATCATGAGCGTTTATGCGGCAATCCTCCGGCAACTCATGCCAGATACTGAGAATCAGTGACTACTGAAATACGCCCCGCCCACTGAGCCAATTGAGCCAGCACGACCAAAGCCGTAATGCCCGCGGCCTTATGTGATGCACATCAACGTGAGCACTTTGCGCGAGTGTCATACTGCCAGAGCGCGATGCAGGCTATGATGGCAGGCATTGGTCGGCCTCCCCGCACGCGCACGGCGCCCGCTCTCAAGCGCCCTTGCCTACCAGCGCCAGGCCTCGCGCATGCTGGAGCCAGCGCCGCCCTGCCCTTTGTGTTCTATCCCCTCTTGCCCACGGAGACTTCATGGAGCCTTGGCAACTTGTCGCCATCATGATGAGTCTGGCACTCGCCAGCTATATCCAGACCCTGACCGGTTTCGCCTTCGGATTGATCGTGATGGGGCTGCTGGCGACCCTCGATGTGCTGCCCATCGAGAGCGCCGCATTGCTGTGTACTCTGTTGGGACTGTTCAACAACGGGATGGCCATGCGCGGGCACTGGCGAGAGATCAATCCGCGTCTGGCACGCCGCCTGCTGGTCACCAGCCTGCCAATGTTGCCGGTGGGCTATTTCCTGGCGGTCTGGCTGGGCAGCGAAAGAGCCCCCCTGTTGGGCATGTTGCTGGGCATCGTCATCCTGATCGCCTGTCTCGCCCTGCTGGCTCAACCGGGCCCGCGTGCCACGACATCGCCACGCTGGCACTTTCATACCGCCGGTGTGCTGTCAGGCCTGATGGGGGGATTGTTCGCGGCCAATGGCCCGCCTCTGGTGGTCGTGCTCTATCGTCAGCCGATGACCCTGATCGCCATTCGCTGCACGCTGTTCGGTGTCTTCATCGTCACCGGCATCGTGCGCATGGGCCTCA
Organism: Cobetia sp. SIMBA_158; assembly: GCF_046566945.1. NCBI lineage: Bacteria > Pseudomonadati > Pseudomonadota > Gammaproteobacteria > Oceanospirillales > Halomonadaceae > Cobetia > Cobetia sp. SIMBA_158. The sequence continues at coordinate 72,365 of NZ_JAWJYL010000008.1, forward strand.
GCATCGCGGCCCCGGGGCGTATCGGCGACACCCTGCCCCAGCTGCTGCTCGTGGGGCTGTCGGGCGCCCTCGTCGTGATGCTCTTCACCGAGCTGGCGCGCCGCTTCCCGCCGCCCTTGAGTGACAATCGTCTGCGCCAGGTCGCCTATGCCATTCTGCTGGTCTCGAGCGTCAATCTGATCATCAAGGGCCTGATCTGATGTCTCAGACTCCACCAACCCATGACGCGGCTGATCCAGCGGGCGATGAAGGCTTCATCGAACTCTCAAAGAGCACGATTGACGCCATCAAGGCAGCGGGCAGAAAGCTTGATGAGGACGTGCAGGCGGGACGCCTTCCTGCGGGCAGCTCGCGCTGGATGATGGCACCGTCGGGGGAGCGCTTCTGCATTCGTCATTCCGGCCCAGCCATTGATGAAGAGACTGATGAAGACTCTGATGACGCACCTGAGCCAGACGCTGACACGCATCGCCAGTCACTGATGATTCGCTGCTGGCAGCGTCTGCTGGCACGCGTGAAGCGCTGACGAGCATTTCCAGAGACCCAGTCCTCGAGAAAGCTCGCGACAAAGCTCTCGATATAGCCTGCAACAAAAAAAGGGACTGCCCATGGGCAGTCCCTTTTGTTTGCTTCATGGCCTCAAGGGCGGTCGATCACTCCACCGTGACACTCTTGGCCAGGTTGCGCGGCTGATCGACGTCGGTGCCCTTGAGCACGGCGACGTGATAGGAGAGCAGCTGCAGCGGCACCGCGTAGACGATCGGCGCGAGGAAGCGACAGACGCCCGGCACGGTGACGACGTGAACACCTTCACCGGCCTTGAGGCTGACTTCCGGGTCCGCGAACACGAACAGCTGACCGCCGCGGGCGCGAACTTCCTGCAGATTGGATTTCAGCTTCTCCATCAGGTCATCCATCGGCGCGACCGCCACCACCGGCATGTCTTCGTCGATCAACGCCAGCGGGCCGTGCTTGAGCTCACCAGCCGCGTAGGCTTCGGCGTGGATGTAGGAGATTTCCTTGAGCTTGAGCGCCCCTTCCATGGCGATGGGATACTGGCTGCCACGCCCGAGGAACAGGGTGTGGTGACGGTGCATGAACTTCTCCGCCAGCTGCGCGATTTCCCCATCCAGCGCCAGGGATTGCTCGATCACGTGCGGCAGGTCCTTGAGGCGCATCAGCAGCTGACGGCTCAGCAGATCATCCGTCTGACCATCGCCCTTGGCCTGACGCAGCGCCAGGGTGGTCAGCATCAGCGCTACCAGCTGGGTGGTGAAGGCCTTGGTGGAGGCAACACCGATTTCCGGCCCGGCGTGGGTCAGCAGTGACAGATCGGATTCACGCACCAGCGAGCTGCCCGCCACGTTGCAGATGGCAAGGCTTGCCAGATAGTGCCCGGCCTGAGGGCCTTCACGGTTGAGCTTCTGGATGTCACGCAGCGCCGCCAGCGTATCGGCGGTCTCGCCGGACTGGGACAGAGTCAGGAACAGCGTCCCCGGCGCCGCGACCCGCTCGCGATAACGGAATTCCGAGGCCACCTCGACCTGAGCCGGAATGCCCGCGACCTCTTCCAGCCAGTAACGCGCCACCATGCCGGCGTGATAGCTGGTACCACAGGCGATGATCTGTACCTGACGCACGTCGGCGAACAGCTGCGTCAGGCGTGCCACATCCACGACCTGCTTGCCGCTCTCGTTGCCTTTCTCGCTGCCGGCGCTGGCGGCGAGGAAGGAATGGCGCGAGACATCGAAGGCCTCCAGACGCACGCCCTTCGGGTCCAGTCGCTCGGCCAACGTGCGCGACAGCACACGCGGCTGCTCCATGATCTCCTTCATCATGAAGTGGCGATACTCGCCCTTGCCTGCCGCTTCGACGCTGTGCTCGTAACGCACCACTTCACGCGTGACCGGCGTCAGTTCATCTCGGTCGCCGGTACGTTCCAGCACCTGGATACCCGCCAGCGTGATGGCGACCATGTCACCTTCATCAAGATAGATGAAGCGATCGGTAACCGGCAGCAGCGCCAGTGGGTCAGAGGCGATGAAGTGCTCATCGATCCCCACGCCGACCACCAGCGGGCTGCCCTGACGGGCACCGACCAGCAGTTCGGGGTTGCGCTGCTCCATCACCGCCAGAGCGAAGGCGCCATCGAGACGCGCGGTGACCGCATTGACGGCTTCCGGCAGTGCCAGGCCGCTGCACAGCTCGCGATCGACCAGGTGCGCAACCACCTCGGTGTCGGTCTCGGAAGTGAAGACATAACCGGCGCCTTCCAGCTCGCCGCGCAGCGCTTCGTGGTTCTCGATGATGCCGTTGTGCACCACGGCGACCCGCTCACTGGAGAGATGCGGGTGCGCATTGTGCTGGGCAGGACGCCCGTGGGTCGCCCAGCGGGTGTGCGCCACGCCGATGGCGCCGGACAGCGGCGCCTCGCGCAGCTCGTCTTCCAGCGCACGTACCTTGCCCACGGCACGCGCACGACGCAGCTCTCCGGCAGGGTCGATGACCGCCACGCCGGCGGAGTCATACCCGCGGTATTCGAGGCGATGCAGCCCCTCGATCAGAATCTTGCTGATATCACGCTGAGCCAGACCGGCAACGATGCCACACATGAGAAATTCCTCTACTGCGTGCCACCCTCATGGAGAGCGTGGCACGACTGAATGGATGTCTTTCAGGGAGTGCGTACGCAGATCAGGTACGCGTGCTGAATCTTTCAGTGACGTTCAATGCCTGCTTGAGCATTGATGTCTGAGCACTGACGCTTGAGCACTGACGTTTGAGTAATGACGCCCGGGCTGTGATGCCAAGCCGCAAGCTCAAGCCTGATTCAGCAGCAGGGTGTCACCGCGGCCGACCGCGTAGTACATCAGGCCGGCGGCCTTCATGGCGGCGGGCTCGAACAGGTTGCGGCCATCGACCACCACCGGGAAGCCGAGCTGAGACTTCAGCCACTCGCCATCCAGGGTGCGGAATTCCTTCCACTCGGTGCAGATCACCAGCGCATCGGCGCCCTTGACCGCCTGCTGACGGTCCGCGACCAGTACCAGCTCATCGCGCTCGCCGTAGATGCGGCGGCATTCCTTCATCGCTTCCGGGTCATAGGCCTGCACGGTCGCGCCAGCGGCCCACAGCGCTTCCATCAGCGTGCGGCTCGGCGCATCGCGCATGTCATCGGTATTGGGCTTGAAGGCCAGACCCCAGACGGCGATGGTCTTGCCCTTGAGGTCGCCATCGAAGGCCCGCGACAGCTTGTCGAACAGGGTGACCTTCTGGCGCTTGTTGACGGATTCCACGGCGGTCAGCAGCTCGGCTTCATAACCGATCTGGCTGGCAGTACGTGCCAGCGCCTGGACATCCTTCGGGAAGCAGGAGCCACCATAGCCACAGCCCGGATAGATGAAGTGGTAGCCGATACGCGGATCACTGCCGATGCCGCGACGCACTTCCTCGATGTCCGCACCCAGGCGCTCGGCCAGGTTGGAAATCTCGTTCATGAAGCTGATCTTGGTCGCCAGCATGGCGTTGGCGGCGTACTTGGTCAGCTCGGCGGCGCGCACATCCATGAACATCAGCTTTTCATGGTTGCGGTTGTAGGGGGCGTAGCATTCGCGCATGCGCTCACGCACCGCTTCGGAATCGGTGCCGACCACGATGCGCGCGCCACGCGTGAAGTCGTCCAGCGCCGCGCCTTCCTTGAGGAATTCCGGGTTGGAGCAGACATCGAAATCGACGCTTGCACCACGGTCCTTGAGCACGTCCTTGACCCGCGCCTTGACGCGGTCTGCCGTGCCCACCGGCACGGTGGACTTGTCGATGATGACCTTGTAGTCATTCATGTGCTCGCCGATGGTGGTGGCGACGGACAGCACATACTTGAGGTCAGCGCTGCCGTCTTCATCCGGCGGCGTGCCCACGGCGATGAACTGCAGCACGCCATGCTCGACGGCTTCACGCGCGTCGGTGGTGAAGCTCAGGCGACCGGCTTCCACGTTGCGCAGCAGCATGCCTTCCAGGCCCGGCTCATAGATGGGAATCTCGCCCTGCTTGAGACCCTCGATCTTGGCGGCGTCCACATCCATGCACACTACGTCGTGGCCGACGTCGGCCAGGCAGGTACCCGTGACCAGACCGACATAACCGCTTCCAAAAATCGTGATCTTCATTGATGTCATCCTTGCTGGCCTTGTCGCCAGATCGTGTCGTGATACTCAAAGTGAAACGAGGCAATGGCGGCAGAATCTCGTGCACATCTGACGGCTTTTCAGCGGCAATCGAGGTGGACTCCATGGCATTTCGCCGTAAAGTCCTGCTCCCTCATGACTCCCTCGGGTTTCCCTTGGGTCTCTCTCAAGAGATGTCTTCGCAGGCGGAATTTCTCGCCTTCATTAGCCGAAAAAGAAATGCCGACAGTGTCCTGTGCAAGAGGATCCCCCCCATTGAACAGCGATATTTCGTGACAGCGGCGCGAGGTTACCCAACCCACGGGCCAGAAGGCTCGCAGGTGGTTGCAGGTAGACTGCAGGTAACTCGCAGGGAAAAGACGCGCCGCTTGAGTCAGTGACGGGCAATCATCGCTGCCCGAAGTGTGGCTCTGTTATAAAGCAACTTCGTGAAAAGTCATCCTGTCGGGCGCAATATGATCCAAAACATGACCCTATATAACTTGTGACTTATCTTTCTGATCCTGCCTGTCGCAACTTCTCTGATATGCCGCTTGATCAATTGACTACCCGGGCGGCAATGGCCACCTCATGGATGGCCATGCCTTCACGCTAGAGTCGTCATCAAATCAGAACCGTCAGTCAATGAGAGCCATCAGCGGCGCGGCAGCCATCAGCGAAAGTAATGCTTCGCGAAGGTCGCCAGGTGGCCATGCTTCATGGCGACCGGCGCCTTGCGCAGGAAAAAGGCCAATGACAACGGCGAGAAACGACTGCCGGTGGCGCGGGCAAACATGCGCCCTTTGGTGCGCGCCTTGGCCGGCGTGCTGTAGAAGTCGCTGCCGGAGGTGACCCCCGCATGGGCGACGATGCCCAGATTGGCACGCATCAGACGCGCGCCCTGACGACGCGCATCGCTCAGCACGATGAACTCCTCGCCGGAGGGTTGATCGGTGCCCAGGCCGAACTGCTCATCGAAGCGTGCATGGAACTGGCAGAGATCCAGCGCCATGTCGACCGAGCGCACGCGCGCCAGTGACATGAGGCTGTGGGTCTTGAAGGACACCGGCGGCGCGGGCCGATCCGGGTCCCGCTCATGCAACGGGAAGGCCTTGACGTGGGGGAAGCTGATCGCGGCCGCTTCGGTGCAGGTGAAGGCTTCCATCACCAGCGCGACTGCCTGGGGATGCAGCTCGATGTCGTCATCCAGCACATAGGCGTAGCGCGTGGCACAGGCGGCAAGCGCCGTGTTGCGACTCTTCGAAAGGCCCCGCCCGTCGATCGCCAGGTACTCGAAACGACTATCGAAATTGGCCAGCGCGTACTCGCGGTATTGCTCGCGGCTCGCGGGGTCTGACAGTTGGTGCACGATCAAAAAGCGCGCCCCGGGCAGCGCATCATGACGTGGCACGCTATAGAGGCCGCCATCCAGGGTCGAGATCAGGAAGGTCAGCTCCGGCACCTGACGACGCGCGCTGTCATCCACCTGGCGTGCCCCGACCAGCACCCGCGGGCGCGAATCGAGGGTCGGCTGCGCGCTTGCATCGGCATGGCGGGAAGCCGCCGTGGACTCGGTGGAAGGTGTCGCGGACGCCGCGACATCCTGTTCAACGATGTTTTGCATAACCGTTCACCGCGTAATGGACAAAGTTGCGACTGGCGCTGATCACATCCATCCCCAGCACCTCACGATACAGACGCCACTGATAGGCGGCGGCCTTGAACTTGTTGGACGACACGCTGCTCTCGCGACGCGTATAGCGCGCCAGCGGTTCCGGCATGCCCTGCGCCGGGCCCAGCTGACCGATGATGATCAGCCACAGCGCCAGGTCCTGACGCTTGCGGATCGTCGGCATGTAGAAGCGCCCATAACGACCGGCGTCATAGATGGCGGTCAGGCAGCCGATGGAGTTGGAGCGCAGCATGTCGTCACGCGTCAGGCGCTCGGGCGGCGCGAAGTACGAGACGTGCTCGCCCTGCTCATCGACCATCTCGTAGCCGGTGTAGGAAAGCCCGGCGCCGGTGTCCTGCATGAAGGCGATCTGGCGTTCGATCTTCTCGGGCAGCCAGGCATCGTCGGCATCCAGAAAGGCGATGTAGCGGCCCTTGGCCTCGGCGATGGCACGGTTGCGTGCCCGGCCCGGGCCACCGTTGGTGTCGGTTTCCAGCACGCGGATCTCGACGCCAGCGGTGTCCAGCGCGGCGAAGTCGTCACGCAGACGACTGGCGGCACCATCCGGCGAGGCATCGTCGCTGATCAGGATCTCGCGTACCGGCTCGCTCTGGGCCAGTACCGAGTCGACGGCGGCGTGCAGGCGGCGGTCATAGCCGTAGTTGGGCATGATGACGGAGACATCAGCCATGGGCCTTCTCCTCAAGCGGCTGTCGCTGAACGCGACGCGAGTGTGTGTCTGGGCGCGTATCTGCGGATGAGTCCTGACGCGCCTGCTCGGTAGTCGCCGCATCGCCGGGCGTCGGCGGCGCGAGACGAGAGATCAGACGCTGATATTGCGGCAGCACCGCGTGCGCGCTGTAGCGATCAAAGCTCTGCCAGGCACCGTTTGAGAGACGCAGCAGAAGCTCGTCATCGAACTCGAGGCGCGCCAGCTCGTGGGCAAGCTCCGCGATGATGGCGGCATCTTCACTGCCATCCGGCTCCGCGCTGAGCATCCCGTCATGGCCATGTTCGATCAGCGCCAGCGGTCCGGAACGCACCGGGCGCGACAGGCACGGCAGCCCTTCACGCTTGGCCTCGATCACGTTCATCGGCAGGCATTCGCGCTCCGAGGTCAGCAGCAACAGGCGTGCGCGCCGCAGCTCGTGGGAGACGTCCCTGAGCGCGCCGGTGAACAGCACCTGAGTGCCGGCAGGCACCGTGCTGTCGTTGGCGCCCTGGAAGACGCGCAGGCCCAGCTCGTTGCACATCGCCAGGAGGCGTTCACGCTCCGGGCCGTCACCGACCACCACCAGGCGACCGCGACGGTAGCCGGAATCCGCGAAGGCACGAATCGCTAGATCGAGGCGCTTGATCGGCGCCAGACGCCCGACCATCACCACATCGACCTGATGCTCGCAGCCGCTGCGTGCCTCGTCCGCCCGCTGGTCATCCAGATAATTGGGAATCACCGTCGGCGTGAGGCCGCGGCGACGCCAGCATTCGGCATCGACCTCATTGAGCACCTGCAGCACGTCGAGGTGGCGATAGGCCAGCTGCTTGACGATGCGCTTGGCACGCCGGTCGTGGTGATAGGCGCTGTGCTCCTGGGCGATGATGCGCGTGCGCGGACGCGGACGCCCCTCGCCATCGACGCCACCGGTGCCGCGTGCCGCCAGCTGCGCTGCCAGATGAAAGGCGAAGTAGCCGCTGACCATCACCTCGATCCGCTCCTCCAGCATCAGGCGACGCAGATGCGTCACCCAATGGCGGAAGTTCTGGCGCGTGCCGGTGGCGGGCAGCCCGAGGGTGCGATATTCGACACCCTCCAGACGCCCCCAGTAGGGCTCGCCTTCGCGCACCGAGACCAGCGTGACCCGGTGGCTGGCGCTCAGGTCCCGCGCCAGACCATGCATCACCTTCTCGACGCCACCACAGGCACTGATGTCCTGAATCAACAGAGCGACATGTGCCATATCAGGCTCCTCGCACGACAGGCTCGCTGTCGTGAGCGGCAGTCGCGCTGTTGTCGCCGGCAGGCGCATCCGCGGCCATGGCAGCGGCCGGCGCGGCCGCCTCGGCAGCAGCTGGCTTGGCCGCCACCGGTGCCGGGAAGGCAGCGTCATTGAGCTTCAATTCACGCTGCCCCCAGACGCCGGCACGCCCCGGTGCACGGCGCAAGAAGTCACGCGTGATGTCGGCGGTGATCGCCAGCTTCTCGGCGATGACCTTCTCGGCCAGCGCCGGGAAGGCCTTGTCGGCGACCAGCTGTTCGATATCGGCCACGATGCGTGCCGGGTCGAAGTTCTCGATGTCCTGCACGCTGTCGCCGAGACCGAAGTCACGCATGATGCCCGGCGCCTTGGGACCGCAGTAGGACAGCGCGTAGACCGGTGTACCGGACATCAGCGCAAAGATGACCGAGTGGAAGCGGGTGCCGACCAGGAACTGGGCATCGCGATAGAGATCGACCAGCGCATCCGGGCTCGGGTCGCCCTGCACCAGCTCGACACGCGTGGCGAGGTCTTCCCCACCCGCCGTGGCCAAGGCCTTCTGCAGATGATCGAACACCAGCTGGGAGATGCGCTGGTCATTCTCGATATCGGTCGGGCCCAGCACGTGCGGTACCACCAGCAGGCGCTCGATGCCCAGACGCTCGCGGGATTCCAGCAGTGAGCGCGACAGCACCTCGACACGCTCGGCGAAGGCTTGCTGATCCAGCCCCCACCAGTCGCGCAGGGTGATCACGGCGTACGGCGAGGCCACGCCATTCGGCGCCTTGACCGCAGCATGCTCGTCGCTGGCACGCGGGGCCATGGCGAAGGCCATGTCGGTGCCCAGCAGGGCGTGCGGCAGCTTCGGGTCGGCCTTCTGGGTCATGGCGTGAGTGATTTCCTCACGCGAGACCACCAGGCAATCGCTCAGGGTGCGCAGGAAGAAGCGCTCCTGGGCCGGGGTCTTGAACGGGCCGAAGGAGTGACCCAGCAGCAAGACGCGCTTGCCAGCCTTGCGGGCCAGCATCACCGGCGCCAGATAGCCGATCAGCGCCAGCCACGAGGACAGCGTCTTCTTGAAGCTGCCGTTGTGGAAGATATGACCGCCCTTGACAACCACCAGGTCCGCGGCGTCGATGATGTCGTTGCCACTCTTGCCCTGCTTGCCGAACATCATCTTGGCGCCCAGGCCGAGCAGCGAGGTCACGAAGCGCAGCTTGTCACGCATCGGCGGCATCAGCGGCTGGCCGACGGTGACGCGTTCACGGTAGCGACGACGAATATGGCGGAACGGGCCGCGCTCGGTGGCGAACACCTGATCATCGATGGGCAGGATGTCGATGCGGTGGCCTTCGGCCTTGGCCACGCCGGCGCCGGAGACATCGCTGCGCCCCTGTTCGGCATCGATCAGCTGATCGAGGAAGTCGATGGTGCCCATCAGGATGGCGGAGTCGCCCTTGTTGTCGTCATGCCATCCGTGCGTCATGCATATCTTGGCCATGCTGTTCGTCCTTCTGTCCGTAATGTCGCGATTCGAACGCGCGATGCCTGAGGGCTGTGTCTGCATGCCCGGCATCGCCGTCATGTCATCAACCGGAAGGCGCAGATGCTGACCTTCCGATTCCTGCTGCGCTCGTGAAGCCCGGTCAGGCTCAGGCACTCGCCGCAGCGTTGTCTTCGTGTGCCTTGCCACCGCGGGAGAGTGATGGCTGAAAGAGGATCGCCATCGCCAGCATCACCACTTCGGCGGCGACCGGCACACACAGGAAGAGGCTGTAGAGATCGACGCCCAGAAGGCTGCCGGTGTCGCCGGACGCGTTGCCCAGCGAGTGATTGAGCGCCGCGATCGCAAGTCCCCCACCGACCACCAGCGTGGCGCCGGTGCTCTGGCACAGCAGGCGCTTGCCGTTGAGACGCAGCGCGGCCAGACGCGTGAAGGCGCAGGTGACGAAGGCGTGCACCAGATAGACCAGCGCGAAGGCGCGCAGCGTCAGGGTCAGGCGCGGGTAGGCGCCGCTCAGGAAGTGTTCCGCCAGCCATGGCGCGATCAGCGCCAGTCCTCCCGCCACCGGCAGCGCGAAGCCACTGGCGATGACCAGGTACTCCTTGAGGCGCGCATCGCCGTGGGTCAGCTTGGGCAGGTAGTAGCGATACAGGCTGGTGGGGAAGACATAGAGCGCGAACACGATGGAGGTCACCACCGAGACACTGGCCACCTGAGCGGGCGCAAATGCCAGCCCGGCCAGAATCACCCACGCCTGCAGGTAGGCGAACGACATCAGGTTGTTGTAGAGAAAGCCGCGACCACGCGCGAAATCGGCCTTGCTCGGCAAGCGACGCTGGCCCGCGCCCTCTTGGTCCGCGCCCTCATGGCCTGCCGCCGCGTCGGCCTCGGCCCGGGCATCCGCTAGCGCATCACGCGACAGCCACATGCCCAGCGCCATCACGATGACCAGCGCGATGGCGCTGGCCATCACGAAGGTCGGCACCGGCGCCAGGCCGAACATGCCGGCGGGGGTGGTCAGGTCAGCGCTGAACTCGGCGCCGGTCACAAGCTCGACGCCCTGATGGTAGAGCGCCGGCCCAGCGGCGCAGGCGACCGCGATCGCCACCGCCAGCGAGATCAGCACCGTCATCAGATTGACGCGACCCAGGCGCTCCTGGCGCTGCAGGCGTGAGTTGATCATCTGCAGGCCGACCTGCTCCGCCGCGGCGCGCAGCGCACAGAAGGCGAAGATGAAGGCCGACAGGCCCAGCAGCGGCGCGATGCCGACGGCGAAGCCGATCGCCAGCAAGGCATACAGCGAGATGCCGACGCCCATCCAGCGGCGCAGTGCCGGCGCGCTGGCGCCGTCGCGGGTGACCAGCAACACCTCGTTGCCGCCCATGCGCGCCAGTACGCCCAGCAATACCGCGTAGTTGAGGGCCAGCGCGTATTCACCGAAGGCCTCCGGCGCCACGGCACGCGCCAGCAGCAGGCCCGCGGCGGAGGACAGGCCGCGCGCCATCAGATTGAACAGCGAGAAGATCAGCGCTTCGCTCATGACTGGCCTCCGTTGCCGACGACCAGGGCTTCATCGCTGAGGAAATAGAACTCGTAGTTGTTCAAGAAATCGTGGTCCTGATTGCCGGCCGCCACCTTCAGCGACATGAAGAACAGCGCCATCATCAGCACGCCGCTGATCAGGCTGGGCAACAGCTTGTCGCGGAAGTGCTCGATCACGTCACAGATGACGAAGATGGCGAACGGCAGGAAATAATAGCTGGCACGTGCCACATGCTCACCGTAGGTGATGAACAGGGTGTAGAGCGCCACGCCGATGAACATCAGGTTGAAGGCCCAGGGGTCCAGTGACAGGCGGAAATGCTTCCACATCACCAGGGTGCCCAGGCAGATCAACAGGTAGATGACGTAGAGCTTCTCGCCACCGCCGGAGAAATCCTCGAAATAATGCGCATAGAGGCCCAGCGCACTGAGAATGCTCTTGGCCAGCGGCCCGGCCACGAAACACAGTGGCAGCAGCCCCAGGTAGAGCCAGAACGGGTAGGCACGGCGCAGCAGCGGATAGATCACCAGCAGGGGCAGATACAGTGCCAGGGTGTAGTGGAAGCTGGTGCCGACAAGCATCAGCACCAGCGCGGGCAGCCGCATGCCGCGCTCCAGACACGCCATCGCCAGCATGAACAGCGCAATCGCCACGTGCTGCTTCACGAACCCGAAGGCCGACAGATAGATCAGCGGCAGGCAGACGAAGAACAGCAGGCACCAGGCCAGATTGCGACGGCTCATCACCAATGCCGAGACGAAGCACGACACGTAGAGGATGGCGGTGATGATGAAGAACAGCTGCGGCTCGCCCCAGGCCCGCGCCATGCGTGCCAAGGCAGCAGGTGCGGGCTCGAGAAAGCTCAGGTCGACCTGCCAGGTGGCCATCTGGCGGTACGAGAAGTAGTCGTACCCTGCGTCGTAACGCAATGCCATGAACGCCAGACACAGCCCACCGGCCAACCAGGCACCCACCATGCGGGTGCGCTCGTTGGCGGCCAGCGGCAGGATTGCCACCAGCAGGGCCATGAAGCCGACGTAATAGCCACTGACGGTCAGCATGCTCAGCGTGCCCCGAAGCCGGTCAGCATGGTCTTGATGGTACGGCCGACGATCAGCAGATCGAGCCACACGGAGAAGCGCTTGATGTAGTAGAAGTCGTGCTCGAGCTTCTCGCGGGTCTCGTCGGCGTCAGAGGCATAGCCCTGGGTGACCTGTGCCCAGCCGGTGATGCCCGGACGCACCACGTGACGGTAGTTGTAGAACGGAATCTGTTCGGCGAATTCGTTCACGAACTTGACCTGCTCCGGACGCGGGCCGATCAGGCTCATCTCGCCCTTGAGCACGTTGATGAACTGCGGCAGCTCATCGATGCGGGTCTTGCGGATCACGCGACCGATGCGGGTCACGCGCATGTCATTGGCCTGGGCGAACTGGGCGCCGGTCTTCTCGCTGTCGTGGCACATGCTACGGAACTTGAACATGCGATACGGACGACCGCCCTGGCCGACACGCTCCTGGACGAAGAACACGCCACCCGGCGAATCGAGACGGATCAGCACGGCGGTCACCAGGCAGATCGGCAGCACGAACGGTGCCACGGCGAGCACGGCCAGCATGTCGAACAGACGCTTGAACAGCTCATATTCACTGTTGGGGGCCAACTGACCGAAGCTGTTCTCACGCACCTGATCGAGCTCGACACGACCGGTCAGCGACTCGCGGACTTCGCTGGCGTCATAGACCGGAATGCGATGCAGCACGCAGTTGGCCAGGAAACGCTGCCATTCTGCCGGCATCTCGGCTTCCAGGTCGGCGACCACGCCGTTGTAGCGCTCTTCGCCCAGGTCCGGCGCGCGCATCAGGTTCCAGCGTGCCCCACGGGTGGTGAACAGGCTGCGATAGTCACCGAAGGGCACCACGGCCAGCTTGCGGATGCGGGTGCGCTGCTCGGCCCAGAAGCCGATGGAGCAGATCAGCATCGCCGCCAGCCACGAGCTGCCGAGCACGAGGCGGCTGAAGCGCAGATCCAGCGCGATCAGCACGCTCATCGCCAGCAGATAGCTGATGGTGATGGCCGGCAGCACGTAGGCGAAGGCCTTGGCGCCGGGGTAGCGCGCCATGTGACGAATCGCCTGCAATGCGAGCAGGAAGCCGCCGCTGGCGGCGATGACACTGTGCATACGCATCTCGCTGACCCACGGGCGCAGGCCATTGATCAGCAGCAGCGGGATACCCACTGCCAGAATCAGACCGACGATAGCCTGACACAGCGAGTTGAACATCAGTCGCTCGTACATGCGGGAGTGGCGCTGACGCCCTTCCAGCCCGGAGCTTGCATGGTTCGTCGTGGTATTCATATGCCGTTACCCCCTTGGCTTGCGTTCGTGTTGTGGTTCCGTTCATCACGCTCGGAGCCGCTGGTGCCGTCGCTCGACGGCGTGCTACCCGATGCTTCACCCGTACTGCCTCGGCTCTCGCCTCGACTGCCGATCCCCACTGCCAACGAGGCACGCAGTCTCAGACATCGGGTTCGCGGGCTCTAATGCAAGTGGCCGCTAACCCTTGGCGCCACCCTGATACTGATAATCGTGATAGCTGTAACCGTAGCTGTAGGTCGTGGTGGCCTTGCGCTCGACGGCATTGAGAATCGCGCCATCGACGTGCACGCCACTGGAGGCGAAGCGCTCCAGCGCCGCTTCGATTTCCTTGGGCGAGTTATGCATGAAGCGCGTCACCATCACGCTGACACCGCACTGCTTGCCGACGATGGCGGCATCGGTGACGGCCAGGATCGGCGGTGTATCGACGATGACCATGTCGAAGTTGGCGCTGGCCCACGTCAGCAGGTCGCTGAAGCGTGACTGCAACAGCAGCTCCGACGGATTGGAGGGCGAGGTGCCGCGTGCCACGTAGCACAGGTTGCTTGGCGCGCCGTTGGCGGCCACCCCTTCGCCAAGCGCCGCAGCGGCGGTCTCGGACATCGCCAGACTCGGATCGGTGATGCCACGCACGATGCTGTCGCGGTCGGCCTTGCCGAGCAGGAAGTCGCTCAGGCCCGGCGCGGCGTCGCTGTGCTGGACACCCGCCATGCTCTGGTGAACATGGCCACGGCGCATGTCGGCATCGATGACCAGCACCCGATTGCCGGCCTGGGCACAGACGGCGGCCAGGTTGGCGGACACGAAGCTCTTGCCGATGCCCGGGCTCGGGCCACAGATCATCAGGCGATTGTCGGGGGCTTCCATCATCGCGAAATGCAGGCTGGTGCGCAGACCGCGCAGGCCCTCGATGGAGAGATCCGCCGGATTGCGGATCGCCAGCAGCCCCGGCGCGACATTGTCATTGGCCGCTGCGGCGACACCGCGCCCGGTGAAGCGCTTGAAGCCACGCGCCAGACGACGATTAAGGCGTGCCTGCTCTTCGGAGAGCGGCAGGGTCGCGTGGACATTGAGACCCAGATCAGAAAGCTCCGACGGCGTCTCGATACCGCGATGCAGCATGGAGCGCAGCAGCACGAAGACCACCCCGAGCATGCCGCCCAGCAGGGTCGCGATCACCACGATCATCGCCTTGCGCGGGCTGATCGGATGCGGCTGTGCGACGGCCTCGTCCAGAATGCGGATATTGCCGATGGTGCTGGCCTGGGCGATGTTCATTTCCTGGGTCTTGTTGAGTAGCTGCACGTAGATCTGCTGATTGACCTCGACCTCACGCTCCAGACGCAGGATTTCCTGCTGGGTGTCCGGCAAGTCACCGACCTGCTTCTCCAGCTCCTTGCGGGTGCGCTGCAGGTCCGCACGCTTCTTTCGCAGCGCCACGTAGTTGGGATGACTGGGATTGAACTTGCCGGACAGCTCCGCTTCTTCCAGCTGGGTCTCATTGATCTGATTGTCGATATTGACCAGCTGCTCGAGCACCGACTTGGTCTCGAGATCCAGATTCACGCTATCGCTCTTGCCGCGATAAGCATTGAGACGGTTCTCGGCCACTTCGAGGCGCTCACGTACCGTCGGCACCTGCTTCTTGAGAAACTCGAGCGACTTCTCGGCTTCGGCGGACTGACGCTCGATGTTCTGCTGCTTGTAGGTATCGGTGATGCGCTGCAGGGTCTGCTGGGTACGCAGCGGGTCTTCGCCGACCAGCGCCAGGCCCAGCACCCCGGTTTCCTTGCCCATCTCGGCCACCGCGAAGCGTGAACGCAGCGCGTTGGTCGCTTCCAGGGTCGACTGATGCATCAGCGTGAATTCAGCGCCCCTGGCCGCGTCCAGTGCGCTGACATTGAGCGTCACCTCGCCCAGCGGGCCATCGAAGCGTGAGGCTTCGCCGACCACACCGGTGCCCAGCGCATCGCCGTCGTACTGCAATTCATACTCACCACCCTCTCCCAGCGACACCAGCGTCAGCGGCACATCGTCCCAGGCCGCCGGCACTTCCAGGCTGGCCACGTCGATCGACTCGCCTGCCCAGACCATGCTGGACCCGGCAAGCCAGCTCGGACGCGCGAATTCGTGGGTACGCAGGAAGGTGCCGATCAGCGGGTACTGATACGGCTTGACCACCAGATCCAGCTGCTCCTTCTTGACCGTATCGCCCAGCACCAGGCGTGAGGTGATGATCTGGATCTCGGACTCGGACGGTGGCGCCTCGCCACGCAGCAGGCTGGAGACATCACGCAGCGGGTTCATGTTGCCGCCGCCCTCCTCGACCTGCACCAGCGCATCGGCCTTGTAGATCGGAGTGGCCAGCAGCGCGTAGAGCACCGCCAGCACGGTGAAGGTGCCGGTGATCAGCGCCAGCGTCAGACGGCTGTCATACAGCTGGCCCAGCATGCGGCCGAGATCAAGACTGGTGCGCGCAGGCACGCTTGACGACTCGCTGGCCGAGGCCTGACGCGTGGTGTGGGAATTGCGGTTCGACATCGTTGGGTCACTCTCCTGGTGTCCTGCCCGGCCACGGCGGTGCCGGGCAGGGACGCCTTGACGACCCCTCGCCTTACTGGCCGAGGGTATCGAGGTTGTCCTGGATTTCGGTGCTGTAGTAGATGGAACTCACCGTCGGCAGCAGCTGGCTAATCACACGGTTCCAGCGCGAGACCGGTGCGGCGGTGACATAGACGACGTCCTGCGGCTTGAGGCCGAAGTCCGCGCCCAGAATCAGCGCCGTGGAATTGCGCGCATCCAGCTGATAGACGGTGGCCAGCTTCTCGGGGTCTTCACGATCACGACGGATGACGAAGATGCCCGACGCATCGGCGGAGTTTTCCTTGATACCGCCGGCACGCGCGATGGCATCGGTCAGCGAGATCGGGCTTCTGCCCAGCGGCAGGCTGATGGACTTGTCCACCTCGCCCATCACGAACACCTTCTGGGTACCGACGTCCGGCACGTAGAGGGTGTCGCCATCCTTGAGCAGGCGGTCATTGCCCGCCTCATCGTTGGCGCCATTGCGCTCGGCCAGCAGCTCATAGAGGGAGATGGTGGTCTCTTCGCCATTGCGCTTGAGCACCACGTTGTGCCAATCGGCGTCTTCGGACAGACCACCCGCCGCCGCGATGGCGTCCAGCAGGCTCAGCGGCACATCGCTGATCGGTTGCACGCCGGGAGACTGGACCTCGCCGGTGATCCGCACCTTCTGGCTGCGGAAGGCGGCGACCTTGACGTCGATCTGCGGCGCGTTGAGATAGGGCTGCAGCTTCTCGCCGAGATCACGGCGAATCTGGTCCAGCGTCATGCCACTGACCTTGACGCGACCGACATAGGGATAGAACAGAGTGCCATCGGCGTGCACGACGTTGCCGGCTTCCTGCGCACTGCGCTCGGAACCCGTCGGCAAGGTCAGCTCGGGATGGTCATAGACGATGATGGTCAGGATGTCGCCGGGGCCGACACGGTACTGATAGTCCGGTGCCAGACTGGCGCGCGTGCTGCTGTTGAGCTCCTGGGCCAGCGCCTTTTCAAGCTCACGACGCTGCCTGTCATCGCCACTGGACTGGCGTGATTCGGCGTCTGCGCGCGCCTGGGCCTTGATCAGGCCAAAGGTGATCGGTTCCACATCGACGATGTCGTCCACCGGCGCAGCGCTGGTGTCGTAGTCGATGTTGCCACCGGGGGCGAAGACGCACCCGGCGAGCCCGGTGAGGGCGCCGATGCTCAAGCTGGCGCCCAGAAGTCGTGCTATCAGTGCATTTTTCATCTGAAGTCCGTTGAGTCGACAGGCCCGATGAACTGGCACCCCAGTGCCATGATCATCGCGCCTTCCCCCGCCGCACATGGCCGCCGGGATGGATTCGATAACGTCTTCAGTTCCTGCTGCGTCATGCGTGTCGCCGGCCTTGCCTGGATGTCACGCGGCTGCCGAGGGTGGGCCCTCGTGCATTTAGGTACCGGACCCTGGCGGTCTCGGTGTCTTGCGTCTGGCGTCTTGGGACTGGCCGCCGCGACTTCATTCACGCTGCGCCAGTGTGATCCGCAACGCTTACAGCGATATTTCCGCCATATGAATCATGCACATGGCTTGTCATATCCCGCCGTCATCCCCAGTCAGAATGTAGGCGCATCGTTCAAGATGTACGAAACACGACCCTGAACCGCAACCGACGATGCTCAGACAGTAGATGCATTCAATGTGCTTTCCACTTGCGGCTCTGACACCACTCTCTGCATGGCGGCCTTCATGCCACTCTTGCTGTCATTTGGGCAATATCTTCAGCGCCATTGCAGAGCAAACCTTCTGTAGTTTTTTTACCGAAATTCGGCACACCTCTTTCGACCACAGCCCACTACCCATGGAGCTGCCAGAGGATCTGCCGCTGAATCAGTAACACCAATGCCGTGGCATCGCCGTGCTTTGGATCACGCCATTCGTGGCGTTTTTGGCAAGGTGACCAAACCCTGTCTGCCGTGCATTTTACCTGATACACGCCTCCCGCCAATCAGCGCTCTGTTACAAAAATCCAATAAAAACATTGGTTTGTAGCACCGCAAGTACGCTCGATGTCGCCACTTCCACGAAAGGCGCGTTGCCGATGGCAGACACCCCAAGCCCCATTTCGTCGGCAATGCGACACACTCAAGCGCAGGATTCCAGTCACCACGCGGACCCCGTCTGGCGTAGCGCCCGGTGGAATATCGACAGTCACGTCGCCAATCATCCACACCAAAATTACTCTTTTTTACATAAATAATCCTCAAGCGATCAACGCGAATAATACGCAAGGCTTCACGCTAGACAGTTCACATATTCTCGTTAACATGAGCCTCGCTTTGCCGTGACTCATCGGCTTTGTGTCTGTGCGGAGAAGGACTTCCTGCATCAACCGCTCAGCGGCTGCACCTGACAGGACTGTCAGGCGCAGACAGCAAGGCGCAACGATGAATTTCGGCAAGCGCATGACCAGGGAATACGGTCATGACAGGAACACCTCAAGACGAGGTCGCGCCACGGAGGATGCCAGGGATGGTGTCAGGGACGGCGCTCTTCTCCTCTATCGATATCTTCAGCAGCAGGTTGGATGATCGCCAGCATCTGCTGGCAGCCTCGACGCCGATGCCTCAGTCCTTGAGTCATCACGTCGTGGTCTGACATCCCTCCCTGGTCGGCTGACCGCCGACAATGCTCATCAAGGAGAGTTATCCATGCGCAAGACACATCTCGGAGCCATCATCGGCCTGACAGGTGCCCTGCTTCTCGCTGGCAATGCCATCGCGGAAGAAGAAGCGCCTCAGGGTGCGACTGGCACTATCGGTACGACCGGCACGACTGGTACGACTGGTACGACTGGGACTACCGGCACCACTGGTACGACTGGGACCACCGGCACGACCGGCACGACTGGTACCACCGGCACGACCGGCACGACTGGGACCACCGGCACGACCGGGACTACTGGTACCACCGGTACAACTGGCACCACTGGCACTACCGGCACTGTGCCGACAGGTAGCGCAGCCGGCACCGGTACTGCCAGCCAGAATGCCACCGGCAGCGTGACGCCGAGCGCCAGCAGCGGCAGCGTCGCTGCAGGTGCGGCCACCGGCACCGTCGGCGGCGGCACCGGCACGACCGGTACCACCGGGACAACCGGCACCACTGGTTCAACCGGGACTCGCTGATGAAGACGGCACGTGCGACGCAACGCTTCACGTTCTCAAGCCCTGCGCGGGGCACGGCGGCTACCTCGGTGGTCTCCCGTGCTCTGCGCAGCAGGTCGTTGGCGGCCTTCGGCACCCTCGCGTGCCTGTTGTCGCTGTCCGGCTGTGCCCAGATCGTCTCGAGTTCGCTCGGTGACGTGATGGGCAAGGACGAGTTTGACGCCACACGTGCCAGCGAGCTGCCCTATGCCTCTCTCAAGCTGAAGCATGCCAACAGCACCGCGCTGGTGGTTCTGGCGACGCTGGAAGGCAATGGGCGCATCGCGCGTTTCGAGAGTCGCGACCGCGGCATCCTCGAATTGCGCGATGGCGTCCTGTCCGCCACTTCAGGCTTTGCGCGTGATGTGGCAGACAGGCGTGAGCAAAGTACTACCGGGCGCGCTCTGGCGCGTCCGGCCTGGTTGATGGCCAGTGGCACGACCTATCAGGTCAGTGTCAGTGCGCTGTCCCCCTACCCGCGTCGGCTGGAGCGTCAGGATGCCGCCTCCACCGGCAGCCAGCGCCAGGACGACGTCGCCGTGATGCAGGTACACGAGGCCACGGCGCGACTCGAATGCGAGGCCGCTGCCCCCTATTCGCTGCCGCTGGCAGAACTGCCGCTGCAGCACTGCCGCGAGATTCTGAGCTGGGACGACGGCAGCACCACGCGCAATGACCTGTGGCGCGACGAGAACCGCGTCTGGGCGGCCGACATGACGGCCTGGCCCGATGGTCCGCGGTTCGGTTGGGAGGTCGCCAAGGCATGGTGATCCCCGTCTTCTCATCACTGGCCCGTCTGTCATCGCTGGCCCGTCTGAACAGCGCCGCCGGCCTGCTGCCACTCGGGCTGAGCGCACTGCTGGCCGCGCCCCTGGCGAGCGCTGCTGACACCCCGCTGCCGTTCAGTGCCGCGAGCACGCCGCTGGCCAGTCAGGTGCTGCAGGCGCAATGGGATGACCTGGCGCCGTCAAAAGCGCTGGATTGGCGCTATAGCTTCGTCAGCACGCCGCTGATTCGCCAGCAGATGGCCGCGCGGGCCAACCGCGTCAGCGCCGAGCTCGAACTGATCGCGGCGCGCTACGCCGTCGGCGCGAAGGACGAAAGCCCTCAGGCGCGTTACGCCGAGGCGTTGCAGGCCTGGCAGGCCTATGTCGAGCAGGGCCGCGCGCCGGACACTGACGCCGTGGTGGCACGCCTGCCCGGTCAGCTCGACCCGCGCCGCGACATGCGCGATGGCCCGCAGGCGATCCGCATCGCCCCGGGCATGGTGGTCGGGGCCTGCCAGGCGCCGCGCAGCGTGGTGATTCTGGACGCCACCGGCGTTCACGAGCGCAAGTGGACGCCGAATCTCAGTCTGGACGCGCTGATCGATGAGCGCGCCGCTGCCGGCGGCATCGGGCCAGCCGTCGAGGTCAGCCTGGTGACGCCACAGGGCCAGGTGCTGACCCGCCCGGTGGCGAGCTGGAATCGTCTGACCAGCGGCGACGCCGACCTGCCCGTCGCCCCCGGTGCCAGCGTGGTGATCAGCACGCCGGGCATCGACACCGCGCAGCAGTGGGTGAACGAGGCGTTACCGGCCTGGCTTGCCAGCCGCCTGCCGGGCCATGCCTGCCAAAGCTGGCAGCTGGACGCCGCGAAGCTGCCGACGTCCCCGCGCTAGCCGACGAGGCTGCCCCGGCGCAGCACACTGCGCCTGACCGCGAACCCAATCCCTTATTCACGTACGTGAGCCGCTGGCTTGCGTGCATGCGAGACGCCCATGTCGAGTCCTTTTCGCCCTGCCAATCACGTTACGCACTCACGCCCCGAGCAGCGCCCTGCCTTGGCACGCAATGGCTGGCTGGCACTCGGCATGGCGGGCGGATTGCTGGGCGCGCAGATCGCCCATGCGGCGACCGGCGAATCCCAGAGCGACTTCGGTGGCGTGGGTCTGATGCAGACGCCCACGGCACGTTTTGCGCCCCAGGGCGAATTGAGCTTCACCTACAGCCGCACCCAGCCCTACAAGCGGTTCAGCGTCAATGCGGCGCCCTTCGACTGGATGGAGCTGGGCTTTCGCTATGTCTCGGTGGAAACCGTCAGCTATGGCGCGGCCGCCCCGGACCGCGACTACCTGGATAAATCCTTCGACACCAAGTTCCGCCTGCTGCAGGAAGGCCGCTATCAGCCCGAAGTCGCGGTGGGCCTGCGAGATCTCGGCGGTACGGGCCTGTTCAGTTCCGAGTACCTGGTCGCCAGCAAGCGCTACGGCGACCTCGACTTCAGCCTGGGCCTCGGCTGGGGCTATCTGGGCACGCGCGGCGACTTCAGCAATCCGCTGGCAGTGGTGAGAAGCAGCCTCGAGACGCGCAGTGACTCGACCAGCGATGACGGCGGCGACTTCCAGCTCGGCAGCATGTTCAGCGGCAGCCCGGCCGTCTTCGGCGGCATCGAATACCAGACGCCCTGGGACCCGCTGACCCTGATGCTGGAATACGAAGGCAACGACTATTCTGACGAGCCACTGACGGTGGAGATCGAGCAGGACTCGCCGGTCAATCTGGGCGCGACCGTCAAGGTCAATGACAACCTGTCGCTGCATGGCGGCTGGGAGCGAGGCAACACCGCCATGCTGGGGCTGTCGCTGTCGACCAATCTAGCCGGGCTCGCCCAGGCCAAGGACGACGGCACGCCGGAAGCGGTCGCCCCCAGCACCCACAGCCGTTATCGAAATGACCAGACACCCGAGGCCTTCCGCGTGCGCTCGCTCAACGCGGACGCCTCCTCGGGCACGGCGCCCTCCGCCTACACCGCCAGCGCTACCCAACCGGCAGGCGTGGCGGCAGTGCCCTCAGCCCATGAAGAGCCCTCAGCGTATGCAGAGCCGTCAGCGGGTAAGGAGCGATCAGCGAATAAGGATCAGCAAGGCCGCCTGCTGACACTCGACTCGTTCGGCGGCGCGCCCGCGGACTCCCCGCTCGAGCCGGGCGCGACTGACGGCCCGCAGGCAGAAGATCTCCCGCGTCTTGCCGACGTGGACTGGGACGTGCTGGCCGATACCCTGCGTGCCCAGAGCGGACTTGAGGTGTCACAGCTGCGGGTCGAGGGCGACACCCTGATCGTCGAGGCCGAGGCGACGCACTTCCGCGATGACCTGCAGGCCGAAGGCCGTGCCAACCGCGTGCTGCACAACCGCCTGCCCGCCGAGATCACCACCTTCCGCTATCGCCTGAGCAGCAATGGTCTGGCGCTGCGCGAAGATGAGCATCCGCGCCAGCCCTTCGTGGCCGCCGCCAATGACCGTCGCTTCGGCGCCGAATACGAGCACTCCATCACCGCCCATGCCGCCTCGCCCCGTGCCACCTCGCCCAATAGCGCCGATGATGCGGCACGCCAGGCGTCAGGAGATGGCGTCAAGCTGGCGCGCGAGCCGTTCGGCTTCAGCTGGGGCTTCTCGCCGAGCCTCAAGCAGAACTTCGGCGGCCCCGATGGCTACCTCTATCAGCTCAACCTGCAGCTGGACGCCCTGTGGCGTACCGACCGCAATGGCTGGTTCACCGGCGTGGCGACCTATCAGCTCGCCGACAACTTCGACAGCTACGAGTACATCGCCGATTCCGAGCTGCCGCGCGTACGTACCTACGTCGGGGAATACATCAAGGAAACCGACCTGGGCATCACCAGCCTGCAGTACAACCGCACCCACCAGTTCGGGCGCGACTGGTACGCCCAGGCCTACGGCGGCATTCTCGAGATGATGTATGCCGGGGTCGGTGCCGAGCTGCTCTATCGCCCGATGAACAGC
This sequence comes from Cobetia sp. SIMBA_158, assembly GCF_046566945.1. NCBI lineage: Bacteria > Pseudomonadati > Pseudomonadota > Gammaproteobacteria > Oceanospirillales > Halomonadaceae > Cobetia > Cobetia sp. SIMBA_158. The sequence goes on from NZ_JAWJYL010000008.1 coordinate 95,138, forward strand.
TCGCTGGCACTGGGGCTGGACATCAACCGCGTCCGCCAGCGCGAGTTCGACCAGCAGTTCGGCCTGCGTGACTACTCGGTCACCACCGGTCACGCCACCGCCTACTGGCAGTCCGGCTGGCACGATGTGCTGGTCAAGGGCTCGGTGGGGCGCTATCTGGCCGGTGATGTCGGCGCGACGCTGGACCTGTCGCGCAGCTTCTCCAACGGGGTCAGCATCGGCGCCTGGGCGACTCTGACCGATGCTGGCGATGACTACGGCGAGGGTAGCTTCGACAAGGGGCTCTACGTCAGCATCCCGCTGGATGCCTTCTTCACCACCTCCAGCAAGGGCAGCACCGGCTTTGCCTGGGCACCGCTGACCCGTGATGGTGGCGCACGCCTCAACCGCCGCTATCAGTTGTATGACATGACGCGCGATCGTGATCCCGAGACTTACTGGGAAGGCATCGACAAGGTCTACAAGTAATCCGTGCGTGAGTGTGTTTCACTGCCGGCTGAAGCGTGCCGATGTTGGCGCCTGACTCACTGTGGCTGACCCTGACCCGATGAATATTCCGATTACCGACGTCTCGCCGGCCACTGCCGGCGCTGCGACACCCGCCAATCACGAGATCGCCTGCAGCAACTGCCAGGCCTGCTGCTGCCGGCTTGAGGTTATCCTGCTCACCGATACCGGCGTGCCGGACTACCTGATCGACGAGGATGAATGGGGCGGCGAAGTCATGCGCCGCCTCGACGATGGCTGGTGTGCCGCCGTCGACCGCGAGACGCTGATGTGCACCATCTACGACCGGCGCCCGCAGCTGTGCCGCGATTACGAGATGGGCAGCCCGGAATGCGAAGACGAGCGCCTGGAAAACGGCCTCGATCAGTAGGCCGCCTGCCAGCGCTCGTCCTGGTTGTCTCTCATACGTGCCCTGCCTGATGTGCTATCTCAGGCAGTGGCATCCGGCAGCGACGGGGCCGCTCCTGCAAGACTTGGGCTTGGCTCGGGTGCCGTGCGCATGGCGCGCATATGCCCCTTCACCTCTACCTCACGATGCCAGCTCAGCGCCTGCTCCAGACAATGTGGCGTATGGCCGCCACGCTGGCACGCCTCCTCGAAGTAGGCGCGCAGCGCAGGGCGATAGCTCGGGTCCGAGCAGTTCTCGATCACCTGCACCGCCCGCTCGCGTGGCGCCAGGCCGCGCAGATCCGCCAGCCCATGCTCGGTGACCAGGATGTCGACATCGTGCTCGGTGTGGTCCACGTGGCTGGCGAACGGCACCACGCTCGAGATATCACCACCCTTGGCCAGTGACTTGGTGATGAACACCGAGAGCTGGGCATTGCGCGCGAAATCGCCGGAACCGCCGATGCCATTCATCATCCGCGTGCCGCAGACGTGGGTGGAATTGACGTTGCCGTAGATGTCGAATTCCAGCGCCGTATTGACCGCGATCACGCCGAGGCGCCGCACGATGCCCGGATGATTGGACAGTTCCTGCGGACGCAGGATCAGGCGGTCACGATAGCGTTCGAGGTCCTTCCACAGCGTGCGGCCACGCTCCTCGGTGACCGTGATGGAGGAGCCGGAGGCGAAATCGAGCTTGCCGGCATCCAGCAGATCGAAGGTGGAATCCTGCAACACCTCCGAGTACATGGTCATGTGCTCGAAGGGCCCTTCCTTCAAGCCACTCATCACCGCGTTGGCCATGCTGCCGATGCCCGCCTGCAGCGGCAGCAATGCCGGTGTCAGGCGCCCCAGCGCGACTTCCTGCTTGAGCAGTTCGACCAGATGGCCCGCCATGCGTTGGGTGCCGTCATCCGGCGGCGTGCAGGTCGAGGGGCTGTCACTGCCGCGGGTCAGCACGATGGCGGCGATTCTGGCGGGGTCCATCGGGATATACGGCGTGCCGATGCGCGAATCCGGCGCGACCACCGAAATCGGTTGGCGACTGGGGCGCATCTGCGGGATGTAGATGTCGTGCAGCCCTTCAAGCGCCGCCGGCGACTCGAGATTGAGCTCGATGATCACCTTGTCTGCGAGAATCGCATAGCTGGCCGAGTTGCCCACCGAGGTGGTCGGCACGATGCCGCCATCGGCGGTGATGGCGCTGGCCTCGATCACCGCGACATTCATGTCGCTCAGCTGGTGATTGCGCAACAGCTCCACCGTCTCGGACAGGTGCTGGTCCATGAACATCACTTCGCCGGCATTGATGGCGCGACGCAGCACCGGGTCGACCTGAAACGGCATGCGTCGCGCCAGCATGTGGGCATCCGCCATCTGGCCGTCAAGGTCATTGCCCAGCGAGGCACCGGTCATCAGCGTGATGGAGAACGGCTCGCGGCGCGCCTTCTCGACCAGCGCCAGCGGCAGAGCCTTGGCCTCCCCCGCCCGCGTGAAGCCACTCATGCCCACCGTCATGCCATCGTGAATCAGTTCGGCGGCCTGGCTGGCGCTCATCTGGCGCGACTGCCAGTCAGGCCAGCGACAGCGACGCGCGACCTCGGCGTGCTGCTCCGGGGTCAGCTCGCCGACCTCCATGCGCGCCAGCAGCGAGAAGACCTCGCTTGATGCAGCTGAAGCGGCAGGCGCGGCTGATGCCTCGGGAGATGGGGAGGCTGCGGAGGCTGACGGAGCATGAGGCGTGACACTGGAGCGAGAACCGGATGAAGACACGACGGCAGAACCTCCTGATGGGCAAGACACCACGAAATGAGCAAACAAGGCGCTGGCTAGACGCTGACTGAGCCAAGCATAGCCAAGCCTGAAATAGCCAGGGCTGTAATAAACAGGTCTGTAATCACCAGGCGCTGGCTTTCAGCATCCCACGCAGCACGATGCCCCCGCATCAGGCCTTGGTCGCAAGGCGGCGGCAGCGGCTGGAACCAGGCGGTGCACAAAGAGCGACGCAGCACGCGGCGCAGATGGCGGCGGCGAGACACGAAAAAGCCCGCTCATGAGGAGCGGGCTTTCGGGAGGCGCAGGTGATGACGCGAGGCGTTACACCATGCTGTCGAAGTCCATGTTGTCGAAGCTTTCCGGCGCATCGGCGTAGCCGTAGAGCGTGTTGCGACGCTGCAGGCGGAATTCGCCCAGCAGCTGCTCGTAGCGGCGCGGCACCTCGGCATTGTCACGCGTGACGATGTAGAGGTTCTCGTAGACGGCTTCGGTCAGCGGCATCTCGCGCACCTGACGCTGCCACGGCGAGGTTTCCAGCACCGTGCGCGAGACGACGGTGAAGCCCAGACCCCGCGCCACGGCATCCAGCACCATGCCGATATCGTTGGTGAAGCCCTGCTGCGGGAAGTGGCTCATGGAGCGGAATTCGCCGGCGAAGTTCTCACGCAACAAGGCACTGGCATTGTTGACGCCATCGGCGTAATTCATGAAGCCCAGCGCCATCAGCTCGTTGAGGCTGTTGCCGGCAAAATCAGCGGGCACCACCAGGCACAGCGGCTCCTGATGCCACAGCTCGAAGTTCAGGTCCGGATGCTTGACCGGCTCGGTGACGATGCCCAGGTCGAAGCGACCCGCCAGCACGTCCTGCACGATCTCGGAATTGAAGGCGAAGCTGTAGCTGACCGTCAGCCCCGGGTGCTGCTGCTGATAGCCCAGCGTGAACGGATAGAACATCAGCCCGACGCTTGAGGGGCTGGCCACGCGACATTCGCCGCTGTCCGGGGAGTCATCATCCAGCGAGTGCATGAACTGGGTGTGCTCGGCGAACAGCTTGATGGAGTAGTCATAGCAGCGACGCCCCGCTGCGGTCAGCGAGAACTTGCGTCCCTGGCGATTGAGCAGCGAGCGGCCCAGATACTGCTCCAGCTTGCGAATATGCTGGCTGACGCCGGGCTGGGTCATCTCCAGCTTGCGCGCGGTATGGGTAAAGCTGCCGGTCTCCACCAGTGTGATGAAGGTACGAAAATACTGGGCGTTGAACATGAAGGCACTGACCACTCACGAACGGGGGACGCGACTCGGCGCATCGTGTTGCCGGCGACGACCTGCATGACGCAACTGCCATGTCTGCACAGGTGCCACCGACCCGCAAAGCACATGATTCTACCAGAGCTGGCCGCCATGCGCAGCGCTGCGCCCCGCCACTCTCGCGTGTTAGCATCATGGACAATGCCAGCTGCCACCTTGGCTGCGTCTGCCGTGTTCAACGCCACGGCGACGCGCCAGGGCCCGGCGCTTTACCCCTGTCCTGGCCAATCTTCGGACTGGCCCGAAACACGAGATGCTCTAGATGTCTGATGCTCTGGCTGCACGCGGCGAAGCCATTCACAAGGCGCTGCTCGCCATGGAAAGCGACTGTGCCGAAAATGACCTGTTCCCGCTGGGGTACATGATTCCCCAGGTGGAACTGGTGCTGGAAAACGCCGATTACGATCCCGAGGATGTGGTCGCGGAAGACTTTGACGCCACCTTTGAAGAGTGGATGCAGCACGCCTTTGCCCAGGACAGCATGAGCGTGGACGACCGCGAGCGCATTGCTGAACTCTGGGCAGAAGCCCGGAAACGCGCCCAGACCACCGTGGGCGCCTGACACAAGGAAGACAGTCATGAATTCTGTCACCAGCGAAGCGACGACCTATTCACGTGATGCCAGCTCCATGCTGGTCTCGACCATCATCTCGCCGGAAGGCAGCCTGGAAGTGCTCTCCCAGGATGAGGTCAATCGCCTGCGCGATACCTCCTCCAACGGGTTGCATGACATCCTGCGCCGCTGTGCGCTGGCCGTGCTCAACTGCGGCAGCCAGACCGATGACAGCGTCGCGGTGCTCAACGCACACAAGAATTTCGAGATCGAGGTGCTGCAGCAGGACCGCGGCATTCGCCTCAAGCTCGACAATGCGCCCGGCGATGCCTTCGTCGACGGCAAGATGATCCGCGGCATTCGCGAGCATCTCTCCAGCGTGTTGCGTGACATCGTCTATGTGGCCAACGAGATCCAGAACACTCCGCGTTTCGATCTCACGACCACCGAAGGCACCACCAATGCGGTGTTCCATATCCTGCGCAACGCCGGGGCGCTGAAGTCCTCGCGTGAGCCGAGTCTGGTCACCTGCTGGGGTGGGCACTCCATCAACCGCGAGGAATACGAGTACACCAAGGACGTGGGTTACCACCTCGGCCTGCGTGATCTCGACATCTGCACCGGGTGTGGCCCGGGCGCCATGAAGGGCCCGATGAAGGGCGCCAACGTCGCGCATGCCAAGCAGCGTCGCACCGAAGGTCGCTATCTGGGCATCTCGGAACCGGGCATCATCGCCGCCGAATCGCCCAATCCGATCGTCAATGAGCTGATCATCATGCCGGACATCGAGAAGCGCCTTGAAGCCTTCGTGCGTACCGCACATGGCATCATCGTCTTCCCGGGCGGCGTGGGCACCGCCGAGGAGATTCTCTATCTGCTCGGCATTCTGCTGCACCCGGAAAACAGCGAGCTGCCGTTCCCGGTCATCTTCACCGGCCCGGCGTCCAGCGCCGAGTACTTCAAGCAGATCGACGAGTTCATCGCCTACACCCTGGGCGAGGAAGCGCGCTCGCGCTACACCATCATCATCGACAATCCGGTCGAGGTGGCACGCACCATGCGCGGTGGCATCGACGAGGTGGCGGAATTCCGTCGCCAGCATCAGGATGCCTTCTACTACAACTGGCGCCTGCATATCGCCCCGCACTTCCAGCAGCCCTTCGCGCCGACCCACGCCAACATGTCGGGCCTGGCGCTGCACCGCAACCAGCCGGTGCACGAACTGGCGGCCAACCTGCGTCGTGCCTTCTCGGGCATCGTCGCCGGCAACGTCAAGAAGGAAGGCATCGAGGAGATCGAGCGCGACGGGCCCTTCCGCCTGACCGCCGAAGCCGAGCTGATGGAGCGTCTCGACGCCCTGCTCACCTCCTTCGTTGCCCAGGGCCGCATGAAGCTGCCAGGCAGCGATTACGTGCCCTGTTACACCCTGTGCAAGTAAATGGCCCGGTGATGACACGCTGAGGCGTGTCGTCACTGCACAAGCCATCACAAGAACGCCCCGATCATCGCTGATCGGGGCGTTCTTGTTGGTAGGGAAGATCTTGCTGACAGCATCTCATGAGCCGCAAGAATCGAGGCTCAGCCTTCCTCACCACGGCGGCGCTGCATCCACATGCTGATCACATGCGCCAGCAGACCCAGTGTCAGGCCATCGACCAGCACCTCAAGCGCACCTTCCTGAGGGCGGTTGAGCATCGGCGCGGCGAAGTTGAAGGCCGCCATCGCCGCCAGCCCCACCACCAGCCAGACCAGCAGACGACGCATCATCGTCGGCACCTTGGCCTTGGCGGTCTCTGACAGCTGGCGATAGATGTAGATACCCAGCGCGCTGACGGCGACGGCAAAGCCGACGATCAGCATCAGACGCGTATTCTCGCCGCTGATCAGGAAACGCGGAATATTGGCGACCATTACCACCGCCAGACCCGCCAGCACGGAGACGCGCTGCGGCGTCAGGTTGCGGGCACGCGGATGATCAGGATTCAGTTTCGGCATGTGAAGCAGTCTCGATGAAAGAACGGACAACAGAAGAAGCAGGCGGCGGGTCAGCCCACCGCCGCAGGATCAGGCCGTGGCCGGCAGGGTCGGAATCCAGCTCTCGACCCACGGCAGCGCCGCGTCGTCGGCCATGAAGGTTTCCATGGCGTCGATCTCGAGGCGCTCGCCGTGACGCGTGGCGCCCAGGTCAGCCAGACGCTCATCCAGATGACGCCCCGCGCCACAGTAGGTCTCGCCGTAGGAGCTGTCGCCCAGGGCGATCAGACCGTAACGCAGCCAATCCAGCGCCGGGGACTCGGCAGACAGCGCATTGAGGAAGCCGGTCAGGTTGCCCGGCACATCGCCACTGCCGGTAGTGGAGGTGACGAACAGCGCCAGATCAGGGCGCGCGTCAGTCAGGTCAGCCAGTGTCGGCTGGTCGAGCACCTCGACCGTATAGCCGGCCTGCTCGAACAACGGCTGAACCTGCTCGGCCACATCCAGTGAACCGCCATACATCGTGCCGACAAAAATCTTCAGAAGCGCCATGCATCCTTCCTTATTCGAACGATCACCCGCCAGTGGCGGGAACGTGAGTGCAGTGCGAAGAGTCGCGCAGACGCTCTCCGACATTTGGTCGCGATGGTAGCACAGCGCGCCTGCGGGGCGCAGGCAGCAGGCAGCAGGCGGGCCTGGTCTGATGAATCGATAGCACAGCGTGGCCGCGAGACGCAGGCAGCAGTCAGCAGGAGCTGGCAGCCCCGCCCTTCTGTGCGTCCCGCAAACGAAACAGCGCCACCGTGAAGAACACGATGGCGCTGCGAGGGTCTTGCCAGTGAAGCATCCTGCGTTGCGAGCCTGGATCACGATCGCTGGCGATGAATCCCTGTCAGGTGCGAACTTGCGGGTTCAGAGCCTTCTGATCAGAAGCGATACGCCACTGACAGACGCACGTCACGCCCCGGACTGGTGATGGCGCCCGTCGTGATGCCGCGTGCGCTGTTGGGTTCCAGGAAGTAGGTGTTCTGGTCGGTATATTCCTTGTCGAACAGGTTGTAGATACCGGCCGTCAGGGTCAGGTCCTGCATGTCGCGCGGCACCCAGCTGGCGTAGACATCGTGCGTGGCGTAACCGGCGCGCTCGCTCTGATCATCCGGCAGGTCGGTGAGGCGCTCGTAGGCGGTCACGGTCCAGCCGATCGTCATCTGCGGGTCAACGAAGGTGTAGCGGTTGTCCAGGCTCCAGCGATCACCGGTCTGGTTGCCCAGGCCCATGTCATCGACCACGGTCTCGCCCTGATTGTCTTCCAGGTCCATGGTCAGGTAGCCCAGCGTCATGTCCCAGCCGCCGATGCCGTAGGTGGCACGCGCCTCGACACCCTTGCTGGTGACGATGCCTTCCATGTTGTAGATGGTGGTTTCGCTGCCGACGGTCTCATCGGTGATGTAGTTGTCGAAGTGGGTATCGAAGTAGGTGACTTCCAGGCCAGCGCGGTCACGCTGGGTGAAGAGGTCATTGCCCTTCCAGCGCGCGCCGACTTCGGTGCTGCGCGAGGTCTCGGCCTCGAGACCCGGTTCGACGGTCAGCGTCTCGCCGACACCGACGCCATCGTCGGCCAGGATGGCTTCACGGCCCTTGTTGCCGCGCACTGCCGTGGAGTAGCCGGTGAACAGCTCGACACCGCCGCCGACACGCCAGTTGAGGCTCGCGTTCGGGCTGACATCGGTGTCATCCAGCGTCTCGCCATTGGCATATTCGGTCTTGTAGTCATCGACACGCGCGCCGAAGGACAGGTCCACCGCGCCAAGCGTCATGCGGTGCTGGGCGTAGAGCGCGAGGTTGCGGGCCTTCTCGTCGAAGCTGCCGGTGCTGGATTCGTCGTAGACATAATCGCTACCCAACGTCAGACGGTTGTTCATGTCCTCGGGGCCGAAACGGAAGGTGTTGTTCAGATCGCCGCCGTAGCTCTCGACATCGGCGTTCAGCTCAGCGCCGGTGGAGACAGTGGTGCGGTCCAGCTCGGTCTTGGTGTGGAAGACGTTGGTGTGCACGTCCACCAGACGCGAGCCCGGCTCAAAGTCATAGTTGGCGGTGTAGGTGTCGCGGCTCAGCTCGGTGTCGACCTTCACGTTGTTGAACGGCTGACATTCCATGTTGGGACGCGTGCAGTAGATGCCGCTGTCCTCGTTGTGCTCGGCACTGATGCGCAGGCTGTGCGCGCCCTGGTCGAGCAGGCTGAACTTGCCGAAGTAGCTGCGCTGATGGCCGCCGGTACCTTCCTCTTCATCACCGCCGCCGGTGCGGTAGTCATCGCTGTTGCGTGCGCTGGTCGAGAACAGCAGGCCCGCGTTCGGCGCGACTTCACCGTAGACGGACAGCGTGCCCTTGACGGCATCTGCCGCGGACTCGGTGCTGCCCTTGACCATGCCGCCGAAGGTCTCACCCGGCTCGAGCAGGTCCTGGGCATCCTTGGTGACGAACTTGATGCTGCCGCCCAGAGCGTTGGGGCCATTGTCGGCGGCGCCCGGTCCGGCCTGGACTTCAGCGCGCTTGAGCAGCTCCGGCTCGATGTTGAAGCTGGAGCTGTGGTGGAACAGGTAGCCGTTCTGGCTGGCACCATCGACGCTGATGTTGAGGTTGGTGTCTTCCAGACCGCGCACGTAGATCATCTCCGACGAGGCGGTGGTGCCGCCGACGGTGACGGACGGCGTATCACGGAAGACATCCTTGAGATCATGCGCCTGATGCAGTGCGATCTCTTCGCTATCGATGACCGCGGTCGCGTTGAGGCGATCGTCCTCGATCTGCAGCGTGTCCATCTGCAGCGTCTCTGCATTGGCAGTACTGGCACACAGCAGCGCAATGGCTGCCACCAGCGGACGCGGAGTGAAAGCAGTGGCGCGGGAAGCGCTGGCTGCCACGCACGGAGAGAGGCGATCGGTCATGAGCGGAGGGTTCCCAAGATTAATAATAATAATGATTCTCTTTGCGAACGAGATAATGCACGCGTTTGCACATTTGCGTCATCAACACTTCCTGCAACGCCGCTCTGCAACTTCTGCAATCAGGCCGCGTCATTTCTCGCCTCTTGCAGCGCCGGATTGTGCCTCAACTGCCAAAAACGGCCCGATTTGCACACTTTTTCACCCATGCAGCCACCAAATTCACTTTTTTATCACCTGTCTGTCATCAGATACGGAACCATCGCCAGCCACTGACGTCTTAGCCGACATGCCTCGACAAGTGCCTGGCCCACGCAAATTTCTCGCTTCACGGCAGAGTTTCGTCCGGCGGAGATCGGATTTGCGCAATGCATGCGACTTTAGATGCAACACTACGAGCAGAGTGATATAGTTAGCGTGCTCAGATTAAGGGCGCTTGCTGTCACGCCAAGGCAGTGCCCTGTCATGGCCTCGGCCATGAGGATATCTGCAGCAGAAGCAAGACCTGTCGCCGCGCGCTGAGGTGCTCGGCTGGCAGTGACGGTTGTTGATCGATGAGCGCGTCTTTGCCCGGGGGCATCCCCCTGCGGCCTGAGGGGCACGGTCATCGACAGGCAATCCGTTGTGCAGCGACTGGCGCTGCAACGGGCCCGTTTGGCCCGAACAAGGTGGGTGTTTCCCTGACGGCACACCCCGACCCTCTGAACAACCGGACCTATTCGATGAGCGATATCGACGCCTACAACACCTTCCTGATGGTCGCAGACCTCGGCAGCCTGTCCCGCGCAGCAGAACGTCTGCGCCTGCCCAAGTCCACCGTCAGCCGTCGCCTCGACGCCCTTGAGGGCCGTTTCGGCACTCGCCTGGTCGAGCGTGGTCATCGTGGCATTCGCCTGTCAGAAGCCGGCGAGACCCTTTACCGTTACGCACGCTCGATGGCCAATCTCGATGATGAAGCGCACCGCGCCATCGAAGACCGCCAGTCAGATCTCACCGGTACCATTCGTATCCACGCCACGCCGTCGCTGGGTCGTCACTTCCTGGGTCACGCGCTGACCAGCTTCCTGTCGGAGCACGAAGGCGTCGATATCAAGCTGAAGCTGTGGCACAACGGTCGCGAGATTCTCGAGAATCAGCCGCACCTGGTAATCGGCTTCCCGCATCTGGCCGGCAGCACCCACGTCTTCCGCCCGCTGACCCACTGGCATCAGGCGGCCTACGCGGCCTCTCATGTCGAGAACCCGGAAGAACTGCCGTGGGGTGAACTGGAACCGCTGGTGTCCGGCACCTCCCTCTCGCGTCACCCGGAAGACCCGCGCCCGAATCACATCCAGTCAGATGACCTCGAAGTCCTCACCGACTACGTGGCCGATGGCCTGATTCGTGCCGTGCTGCCGACCGACTGGGTCAACACCCTCAGCGAGCGCAACGGCCAGTCCTTCAAGCGTCTGGAATGCAGCGAGATCCCGCCGGTCGAGATCGGCATGCTGCTGCCGCGTGGCCCGATCCCGACCCGTGTGCGCATGCTCGCCGACTGGCTCGCCCGCGAGATCGGCAAGTCAGAGCCGGAGCGCGTCACCGCCAAGGCCGCCCGCCGCACCGTCAGCGAAGCCGCCACCACTGCCGGTTGATTCAAGCTTTGCAACGCTGACTCTCACCCTCGCGGTGAAGCAATCCAGCGCGGCACGCAGCAAAAAGGTCAGCCCTCAGGGGCTGGCCTTTTGCGTTCTGGCTTGTCATTTTTAGCATGTACTGAATCAACGACAGGCAGGGCTTCTCATGTGGCAACGCGACACTCTCACCCTCTCCGCCCGCAAGCGCGGTTTTCACCTCATCAGTGACGAGGTGGAGCAGGCATTGGCCGAAATGCCGCCGGTCAGTGTCGGCCTGTTGCATGTGCAGCTGCTGCACACCTCCGCATCGTTGACGCTCAACGAGAACGCCGACCCCGACGTGCGCCACGACATGGACGCCTTCCTGCGCCGCCTGGTGCCCGGCAACCTGCCCTACTTCCGCCACACGCTGGAAGGCGATGACGACATGCCCGCCCACGTACTCGCCAGTCTGCTCGGCACCCAGCTCACCCTGCCTGTCGAAGCCCGCCGCGGCGTCAACCGTCTCGCCCTCGGCACCTGGCAAGGCATCTGGCTTGGCGAACACCGCGACCACGGCGGCAGCCGCAGGTTGTGTCTGACGCTGAGTGGGGAATAGAAAGGCTAGCCTTCTTTGGCTAGCCTTTTATGTCTAACATTAAATTTCTAGCGTTAAACACATTCCAAGAGATTGACTAATCACATAACACTGAATTAGCCTTACTACCTCCAACTAAAAGCACAACAGCATTCATGCCAATTAGCTTATATAGACTCGACTACTATTTTCCTTAAGACCTTAACAGGTTAAATTCTGTTTTTTCAAGCATTGCTTTAATATTTACAAATTTCGCCACTCCTTCATGTGCCCCTAATCCCGCAAGCAGCTTTTTACTATAACTATCGTTCCCATCAAACAAGTTTTCGCTTTGACTATCAAGCCACTTTATTACTATATCATTATCCGCTTGTTCAAATAAACCTAAAACAATATCACAAGCAGACTCACTTTCAGGTTTTACAAGAAAAATAAAGCTACCAAAATTTCTTATAATAGCAAAGCGCTCTGCCATGCTTGCTGTTTGCTCTATCAGTCTGGCTTGATATTTTCGTGCAATAGCACCTCTGACCTTAGGAGGCAGTACAAGCATTAAAGACTTTAACCAATATGAACTGTCTAAAGCTAACATTTCATGATCTTGCTTATCTTCCATAATACTTATCAGCGCTGTCCTTAACTTACTATAACTTTTAACAGTTTTATCAGTATTGACTAGACGAGGAAGTATCGCTTGGTAATTAGCATGTGGCATTTCAACCAACTTTACGCAGCACGCTTCATTCTTCAAATCGTTTTCTAAAAGAGAGATAAACATATTTTCCCAAAATTCATCCCTCACCTCTATTACATCCTCGACAAAATCTGTAGATATATCTTCAAGCGATAGCTTAAGATGCTTTTCCCAAGGTTTCAAGAAATCAAGAAAATCAGCAATTGAGTTCTCCTTATAAGTCTTACGTATCAATTCATAAGCCTCTTGCCCTAGCAAACCGTTAATATCTAGAGCAGATACTCTCTTCTCTTTAATTATTTCCAAAAGAGGCTTAGCCAAGACATTAAAAACCTTATCATGCTTAAGAGAGCCAATTAAGACATTAAAGCTTGTAGCAAAGACAACATACTGTTTGAGAAAACGTTCATACCCAGAGTTATTATCAGCTATTTCGAATACAACCTGTTCTAACTTAACTCGTGAATTTTGACCATTTCTAACAACTAAAGTATTGCCAGTATAATTACCTCCACATATTAAAGATATGACCATGAAGGCAGTCCATTGCTCTACATTAGTTGTAATTTCATTTTTCAACAACCGCTTCACCAACTTATCCAAACTATCTGATGAAAATCTGTCTGCACAGAATGGTACAACATAGCAGGCGTAATCATCCATATTCACTTGACCAGATTTGATCGTTAATGCCCACTCTCTCTCCTCTTCAATCTTTATCTCATCCAAACGGTGAGACTTCATCAGCCATTCAAATATCTCCCAGTAACTATCATCCTGAGCGTATTCTGAGGAAGCAACCTCCAAAAATGCTCTTCGCTTACTCACAGGGTATGCTATTTCTTCTACTTCCCAGAATGGAAAGTTATCCTTGATCCACCATAACTCTTTAACAAATACTTCTGGTGGACAATTAGTTATTATTTCTGGAATTTTTTCTTCGACAGTCGAATACCAGTAAAGGTGATCTAATAGTGCATTGGCAGAGTGGATGTCACTTCTAATATCTTTGCTTATTTGCTTTATAGCATTATTAACAAGCCTTAGCTCTACTTTAAGATCATGATTTTCAATTAGATTCTTAATAGCCTTAATGTACTCTCTATCACAACCAACCAAGTTGCCTTCATTCTTGGCTCGCTGGTTAAAGACTGGCATCCACCGTTGCACCCATTCCTGCTTATCATCATACTCACTATCTAAAATATCACTAGACAATTTAATAAGCTCTTGCGTACTTACAGCCCGCACGTTAACTTTAAAGTAGTAATCATAGCCGTATACTTTAGACAACCTCATGACCGCATGTATATCTCCGCTCATTACTGATTTATAGATCGGCTCCTCCAACAGCTCACTTTGGGCAATTTCTTCATTGGTTTGGAAATGTATACAAGCTAACTCTATAGACCACTTTCTCTCGTCAGTGATTCTATTAAGAATAGTTTGCACAGCTTTTATATTTTTTATTTTATTCTCTTCGTCTGTGCTAGAATCTGAAGATTTCTTTTGAGATGACAGTAATTCTTTCAAGTCAATTCTGTGATACTTTACGACAAGTAGGTATGCGGAACTATAAGTCGCATCATTAACTTTAGAATTATTACTAGCCATCAAGCAAGCTATATCATTGACATGTTTCTTTAAAAATCTAGGTGTAATTTGCTGAGTTTCACTAGACCATACATTGATAATATCTGCACTATTTTCAAACCCATCAACCTCACCTAAAGTCTCTTTCCAATATTTTTTGTATTTCTCCCTCCAACCAACTGTAACTATTGGGGGAGCCCTAAAAACTACTGGCAGTCTTTTGGAGATAAATTCTTTGCCATCTATAAAGCTGTCTTTATTAATAGCGTTGGCTACATGAACCTCTGAATAAGGAAGTATTATTCTAACACTCTGATTTTCTAGTGAAGTAAACACATCCAAATCACTCCAGACTTCTCTAACAGTAGAAGGCTCCACACGATCAATATTATCTATAACAATAATTACAACTTTATCTTTAGGTATAAGAGATGATAACTCTAAAAATGCTTTTTTAAGCTCATAGCTACCAACTTCTCTAGTGATATCCATGGTCTCTTTTATCGAGTCTTCACCATTCCTTTTAAGCAAGTCACCAAAGGACAAGGAACTCTCACTTCTCTTTATCTTTTCACTATAGTAATTATATATTTTCAAGAATATAAAGAAAACAAATGGCGAAAGTGCAGATAATAGTACAACAGCCCTTTCCAAACTAAAGGATAGCTCCTTGCCGGAAAAACTATTAGCAATGGCATTATAGCTAATAAATAAAACTTCAATAGCTTCTGTAATATGCTTGGTAAAAAGCACAAGAGTAACTGCAAAAATAACGACAAACATACTTATATTGCTTTTAGTCTTCTTTTTATAAGACATCGTATTGCCCAATGCTTCATCCTTATAACACTGAGCCTCTGGCTTATCTTTATCTGCTATTATCTCATCCAGACCATCACAATAAATTTTAATAAACGAAGACTTTATCGAAGAGTAATGATGCTGATCAACATCGAAATATATAAACTTATATGTGTTTTCATCAAGTTGTGATTCCAATATTTTAATCGATGTACTTTTACCAGCACCCAAATTTCCTTCAACTCCTAACACATGTACATATGGGTGATCCACAATCACATCTTGTAGAGCCTTTGCAGCATTCTTATGACCTTGCCCTATGAATCCATCTATACTCTCAGGCAATTCAGATTGAAATTTAAAGTGAGCACTATTTTCTTCTTCTGTCATTTATCCAAACCCTCAAAAAAGAAGTATCATTATAACGAAATATAAACTATGTATAATTGATAAAACAAAAAACTTCAAGCATTAAAAACCAAAAATCAAGTTGGCGATAATAAATTCCAAACAGCTATCTACTTCTAGCCGTTACCATAGCCACCTAGCACTTCAAACACTATGAGAACTTAAAAAAGGCCGCGAGTGATCGCGGCCTTTTTGGTCTTCCGGTGCTACTGAAACACGGGCTTATCGCGTCGAGTCCTCGTCCCCTACCGTGCCGCCCATCGGGTCGATGGCTTTACTGGAGGGGTATTTATAGGAGGCGAAGCGCACGGCAAGTACCGAGAGGGCGAGGAAGAAGATGCCGCCGCAGAGGTAGAGCAGGCCGATATCGGGGGCCTTGTGGTGAGAGACATCGCCGATGAGGTAGCGCGTCAGCGCGGTGATGGCGATGTAGAGCAGAAAGCGGATCGGCAGGTGGTTGGTCTTGAAGTAGATACCGACCATCGCACCGAGTTCGAGATAGATGAACAGCAGCAGGATGTCATCGACGCTGGCCGAGCCCTTGGCGAACATCTCGAAGAAGGCCGATACCGAGGCGATGGCAATCGCGCCGCCGATGGCGAACAGGCCGAGATAGTGAAAGCCTTCGACCAGGAAGTTGCCGATCGAGTTGGCTTGCTTGTGCATGCGCTCCCGATGCTTGTCTAACCTGTTCATGCCGCGTGTCCTCAGACAGAGATGATGGAAAGAGACTGCAATATCGGTGCCGCGGTCGTGATGAAGGCAAGTTTGGGCCACCGGGCCCGCGCAGGCGCTGCCCTACCAGCCGAGCGTCTGCTTGACGAAGGGAATGGTCAGCTTGCGCTGGGCGGAGAGCGAGGCGTTGTCGAGTTCGCTCATCGCCGCGAACAGCCCCGGCAGACTACGTGGCCCGCGATGCAGGATGTAGCGGGCGACTTCATCGGGCAGTGCAAGGCCGTGGTCACGTGCACGCAATTTGAGCGCTTCGAGGCGCTGGGCGTCATCCAGCCCCGAGAGATGGAAGGTGACGCCCCAGGAGAGGCGCGAGGCGAGATCCGGCAGGATGACGGGCAGCAGACGCGGCGCGCAGCTGGCGCTGACCAGCAGATGCCGCCCGCCATCGCGCAGGCGGTTGTAGAGGTGGAACAGCGCCTCTTCCCAGCGCTGGCGACCGATCACCACATCCAGGTCATCGATGGCGACCAGGTCCATCTCGTCCAGCCCTTCGAGCATGTGCGGCGGGAAGTGACCCAGCTCATTGAGCGGCAGATAGAAGGCACGCTTGCCCTGCTCGCCCGCCAGATGACAGGCCGCCTGCAACAGGTGGCTACGCCCACTCTGCTCGCCGCCCCACAGATAGACGAAGGGCTCCCCGCCGTCGGCAAGCTGCCCCTTGAGGGCCTCCGCCAGCGAGGTCGAGGTGAAGTGGTAGTTGTCGAAGGTCGCGGCGTCACGTACCCCGACGCCGAGTGCCATCTGTCCCTGAGTCATTGCCATCCGTCATGCTGATTGTTGTTGCCGTGATCTCGTCTCTCGATCACTGGGTATCCTCTGCCGCCGGCGGCGCTGGCTGATCTGCTGCCACCACGGGGCGAGAATCACGCTGTTGGTCATATAAAGTACTGTTTTTATAGCGATCATGCAGATAACGCAAGAGCACCATGATCACGGCCGCCACCGGCAGGGCCAATAGAATGCCGGTAAAGCCGAACAGCTGGCCGCCCGCCATCACCGCGAAGATGACCGCGACCGGATGCAGGCCGATCTTGTCGCCCAGCAGCAGCGGCTGCAACACCACGCCTTCCAGCAGCTGGCCAAGCGCGAAGACTCCACCGACCGCCAGCAGCGCCCACCACTCGCCGAACTGGAAGAAGGCCACCGTCGCCGCGATCAAAATCCCGACGATGACGCCCAGATACGGCACGATGCTGGCAAGCCCCGCCACCAGGCCGATCAACAGCGCGAACTTGAGCCCGATGATCGCCAGGCCAATGGCGTAGACGATGCCCAGACTCAGCATCACCAGCAGCTGCCCGCGCAGGAAGGCGCCCAGCACCTCATCACAGTCATGTGCCAGACGCGTGGCGGTGGGCTCCATATGGCGCGGCAGCAGGCCCTGCAGCTTCTCCTTCATGCGGTCCCAGTCGAGCAGCAGATAGAAGGTGACAACGGGAATCAGCGCCAGATTGCCCAGCCAGATGGCCATCGCCAGCCCGGACTTGGAGACGGTGCCCAGCAGCGCAGCGGCGAAGGTGCCGGTCTCTTTCCAGTTGCCCAGCAGCAGCGAGCGGACCTGATCGAAGTCGGCGCTGAAATCCAGCCCGGTGAATGACTGGATTTCCGGCAGCACCGTCTCGCGTATCCAGTTGAAGACCACCGGCATGAAGCTGATCAACTGCGCCAGCTGACGCCCGAGCAGCGGCACCAGCACCAGCAGCGCGATCAACAGCACCACCGAGAGCACGCTGAACACCAGCGTGACCGCCAGATGGCGCGACAGGCCCTTGTCTTCCAGCCAGTCGGCCAGCGGGTCACCCAGATAGGCGAGAATCATGCCGATGAAGAACGGCATCAGAATCGGTTCGAGCATCACCAACAGGCCGAGGAAGGCCACGCCTGCGGCCAGCAACCACCATTTACGCTGCATCTTCACTCCTTGAGACAAGCCGTGGGGCACTCGTGACGGCTGACTGCCGACGGCGCACGCATCACCCATTGTTGCCTGTCGCCGAGTCACCCACAAGACACGCGCCGCTCACGCGTCTGACATTGCCTCCCCCGGCGCCATCCAAGGTGCGACAAGGCCTGCCATGACTGGCGTGGCGGCCTTTTCACATTTTGATGCGGTTTTGTGAATCGGCACAGTGTCAGCCGCGAAGCGCAATGCTACAATGGCCGCCTTTCTTTTCCCGCGATCGATCGTGTCTCACCGCCCAGGCCGCACCGACAGGAACCTCACATGACGCAACGCCCCCAGGACTCCTCGCCCAGCAAGACTTCCTTGAGCTACAAGGATGCAGGTGTCGATATCGATGCAGGCAACGCCCTCGTCGAACGCATCAAGGGTGTCGCCAAGCGCACTCACCGCCCGGAAGTGATGGGTGGTCTGGGTGGCTTCGGCGCCCTGTGCGAACTGCCGGCAGGCTATCGCCAGCCCGTGCTGGTCACCGGCACCGATGGCGTGGGCACCAAGCTGCGCCTGGCCATGGACCTCAACCGTCACGACACCATCGGCATCGATCTGGTCGCCATGTGCGTCAATGATCTGGTGGTCGCTGGCGCCGAGCCGCTGCAGTTCCTCGATTACTACGCCACCGGCAAGCTCGACATCGACATCGCCGCTGACGTCGTCACCGGTATCGGCGAAGGCTGCCTGCAGTCCGGCTGCGCGCTGGTCGGCGGCGAAACCGCTGAAATGCCCGGCATGTACGAAGGCAGCGACTACGACCTGGCCGGCTTCTGCGTCGGTGTGGTCGAGAAGTCCGAGATCCTCGACGGCAAGAAGGTCGGCGCAGGCGACGTGATTCTGGGTCTGGCCTCCTCCGGCCCGCACTCCAACGGCTACTCGCTGATCCGCAAGATCCTCGAAGTCGCCGATGCCTCCCTGCTGGAGCAGGGAATCGACGGCCAGCCGCTGGCTGACGCCCTGATGGCGCCGACGCGCATCTACGTCAAGCCGCTGCTGTCGCTGCTCAAGGAAAGCGGCCTGTCCGTGCACGCCATGTCCCACATCACCGGTGGCGGCCTGCTCGAGAACATCCCGCGCGTGCTGCCGGAAGACTGCACCGCCGAGATCGACGTCGCCAGCTGGAAGCGTCCGGCCGTCTTCGACTGGCTGCAGCAGCAGGGCAACGTCGAAGAACACGAGATGCACCGCGTGCTGAACTGCGGTGTCGGCATGGTCGTGGTCGTCGCTGAATCCGACGCCACCGCCGCGCGCGCTCACCTGGAAGCCCAGGGCGAGACCGTCTTCACCCTCGGCAGCATCCGCGCCCGCAACGGCATGGAAGAGCAGGTCCAGCTGGAGAATCTGTCCGCATGATCGAACCGAATACCAACGCCTCCAACGGTGACACTCTCGGCGGCTTCGGCAACGGTTTCGAGGCAGACGATGCGCCGGTTCGCCCGCGCGTCGTGGTACTGATTTCCGGCAGCGGCAGCAATCTGCAGGCGCTGCTGGAAGCACAGGAACACGACGAGCTGGGTGGCGACGTGGTCGCGGTCATCTCCAACAAGGCCGATGCCTACGGCCTGGTGCGTGCACGTGACGCCGGCGTCGATGCCGTGGCGCTGCCGCATGAGGAGTATGAGTCCCGCGAGCATTATGACGCCGCGCTGATCAAGGTGATCGAGCGTCATGAACCGGACCTCATCGTGCTGGCCGGCTTCATGCGCATCCTGTCGCCGCTGTTCGTGCAGTACTTCTTCGGGCGTCTGATGAACATTCACCCGTCGCTGCTGCCGGCCTGGCCGGGGCTTGATACCCATCGCAAGGTATTGGAAGCCGGCGAGAAGGAACACGGCGCCAGCGTGCACTTCGTCACCGAGGAGCTCGACGGTGGTCCGGTCGCGATCCAGGCCGTCGCCAACGTGCTGGAAGGCGATGACGAAGCCAGCCTCAAGGAGCGCGTGCACACGCGTGAGCACCTGATCTACCCGATCGCGGTGCGCTGGTTCCTCGAAGGCCGCCTGAAGCTCGACGGTGAAGTGGCCAAGCTCGACGGCCACAATCTGCCGGTGGGCGGTCTGCGCCTCTCCCACGCCGATGTGGAAGAAGAGCTCAGCGATGAGCTGCCGGAAGGCGAAGAAGACTGATCAAGTGACGCTGCCTTGCTGGCAAGGCCGACTGAGCTGATAGAAAGCTGATAGCAAGTTGATAGCAAGCTGACAGCGAGCTGAAAACAGAAGACCCCGCGACATGCCGATGTCGCGGGGTCTTCTTGTCTTTAAAGCTTCACTTCTCTCAGCGGCTTTCGCTTAGAAGGTGTAACTCACCCCCACCTCCCCGCGTGCCGTCACCTCATCCCAGGTCTCGATACCGGCACCCAGATGCAACATGGCATTGCGGCCCAGCTGCATGCGCCAGCCACCGTCGACACGCAGGTAGTTGTCGCTGCCGCGATCCAAATCCTCGGCGCGGTAGGCATTGGTCGGCAGACTCGCCAGACGCACCTCGGCACTGTCAGCATCGTCATCCAGACGCTTGCCGTAGGCCAGCTCACCGTAGAGGCCAAAACCCTCCGCGATGGCGCGGTCGACCATGAAACCGGCCTCGACACGGCGATCACGCAGCGTCTGATCCGAGACGCTCAAGGCGTTGGCGGCGGAGCCGGATTCGGTGTAACCATCGATGTCGGACTCGGTGTGGCGGTAGGCCACGAAGGGCGCGTTGTACCACAGCGAATCGACGGCGGTGAGGCGATAATCGAGACGCGCCTCGGCGCTGAAGCCATCGCCATCGGTCTCACCGGACAGGGTGCGCGATGACTGACCCAGTGCGACATGGCGATCGAGGTCATAATCGAAGTCGCCGTAGCTGGCCACCGCCTGGACGCCAAACCTGCCCAGCTGCTGACGTGCGAACAGGCTGAACATCTGCCCCTCCAGCTCCAGCTCGCTCCCATCATCGACATCGAAGTCCGCATTGCGCTGACTGACGGCAACACCGCCCCATGCCTGGCCGAGCGCGTTGTCCAGCGGCAACATCACGCCGACACCCGCACCGCGCTGCTCGCTGTCAAAGCCCTGCTGGCCGGTGGAGGTCTCGCCATCACCGCTGCCACCACTGGCCGAGCCGATGGCGAACACGCGCACGCCCTCCCCGGAGCGTCTGTCCTGCGCACCGGGGCGCAATTCATCGCCGAGGCTGCGCTGACTGGCATTGAGTGCGCCCGTGCCCAGCTGCGGTGCCAGCCCCAGCACCGAGGGCGCGGCGAGCATCGCATAGGCGTAGTCGGCCAGAATCTCCTGGCCGGCGGTGGTCGGGTGCACGCCATCATTGAACAGCAGCTTGTCGGGGTCTTCCTCAGCGCCGCCCAGCCCGTAGGGCGTGACATTGCAGCTGTCCGAGAAACACACCTGGGTCAGCGGCACGTCGCTGGCGAAGCCGAACTCGGCCGGCGATGCCAGCACCTCCTCGAGAATGCCGACGGTATCCAGGCGGATTATGTTGACCTCGCCATCCAGCGCCGCCAGCCGCGCGCCCAGCGCATCATTGAAGACGTCTACCAGCGCGGAGGTCCCCGCCGCCTGCGCCGCGCCCGCCGACTGGCCGGCCGGGGTGCTGCCGACATCCGGCAGATTGGAGACCATGATGGTGGTGGCGCCCGCCGCTGCCAGCGCTTCCACCGCGGAGGCCAGATTGCCGGCGGAGGCGACCGCCGTGGCCGGCGAGGTGATCACGCCCTGCAGGAAGTCGTTGCCACCGCCGTTGACGTAATAGAGGGCGTCCGGGTCGGCACTGCCGCCGGTGCTGGCCAGATAGCCGTCCTCGACCCTGAGCACCGTGCCCGCGCCGGTACTGCCCGGCGGGATGACCACCTCAGAGCCGTCTTCATCTGTCACCGAGGCCAGAATCTGCGCCGTGGTATAGCCGCCCACCGCGTAGTTGGTGCCGTCACTGAAGCCGGCCAGCTGATAGATCACCGAGGTGGAAGGCTCTGCCGCCAGCCCCAGTTCCGTGGCCAGCAACTGGGTCGAGACGCTGCCATAGGCCGAGTTCTCGTAATCCGGGCCGCTGCGGTTGGTGAAACGCAGACTATTGAGGCCACCCAGGGTGGTATCGGGGAACTGGCCGGAATCGCTCAGGCTGTCGCCGAAGAGATAGAGATTGGAATAGGCCTGCGCGGGAGTCGCCAGCAAGGTGGTGCTGATGGCGAGAGCGAGACCGCTGAGGGTGAAACGTCGGACCAGACCGCTGGCCGGAGGGAATACAGCGCGATGTGAACGCGATGGCATGGCGTGCCCCTTGCTTGTGGGAGGTATCCGTCCTGCAGCCACTCTGGGGGTGGCCTGCAGATAAGCATAGGCAATAAAACGAGTGATTGAATCACGTGTTTCGTTCAACTTCCGGCTAAGACTCAGCGCCTTGCGAGCGCGTCACGTTCTCGCTACTTGCCACCGGCGTCTCTCTTGCCACCGTTGTCTCTTTCTTGCCACCGTCGTCACACGTCGCCACGAGCAGGCACAAACAAGCACAAAAAAAGCGCCTCCCGAAGGAGGCGCTCCTGGCTTGCCACACTCTTGGCTTGCCGCACTCTTGGCCTGCGGCGTGCGGGTCACTAGCGTGAATGCAATACCCAGGCTTGCAGCAAGGGGTATCAGGTACGCGGCAGAGTCACGCCACGCTGGCCCTGATACTTGCCACCGCGATCCTTGTAGCTGGTCTCGCAGACTTCATCGGACTCGAGGAACAGCATCTGCGCCACGCCTTCGTTGGCGTAGATACGCGCCGGCAGGTTGGTGGTGTTGGAGAACTCGAGGGTGACGTGGCCTTCCCACTCCGGCTCCAGCGGCGTCACGTTGACGATGATGCCGCAACGCGCGTAGGTGGACTTGCCCAGACAGATGGTCAGCACGTTACGCGGAATGCGGAAGTACTCGATGGTACGGGCCAGCGCGAAGGAGTTGGGCGGAATCACGCAGGAATCGCCCTTCACGTCCACGAAGCTCTTCTCGTCGAAGTGCTTGGGGTCCACCGTCGCCGAATGGATGTTGGTGAAGACCTTGAACTCATCCGAGCAGCGCACATCGTAGCCGTAGCTGGAGGTGCCGTAGGAAATCACACGGCGCTCATCGTGAAAGCGCACCTGATCGGGCTCAAAGGGTTCGATCATGTCGTGGCTTTCGGCCATGCGACGGATCCACTTGTCGGATTTGATGCTCATCGAGCGTACCTGACTGACTGATGGGGAGAGACGCGTGAGCGCCATGAAACGCGGGCCAGCATGATACCGGCCCGCTGTGTCGCTGGAAACCTCGGCACGCGCGGCTTGCGCCTGGCCCGTCGGGCTCAGCTGAAGCTGATGCTCGGACCTTCGTCCGCGCCGGCACCTTCCAGTGACTCGGAGACCTGACGCGCGATGGCGCGGAAGCTCGCGGCCACTTCGCCGTCCGGCTCCGCGATCACGCTCGGGCGACCGCCATCGGCATTCTCGCGAATGCTCAGGGTCAGCGGCAGCTGGCCCAGCAGGCGAGTCTGGTACTCATCGGCGATACGCTCACCACCGCCCGCGCCGAAGACCGCTTCGCTGTGGCCACACTGGCTGCAGGTGTGAGTGCTCATGTTCTCGACCACCCCCAGCACCGGCACCTTGACCTTGCGGAACATCTCGATGCCCTTCTGGGCGTCCAGCAGTGCGATGTCCTGCGGCGTGGTGACGATGACGGCGCCGGAGACCGGCACCTTCTGTGACAGGGTCAGCTGGATGTCACCGGTACCCGGCGGCATGTCGATCAGCAGCACGTCAAGCTCGCCCCAGGCGGTCTGGTTGAGCAGCTGCTGGAAGGCACCGGCGACCATCGGGCCACGCCAGACCATCGGGTCCTTCACGTCGACCAGATAGGCCATCGACATGGTCTTGATGCCATGCGCCTCGATGGGGCTGAAGACCTGCTCACCGGCCATCTCCGGACGCTGGCCGGTCGGCACGCCGAACATCTGCGCCTGACTCGGACCATAGATGTCGGCGTCCAGCAGGCCGACCTTGAGACCTTCCGCCGCCAATGCCAGCGCCAGATTGGCGGTGACGGTGGACTTGCCGACGCCACCCTTGCCGGAAGCGACCGCGACAATGTGCTTGATACCTTCCATACCTTGAAACTCCTGTGACGGCCTGCGCGACGCGATGAACGTGGCGCGCAGGCGTCTGAACTGTCAGCGAAAAAAGCCGTGGAACACGATGGGCACAGTATGCCTGCCACCGCTACACGGGCCAAGCCGATGAAGCATGTCCATGGAAGCCATGCCTCAGGAAGCCATGGCCCTGGGAGCAAATCAGAAGCGCACGTCTCAGAAGCGCACGTCGACCGGCAGGAAGCGCCACTCGCCCGGCGCCATGCGGCCGAGCAGAATCGCGCCCAGACGCAGACGACGTACCTCGATGACCTTGAGGCCCTGCTCTTCGACCGCGCCGCGGATACCGCCCACCGGCACCCGCTTCATGGCGATGCGCAGACGGGTGTCGCTCTGCCAGCTGATGCTGACCTTGGGCTTGCGGCCGCGGATGTCGGCGCACAGCGCGAAGCCGATACGCTTGAGGCCTTCATCATCCAGCGTTCCTTCCACTTCGACGACGTATTCCTGCTCCAGCTGGTCCAGGTCATCACCCAGCTTGCGAATCACGCCACGATTCTGTGACCACACCGCGAGACCGGATTCGTCCTCGCCGAGCTCAGCCAGCGGCTGCTGAGACAGGAAATGCACCTTGAGCCAGTCGGCACCGCTGTTGTCGAGCGCACTGCGCGGCGCGCCGTCACGCAGGGTCAGCGGGTCCGGCAGCGGCGTGCCCGGCGGCTGATACCAGACCAGGGTCAGCGGCTCGATGGGTGCCATGCTGGCGCCTTCATCGACGGTGACTTCCTCATCGGTGACCTTGAAGAAAGGCGCTTCCACGATCTCGCCCGCGACACGTACCACCCCCTTGGCGATGAGATGCTCGGCCTCACGGCGCGAGATGCCCTGCTGATGGGCCAGAAACTTGGAAAGACGGACGGGTTCGGTCATGGGGACTCTCGAGGCAGCGACGCAGGCAACAGGCAGAGCAGCAGCACGCAGAAGCGCAGATAAAAAGAAGTGGGACAGCCTGACAGGGTCATCAAGGCTAGCCCGCCATGATAACGGCATGCGCCGAGGATGGCACGGACGAGACGCGCTGAAGATGCTAGGCTGCGTGACCAGAAATCGGCGCGGCGCGCTTGAGCAGATCATTTGATGCGCCTTACCAGGTCCTTCGACGCTCTCCGCCAGCGCATCTGATCCACTACGCCTGGTCATCCGCCCCTCTGGCGCAAGCGATCTGGCTGCCTCTGACCCGCCTGATCATGCGCTGGCAGGCACGATGCGTTACCCGCGCCATCGTCATCACTACGCAACCGCGTGGTGACACTTGCGGAACCCTTTGCGCGGCAAAGCGTCAGAGTTGCGTTGAAGCTCACTCTGGACCATACAAGGTCAGGGTCAGGCAAACTGATGCGCTTGCGCGTCGACTGTCGCTACCGAGGAAGCCGGTGGCCAACGCTTCAGTTTCCGTCAGTGACTCGCCAACCGAAGGTGTGCGATCGACCCGGATTGACCCTGCGCGCCATCCCGCCTTGCTGCGCTTCCCAGGCCACGTTCACAGGTATCTTGCATGCGTTTATCTCTCACACCGCGCCGCCCACTGACTCACACCCGGCGCTACGCCATCAGCAGTGCACGCACGCTTCGTCATCTGGTACTGATCTTCGGCCTGACGCTGGCCGCAGGGTGCTCCGCGCCGCACGCCTCGGACGCGCCTGCCGCACCGACCACCGCGGCCAAGGCAGCCGTCAAGGCCGAACGGCTGGAAAGCCTGCTGGTGCAAGGCGAGAGCGATGTGCCCGAGAGTCTGCTGCTCAGCAAGGCCGGCGCCAAGGCGATCGACCCCAACGGCCAGCGCCCGGTAGATGACCCGCTGACCTGCCTGGCGCGTGCCGCCTACTGGGAAGCCAAGGGCGAAGGCAGAAGCGGCATGCAGGGCATCGTCAATGTGGTGATCAATCGCGCCGCCGACCCGCGCTTCCCCGATAGCCTGTGCGGCGTGGTCAAGCAGGGCGGCGAAAGCGGCAGCTGTCAGTTCTCCTGGTGGTGTGACGGGCGCTCCGACCGTATTCGCGAGCCCGCCGCCTACGCTGAGGCACGCGACGTGGCCCGCCAGGCACTCAACCATCAGCTGGAAGACGTCACCGACGGCGCCCTCTACTTCCACGCCCGCTACGCCACGCCCTACTGGGCCAAGCGCTTCGTGCGCACCGCGCGCATCGGTCAGCACCTGTTCTATCGCAACTGACTCACCCTTTCACCAGGGCATGACGGGTAGAACCATCACCAGCAAGTTGCCTGACATGCCGCACGTCAGCGCCATGTCGCGTACAAGACCGTGACGGAAAGACCGTACAGGAAACAGACAAACCAGAAGGCCCCTGATGATTCACTCATCAGGGGCCTTCTGGGTCATATCATCACTCAATCTTCAGTAATGGGCCGAGTCCGACTACTTCGCTACCACTGTCTTCAGATACTGCCCTATCTCGGAATGGTGCAGGATGGACGAGACCGGCAAGATGTCGTTGGCTGGCCCCCATGCAAAGACGTTGACTGGCGTATGGGTGTGCGTACCAGTCCCCCAGACGGTGTTTTGCTGTGTCGCCAATGCCCGCGCCAGCAGGTTGCCGCGATCGTTATAGGGGAAGAAGGCGTCGAAGTCGTGAACTGCCGGCACCTCGCTGACCCCGAGGTAACTATGTCCATCCACATGATAGGGGTTGGGCTTGTTGGCCAGTACTTCAGCTGCCTGGGCTTCGGTAATCTGGAAGTCACTATTGCCATTGACAGCCGCCATCAAGCGCGCCGGTGTGCGCTCATCTTGCGGTAGTGCCTCGAAATCACTGAGCAGCTCGTAATAGGTCTGCTTCTGCTCATAGAGACTGTCCAGAATCGAGAAGTCACCAAAATTGAAATTGGGTGCGTAATCCTGATCTGCGAATGCAGGGCCTGATTTCTTCTGCGCTGCCGGTAAATTGGCGCTGGAATAACTGAAGCCGAATGCCCCCGTCTCATGGTCGGCCGTTACCAGGATTATTGTATCGTCTCGCTCTCGCGCCCAGTCATAGACACCTTGCACGGCCTCATCGAACTTGATCAGTTCATTGAGCATGGTGCCCGCATCATTGGAATGCGCGGCCCAGTCGATCTGGCCACCCTCGACCATCAAAAAGAAACCATCATCATCCTGTTCCAGCATTGACAGTGCTTTCTGGGTCATCTCATGCAGGGTCGGCTGCTGACGCTGTGGGTCATCATGGCTATCTCGATAGCTGATACCATCCGCCATACCCGAGTTGGCGAATAGCCCCAATACCTTGGTGCCATTGAGTGCGGCCATCTGATCACGCGTAAAGGCTAGCCCATAGCCTTGATCTGCAGCTTCCTGGAGCAGATTTCGTTCATCCTTGCGCTTGGAGGTTGGCGACCAGGCACCTTGCATCAGCGTCTCGACACTGCCCGCGCTTTCCCCCGGCTCACTGACGGACTGTGGCACGAAGTGACGCAACCCTCCCGACAGCATGACATCCGGCCCGGTCATGAGCATGTCTTCGGCAATGGCATTTTCCAGTGAACGATGCGGCTGGTGGGCGGCGAAGGCCGCCGGAGTCGCGTGGGTCAGGCGCGTATCGGACACCAATCCGGTGGCCTTGCCGACTCGTTTGGCAAGCTCGAGGACGGTTTCCACCCGATTACCCTCTGAATCTATGCCGATCACCTCGCCCCCGGTGAAGATACCCGTCGAGAGCTGAGTCGCTGAACAGGCCGAATCCACTACCACGGCATCTTCAGGGTGAGTCAATGAAGCGCCCACCACGCCTTCCTTCGCCAGCTGGTAGAGTGCCGTCGAACGCCCCTGATATATCGAATCCGGCGCACGATTGGCGTATGTCTCCAGCATGCCAACCTGCTGGGGCCCCATACCATCGCCAATCATCAGAATGACATTCTTGATCTCTGCCGCATTGGCCAGCGGCATCCAGCTCATGCTTCCCGTCAGCGCAACGACGGCCCACCCTTTTCGACACCATCGTCCTTGCCGGTTCTGATGAGGCATCATCATGGTCATCTTCCGTGTTCCCTTATCGTTGTTGGCATCCGTGTTACCCGGGCACATACGATACTCGTGCAAGTCTGTACGTCTGTGTTCGAACGGAGCGCTTGTTGGTCAGAAATGAATCGCGATCTGCTCACATGGCGGCACCCAAGGTGCCAACTGGAGCATGCGCTTCACTATTGACGACGCAAGCAGAGCCGTCCATATCAATGGCCCGGCTACAGGACGATTCATGACGAAAGGATGACATAAAGATGTCAGATTAATGACAGACGACACTGCGACCCGAAGCCGCAAACATGACGCCCCCGCTGCCATTGGCAACGGGGGCGTCTGCTTGGGGGTGTCGTAATAGGGGCGTGTGCCTAAGGGGTGGACAGGGACACCCTTCCCAAAATTCCTGACGGATCAGGTGTCTGGCTGCGCCGCCAGCTTGGTACGGATGAACTCGCTGTGGCTGACATGCAGCAGGCCGGCAAGACGGCGGATGCGATGCTCTTCCTGCGGGTCCAGCTCGCCATCGGCGTAGGCCAGCTCCCAGAGCATGCCGATCAGCTCGCTGCGCTCCTCAAGGCTCATGTGCTCGTTGAGCTGCTTGACGAAGCGGTAGTGGTCCGTGGCCTGCTCGGCATCCTGCTCAGCCTGGGTCAGCAGGCTGGCAAGTTCCTCATCCCCCAGCGAGAAGCGCTCGGCCAGCTGGCGCGCCAGGGCTTCACGTTCGCGCACATCGAGATGGTCATCGGCGCGTACCACCTCGAACATCAGCACGGCCATGGCGAGTTCCGGGCCGGGCTCCTCGTTGGGACGGGCGTTGCTGCCGGGCATCATCACCTGGCGGATGAGACGATTGATCTGACCGGCGACGGATAGCTGTGCTGGCATGCTGACCTCCAGGAACGGAAAATGTAGTGTCCTTGAATCCTTCATGAGGGCAGCGGCACGGGTTGCAACCTCGCAGTTGCGCACGCCAGCGTTGCCGGTGACGCGACGCGCCCTTCGCGCCGCCCGCACCTTCGCGATATAGTAGCGCCCATCCCGACGGGGCGATGCGTTCGCCCCTTATCACGAGTCATCCCGGCGAGTGGCTGCGCAGTGCGCAGCAGGCGCCCTTTACCGTCAAGACGAGGCCTCATGTCAGCGCGCAAGATTCTGGTTACCAGTGCCCTGCCCTATGCCAATGGGTCGATCCACCTGGGTCACCTGCTTGAGTACATCCAGACCGACATCTGGGTACGCTTCCAGAAAAGCCGTGGCCACGAATGCCATTACGTGTGCGCCGATGACGCCCACGGCACCGCCATCATGCTGCGTGCCGAGCAGGAAGGTGTCACCGCCGAGCAGCTGATCCAGCGTGTGAGTGACGAGCACCAGGCCGACTTCGCCAAGTTCGGCGTCGGCTTTGACAACTATCACTCCACCCACTCGCCGGAGAACCGCGCCCACAGCGAGCGCATCTATCTGGCACTGCGCGATGCCGGCCATATCGCTACGCGCGATATCGAGCAGATGTTCGATCCGGTCAAGGGCCTGTTCCTCGCCGACCGCTTCATCAAGGGCACCTGTCCGAAGTGCAAGACCGAAGACCAGTACGGTGACAACTGTGAAGCTTGCGGCGCGGCCTACACGCCGGCCGAGCTGATCGATCCGGTCTCGGCCATCTCCGGCGCCACGCCGGAAATGCGCACGTCCACCCACTACTTCTTCAAGCTGCCGAACTTCGCCGACTTCCTGCAGGAGTGGACCAAGAGCGGCCGCGTGCAGAGCCAGATTTCCAACAAGCTGCAGGAATGGTTCGAGGCGGGTCTGGCCGAGTGGGACATCTCCCGCGATGCGCCCTACTTCGGCTTCGAGATTCCCGACGCGCCGGGCAAGTACTTCTACGTGTGGCTGGACGCGCCGATCGGCTACCTCGCCAGCTTCCAGAACCTGTGCGAGAAGCAGGGCATCGACTTTGACAGCTACTGGAAGGCCGATTCCGACGCCGAGGTCTATCACTTCATCGGCAAGGACATCGTCTACTTCCACGCCCTGTTCTGGCCGGCGATGCTGGAAGGTGCCGGCATGCGCACCCCGACCGGCGTCAACTGCCACGGCTTCGTGACCGTCAATGGCGCCAAGATGTCCAAGTCGCGCGGCACCTTCATCAAGGCCGACACCTACGCGCAGTTCCTCAACCCGGAATACCTGCGCTACTACTTCGCCGCCAAGCTGACCTCCGGCGTCGATGATCTCGACCTCAACCTCGACGACTTCACCGCCCGCGTGAATTCCGACCTGGTCGGCAAGGTGGTCAACATCGCCAGCCGCTGCGCCGGTTTCGTCAAGAAGTTCGGCGACGGCAAGCTGTCCGCCACCTGCGCCGAGCCGGAGCTGGTCGAGCGCTTCATCGCTGCTGGCGAAGGCATCGCGGCGGACTTCGAAGCCCGTGAATTCGCGCGCGCCATGCGCAAGGTGATGGAGCTGGCCGATGAAGCCAACACCTACATCGCCGACAAGGCGCCGTGGGCGATGGCCAAGGAAGACGGCCGCGAGCAGGAAGTGCTCGACGTCTGCTCCGTGGGCATCAACCTGTTCCGCCAGCTGATGGTCTACCTGGCGCCGGTGATTCCGGAGCTGACCGACAAGGCACGCGACTTCCTGAACCTCGAGAGCCTCGACTGGGCCAGCCGTGAAAGCGTGCTGACCGATCATGCGATCGACAAGTTCAAGCCGCTGCTGACGCGCGTCGAGCCGGAGCGCATCGACAAGATGCTCGAAGCCTCGCGCGAAGTACTGGTCGAGGAACAGAAGATCAAGGACGGCACCGCCAAGGCCGAAGCCGCGGCCGCGCCGAGCCCGCTCGACGCCGACCCGATCGCCGACGAGATCGACTTCGATACCTTCATGCAGACCGACCTGCGCGTGGCGAAGATCGTCAAGGCGGAGCACGTCGAGAAGGCGGCCAAGCTGCTCAAGCTGACGCTGGATATCGGGGGCGAGACGCGCACCGTGTTCTCCGGCATCAAGTCCGCCTACGCCCCGGAAGCGCTGGAAGGTCGTCTGACGGTGATGGTCGCCAACCTGGCGCCGCGCAAGATGCGCTTCGGCGTGTCAGAGGGCATGGTGCTGGCTGCCGGTGACGACGAAGGCATCTACCTGCTGGAGCCGCACACCGGCGCCAAGCCGGGTCAGCGCGTCACTTGATCCACTGATGATGCGCCGAGGGCTCTTTGCGATACCACGCTGAGGGCTCTTCAGCACAACGCCCCGCCAGAGACTCTCTGGCGGGGCGTTGTCGTTCATGCGTCACATCCGGTCGGCGGGACGGCTACTCATAGCGACGACCGGCATGCTCCAGCCAGCCATCCACATGACGGCCACCGGGATCATGATGCGTCCAGTGGATCACGCCGCCCTTGTCGGTCCACTCATATTCCCCGTAGAAGCCGATGCGATCACCGACCTGAAGACTGTCGATGCGTGGCGCGAGGTCGATGTTGTGCGCTACCAGAATGGTGGTGCCGCCCGCGACCCGGATCAGGAACTTCTGATGACGGCTGCCCTTGAGATCATCCCTGAGCAGACGCGTCACCTCGCCCACGCCCCGCACCTGCACATCACTCTGCTGGGCACTGATGGCACGCCTGAGTCGGCTCTCGTCCGCCGAGGAGGCGCCTTCCCCCTGCGTCGCCTCGGCCTGCGGCGACTGGAAGTCATTCCACAGCTGGGAGAGCGAGAAATTGCCATTGCCCGTCAGCTGCGAGATGCCCGCCATCGCCACCACCAGGATGATGACCCATAACGGCCGACGGCCGCGTGTTCCTGTCCTGCGCATATCTCGCTCCTTGTGCCACCCCGGATGACGTAAAAGTCGCTGATCACGCCACAATCAATAAAAGTAATAAAGGAATTCTTCTTTATTACTTCAAGAACCAAGCAAAACGCGAAACAATGGTCGTCTCATGCTGGCAACACTACGCCTCGCTTGCCACGCTACAGGCTGTCGGCCAGCAGCATCTTGCGTATAATACCGCCGCGCTCGACGATCCACTGCCCTGCAGCTTCCTGACAGCTTGCGGCAGCAACAGCCCTGATCGCCTGCGAGTGCCGGTTCATGCATGCCGCGAGCACGGAAGCGCCTTCGAAACACCCTGACCGAGCGACGCCCCTGATGAGTGAATACCTTCTTATCCTGATCAGCACCATCCTGGTCAACAATTTCGTACTGGTGCAGTTCCTCGGCCTGTGCCCCTTCATGGGTGTCTCCAACAAGCTGGAGTCCGCGATGGGCATGTCGCTGGCCACCACCTTCGTGCTCACGCTGTCGTCGATGTGCGCCTACCTGACCTATCACTTCATCCTCGCGCCGCTGGGGCTCGAGTACCTGCGCACCATCGCCTTCATCATGGTGATCGCCGTGGTGGTGCAGTTCACCGAGATGGTGGTCAAGAAGACCAGCCCGCTGCTCTATCAGGTGCTGGGCATCTTCCTGCCGCTGATCACCACCAACTGCGCGGTACTCGGCGTGGCGCTGCTGACCCTGAACCGCAATTCCAGCTTCATGGAAGCCACGCTCTACGGCTTCGGCGCGGCCGTCGGCTTCTCGCTGGTGCTGGTATTGTTCGCCGCCATGCGCGAGCGCCTGGCCGTCGCCGATGTGCCGCGCCCCTTCCAGGGCCCGGCCATCGCGATGATCACCGCCAGCCTGATGTCGCTGGCCTTCCTCGGCTTCTCCGGACTGGTGCAGATCTGACATGCTCGAATTCTTCAACGACCATACGCTGATCTCCGCCATCGTCGCACTGGTGGCCATGGCCGTCGTCTTCGGCGGTCTGCTCGGCTTCGCCGCCGTGGCCTTCAAGGTCGAGGGCGACCCCATCGTCGAGCAGATCGACCAGCTGCTGCCACAGACCCAGTGCGGCCAGTGCGGCTATCCGGGCTGCAAGCCCTATGCCCAGGCCATCGCCGAAGGCGACGAGATCAACAAGTGCCCGCCGGGCGGCGAGAGCACCATCGCCTCGCTGGCCGACCTGCTGGGCCGTGAGGCCACGCCGCTGGATGGCGACAGCGACAACACGCCCAAGGTGGCGGTGATTCGCGAGGACGAATGCATCGGCTGCACCAAATGCATCCAGGCCTGCCCTGTCGATGCCATCCTCGGTGCCGCCAAGCACATGCACACCGTGATCGCCGACGAATGCACCGGCTGCGACCTGTGTGTCGAGCCCTGCCCGGTCGATTGCATCGACATGGTGCCGGTCGCCACTGACGTGCGCAGCTGGCACTGGCCGCAACCGGCGGGCCCGACCCGCGACAATGCCCGCTTCAGCGGCAATCTGATCGTGACCGATGCCGCCGATTCTACTGCCACATCTGCAAGGAATGTCGCCTGATGGTTCTGTCGTTACTCAAATCCATGGTGACTTCCTCACGCTCCTCTGCCACGACGGAGGCGGAACACACGCAAAAGGGTCAGGCCGCGCCGCGCGTGTTCGACTTCCACGGCGGTATCCATCCGCCGGAGCACAAGGCGCTCTCCAACCGCGCCCCGCTGGTGGCTGCCCCGCTGCCCCGTGAGGTGGTGCTGCCGCTCAGCCAGCATATCGGCGCGCCCGCCCAGCCACTGGTGGAGATCGGCCAGCGCGTCAAGACGGGCGAACTGATCGCCCGCGCCCAGGGCATGATCTCCGCCCCGGTACATGCCAGCATCACCGGCGTGGTCACCGCCATCGAGCCGCGCCAGATTCCCCACGTCTCGGGCCTGGAAGATCAGTGCATCGTGATCGAGCGCGAGGGTGAGATCGATGAATGGGCGCGCCTGGAAGCCTGGCGCGACTGGCGTCAGCAGGAAGCCCAGGACCTGATCCAGCGTCTGCAGGACGCCGGCGTGGTCGGTCAGGGCGGCGCCGGCTTCCCCTCGGCGGTAAAGGCGCGGGTGCGTGAGCGCCACGCCATCGACACCCTGATTCTGAACGCGGCGGAGTGTGAGCCTTACATCACCGCCGATGACCTGACCATGCGCACGCATCCGGAAGCGCTGATCGAAGGGCTCGAGATTCTCGCCAGCCTGATCGGCCCCGAGTGCATCCTGATCGGCATCGAGGACAACAAGCCCGAGGCCGTCATCGCGCTGGAACAGGCGATTCGCGCCCGCCGCGCCGACAAGCGCCTGCCGCCGCTGGATTCACGCCTCGAAGTCGTGGTGGTACCGACCAAGTATCCCTCCGGCGGCGAGAAGCAGCTGATCAAGCTGCTGACGGACCGCGAAGTGCCCAGCCGTGGCCTGCCCGCCGATGTCGGCGTGGTGGTGCACAACCCGGGCACCGTGCGCGCCGTACAGCGTGCAGTGTGCTTCGGCGAGCCGATGATCTCGCGTGTCGTCACCCTGACCGGTGAGGCGCTGCAACACCCGCACAATGTCGAGGCGCGCCTGGGCACCTCCATCGCAGACCTACTGCGTCTGGCGGCGCCGGCGCCGACGGGCATCGCACGCCTGGTGATGGGTGGCCCGATGATGGGCTTCACGCTCGAGAGCGACGCCCTGCCGATCATCAAGACCACCAACTGCCTGCTGGCCTCCTCTCCCGAGTCACTGCCGGCACCGGCGGTCGAGCAGCCGTGCATCCGTTGCGGCATGTGCGAGCAGGCCTGTCCGGCCGAGCTGCTGCCGCAGCAGCTCTACTGGTTCTCCAAGGCACGCGAGTTCGACAAGGCCGAGCTCTACAATCTGGCGGACTGCATCGAATGCGGCGCCTGCTCCTATGTCTGCCCAAGCCAGATTCCGCTGGTGCAGTATTACCGCTTCGCCAAGGGCGAGATTCGCAGCGCTCAGCACGAGGCGCGCAAGTCCGAGCGCGCGCGTCACCGCTTCGAATTCAAGCAGGCGCGCATGGCGCGCGAGGAAGCCGAGAAGGAAGCCAAGCGCCAGCAACGCGCTCAGGCGGCCCAGAAGTCCGCCGCCGCCCGCGCCGCCGCAGACACGCCTTCGGCCTCGCCCTCCACAACGGCCGCCGCTGCCCAGCCGGCACCGGCCACCGACATCAAGGCCTTCAAGACGGCGCGCGCCGCGGCCAACATCGCCCTCAAGAAGGCCGAGAAGGCCCTCAAGGCAGCCCAGGATGGCGATGAGAGCGCCGAGAGCGATATCGCCAAGCTCGAGGCCAACGTGACCGCGGCCAAGGCCAAACTCGCCAGCGCCGAAAGCGCCCTCAAGGCCGCCAGCGAGGCCAGCGAGTCAGCTGCCCCGGCGGCTGCCCCCGCCGCCGATCTCAAGGCGCTCAAGACGGCGCGCGCCGCGGCCAATATCGCCGTCAAGAAAGCCGAGAAGGCTCTCAAGACCGCCCAGGACAGCGGTGAAGGCGATATTCCCGCCCTCGAATCCAGCGTGACGGATGCCAAGGCCCGACTGGCCAAGGCCGAAGCCGACCTCAAGGCTGCCAGCGAGGCCAGCGAGTCAGCTGCCTCTGCGGCGGCCAGCACTTCCGCGACAGGCGCGGCTGCCCCGGCAGCCGACCTCAAGGCGCTCAAGACGGCGCGGGCCGCGGCCAATATCGCGGTCAAGAAGGCCGAGAAGGCCCTCAAGACCGCCCAGGACAGCGGTGAGGGCGACATCCCCGCCCTCGAGGCCAGCGTGACGGATGCCAAGGCGCGCCTTGCCAAGGCTGAGGGCGACCTCAAGGCAGCGACCGACGCCGCTGGCGCTGCTCAAGGTACTGATAAAGGCCCTGTGGCAAGCGCTGCGGCTGGCTCTGCTCAAACCACTGATACAGGTGCGGCTGGCTCTTCTGCGGGTGCTGCTGCGCCTGCAGCTGCGGCACCCAGCGCCGATATCAAGGCACTCAAGACAGCACGCGCCGCGGCCAATATCGCGGTCAAGAAGGCCGAAAAGGCCCTGGCCCGCGCCAGCGAAAGTGGCGAAGGCGATATCGAGGACCTGCAGACCCTGCTGGCCACGGCCCAGGAAAACCTGCGTGCCGCTGAGGTGCGCCTCAACAGCGCGCAAGCTGGCAGCACTGACGCGACGCCTGCCACCAAGGGCGCGGGAGAATTGATTCCCGAGGCGCCCAAGCCCGCTGCGGGTTCAGTCGGGCGTGGCAGCATGGCCAGCAACGTGACGCTCTCACAGGCCGAGATCGAGGCATCACGCGCCGAGAACCTTGCCAAGCGTCACAAGCAGGTCAGCATCGCGGTCAAGGCGGCCGAGGCGGCCCACCGCAAGGCCGAGGCGGCTTTGAGCGAGGCGGATGACGAAAACCGTCAGCGCCTGGCGACCAAGGTCGACCGCACGCGCCGCAATCTGGAACACGCCCGCGAGTCATTGGCCGAGGTGCAGGCACTGGTGGACGCCCAATGAGTGACCTGAGCCCAATTACCGCGCCAATGGCGACTCATCCTGATGCACGCCTCGTGTCATTGCCCATTTACCGCAAGGATCTGACCGTCTCATGAGCCTGATGCATGCAAGCTCCCCCCATGCCCACGGGCCAACCGCCACCTCGCGCGTGATGGCCTGGGTGCTGGCCGCGACGCTGCCGGGTATCGCCGTGCTGTGCTGGCACTATGGCTGGGGTGTGCTGTTCAACCTCGTCTTTGCCTGTCTGGCGGGTGTCGCCCTCGAGGCGCTGCTGCTCAAGCTGCGTGGCCGTCCGGTCAGCTTCTTCCTCAAGGACAATTCGGCGCTGGTGACCTGCGTGCTGCTGGCGGTGTCGTTGCCGCCGCTGGCACCCTGGTGGCTGGTACTGACCGGCGTGATCGCGGCCATCGTGGTCGCCAAGCAGCTCTACGGTGGCTTGGGCCAGAATCCGTTCAACCCGGCGATGGTCGCCTATGCGCTGCTGCTGATCTCCTTCCCGGTCGAGATGTCGCGCTGGTCATCCCCCGATGGCTTCGCACTCGGCTTCACTGACAGCCTGCAGCAGTTCTTCGGCGTGATCGCCACGCCAGACGCTCTGACCGGCGCCACGCCGCTGGATGCCTTCCGCAACAAGGGCGAGCTTTCCAGCAGCGAGTTCTGGGCAGACCCGAGCCTGCTGCCTGCCGCCAACCTACTGGCCTGGCAGCAGACGGCCATCGCCTGGGGCCTCGGCGGCCTGGTGCTGCTGGCGCGTCGCCTGATCACCTGGCATATCCCGGTGGCAATGCTGGGCAGCCTGGCGGTGATCTCTGCCATCTTCGCCTTCGTGGATGGCGAGCAGCACGCCAGCCCCCTGATCCACCTGCTGTGCGGTGCGGCGATCTTCGGCGCTTTCTTCATCGCCACGGACCCCGTCACGGCGGCGACCTCCAACAAGGGCAAGCTCTATTACGGCGTCGGGATCGGCGTGCTGATCTACCTGATTCGCACCTTCGGCGCCTATCCTGACGCCATCGCCTTCGCAGTGCTGCTGATGAACTTCAGCGTGCCGTTCATCGATTACTACACCCAGCCACGCAGCTATGGTCACAAGAAGGCCCGTCGCGGCATCAAGCTGGAGGACAAGGCATGAGCCTGACGCCTGATCAGCCCGAACAGCAAGCCCAGGCCGCGCAGGGTCTGAAGCACACCATCGCGCGGGCCGCGCTGGGCCTGGCCGTCTTCGCCGTCGTCACCGCAGGCGTCGTCGCCGTGACCCAGATGACCACCGCCGAGACCATCGCCGACAACGAACGTGCCGCCCAGAGCGCGGCGCTGGCCGAGATCATCCCGCCGTCGCTGCACGACAATGACCTGCTCGACGCGGCCTTCGCCCTGCCACCCTCCCAGGTGCTGGGTCTGGAGAGCGCCGATACCGGCTGGCGCGCCACCCGAAATGGTGAGACCGTCGCGGTGCTGCTGCCGGTAGTGACCGGCAAGGGTTACAGCGGCGATATCCGCCTGCTGGTCGGTATCCGTGCCGATGGCAGCGTGGCCGGTGTACGCGCCGTCAAGCACGCCGAGACCCCGGGGCTGGGCGACAAGATCGAAGCGCGCAAGTCCGACTGGATTCACGAATTCGATGACCAGACGCTCAGCTCGGTGGAATGGAAGGTGAACAAGGATGGCGGTGATTTCGACCAGTTCACCGGTGCAACCATCACCCCACGTGCCGTGGTGGGTGCCGTTCGTCAGGCATTGATCTACTTCATGGCGCACCGCACGGCGCTGCTGGCCGGCGACAGCGAGACGCTGACCGCGACCCGCCGCGCCGCCAGGGCCCAGCAGGACACGCAAGCTCCCACCGCTGATGGCACGCTCACGCCATCAGCGCCTTCTGAACACGGCGGAGACGAACCGCATGAGTGATATCTCGCTTGGCAAGATCAGCCGCGACGGCCTGTGGGACAACAACCCGGCGCTGGTACAGCTGCTGGGCCTGTGTCCGCTGCTGGCCGTCACCGCCAGCGTCGTCAACGCCATCGGGCTGGGGCTTGCCACGCTGCTGGTATTGATCGGCTCCAACGTGGCGGTGTCGCTGATCCGCAATCTGGTGCCTTCTGCAGTACGCCTGCCGGCCTTCGTGATGATCATCGCCTCGTTCGTGACCTGTGCCGAGCTGCTGATGAAGGCCTACACCTATGAGCTCTATCAGATTCTCGGCATCTTCATTCCGCTGATCGTCACCAACTGCGCGATTCTCGGGCGTGCCGATGCCTTCGCCGCCAAGCATCCCGTGCTGCCGGCCGCCACCGATGGCCTGATGATGGGGCTGGGGTTCATGGCCGTGCTGGTACTGCTGGGTGGCATGCGTGAGCTGTTCGGCCAGGGCACGCTGTTTGCCGGCATGGAACTGCTCGTCGGGCCGATGGCCGCCGACTGGCAGCTGACGATCTTCCCGGACTACTCCTTCCTGTTCCTGGTGCTGCCACCGGGCGCCTTCTTCTGCATGGGGCTGATCATCGCGGGCAAGAAGACCATCGATGAGCGCCTCGAGCAGCGCCGCAAGGCGGCCAACGCCGATACGCCCAAGGTGTCGCGTCGTGTGCGCGTGACCGGCACCATCTCCTGAGCCCCTCTCACACAGGCTGTCAGCCCGCTGGCTGACAGCCTGTGTCGACGACGCCCGCTCCCAAGCCCTTACCGCCGTACCCGAGATACCATGAACGCCCAGAAACGCCTCGAGATCTTCACCCGCCTGCGCAACGAGAATCCTGAGCCACGCACAGAGCTTGCCTGGTCAACGCCCTTCGAGCTTTTGATCGCGGTGCTGTTGTCGGCGCAGGCGACGGATGTGGGCGTCAACAAGGCTACGGCGAAGCTGTATCCGGTCGCCAATACGCCGGTGAGCATTCTTGCGCTGGGCGTCGAGAGCCTGAAGGAGTACATCAAGACGATCGGCCTGTTCAACACCAAGGCCGAGAACGTCATCAAGACCTGCCGCATGCTGATCGAACGGCATGGTGGCGAGGTGCCGCAGACCCGCGAGGCGCTGGAAGCGCTGCCCGGCGTGGGCCGCAAGACCGCCAACGT
This sequence comes from Cobetia sp. SIMBA_158, assembly GCF_046566945.1. Taxonomy (NCBI): domain Bacteria; kingdom Pseudomonadati; phylum Pseudomonadota; class Gammaproteobacteria; order Oceanospirillales; family Halomonadaceae; genus Cobetia; species Cobetia sp. SIMBA_158. Next base: position 134,517 of record NZ_JAWJYL010000008.1, read on the forward strand.
GGTGCTCAACACCGCCTTCGGTCAGCCGACCATGGCGGTGGACACGCACATCTTCCGTGTCTCCAACCGCACGCGCATCGCCCCGGGCAAGAACGTGCTGGAAGTCGAGCACAAGCTGATGCGCCATGTGCCCAAGGAGTTTCTGGTCGACGCCCACCACTGGCTGATCCTGCATGGCCGCTACACCTGCGTGGCACGCAAGCCGCGCTGCGGCAGCTGCATCATCGAAGACCTCTGCGAGTACAAGGACAAGGTCGACCTGTAACGCCTCCCGGCACGAGGATTTGATGACTTCTTCATGATCAGGGGCTTGATGACTGGAACTTGATCACCAGACGCCTGGCGAAAGCCCCGATCCTGCATGGCCTGCCTGTGTGGCCTGCATGCATGATCGTTGATTGAGCATGAACCCCGCCTCCCCGCCTATTCAACCGAGCGGCAACGTAGACTGAGCGCACAGACCGTCGCCTCAGGACCCTGCCATGACCGCACCTTCCGATGCCGGGGATCGCCGCTCTCCTCGCCCAGAAGGCTCCGACGATTCCCGCCAGCCTGATGACAGCTGCCTGCACTCGCGCCTGCAGGAGATGTCGTCACGTCTCGAGGCACTGGAAGCCGAGAACCACCTGCTGCGCACCCTGGTCGACTCTCATCCCGACATCCTGTTCATCAAGGATGCCAAGGGGCTGTTTCGCTACGCCAATCGCTCTCTGACCGAGTTCTATGGCACCTCGCGCGAAGACATCATCGGGCGCGATGACAGCCATTACACCGGCAATACCGAGCAGAGCCACTTCTTCAGGCGCAGCGTGGAGCAAGTGCTCAGCAGATTCGAGCGCGAGACGGTCTTCGAGGATGCCACCGACGGTACCACCGGCGAGGTCAACCATTTCCGCTCCATCAAGCAGCCCTTCCATGACATTCACGGCCAGCCGCTGGTCGCCGTTCTGGCGCACAACATCACCACCGAAGTCCGTGAGCATGAGCGCAAGACCCGCCAGATCGACCACATCTATGACACCTCGCTGGAAGGCTTCTGGGACTGGAACATCCTGACCAGTTCCGTGACGCACAATCGCCGCTGGTCACAGATTCTGGGCATCCCGGAGAGCGAGCTCAGCAACAGCCTGGAAGAATTCGCAAGCCTGCTGCACCCCGAGGACAAGCCCGAGACGATGATCGCCATCCAGGACTGCATGGCGGGCAAGACGGCCTACTACCACCGCCACCGCATGCTGACCCGCGGTGGCGACGTGGTCTGGGTGATCGACAAGGGCGATGTCATCGAGCGTGACAGCGAAGGCAATCCGCTGCGCATGATCGGCTCGATCACCGATATCACGCGTATCGTCGAATCAGAGGCCCTGCTGCACCAGCACAGTCGCTTCGACTCACTGACCAAGCTGGCCAACCGAGCCACCCTGATCGACAGCCTGCAGCAGGCGATCATCATCACCGACGCCCGTGACACCCACGGCGCGCTCATCTTCATCGATCTGGACCACTTCAAGAAGATCAACGACCTGCTGGGGCATACCACCGGCGACCATCTGTTGATCGAGGTGGCCCATCGCCTGAGCTCCACGGTGCGTGACAGCGATCTGGTGGCGCGCTTCGGCGGGGACGAGTTCGTCATCCTGGTACAGCCCTTGAGCCATGATCCACAGACTGCCTGTCGCGAACTGGATGAGCTGATGGAGCGCCTGCAGCAGGCGCTCAACCAGCCGTATTCGCTCTTGGGCCCGCAAGCGCAGCCGCTGCAACATCACAGCTCGGCGAGTCTGGGCAGCATCATGTTCCATGATCGCCATCTGAGCGCCGAGGAGCTCATCCGACGCGCGGATATCGCGATGTATCGCGCCAAGGAGGCCGGGCGCAATCAGACCGTCCGCTTTGATCCCAGCATGCGCGTGGAGCTTGAGCGCGCCGTGCAGCTGGAAAATGACCTGCGCCGCGCCATCGAGAATGAAGAGCTCTACGTGGAACTGCAGCCGCAATTCGATCGAGGGCTCAAGCTGGTCGGCGCCGAATGCCTGTTGCGCTGGCGACACGCCAAGCTCGGCAATATCTCGCCCTATGAATTCATTCCGCTGGCCGAGAAGAGCCAGCTGATCGACAGCCTCGGCGACTGGGTGCTGGAGCAGGCCTGCAAGCTGCTGGAGGACTGGCAGAAAGGCACCGCCTTCGCGAAGATCTATCTGTCGGTCAATGTCAGCGTCAAGCAGCTGGACTCCCCTCACTACGTCGGCAATGTCGCCAAGGCACTCAGCCAGCACACGCTCGACCCGCAATATCTGCAGCTGGAGCTGACCGAAAACGTCTTCGCCACCGACATGCCCGCCACGGTGGCACGCATGCACGAACTGCGCTCGCTGGGCCTGCGTCTGTCGCTGGATGATTTCGGCACCGGTTTCTCCTCACTGACCTACATCAAGCACCTGCCCTTCGATGAGCTCAAGGTCGACCGCAGCTTCGTCAATGATCTCGAGAACGACGAGATGAATCGCCGCATGGTGAACTTCATGGTACAGCTGGGGCGTGAGCTGGGCATGTGCGTGGTGGCGGAAGGCGTCGAGACCCCCAGACAGCGCGAACTGCTGCTGGAGATGGGTTGTGATGCCCTGCAGGGCTATCTGATGGACAAGCCGATGGCGATCGAGACATTCACCGCCAAGTATCAGCTCGGATGACAGCGCATCCGCGTCTTTCATGGCACACTGGGGCCTCTTTTCTGTCTGGACATCATGCGTTATGGAAGACTTCTTCAACTGGATCGGCACGCAACTGGGTGCCGCCATTCGCTTCATCGTCGAAGGCCTGGGCAATTTCTTCGCACACTTTGATGATGCGCTGGCTGGCTTCTTCAATGGCTTGACCGGTGAGCTGGGGCTTGGCACATCGCTGTTCAGCCTGCTGGGACTGGTACTGGGGCTCTATCTGCTCTTCAAGGGCATCACGACGCTGTTGAGGGGCTCCATCATCGGCGGGCTATTGATGACCTTCATCGGGCTGACCTTCCTGGGCTGGATGATTGCCTGACGCGCGCGATGACCGTGTACGCAATGACCGTGCAGGCGATGCCCTGACGGGACTTGCGCCAGACTCGTGACATGAAAAAGCCCCTGCCGATTGGCAGGGGCTTTTTCATGTCAGCGGCAGTCATCATCATGCGCGCGATGACTGCCGGCTGTCTTCAAGGGTCAGATCAGAGGATCAGGCCAATGCCTTCTCCACGACTTCATACAGGTTGTTCGAGAGCTTCTCGCCACGGATACGCTCAAGCTCAGCCTTCATCAAGTCCTGACACTTGGCATCGAAACGCTTGTAGCGCGTCAGCGGCGTGATGATGCGCGCCGCGATTTCCGGGTTCAGACGATTGAGCTCGATGACCACATCCGCCAGCAGACGATAGCCTTCGCCATCGAGACGGTGGAAGTTGACGCGGTTCTGGCCGGCGAAGGCGCCGATCAAGGCACGCACCTTGTTGGGGTTGGTCAACGAGAAGGCCGGGTGCTCCATGAGGAAGCGCACGCGGTCCAGCACATCGGCCTGCGGACGCGTGACCTGGATCGAGAACCACTGGTCCATCACCAGCGGATCATGCGACCAGCGCTCGGCGAAGGACTTGAGCGCCGGGTCACCCAGATCGGTGCGTGAGGAGTGCACCAGCATCGTCAGCGCGGCACGCACGTCGGTCATGTTGTGGGCCGCCGCCAGCTGGGCCTGGGCCAGACGCACGCCCTCCTCGTCCTCGATGCTCATCAGATAGCTGAGCGCGGCATTCTTGAGGCTGCGACGCGCCATCTGCTCGAAGGTCGGCGCGTAGTCGCCCTGCTGCGCATTGGCGTGATAGAGCGCCACGAAGTCGTCGCGCAGCGCGCTGGCCAGCTGCGCCTTGGCGGTCTTGCGCGCCCAGTGGATGGCATCGACATCGACGACACTCTGCTGCTCGGCGATATAGGCCTCCGAGGGCAGCGTCAGCATCTCGGCCAGCACCGCACGATCGGAAGCCTCGCTCTGGAGCAGGAAGCGATAGGCGGCCAGCAGGCGCTCATCCAGCTGGGCCTCCTGCTCGCCACGCTGCCAGGCCGCCATCAGGTCTTCAAGCGCTGCCATGGCCAGACGCTGACCGGCATCCCAGCGATTGAAGCCATCGCTGTCGTGCTGCATCAGGAAGGCTAGCTGCTCACGGCTGTAGTCAAAGGCCAGCTTGACCGGCGCCGAGAAGCCACGCAGCAGCGACGGCACCGGCTCGGCATCGCCGGCAAGGCCGGTGAAGACGAAGGTCTGCTCGGCTTCGGTCAGCTCCAGCACGGTTTCCGTGCCCAGCGCTTCGCCGTCGAGGGTCAGCGTCAGATCGCTGCCATCGGCGCCGACCAGCCCCATGCGCACCGGGATCACCAGCGGCAGCTTCTCCGCCTGCCCCGGTGACGGCGGCGTGGACTGACGCAGCGTGAGGGAATAGGTGCCTGCCTGGGCATCGAAGGTGCCGCTGGCGGCGATGTTCGGCGTTCCGGCCTGGGAGTACCAGCGCATGAACTGGCTGAAATCGCGACCGGAGGCTTCGCTCATCGCGCTGATGAAGTCCTCGATGGTGGCGGCGCTGCCATCGTTGCGCGCGAAGTAGAGATCACTGCCACGGCGGAAGGCTTCTTCCCCGAGCAGGTTGGCGACCATGCGCACCACTTCGGAACCCTTCTCGTAGATGGTCAGGGTGTAGAAGTTGGAAATCTCGATATAGGACGCCGGGCGCACCGGGTGTGCGGTGGGGCCGGCATCTTCGGCGAACTGCGCGGTACGCAGCATGGCGACGTCTTCGATACGCTTGACCGGCGCCGAGTTCATGTCGGCGGAGAAGGTCTGGTCGCGATAGACGGTGAAGCCTTCCTTCAGGGACAGCTGGAACCAGTCACGGCAGGTGACGCGGTTGCCCGACCAGTTGTGGAAGTACTCATGCGCGACCACCCCTTCGACGCGCTGGAAGGCGGCGTCGGTGGTGGTATCGGGGTTGGCCAGCACGCAGGCACTGTTGAAGATGTTGAGGCCCTTGTTCTCCATCGCGCCCATGTTGAAGTCGTTGACCGCGACGATCATGAAGATGTCGAGATCATATTCGCGACCGTAGACTTCCTCGTCCCACTTCATGGAGGCCTTGAGGGAGTTCATGGCGTGTTGGGTCTTGTCGAGATTTTCCGGCTCGACCCAGATTTCCAGAGCGACGTCACGGCCACTCATGGTGGTGAAGCTGTCGTCATGCTTGACCAGGTCCCCCGCCACCAGCGCGAACAGATAGCACGGCTTGGGATGCGGGTCCTGCCAGGTGACGAAGTGACGACCGCCCTCGCGCTCGCCACGCTCGATGGGGTTGCCGTTGGAGAGCAGGATCGGGTAGCTGTCCTTGTCGGCGATGATGGTGGTGGTGAACACCGACATCACGTCAGGGCGGTCCGGGTAGTAGGTGATGCGACGGAAGCCTTCGGCCTCGCACTGGGTGCAGAACATGCCCGAGGACACATAAAGCCCTTCCAGCGCGGTATTCGCGGCCGGGTCGATCACCACCACCGTCTCGAGCTCACAGTTGGCCGGCAGGCCGGCCAAGGTCAGGTGAGTCTCGTCGAGCTTGTATTCATCACTGGCCAGCGCTCGCCCATCGACACGCACGGACTCAAGCGTCAGATGCTCGCCATTGAGCACCAGCGGCGGCGTGGCATCACTGCCCACGGCGGCATCGGGATTGGCCTCGAGGGTCAGCACGGTCGTCACACGGGTCGCGGACGGTACCAGATCAAACGTCAGGCGGGTGTCCAGCACACGCCAGGCGGGTGCCTGATAATCGGCAAGATGAATCGCTACAGGTTGTGACATCAAAGACTCCGCAATCAGCGCCGCGGGAGAGGACTCCTCACGGCAGGAAGACAGCGGACAGCGAGGGAGCAGACACCTCACCTGCCCGCGATGAAGCGCTCATTCGCGCGGAAGGGATTCGCCACTGACGGCAAGGTTCGCCCCCTCGCCCTTGGGCTCCGGGCGCGTGGCCAGCCAGAGTGCCAGCAGCGACAGGAAGACCAGCAGCGAGACCTTGACGGCCAACACTGAGACGGTGAACAGGATGATCAGCATCGAGACGGCCAGCATGCTGACCGCCATGATGCGCGCGCGCAGCGGAATGGCGCGTTCGCGCTCCCAGGCCACCAGCGTCGGCCCGATCTGGGGATGTTCACGGATATAGCGCGCAAAGCGCGGGGAACCTCGGCTGGCACAGGCCAGCGCCAGCAGCATGAAGACGGTGGTGGGCAGCAGCGGCAGAAACATGCCAGCGAAGCCGATGCCGAAGAACAACCAGGCCAGGCCAAGCCAGCAGATACGCTTCATGCGCCGAAAGATCATCATGTCGGTTCCTCACCACCTGCGGTCACACACCGTGTGCTTCCTGCTATCAGTCAAACGCCAAGTCGTTCATGGGAAAAGTACTTTCTGACTATCCGCCTGATAGCAACTGCGTGCATGGTAACGGGCTTGCCGATATCGCGAAAGGCCACGCCCCCCGCCATGGGGGCCGTGGGCCGCTGTCTGCGGCCAGATTCGACGCCGCAATCCGTCGAGCCGGGCGTGGCTTAGCGGCGCTTAGCCGGGCTGCGCTCAGCCGGGCTGCGGTCAGCTACGTTGCGCCAACTGCCAGAGACGCATGATGGCCTCGCAACGGTCAGCCAGCAGCTCCGAGGTGCGTGCCAGCGCCTGCTCAAGCGGCATGGCACTGTCACACAGAGTGAAGACGGCACTGACCCCCTCATCATGGGCGGCTTGCCAGCCCTCGGCCAGTCGTCCGGCCAACACGATGGCGGGCACCCCGGCGGCACGCGCGGCTCGCGCCGCACCGATGGGGGTCTTGCCGCCCAGGCTCTGGCCATCCAGACCGCCTTCCCCAGTGATCAGCAGATCACAGCCCGCCAGACGCTCGCTCACGTTGAGGCGCTCCATCACCAGCTCGATGCCCGGACGCAATTCACCATTCAACCAGGCCGCCACCGCGTAGCCCATGCCGCCTGCGGCCCCTGCACCGGCCAACTGCTGCTGGTCTGCGCCCAGCACTTCCGCGCTCAGGCGCGCGAAGTGGCCCAGTGCCGCATCCAGTTCCTCGACCACCGCAGCGTCGGCGCCCTTCTGCGGGCCGAAGACTGCGCTCGCGCCGCGCGGACCACACAGGGGGTTGTCGACATCGACCGCGGCAGACACCTTGAGGTTGGCCAGGCGTGGGTCCAGCGCACTGACGTCAAGGCTCGCCAGACGCGCGAGGGCCGCGCCGCCTGCGGGCAGCTCATTGCCGTCAGCGTCGAGCAGACGCAGCCCGAGCGCGCGCAGCATGCCGCTGCCGCCATCGTTGGTGGCGCTGCCGCCCAGCGTGACGATCAGTCGCTCGGCACCGGCGTCCAGCGCCGCCAGGATCAGCTCGCCCACGCCATGCGTGTCGGCGACACGCGCGTCGCGCTCATCAGGGCTGACCAGATGCAGACCACTGGCTTCGGCCAGCTCGACAATGGCCGTGCGGCTACCCGGCTGCCAGCCCCACTGGGCGGTGACGTCACGCCCGAGCGGATCACGCACCTGAGCGCTGCGCGCCTCGATGGGGTCTGCTTCACTGGCCGCCGCCAACAACGCCGCCAGCGTGCCCTCACCGCCATCCCCCAGCGGGCAGAGATCGATCTGTGCCTCGGGCAATACTCGGCGAACACCACGCGCCATGGCTTCGGCGGCATCACTGGCTGCCAGCGCTTCCTTGAAGCTGTCAGGGGCGATCAACAGACGCGGCGAACCAGAAGAAGCGGAGGCAGCAGAAGCAGAGACAGTCATGCAGACATTCCTTGTCGAAGGTGAAGGAGCGAATGGGGGCAACTCAGCGCAAGATACCCCCATGATACGCTGTCATTGGTGCCATGCGGGACCCTGAAACGCAAACTGCCACCCGTCGGTCTCCCGAGGGTGGCAGTGGCAGCACAGGCTGACAGTGGCGCTTACTTGACCAGACGCGTCTCGGTGGGCGCCAGCGTGACCTTGCCTTCGCGCTTCAGGTGACCGATGGCGCGCTTGAAGTTGGCCTTGCTGGCACCGAACGCTTCGCTGATGGCTTCCGGTTCGCTCTTGTCGCCCAGCGGCAGCACGCCCTGACTGGCTTCCAGCGCGGCCAGAATGCGGTCCGCCAGCTGCTGATGGCCGGCCGGACCCGGCGCCTGCGGCGTGAGATCGACATTGCCGTTGCCGTCATTCTTCAACACCCACAGACGCAGACGGTTGCCGATGCGCAGACGCGTGAAGATACGGTCGTGGTGCACCAGGCCCCAATGGGCGTTGTCGATGATGATCTTCATGCCCAGGTCGGTGCGCGCAGCGACCAGACCGGAGACTTCCTGGCCCGCGGTATAGGTGGCCGGGGTCTTGTCGAGCCAGCGATCCAGACGCATCGAGGCGACCATGCGGTCGCTGTGCTTGTCGAGACCGACGTGCACCATGGCGAACTGGCCGGCCTTGAGCTCACGCTTGCGCTCGCCGTAGGGCAGCAGCAAGTCCTTGCCCAGGCCATTGTCGAGGAAGGTGCCGATGTCATTGACCTCGACCACCTTGAGCGCGGCGAACTCGCCAACCATGGCACGCGGATAGCGCGTGGTGGCCAGCAGGCGGTCTTCATCATCCAGGCTGACGAAGACTTCGACTTCGTCACCGATGTCGGCCCCCGCAGGAATGAAGGGTGTCGGCAGCAGGATTTCCCCGCGATCCCCACCATCGAGGAAGACGCCGAAGCCGACCCGCTTGGTGATCGTCAGGGTGTTGCGCTGGCCGATAGCGAGCGGAGCAGACATATAACCTCTCTTTGCGCGTTGTCGGGTGCCGAAGCGGCCCGCATGGCGCAGATATTACGTACGAATAGGGTGAAACGCTTTGAAAGCGACGCGTCCGGTCGTCTCGAGTGAAGCACCGAGCTGGACAAGCGTAGCGCCAGCGACGAGACATGACGCTTTCAAAGCGAATCTGTTGATCCCGCAAACAAGCGAATCAGTGACTCTCACGACACCGCAAATCAGCGAATCAAACGAATACAGCACCGCACGCCGATAGCGAACGGTGCTGAGAATGGCGATCGCCAGTCGCTTGCGCGCTGGATCAATCGCGGAAGTTGTTGAACTGCAGCGGCAGCTCGAGGCTCTCATCGCCCTTGAGCAGCGCCATGGCGCCCTGCAGGTCGTCACGCTTCTTGCCGGTGACGCGGACCTTCTCGCCCTGGATCTGTGCCTGGACCTTGAGCTTGGCATCCTTGAGCGCCTTGACGATCTTCTTGGCGGTCGGCTGGTCCAGCCCCTGACGCAGCACCAGCTGCTGACGGGCACGCACGCCAGCGGTGTCGGCGTCCTTCTCTTCCAGGCAACGCACGTCGATGCCGCGCGCGATCAGACGGCCCTTGAGCAGCTCGATCATCTGACGCAACTGGAAGTCGGCATCGGCTTCCAGATTGACGTTCTCTTCCTTCTCGAGTTCGAAGCTGGCAGTCACGCCCTTGAAATCGAAGCGCGTCGCGAGTTCGCGATTGGCCTGATCGACGGCATTCTGAACTTCGTGCTTGTCGAGTTCGGAGACAATATCGAATGACGGCATGGGAGCGATTCCTTTGAAGCCATGAAGAATAAACAGCGCATCCTAGCCCATGGGGGCCACGCGCGCCATGCCCCTGGCTCAGGCAGCGCCAGCATTCACCGTTGGGGGCGACCCCGGGTGCGCTTCACCGGCCTCACCGGCCGCGAGTTCCTCAGCCACCGGCGCCGGCGAATCCAGCGTCAATGCCTTGCGCATCTTCCAGGCGGCGGCCCCATCGGCATAGTAATCGCGCAGGCGACCACACTTCTCGAAGCCGTGACGCTCGTAGAGCGCGATCGCCGCGCCATTGCCGGTGTGCACCTCAAGATCGAACTGCGTACAGCCCTGCGCAATGGCCAGCTGCTCAAGCGATGTGAGCATGCGCTGGGCAAGGCCGCGGCCACGCGATTCCGGATGCAGGCAGAAGGAGTAGAGTCGCGCCCGACGTGAATTGCGCCGAAACAGCACGGTGCCATAGCCGAGCACGCTGCGCAGCGGCGTGGCGTCATCACGCTCGACGCTACCGGCTGGCCACAGCGCGGCCATCACATCGTCTACCGCCGGTGCGGTCGGGATGACATCGTCATCGGGCTGGATGATCACCAGGGTACGGGCATGGGCACGCAGAATCAGATGGGACAGCTGACGACGACTGAACCAGTCGCTGTCGAAACTGACTTCCTCGAGCTCTACCAGAGCGTCGAGATCGGCCCGGATGGCCGGGCGCAGAATGGGGGTCATGGTGCAGGCTCTCCCGCCTGTCAGCGCCCTGACGCCGTCCGAGGATCAGCGTGTCGCGGGGCGGTAGCAATGCGCTGCATTCTGGGCATGCAGGCGCGTCTTGTCTTGGTCTCTTTGCATGAAATTATTTCACTTTCCAGCCTATTGCGATGACGGGGATTGTTTCTCATGATGCGCGCATTCGGCACCGCTTCGGTGCCCGCCTTGCGAGGCTTCGCAATGTCCCGCCTGCGTATCGTGGTTGACCGTGTTTCTGACTGGCGCGCCTTCTATCCCAGTGATGATGTCATCAGCGCCCATGACTTTCTTTCCGAACTCTCAAGCGATGCGCCAGCCCAGCGCGCCGACGATGCGCCGCAGCCCGCCACCCACGTCATCAATCTGTGCGGCGGACTGGATTATCTGGGCATCGGCTATTACGTCTCGCTGCTCGCCCAGGCGCGCGGCCAGAAGGCGCTGCCGTCGGTGGAGACCCTCAATCAACTGTCACGCAAGTCGCTGATCGACATGGAACTGGGCGGCATCCGCGTGCTGCTCGAGGAGCTGACACGCAAGGGCGCCCTGCCCGCCCCGCAAGGCGTGACGCATGGGGCTGGCAAGCCACCACGCCTCGACCTGCTGCTGACCTTCGGCGAGAGCGCAGACCCCGCGCTTGCGCGTCTCGCACGCAAGCTGTTCGAGCGCCTGCCCTGTCCGCTGCTGGAGGTGCGTCTTGAAGGTCGAGGCGATCATTGGGTGCTCAAGCGAGTGCGCCCGCAATCCCTGAGCCACCTGGCAGCGGCGGATGAAGACCGCTTCGCCCAGGCGCTCAATCGCCATTCGCGCAAGGTGTGGCGCACGCCCAAGGCACGTCGCCATTACCGCTTCGATCTCGCCATGCTGGTCGACCCGGACGAGGCGCTACCTCCGTCCAACCGTACCGCGCTCAAGCATTTCATCCGCGAAGGGCGGCGACTGGGCATAGATGTCAGCCTGATCACCCGGCGCGATGAAGGCCGTCTGGCCGAGTTCGATGGCCTGTTCATCCGCGAGACGACCAGTCTGGATCACCACACCTATCGCATGGCCAAGCGTGCCGAGCACGAAGGGCTGGTGGTGATCGATGACAGCCAGTCGATTCTGCGCTGCACCAACAAGGTCTTCCTGCATGAGCTTCTCAAGGCACGCGGCCTGAGTGCCCCGCAGGGTCGCCTGATCCATCGGGGCGAACTGCGCCAGCTGGCCGAGCGCGGTCAGCACATGCGCTACCCGCTGGTGATGAAGGTGCCGGATGGCGCCTTCTCCCGCGGCATCGTCAAGATCGATGGCCCCGAGACACTGGTGCGCGAAGCCGAGCGACTGTTCCATGACTCCGCCCTGCTGCTGTTGCAGGAGTGGCTGCCGACCGAGTTCGACTGGCGCATCGGCGTGCTCGACGGCAAGCTGCTGTTCGCCAGCCGTTACTACATGGCGCGTGGCCATTGGCAGATCTACGACCACAGCGGCGCGCGTACCCGCTCCGGCGGCTTCGCAACGGTCGACCCGAGCGAGGTGCCACCGGCCGTGATCAAGGCAGCCCTGAAAGCGACCCGCCTGATCGGCGACGGCCTCTACGGCGTCGACTTGAAACAGCTGGAGGACCGCGTGGTGGTCATCGAGGTCAATGACAACCCGAATCTGGATGCCGGCGTCGAGGATGTGGTGCTGGGACGCGAGCTCTACCGACGCGTGATGCAGGTATTTCTGGCGCGCATGCAGGCGCGACGCCAGCCTGTGCTGGGCTGACACACCCCGACTCTGCAAGCCTGTGGCAAGAAGCGAGAAACAAGAAACAAGAAGCACTGAAACGACAGCGCCCACCCTCCGTGACGGAGCGTGGGCGCTGTCGTGTGTGCGGTACTGAGCTCTTGGCTGTGCTCTTGGCTGTGCTCTTGGCTATGGCTCAGCCGCGGCTCATTGCTCGCCGAGCTGGGCCTCGATCTCATAGCCGGTGAACTTGCGCAGATTGATCACGCCACTGTCGAGAATCAGATACTGACCCTTGAGCCCTTCGAGCACGCCTTCCACCACTGGCGTCTTGTCGAAGTTGAACGAGGTGACCTTGGTCGGCGCGGTGCGCACCGGAAACTCGAAGGCCAGCGCCGTGGTGTCCAGCACCCGGAGGGCGCCTTCGCCGCAATGCGCCTGCAGCGCCGCCAGGCCCTCTGACATCTGGGCCAGCAAGGCATCACGCTCGGCTTCCAGGTCCAGCTCTGCCACATCGCCCTTGAGCATCGCGCGCCAGTTGGTGCGATCGTTCAGCGCCTGCTTGAACAGCACCTCGACCAGCCCCGACTGCAGGCGATTGGACACCTCGACGATGGGCAGCGCCTGGATGGCGCCCTGATCGAACCAGCGCGTCGGCATCTGGGTCTTGCGCGTGATGCCGACCTTGAGGCCGGAGGAATTGGCCAGATAGACGATATGCGGCTGGAAGCAGTGCTCCTCACCCCACTGCGGATCACGGCAGGTGCCTTCGGCGTAGTGGCAGGTCTCCGGCTTCATGATGCAGCCATCGCACTGCGGCAGCTTGCGAAAGCACGGATAGCAATGCCCCTGCGCGAAGCTCTTCTTGGTCTTGCGACCGCAATGGCTGCAGTGGATCTGACCGGTGAAGCTCAATCGCACCTTGTGGCCGATATAGGCATTCAGCGGCTGGGTGATCTCGCCCAGACGCAGGCCATAGTTGGCCGCCAGCGGCTCGAGCATGACCGACGGCGCATCAAACGAGGTATCGATCGCAAGCGCCTCACCGGCGGGCACGATGGACATCTTGTGGAGGTTGCCACTCAGCGTGATGGGCGCCGCATCCTGAGCACTGGCTTCCTGAGCCGTGCCGGAGGCCTCATCCGCACTCAGGGCATCATCCAGCGTCAGTTGACCCACTTGATCTGCTCCGGCTCATCGCTTGCGGCGCTGTCGTCATCACGCGGCCCACAGGTGCCGTTGTCGATGAAGCCGACACGCGACTCGGCAGGCACGTTGTTGTGCGCTTCGTACTTGATGACGGCTTCCATGCACAGCTCGACCTGCTCTTGGGTCAGCACGCGGCCATCCGGCCATTTGCGCAGCTGCATGGACTGCTTGAGGCTCTCGTAGATGGTCGGCGTCATCTGCTCGACCATGCCGTCAAAGGACATGTTGCTCATCACATACTCTCCTGATACGGGTCCACGACTGCCGAAGGCGGACCATCGGAGTCACTGGGGATGACCGCCATTCTAGCATTGTCGTTTCGCGCAGTGTCATTTCCGGCAGTGCCATCCCCGGGGCCGAATCACCAACGCTCAGGCTGCGCTGCGCCTGGGGAGCAGCCAGCCCAGCAGCAGACCGGTCAGCAGGCCACCAAGATGCGCCTCGTTGGCGATGGCGCCCAGGCCGATGGCACTTGAGAGCGGCGTCATGCACAGCACCAGATAGATCAGCATGAAGATCATCAGCGAGCGCTGCATCTGATAGCCCAGCGCGGGGCGGCGGCGTGCGGCGATGAAGACATAGCCGATCACGGCGAAGTCGATCCCCGACAGCCCTCCGAACAGCACGCTGCCAGTGGCGTATTGCGCCAGATTGGCCGCCACGCCGCTCAGTACCACGACCAGCGCGAAGCGCCAACCGCCATCGATGGCCTCGATCTGGCGCCCGAACACCCACAGCCACAGCAGGTTGAACACCAGGTGCAGTACCCCGAAGTGCATCAACGATGGCGACCATAGCCGCCACCACTCCCCCGCCAGCGTCACGGACAGCGGCTCGGGTGCGATGTGCTGACTGCCGACAAGCTCGAAGGGCACGATGGCCAGCCACTCGAATACCGCCGCCTGGCCCAGCGCATACTGGAACAGCACCGTAACGCAGCAGGCCAGACCGACCAGCCAGGTCAGCGGCGTCTGGTGCATCAGGGCGATGAGGGACTGAGAACTGGCGGTGCCACGCGTCGCGGCGCCCGCAGAGGCATCCCGCAACGGTTCACCGCGTGACTGGCGCTCGAGCATCGCGATGACGCGCGGTAGCTGCTCGGGGTCGGCCAGCCACAGCTCCTGGCCGCCCTCGTGGCTCTCGGCATCGTCGCCAGACGCAGCCTCTGTCGGGCGAGCCTGGCTCAGGGTGATCTGGTGACCGATCTTCTCGGCCCACAGGGCTTCGCGCAGGGGGCGGCTGTCGAAGGATTCGGGCAGCGTCAGAACCTTGAACATGTATGCCTCTGAAGATGACACGCGACTGAACAGAATCAGTACACGTTGATAAACAAGGAGAAGTCAGACCAGTCTGTGAAAATCTACCACAGCGCCGCAGGCGTCTGGCCTTTGTGACAGACATAAAAAAAGCCCGGTGGGGGGCACCGGACTGAGCAAGGATCATTCAAGGGAACACTTACTCAGAGTGCGCAATCGGGCTTTGGTTCACTGACACGTGATTGTAAAAAACAATCGACATTCACCGCCAGCATCACTGACGCTATTGGGGCGTACCCATGACCAGTGCTATTGAGCAGTGCCAATGGCCAGTGCTACTGACTAGTGCTATTGACTGGCGCCATTGGCGAATGACTGGTTCGACAGGGTGTCGCGGGACAGCTCTTCCGGCACGGGGCGTCGGGAGGGCTCACGCGGTACCGGTACCCAGACGAAGTTGGCGGCATCCAGCGTGGCTTCGCCACTGAAGCGATACGCCACCAGGCGTCCGAACTTGACCGCACTGTAATCCAGGCAGGCGATGTTGGGGGCCGGCAGCGCCGGCAAGCCCTCGCACCAGTAGTGTCCGAGGAACAGTGGCGGCTGCTCTGGCCCGTAGTAAGGCAGATTGGCCAGCTCCTGCTCACTCAACCAGCGCGATTCCAGCTCGCCGGGCAGGTTGTCGGGCTGGAAGACCACATCGCCGTAGGTGCGGGGCTCACGTGCCCAGAAGTGCGTGCGGAAGCTTCGGCGCGTGAAACCATCGCCGGAATGGATCTCGACCCCTTCCGGCAAGCGCAGATTCGCGCCGCGCGTCATGCGGTCCAGCACGCGATAGGCGAAGCTGTCGTGCTCGATGGACTCATGCAGGAAGTCTTCATCGATGCAGCCATCGGGGTAGCGCTCCAGGAAGGTACGCACCAGTGGCTCATCCCAGCAGGCGTGCACCACGCGCAACCCGCTCTGGCCGGGGGCCAGAGGCGGCAGCTCCAGACACAGCGGCATGCGCATGAACCAGCGCAGCGCCTCGTCCCACTCATCGGGATGATGCTGATATTGATCAAGCGTCTCACGGATGATGCGATTGTGACGTGAGGTATGCGAGCGGAGGAAATCACGATGCTCGCCACCCGCACGCGGGCGTGCGCGCCGGCAATACGCCAGGGCGTTGTATTCGTGATTGCCCATCACGATCAGCGCTTCGCCGGCATTGACCATGCTGCTGGCCAGCTGCACCGCCAGGCGGATGCGTGGGCCACGATCGATGATATCGCCGAGAAAGATGACCTTGCGGGTCGGGTGGCGATAGACGCCATCGACGATGTGATAGCCGAGCGTCTCCAGCAACGTCGCCAGAGTGGCGCCGCAGCCGTGTACATCGCCGATAAGGTCATAGCCATCCTGTGGCGCCACGAATGCTTGCATGCTGTGAGCCTTGAGGTCATTCGCCGAGGCGATTGCTCCAACCGAGCTTGGTGCGACAGATCTCGAAATAGTTGTGCTCCAGCGGATGAATCAGCGTCAGACGCTCACTCTTGCGCCGGATCTTGAGCACATCCCCGGGCTTGGCCACCACCTGGGTCTGGCCATCGCAGCTGATATGCGGATAGGTCGAGTTGCTGGCACTGATATGCAGGATGATCTCGCTGGCCGCATCGATCACGATCGGACGACTGGAAAGGGTATGCGGGAACATCGGCACCAGGGTGATCGCCTCGAGGCGCGGATGCACGATGGGGCCGCCACCGGACAGCGCATAGGCGGTCGAGCCGGTCGGCGTGGCGACGATCAAGCCATCCGAGCGCTGGGAGTAGACGAACTGGCCATCGATGAACAGCTCGAATTCGATCATGCGCGCCGCCTTGCCGGGGTGCAGCACCACGTCATTGAGACCATCGGCCGCCCCGATACGCTCGCCTTCGCGGTAGACCTCGGCCTCGAGCAGGAAGCGTTGCTCGCTGAGATAGTCACCGCCCAGCACCTCGGCCACCTTCTCCTCGAGCTCATCGGGGCGAATGTCGGTCAGAAAGCCGAGTCGCCCACGATTGACGCCGAGCACGGGCGTGCCGCTGCGGCACAGCGCGCGCGCGGCGCCCAGCAGGCTGCCATCGCCGCCGACCACGATCACCAGATCACACTGCTCGCCCATCTGACGGCGGCTGGCCACCTGCAGACCGTGGTCCAGCAGCAGCGTGGCAGTGCGTTCCTCGATCACCATGGCCAGGCCACGGGAATCCAGAAAGCGAATCAAGCGCTTGAGCGTATCCACCACCTGGGCACTGCCCAGTCGGCCAATCACGCCGATCGTATTGAATTGCTGCTTCATCACGCCTCCCAGGCTGTCATGCCGGCCATTATGCGGACTCACCGCGCGAGCAGCAATGCAGCCGCGCCGCGCTTTCCCCATCGGATGTGAGGTGACTGACTGACGCCACGCCCAGACACGTCTGAAAACCGGCCACGAACATCCAAGTCGGGAAGCGGGACGTTACCTGTCTATCCCCCGCAGTTGACGCACCGCCATCCCGACCGTCACGGGCGTTGATTCTTTCCCGAACGAAGGCCTCTATCATGCAACTTGCCATTCCCCGGCGGTGCACATACCGTCAGCTGAACAATGGACCCCCTGCCAAAGGAGCCGGCCGCCCCATGCCAGCACAGAAGCCGTCAGTCAGTCCGCCAGATGCGGAAAGCTTTGACCACGCCAGTGCGATAGAAGCCTGTGCACGCGGAGACGAGGCCGCGTTCCGCAGCCTCTATGATCTTGAATCGGGCCGTATGCTGGCGCTCGCCATGCGCCTGTTGAACAGCCGCGACCAGGCGGAAGATGCCGTCCATGACGCCTTCATCAAGCTGTGGTCCAACGCGGGCCAGTATCGCCGTGAACTCGGCAATGGTCGCGCCTGGCTGTTTACCATCCTGCGCTATCGCGCTCTGGATCAGCTGCGCGCCCAGGGGCGGACGCCTCGCGGCGACAGCGATGCGCTCGACACGCTGGCCGATCTGCTCGCCAACCCGGAAACCGCGGCCGATGACAGCCAGACGGCGCACCAGTTGAGCGACTGCCTGGGTGAACTGGAAGTGCCGCGACGCGAACCCATTCTGCTGGCCTTCTTCAAGGGACTGACACACGAACAGATCGCCGAGAAGCTGAGCGCACCGCTTGGCACCATCAAGGGACGCATCCGCGCCGGTCTCAAGCTACTGCAGGAGTGCCTGTCACGATGAATTGCCCCCTGATTCCCGAATCTCCCGAAGAACAGAACCTGCTGCTGGGTGAGCATGCCCTCGGGCTGCTGGACCCTGAGCGCGAGGCCGAAGTGCGCGCCTGGATCGAGCGCGATGACAATGCTGCACGCATGGCCCTGCGCTGGCAGCAACATTGGCTCAGCGTGAGTGATCGCCTGCCGCCGGAGCCCCCTTCCGACTCATTATGGAAGCGCATCGATGCCAGCCTGGTGCGCCTCAAGCAGTCCTCCGCCACCCGCGATGACGCCGCTCGACATGACGCAGATCAGACAAGCGCCTCTACCAAGGCGCCCTGGCTGCTGCGCTGGCTCGGCGGCGGCCTCGGACTGGGTCTGGGGGCAGGTCTCGCCCTGGCACTGGTCATGCAGATGGGGCCCTTCTCTCCCAGCGCGCCGCTTGAGGGCACGTCACCGGAGGTGGCTACCCAGACACCTGACGGCGACGCGCAACGTATGGTCGCTATCCTGCAGACACTGGAAGATCCGGGCACACCGACCTGGGTGGCCAATGTCACGCCCAGCGGTGGCCTGCAGCTGACACCGAAGGTCTCCATCGAGCGCCCGACGGATCGCGCCATCGAACTGTGGACTCTGACCGACCCGCAAGAAGGGCCGCGCTCACTGGGGCTGGTCGACCCGATTGCCGGCATCGAACTCAGCGCCGAGCAGATCGGCAGCATGAGCCCGGGCCAGCTGCTGGAGATGACACTGGAGCCAGAAGGCGGTTCGCCGACCGGCAAACCTACGGGCAAGATTCTCGCCATCGGTCGCTTGGTGGACCTCAATCAGCGTGATAGCTGATAGCCCTCATAACAGCCCTCAGGCATGACGGCTGCCGATAGTGGCGCTTTCTGACGCTGTAATCTCACAGCGAGTCTCACGGGAAAGCGCCCTATCGGTCTGCTCAAGGCCTGCTCAAGGTCTGCTCAAAAGAGGGAGTCCGTCGTCTAGCGTCAGTCAAACGCCAGACATGAAAAAGCCCCGCGATTGCGGGGCTTTTTCATGTCTGGCAGCGTCAGCTAGCTGGCAACAAAGCCAGTGCTCAGCTTTCAGTGCGCTCGAGCCAGGATTCGACGGTTTCCGCACCGTGCTCTTCCTTCCACTCTTTCAGCTGCTTGTGGTTGCCACCACGCGTCTCGATGACTTCACCGGTGTGCGGGTTCTTGTAGACCTTCAGCTTGCGCTTGCGACGCACGCCACCGGTCTTGCTTTCCGGTGCGGCAGCAGCCGGCGCCTGGGACGCTTTCGGGTCCAGCAGGGTGATGACGTCACGAGTGGACTTGCCGTACTCGCCCATCAGCGCGTCCAGCTTGTCCTTGAATTCGAGTTCGTTCTTCAGACGGTCATCATTGCGCAGGCTTTCCAGCTGCTCTTGAAGTTTCTTGAGCTCTTGCTCTTTCTGCATGAAATCAGTCAACAGGGACATGAGTATCTCCAGGATGTCGGGACAGACAGTTGAGTCACGAAAACACGATGCTGAAAGAGGCTCGGCGATATTCATCTGCCGTACATGTTTAACAGCGTGTTTTCATAAAGACTTGTGCAGGACACTCGGGACAGTTAAGCGCCCACACCAGATCAAGGGCGATTATAGACCGAGTCAACTGCAAGGTGAAGTCTTAAATAACATGTTTCCAAAGTATGCAATCTTGCCGATCAATGCAATAGCCAGCAAAAAAACAGTACTCACTGCCCAGGCACTTCATTATCCCCTGTCACAACTGAAGACAGGCCTGCCAAAAGTGTCTCTGCAACTACACGAAGAAGTCTTTACCACGACCTGATATCAGGCTTGAGGGCCCGCCATCACTGGACCTCCAATATTCACGGGATATGCACAATTCATGACAACAACCCACAAGGAAGTATTATGCAACCACTTCCCCGTTGGCGTGGCGGCGTCAGATTGCAGACTTTCGATGTAGAGCTGTCATTGCCTGCGCACCTCGAAAAGCATGCACCTGAACGAACAACAGAAGTCCATACTAAAGCAGGTGGCGAATTAATAGTGGTGCAAAATGCAACACTTTCTCCAGAAAGCGTCACTTCAAAAATACCGTCAACCTGATAGAATGGTCAAAGTTGACAACGATTGAGCCGTCATAACACCACTCCACTCTCCCGCCACTCGCAGAGACACTCCATGCCATTCTCCCAGATGCCGACCCGCGATACGGACTCACTTTCTCTCTGGCACCCTTATACCCAGATGCAGGACATGCCAGCGCCACTGGAGGTGGTCGGCGGCACGGGAGCCCGCATGACACTGGCGGGAGGTGAGACACTGCTGGATGCGACATGTTCCTGGTGGTGCATGATCCATGGCTACGGACACCCGCGCCTCGTCGCGGCCATTCAGCAGCAAGCGGCAGAACTCTGCCATGTGATGCTGGGCGGCATCCGCCATCGACCGGCCAAGGAGCTTGCCGATGCGCTGGTGCGCGTCACCCCCGAGGGCCTGAATCATGTCTTCTTCTCGGATAGCGGCTCGGTGGGCATGGAAGTCGCCATGAAGATGGCAGTGCAATATCAGCAACAGCGCAAAGACCGCGATGACACGCGGGAACGGACGCGCATGCTGTCATTGATGAAGGCCTATCACGGCGATACGGCGGGCTGCATGGCAGTGTGTGACCCTGAGGAAGGCATGCATTCCTTGTTCGCCGATTTCCTGCCCAGACATCACTTCGCACCGGCACCGACTGCCGGTTTCAGCGCCAGTCGTGAAGAGGTAGCAGACGATATCAGCGCATTGCGCGCCTGTCTGGAAACACACCAGCATGAGATAGCGGCATTGTTGATGGAGCCTCTCTTGCAGGCGGCAGGTGGACTCAACATGTACTCGCCCTACTATCTCGAGGCGGCGCGCGAGTTATGTGATGAGTTCGGGGTCGTATTGATCTTCGATGAAGTCGCGACCGGTTTCGGTCGGACCGGCAAGATGTTTGCCTGTGAACACGCCAATGTCTCTCCCGACATCATGGTGCTCTCCAAGGGACTGACGGGGGGATATCTGGGGCATGCCGCCACCCTGGCCCAGAGTCATATCTTCCATGCATTTGATGGCGAGGATGCCAATAGCGCCTTCATGCACGGCCCGACCTTCATGGGCAATCCGCTGGCCTGTCGGGTGGCACTGGAAAGTCTCGCGGTATTCGAGGAAGAGAATTATCTGGGCAAGATTGCCGAGCTCAATCAATTGTTGCGCGATACCCTGCTGAATTTCTCCCACCCCGCCATTCGCGATATACGCGTATTGGGTGCCACGGCGGTGATAGAAGTGCACGATGCCAGCAGTCTGGCAGGCGCTCAGGCCCATGCCCGTGAACTGGGTGTCTGGTTACGTCCCTTCGGTCGCTGGCTCTATACCATGCCGGCCTATATCACCTCGCCACAGGACTTGCGCCAGATCACCCATGCGATGACCAGCTACTTCGAGACCCTGGAACATTGATGCACTGATAAATAACACGACTGCCCCTGGCGATGTTCATCAAAGGCGATTGCCATCAGCGACAAGCGCCATCAGGGGCAGTCACTCTCGAGCGCCACCATTCTCGAAAGCTATCACCATCAGAGGCATTCACCCCCACAGACGGGCTTCGAGTGCCTGATAATCCTCTGGCGAGAGCTGACCGCCCTTGACCAGCTTCTTGAGGAAGTGACGATAACGACGCGCGACCTTGCGCCGTGCCAGCCAGGCGACACTGGTCGCCAGCGGAATGAAGTCAGGATTCGAGATACCGTCGATCAGCCACAATCTGGGCGGCTGGTCGTCGCTGAACTGGACCACGATATTGCGATCATTGAGATCAGACGGAATCAACCAGCGTTTCTTGAGATAGCGATAGAGATTGGCCAGCTCGCTCACCAGCACCTCGGCGCTCAGGCGCTCGGGGGTCTCGAGATGCACCTCGCGCAGTCGGCGTGACGTGGAGCCGTCACTGTCGAGAATCAGATCGAAGACCAGCCCGAGCCCCTCGGCGGTGGCGACACTGCCGTGGTAGGCAGGCACATAGGACCAGTCGCGCATGCCACGTCTGACCAGGCCCTCGAAATAGCGTTGCTCGCGTTCATTCTGGCGGCTGCCCTTGTCAGGGTAACGCGGGACCTTGATGCAGCGATGGGGGTCGTGCGGGTCCTGATAGACACGCCGATCATTTCCCATGCCGATGACGCGGGCATTTTCCAGCTCCAGCATGCGCACTCCTGTTGAATAACGCCTGCGACTGCAGCCGCCGGGCAGCGTGGCATTCTACAAAAAGCCGTCATGGCACGCCAACTTGTGGCATTTGGCAGCGCCCACGTTCATCGGCCATTCAGCTTGCGTTGCCCTTCTGGTAAGATAATGCGCCGTTTTTGACGGCATTCAGGAGGAAGCCGCAGGAACACTGCGACAGCAAGGCATTCGTCACGAATGTACACGTCATGCGAGGCATTGCCCCGGGATCGGGTGGCCACGCACCCACAGTTCGCCCGCTCTGTCCGCAACACTCCCAAAGCTGGCACAACCCCACATAGAGGTACTCGCATGAATGCGGTAATTCTGGCCGTCCTGGTCATGGTCGGCCTGTCGTTGGCTCGCGTCTCGGTCGTCTTCGCGCTGGTCGCCGGCGCCCTGGTCGGCGGTCTGTTCAGCGGTCTGTCTCTGACCGACACGCTCGGCGCCTTCAATGACGGTGTCGGTGGCGGCGCCAAGGTCGCGCTGGCCTACGCCACCCTCGGTGCCTTCGCCGTCGCCCTGTCTCGCTCCGGATTGCCGGACCTGCTCGCCGCACGCCTGATCGGCCTGCTCAATGGCGAAAGCACGCCACGCCGCCAGACAGCCATCAAGTACGGCCTGCTGGGCAGCGTGACCCTGGTCGCGATTTCCTCCCAGAACCTGATTCCGGTCCACATCGCCTTCATCCCGATCCTGATTCCGCCGCTGCTGGTCGCCATGAACCGCCTGCGCCTGGATCGTCGTGCCGTGGCCTGTGCACTGACCTTCGGCCTGACCGCGCCCTACATGCTGCTGCCGGTCGGTTTCGGCTCCATCTTCCTCAACGACATCCTGCTGGCCAACATCAATGAGGCCGGCCAGTCGCTCGGTCTCGACGTGACCCGCGGCATGGTACCGATGGCGATGGCGATTCCGGTCGGCGGCATGTTCCTCGGCCTGCTGACGGCGCTGTTCGTCTCCTACCGCAAGCCGCGTGACTACGCGACCCGCGAGATCAAGTCCAGCAACGTACCGCACCACACGCCCATGCCCATGCACACGCCGTCCAAGAGCGGCCTGATCATGGCAGGCGTCGCCATCATCGCCGCCCTCGGCATTCAGCTGTATTCCGGCTCGATGATTCTCGGCGGCCTGGTCGGCTTCGCCATCCTCTCGCTGGGTGGTCTGTTCAAGTGGAACGAAGCGGATGACCTCTTCACGTCCGGCATGCGCATGATGGCGCTGATCGGCTTCATCATGATCTCGGCGGCAGGTTTCGCTTCCGTGATGAAGGCCACCGGCGACATCCAGACCCTGGTCGACGCCTCCTTCCACATCATCGGTGACAACAAGCCGCTGGCCGCGCTGGTCATGCTGATGGTCGGTCTGTTCATCACCCTCGGCATCGGCTCCAGCTTCTCGACCATTCCGATCATTGCCGCCATCTACGTGCCGCTGGCGCTGCAATTCGGCTTCTCGCCGCTGGCCACCGTCGCGCTGATCGGCACCGCCGCCGCGCTGGGAGATGCCGGTTCACCGGCCTCTGACTCGACCCTCGGCCCGACGGCCGGCCTGAATGTCGATCAGCAGCACGACCACATCTGGGACAGCGTGGTGCCGACCTTCATCCACTACAACATCCCGCTGATCGTGTTCGGCTGGGTGGCCGCGATGACGCTGTAATCCGCTGAGCGACAGTCTCGCGCCCAAGCGAGATGCCAGACATGCCAACGCCCGACAGAGAAGACCTTCCTCACTGTCGGGCGTTGTCGTTGCGGAGCAGGCTCAGGCGCAATGAATGGGCACCGCCACTGGACAGCCATCCAGTCTTTTAGCATGATGCGCGCATGCGCAAGATCCTCCACGCCGACTGCGATTGCTTCTATGCCGCCGTCGAGATGCTCCGCCATCCCGAGTGGCGCGAGGTGCCCATCGCCATCGGCGGCCGCACCGAGCAACGCGGTGTCATCGCCACCTGCAACTATCCCGCGCGTGCCTTCGGCGTACGCTCGGCGATGTCGACTGCCCGCGCGCTGCGCCTGTGCCCTCAGCTGATTCTGGTGCCCCCGGACTTCGAGCGCTACCGCGCCGTCTCCGCCGAGATCCAGGCACTCTTCCATGAGCTGACACCCCTGGTGGAGCCCCTCTCGCTGGATGAGGCCTATCTGGATGTCAGCGCCGTGACTGACTTTCAGGGCAGCGCCACCTGGATGGCGCGCTGGTTGAAGGAAGAGGCGCTCAAGCGCACCGGCATCACGCTTTCCCTTGGCGTGGCCGCCAACAAGTTTCTGGCCAAGATCGCCAGTGACTGGGAAAAACCCGATGGCCTGACGGTGATCACCCCCGAGACCAGCGACGCCTTCATCCGCCAGCTGCCCGTCGGCAAGCTGCATGGGGTCGGCCCGGCGACGCTGGCACGTCTGACACGCCTGGGCATCACCACCTGCGAGGACATGCGCACCACACCGTTGACGACCCTGGCCGAGCACTTCGGCAAGTTCGGCACCCGCCTGCACGAGCTGGCGCACGGCATCGATGAGCGACCGGTACGTGTCGAGCGCGAGCGCAAGTCGATCAGTGTCGAGCACACCTTCGATCACGACCTGCCTGATCTGCCAGCCTGCCTCGAGCGCCTGCCCGCCCTGCTCGAACGCCTGACCAGCCGTCACGCCCGCCATGACCAGCCGGTGCTGGCCAAGCAGTTCGTCAAGATCCGCTTCAACAACTTCGAGAGCACCACGCTGGAAAGCCTGCTCCCCGCCTCGACCACCACGCTGCCGAGCGCCAACAGCTTCGCCCTGCTGATGGAGCAAGCCTGGCAACGCGGCCATCGCCCTGTCCGCCTGCTGGGCGTCGGCGTGCGCCTCAAGGCCCGCGAGGACGCCCAGCAGCTGGGATTGTTCTAGCTCGCGCCAGGCGCCCACCCCATCCCGAAAACAACAAAGCCGGCACCTGAAACAGGTACCGGCTTCTTCGTCACGACCTCAGGTCGATGACAGACTCATGCGCTGAGCAAGCGGGGCTCAGGCGAAGACGATGGTTTTGTTGCCGTGGATCAGCACGCGATCCTGCAGGTGCCAACGCAGCCCGCGCGCCAGCACTTTCTGCTCGACATCACGGCCGATGCGCACCAGTTCCTCGGCGGTATGGCAGTGAGTGACGCGGTGGATGTCCTGCTCGATGATCGGGCCGGCATCCAGCTCTTCGGTCACGTAATGACAGGTCGCCCCGATCAGCTTGACCCCACGCCCGAAGGCCTGGTGATACGGCTTGGCGCCCACGAAGGAAGGCAGGAAGCTGTGGTGGATGTTGATCAGGCGACCGGCATAGCGCTCACACAGACTCGGCGGAATGATCTGCATGTAGCGCGCCAGCACGATGCAATCGGCCCGGGATTCTTCCACCAGACGCTCGACCTCGGCAAAGGCCGGCGCCTTGTCATTCTTGTCGACCGGCACGTGATGGAACGGAATGCCGTGCCATTCCACCAGCGAGCGCATGTCATCGTGGTTGGAGATGACGCAGGGAATCTCGCAATCCAGATCACCGGACTGCCAGCGATGCAGCAGATCCACCAGGCAATGGGAGTCCTTGGAGACCATCAGCACGACACGCTTCTTGGCGGCGGTGTCATGCACGCGCCACTGCATGCCGAACTCTTCACCGATCGGGGCGAAGCGCTTGCCGAGCTCAGCGGCGCTCAGGCCGATGGTTTCGGGGTTGATCTCATAGCGCATGAAGAAACGGCCGGCGCCAAGATCAGAATGCTGATTGGCTTCGGTGATCCACCCGCCCTGCTCGGCGATGAAAGTGGAAACTCGGGCAACAATTCCGACCTGATCAGGGCAGGACACCACCAGGCGATAGGCGTGAGACATCGTAAGTTCAACCATTGTGATAGCGGGAATGATGTTCAGCCGGCGAAGCGCCGGCCTGCGCGAGGAATCATGACACCGCCCGTAAGCAGCCCCTCGGCAAAGGTGGGCTATTGTAGCTGATCACGCGGCCTGAAACAGTGCTGCGCCCCGATTCTGTCCATATGGTCAATACGACATTGCGATCAGCAGCCATCACGCCGGCCCACCTCAAGGCGTCACGCGGACGGCCGGGCCGCTCTCGAATCGACGCGACCGGACAACAGCGCCATTTGTGGCGCTTCGCGGGATTCCCGTATAGTTGAGCCACATTTTATAGATGGCATGACATCCATGTTGAAACCCCGCGTTCAAGTCCGTCAGAGACAACGTCCGCCGCTGCACCTGCTACCGCTGGGTGGCTGCGGCGAGATCGGCATGAATCTGACGCTGTATGGTTATCAGGATCACTGGATTGCCGTGGATTGCGGCATGATGATTCGCCAGGACCTGCCGGAAGGTCCTCTGCAGGTGCCGGATATCGAGTCTCTGGCAAGCCTGGGCATCAGCCCGCAGATGCTGGTGATCACCCATGGCCACGAAGACCACA
Organism: Cobetia sp. SIMBA_158; assembly: GCF_046566945.1. Lineage (NCBI taxonomy): Bacteria > Pseudomonadati > Pseudomonadota > Gammaproteobacteria > Oceanospirillales > Halomonadaceae > Cobetia > Cobetia sp. SIMBA_158. The sequence continues at coordinate 160,982 of NZ_JAWJYL010000008.1, forward strand.
TCGGCGCGGTCGCCTGGCTGTGGCCGAAATGGCGCTGCCCGATCATTGCAACGCCCTTGGCGGCTGGCCTGCTGCGCGCCAAGTTTGCCGAGCGCGAGCTGGAAACCTCCAGCCTGCAGATCATCGAGGTGGATGAAGGCTTCGAATCCGGCCCCTTCGCGCTGCGATTGCTGCCACTGACCCACTCCATTCCGGAAAGCTGCTCGTTGTTGATCGTCACGCCGGAATATCGCGTGATGCATACCGGCGACTGGAAGCTGGACCCGGAGCCGTTGATCGGCGAGCCCACTGATCCGGAGCGCTATCAGGCACTGGCGCCGGTCGATCTGGTCGTCGGCGACTCCACCAATGCGCCGCTGGCGGGTCATTCGCGTAGTGAAGGCGAGGTAGCACGCGCACTGGAGAAGACGCTGGCCGGCTGTCGCGGACGCGTCGTCGTGACCTGCTTTGCCAGCAACCTGGCCCGCATCCTGGCGCTGGGGCGCGCCGCCGCACGCAATGGTCGCCGCATCACGCTGCTGGGTCGCTCGATGGAGCGCATGGTGCGCGTCGCCCGCAGTCTCGGCTATCTGGAAGACTTCCCGCCGCTGGTCCCGGTGAAGGACCTGGGCTACCTGCCCCCGGAAGAGGTCATGGTGATCGCCACCGGCAGTCAGGGCGAGCCGCGCGCCGCGCTGTCACGCCTGGCCAATTCCCGCCATCCGGACTTCGAGCTGGCTGCCGGCGACACCGTGATCTTCTCTTCCAAGGCGATTCCCGGCAATGAGCTGGCCATCGGCAAGCTGCACAACGCCTTGACACGCCTCGGCGTCGGCATCATGGAAGAGAAGCAGTTCCCGGACCTGCATGCCTCCGGGCACCCGGCGCAGGAAGAATTGCGCACCTTCTATGGCTGGCTGAAACCGGTACGCCTGCTGCCGGTGCATGGCGAATATCGCCACCAGCTCGCTCACACCCAGGTGGCACAGTCCCTGGGCATCGAGGCACCGCTGATTCCCGTCAATGGTGACGTGATTCGCCTCGATGCTCAGGGGCTGTCGGTGGAAAAACGCCTGACACTGCACGAGCGCATCATCGAGCATGACAAGGTGCGTCCGCTGGATTCCATGGACCGCCGTGCCCGCGCGCGTCTCGGCCGGCATGGCAGCGTCTCACTGGCGTTGCCCGTCACGCTGCAGGAGGCCGGCTGGGTTCGCATCGGCCGCTTGATGCTGGATATCAGCGGTACCTCGAGCCTCGATGAAGACAGCTTCGCCGAGTGGCTGGATGACACCCTGGCAGGCCTGGATGCCAGCAATGAACGTGAACTCAAGCAGCAACTCGATGGCCGCATCAATCGCTGGCTGCGCAACCACCTGCGCCATGAGCCGGTGCTCTTCCTGCATATCATGGCCATGAATCAGGAGTAAGTGTCGCGCCATCATTGAAGTGATGGCCGCCTTGAGCTCACTGCCCTGCACAAAGCAGCGCATGAAAAAGCCCGCCCGGGAAATACCGGGCGGGCTTTTCTGCTGCTGGGAGGCGCTCAGGGACTGGTGATGGCGAGATTGCCGACTTGCCGACTGGCAATCTCGATCTCAAGCGCTTCAGCCACCTCCATGGCGTCAGGCCGAAGGTCTCAAACGGACTTGTTCTTCGGCGGACGGCCACGACGCTTGGGCTGATCACTGACCAGATCATCCACGGAAAGGCCAGCTTCGATCATCGCATCACGAATCTCGGCAAGCTTGCGCTCCTTGGCGATTTCTTCTTCGCGGCGCTGCTCGTCTTCTTCGGCTTTCTGCTCGATCACCTCATTGATGACCTCGGAGAGCTTGTGCAGTTGTTCCATGGACAGCTGACGCGCTGCTGCACGAGCAACATTCTTGTTACGAGCGATCTTTTCGAGAGAATCGGCTGTCATTTCGCTACCTCCACCATATGCACTGAGCTGGAATCCCTGCGAGTCATCGCATTGGATGTGATAATGCAGCAAAGTATAAGCGCTAAATATGAACTAACAAGCCTTGTCAAAAGCAAGGCAGTGTTTCCATAGGATAGACCAACAAAAACCCCGCTTGATAGCGGGGTTCTTGTGAGCGCCTGTGAGTTATCCGGGCTGGCTCGATCAACATGAGCGTCACGACTGATGACGAAAAAGGACTCAGCCTCCCGTCATGTTCATGAAGCGAACGATCTGGACATCACCGTCCGTCGTGAAGTGATGACGCTCGGGCTTGAGGTGCATGGCATCGATGATCGCGGCCTTGAGTGGCTCGATGTCACCCGGGTGGCGACGCATGATGTCACGCAGGTCAAGCGAGTGCTCATTGCCAAGACACAGCAACAGACGCCCCTCTACCGTGACGCGAACGCGGTTGCAGGTCGAGCAGAAGTTATGACTGTGCGGTGAGATGAATCCCACCCGTGATTCGCTGTCCGCCATGCGGAAATAACGCGCCGGCCCCAGGCTGTCTTCAAGCGTGGGAATCAGCGGATAACGCGTCTCGATGCGCGCCTGGACATCATCACTGGAGCAGAAGGTCTCGTCACGACCGTGATCCGAGACCTGGCCCAGCGGCATCTCCTCGATGAAGCTGATGTCCAACCCTTCCTCACGCGCGAATTCGACCAGCGACACCACTTCGTGATCATTGCGCCCTTTCAGCACCACTGCATTGAGCTTGATGCGGAAACCTTCCTCGCGTGCAGCACGGATGCCGGCGATCACCTTGTTCAGGTCGCCGGTACGCGTCAGCGCCTTGAAGCGCTCCGGGTCCAGAGAATCAAGGCTGATATTCAGCCGTGACATGCCGGCGGCCTTCAACTGAGCGGCGTGCTTGGCAAGGCCCGCGCCGTTGGTGGTCATCGAGAAGTCCTTGAGCCCCTCGAGCGCGCCGATTTCATCAACCAGCTTGCCGATATCACGCCGTACCAGCGGCTCCCCGCCGGTCAGGCGAATCTTCTCGACCCCCAATTCCACGAAGGCGCGCGCCAGCAACGCGATCTCTTCGAGGCTCAAGACCTCGTCGCGCGGCAGAAAGGTCATCTCTTCGCTCATGCAATAGACGCAGCGAAAATCACAGCGGTCCGTCACTGACAGGCGAACATAGCGGATGCGACGACCGAAGTCATCGACCAGGGTTTCCATCATGACTCTCCCGAAAACTTGGGTGTTGCCAGCGCTGATTGTCTCTCTTCGCTGCTGGCCTCGGCCAATGAGTCATCAGCCTTGTGTTGCTCGGCAAGGGGGGATACCGCTTCACCCTCTGCCGTCACCACGGACTCTGGATGCCAGCGCTCGAGTGCCTCGCGATCGCTCGAGCGTTCCCGCACCCAATAATCTCCCGTGGCGGTGTGCTCCTTTTTCCAGAAAGGCGCCCGCGACTTGAGGTGGTCCATCAGGAAGTCACAGCCGGCAAAGGCCGCCTGACGATGCGCACTGGCGACCAGCACCAGTACGATATTGTCGCCGGGCTCGAGCCGTCCGACACGGTGAATGATGCGCACCCCGGTGAGCGGGAAGCGCTCGCGCGCCTCTGTGATCAAGCGCTCGAGGCTACGCTCCGTCATGCCGGGGTAGTGTTCCAGCGTCAGCGCGACGACATCCGGTCGCTGATTGAAATCACGCACCAGCCCCGTGAAGGACACCACGGCACCGATGTCGCCGCGCCCACGCGTCAAAATGTCCTGCTCGACACGCAGATCAAAATCGCTGGCCTGAATGCTGACCGAAAAGGCCTGCGAGGCTTCGTTTGCGACCTGGGTCATGTCAGCCCCCCGTCACCGGTGGGAAGAAGGCGACTTCATCACCGGCATTCAGTGGGTGGTCATCGCGCACCATGTCCTGATTGACGGCGCACAGCACGCGAGTGTCATTGAGCGCTTCAAGCTGAGGGTCACGCAGCGCCAGGGTGCGCTTCAGGCCCCCGACCGTCGCTTGGGACAGCGTCGTCAGGTTCAGCGCCAGGCTGTCGAGATCCAGGCGTTCCCGCAGCTCCGCCAGGAAGAGAACCCGCACGGTGGCATCGCCGCGTGCCGCCGGAGCGGCCTGTCCCGCTGTCGCTTCGATGGGCTCAGCTGTCGCAGAACGGCTTGGTTCAGTCCGGCTTGGCTCAGCCGGCGTCTGCTCGACAGCGGCGACCTCCTCCGGACGCTGCCAGTCGCCACTCTTGCCGCCGGTCTTGGTCTCGAGCTGGATATCGCCGATCACGATACCCTTGTCGACCGCCTTGCACATGTCATAGAGCGTCAAGGCCGCCACCGAGGCCGCCGTCAGCGCCTCCATCTCGACACCGGTACGCCCATTGAGGCGACACAGCACCTGAATTTCCACACAGCTGTTGGCGCTGTCCAGCGTGAAGTCGACCGTCACCTTGGAGAGCATCAAGGCATGACAGAGCGGAATCAGCTCATGAGTGCGCTTGGCCGCCTGGATGCCGGCAATACGCGCCGTCGCCAGCACATCCCCTTTGGGCAGGCCACCTTCGGCGAGCAGGGCGAGCGTGGCAGGCAGCATGCTGACGCGTGCGCTGGCTCGCGCCTCGCGGCGGGTTTCCTGCTTGTCCGCAACATCCACCATATGGGCTTCGCCGCGTGCGTTGAGATGAGTAAGGCTCATGAGCTGTCTCGTATCCGTATCGGGTGCGCCTGACTGGCGGCAATCTCAGAAGTACCAATGCCTGAAGAAGCAGGCAGGCAAGCCCTGATGGACAGGACTGGCCAAGAAATTAGCAGACTATCTTTTCATGAATCAGCTGGCATGACCACTGCGCGGGCATCGCCTAGACGATGCCGCGACTGCCCAGCCAATGCACCATGACCGGCTCGCCGGCGTGAAGCGTGGCGCAGCCGGCGGGAATCTCGATCAGGCATTCGGCCAGCAACATCGAGGTCAGAATACCCGAGCCCTGCCGCCCCGTGGTCATCACCACCTGCCGCCCCTGGTCATCCAGCACGATCTGGCCGCGATGATAGTCGACACGCTCGGCACGTGAGCGCAGCGTCTCGCCGGCGATCAACTGCAGGCGCGGGGCTTGCCACTGCGCCAGTGTCGTCGCGGAGGCGCTCGCCTCAGCCTTCGCCAACCACTGTTGGCCCGACAACAGGCGCAGCGCGGGCAGCACGAACTGCAGGAAGGTGACCATGGTCGCCACCGGATTGCCCGGCAAGCCGAAGAACGGCACCTGGCCAGATGACGACTCGGTGTCGGCGGGAGTGGCACGCAACATGCCGAACGCCAGCGGGCGCCCCGGACGCATGGCGATGCGCCACAGCGCGAGCTCACCACAGGCAGCGAGGGCACTGCGCACGTGATCGGCCTCGCCCACCGACACGCCGCCGGAGGTAATGACCATATCCGCACGCCTCGCGGCATCACGCAGGGCAGCACTCACACTCGCCTCGTCATCGCTCAGGATGCCAAGATCCAGCACCTTGATGCCCTGGTCGCGCAGCAGCGCCACGAGGCTGAAGCGATTGGCGTCATAGATGCCGCCGGCCGGCAGTGTCTCGCCGGGGGCCGTGACCTCGTCACCGGTGGAGAAGATCGCCACCGTCAGTGGCCGATAGACGGCGACCTCGGCGAGTCCGAGCGACGCCAGCACACCCACGGCGGCAGGCGTCAGCCACTGGCCCGGCGCCATCACCTGGCTGCCGCGCGCGATGTCCTCTCCGGCCTGACGCACATTCTGGCCACGGCGAATGCTGGTCACGCCCTCGACCACCACCCGCTCGCCTGCTTCGCTCTCAATCAAGCCCTCGCCCTGACCTTCGCCCTCACCCTGCGTGGAGCGATACTCGAGCTGCTCCTGCATGACGACGGTATCGGCGCCTGCGGGCAGGGCCGCGCCGGTCGTGATGCGCATGGCCTCCCCCGCGGCGAGCGCTCGGCCCGTCCAGGGATGGCCCGCCAGCGAGCTGCCGATCACGCTCAGCTCGCAGCGATCGCTCAATTCGCCGCGATCGCTCAGGGGCTCGCCGCTCGCCGCGTCTGGCAATGAAGCCCGCGCCAGCGCGATGCCGTCCATCGCCGCGTTGGTCTGCGCCGGGACATCCAGCGGCGAGATGACCGTCTCGGCGAGCACACGCCCGGGCGCCTGCGCCAGGGCGACACGCTCGCTGCGTGGCGTGCGCATCACGCCCGCCAGGCTCTCCCCCAGCACGCTCAAGGCCTCATCGACACTCAGCATGCGCTCGCCGAAACGCGGATCGAAACACGACAGACTCATGCGCCCACCTCGTCACGCGGCTTGCCGCCTTCCAGACGCCAATGCACCGGCCAGGCGGCGATCCAGACGGCCAGCGCCTGAGGATCGTCAAGATCCAGCCGCTTGAGGTCCTGCGGCACAACATCACGAGGCGGCAGCTGCGCCGCCGGTGTCGCCAGCGCATGGATCCAGGGGTCCTCTGGGGCTCGCAGCGGCTTGCCCACTGCCTCGCGGTACAGCTCAAGCTTGGGCAGCGGCCACTGCTTGAAGCCCTCGACCAGAATCAGGTCCACCTCCAGCCCCTCAAGCTGCGCCACCAGCTGCTCCAGATCGGCCTCCACCTGGTCCGGCGTCTCCATCATCAGCGCAAAGCGCTTGGCGGACGCCACCAGCATCGGCACGGCACCGGCCGTTCGCAGACGATGGCTGTCCTTGCCCGGCGTATCGACATCGAAGGCATGATGCGCATGCTTGATCACGGCGACGCGGAGGCCGCGCGCTCTCAACTCGGGCAGCAGCTGCTCGAGCAGCGTGGTCTTGCCGGTGCCGCTCCAGGCCGCGATGCCCAACAATGGACACGCTGACGCCGCCAGACGTGCCTGCCAGGCGGGCGACATCCCGACTTCATGAGAAATATCACCACGCGGCGTGGGAGCATCACTGCGGGGGGAGGAATGTTCAGCACTGACAGCGGTATCAGCACGCTGGTCAGTCGTGGAAGAAGACTCAGGCATGAAGGTTCTCTTGATGATTCCGGCGTAAGGCGGCCTGTCGACGGGCTCACCGCAGCGCTCCCGCGCCCGCAAGGGAAAAGATGACGATGACAATGCGGGCTGAGCGGATGCCATGAAGGTGAACACGCACGGCGCTCATTTCAATGGGCAACGGCTCGATATGAGCAAGGGTTCAATGGGGGCTACGACGCAGAGTGGCAAGACACCCGCCAGAACCGCCAGACACGACACTTTTGAGGTGCAACGCCAAGGCCATCAATACCGGGCAGGCAAAGACAATAACCCGCCAGACTCCTGAAGAGACGCCTCCATCGATGACCATTTGCATCACAATGACACACTCTGGGCGTGCAAGCGGGAACGGATGACACGCATAGGACGTCAGGAAAGAAGCGCGCTCAGCGCGAGCCGGCTTCCATCTCACGGCATTCTTCAAGGGTATTGAGATTGGCGAAGTCCTGCTCGCTGCCGGCCTGCACCTTGAGCCAGACATGCTGATCGAACCAGCGGTCGATCTTGCGCTCACCAGCGGCCAGCGCCGCCTGCAGCGAAGGCAGCAGACCACGGTGCATGAGACAGATCACCGGATGGTAACGGAACTCGTCTGCCGCCACGGCCAGCAGCGCAGGCCCGGCATCACCAGCGTGACCGCCTTCGACAGTGAAGCCTTCCAGCTGATCGCCGTTGGCATGGTCGATCAGCGCCACGCTTAGCGTCTCGACCAGTTCATTGGGCAGGTGCGGCACATCGCAGGCCACCATCATCACCCAGGGCGTCCGCGCTGCCGCCAGCGCACTGGCCATGCCCATCAGGGGACCGTGGTAACCCTGCTCACTGTCTTCGACCAGCGGATGCCCATAGGCGGCATATTCGGCGTGCGAGCGGTTGGCATTGATCAGCAGCTCACCCACCTGAGGGGTCAGGCGCGCCAGCACATGCGCCACCAGCGGCACCTCATTGAGCATGACCAGCCCCTTGTCGACGCCACCCATGCGCCGCGCCTGGCCACCGGCCAGCACCACCCCGGTAATATTGGCGGGCGTGAGCGAGGCCTTGAGCTGCTCGGCATCGCTCGGCAGTGGCGTGGCGTCAGAGGTGTGATTGGAGCTCGGCATGAAGGCGTATCCCGGTCGAGTGCGCAAAGGCGCAGGTAAATGTCTTGCAGCAGGGCCGCTGGCAGGGCATCCAGTGCAAGCGGCTGATAAACAAGGCCTTCTCAGCCCTGAAGCTTGAAGCGCCTGCGCCGAAGGCTCAGCTATTGAAGGCAACTCAGCCCACTGAGGGCTCAGTGTGCAGGCTGGCAGCGCTCAGCGTCCAGCGCGCACTCGAGCCCTGACTCAAGGCATTGTCCTGATGCGAGGACAGGATCACCGCACACCCCTGCTGGCACATCTGCTCCAGTCGCAACGCCAACTGCTCGACGGCGGCCTGATCCAGATTGGCGGCAGGCTCATCCAGCAACAGCACCGGCGGACGCGACAACCAGGCACGCGCCAATGCCAGGCGTGCACGCTCGCCACCCGACAATGAGCGGGCGGGCTGTCGGGCCTGATCGCTCAGTCCGCTCCAGCGCAGCATCTCCTCGACCTGATCGCGCTGCTGGCCGGCAGAGCCGCTGTCGGGTTGCCAGCGAGCCGCCAGCACCAGATTGCCGGCCACGCTGGTGTCGAACAGATACGGCTGCTGGTGCAGGTAGCGCACCGGATGAGCGTCACGGGTCTGCCATTCAAGCTTGCCGCCAGTCGCTGGCTGCATGCCGGCCAGCACGCGCAGCAGCGTGGTCTTGCCGCTGCCGTTGTCACCCTTGAGGTGCACCCAGCCGGACGCCGGGGTCGGCGCCCAATCCAGCGCCGCCACATGCCACAACAGGCGCCCTTGCGCCTCAACGCCCTCACCGGATGCCTGCGCCGCAGGCGGCAAGCGATATTCGAGGCCGCGCACGCGCAACAGAGGGGCAACGCTTGCGTCGGCAGCGAGTGCCTGGGCAGCAGACGACGAGGCTTGCGCGAAGCCAGTCCCCGTCACCGGGCAGGAGGGGTCGCCCGGGGGAACAGACGAGGACGAAGAACTAGGGGGGAACATCATGACTCCATACGACGATTCAGCCTGACGCGATCAGTGCTGGTGTGCTTGTCTCAACTGGCAGGCAGGCGGCTTGCAGGCTGCGGGAGCAGAACGTGACTGGCGGCGAGGCCGCGGGTCACGCCTGCACCACCAGCTGACCACGACCGCGCAACAGCCCCAGCATCAGATTGAGCGCCAGTGCCAACACCAGCAATACCATGCCCAGGGCGACCCCCTGGGCGTACTCGCCCTTGAGGGTTTCCAGCGCGATGGCCGTGGTGATATTGCGTGTGAAACCGGCAATGTTACCACCCACCATCATGGCGCAACCCACTTCAGCGATGATTCTACCAAACGCGGCCACCAACGCCGCCATCACACCGAAACGGGCCTCCATCACCAGCCGCCACAGCGCCGCCCGACGCGATGCCCCCAGCTGCAAGGCCGTCTCCCAGGCACGCTTGTCGACGCCCGCCAGCGCGGCATGCAGCATCACCACCAGAATCGGCAGGGCGAGCAGAATCTGCCCGATCACCATCGCCGGCTGGGTGAACAGCAGATGCCAATCGCCCAGCGGGCCAGCGCGCGACAACAGGATAAACAGCAGCAGCCCCACCACCACGGTGGGGACGGCCATCAGGGTATTGATCAGCGAGATAAGCAGCCAGCGCCCCGGGAAGGCGCAGCGAACCAGCACGAAGGCAATCAACAGTGCCGGTGGCACCGCGATCAACATCGCCATCAGCGAGACACGGAACGACACGCCGATGATCTCCCACAGCGCGCCATCCATGCTCAGCAGGAGGCTCATGGCCTCCTGCGTGGTTTGCCACAAGCTCACGAACGCGGCTCAGCCTGTGCGCCCTGCGCCTTCACCGGCGTGCGCTCAGAGGCGCGGTCCGCTGTCTGGCGAGCATCGAAGCCGGTCTCGCCGTGGCTGGCATGGAACAGCGCCTTGCCCTTGAGACGGTAATCATCGATTGCCTGCTGCCCTTCGCTGGAGATCAGCCATTGGGCCAGCTCACGCGCACCACGGGTATTGAGCCCGTCATGATTGGCCGGGTTGACCAGAATCACCTGATAGGGGTTGAAGAGGCGCGCATCGCCCTCGACCAGAATCTCAAGCTCGAGCTTGTCTTCCATCGCAAGCCAGGTGCCACGATCACTCAGGGTGTAGTCCTGCAGCTCACTGGCCATGCTCAGCACCTTGCCCATACCCTGGCCGACGGCCTTGTAGCCGGAGAAGTCAGGGGTGACATCGGCACTCTGCCACAGGGCCAATTCCTTCTTGTGGGTGCCGGAATCATCGCCGCGCGAGATGAAGCCGGCATTGGCGCCGGCGATCTTGCCCAGTGCCGCGTCCACATCCTGCATGCCATCAATGGCCGCCGGGTCCGCTTCAGGGCCGAGCAGCACGAAGTCGTTGTACATCACGCCATGCGGTTCGACACCGTAGCCGGCATCGACGAACTTGCGCTCGGCGCCCGGCGCGTGGGTCATCACCAGATCCACATCGCCATCCTGCCCCATGCGCAACGCCTTGCCGGTACCGACCGCGATGACCTGAATGGTGACATCGTGGGCCTGTTCATACTCCGGCAGCAGGTGATCGAGCAGGCCTGAATTGTAGGTGCTGGTCGTGGTGGCCAGACGGATGATGTCGTCGGCTGCCTGGGCCGGCAGAATGCTCAGCGCACCGAATGACAGGCCTGCGAGGGTGGCCAGCAGGCGACGAGAAGACAAGGTATGGCGTTGCGGCATGGGGGGATGCTCCCTGAATTTTTTTCTGGCGTGACGGTCTTGATGACATCAACGTGAATGCTGACTCTGCAAACGACATGCCGAAAGCGCTGTGGTGACGAAGCGGACTATCCGATAAAGGCTTTCAAGGCTTTGCCAGACAGCGCTGATACATGGACTGGCACGCAAGACAGCCGGCGATGATACCGGAATCTTCTCCAGCAGGCAGACTTGCCGGCTCCCGCCTCCTGTCGTCCATGTCGCCCCTCTCGCCTCTGCAGCCCCTGTCGCCCTGCTGACGTCGCTATATCGACTGGAGCGAATGGCGCTACCGGAATGGCACTGCGGGAATGGCACTGCCGGAATGGCCGAGAAAATACTGACAATAAGTCCAGGCATGACCACCACTGACCCATTACGACCCGATTGACGAGTCATCGCCGGGCCTTGCGTAGCGCAACGGGGCAGCCTGCCAACCCTGCCCGCCAGCGCCGCGTGCTGACAAGGCTGCAAGGCCCTGCCTGTGGCAAGCGTAAGCAGAAAGAGGCAGCAATGTGGCATCCAGCGCTAGATTACCAGTGAGCAGCACGCCACAATGCCCGCATGATAGAGATGATCTCCCCTGCGACCATTACTGCCCTGTTGACCCGAGGAACGCCATGACTGCCCACGCCCCCTCCACACCCCGTGAGACCCGGCGTAGCGGCAGCGGCCCCCTCCCCACCGCCTCGGTACTGATCGTCGATGACGAGCCCGGCATGCGCCGCTATCTGGAGAAGGCACTGTCCTCACGCTTCGCGCTGATTGAGTGCGCCGACAGTGTCGAGCAGGCCGAAGCCCTGCGCTCGCGCCTGCATTTCGACCTCATCCTGCTCGATATTCGCCTGCCGGGGCGTGATGGCCTGGATTGGGATGAGGCGCTTGCGCCCTCTTCGGTCAGTGATGTCATCTTCATGACCGCCTACGCCGATCTCGAGACCGCTGTGCGCGCGCTGCGGGCCGGAGCCTGTGATTTCATCATCAAGCCGTTTCGTCTCGAACAGTTGCAGGCTGCGCTGGACCGCTGCCTTGAGCGCCGCCAGCTGACGCGGGAAAACTTCCTGCTCCGTCGCGACAATGCCCGCCATCAGCAGGAAGAGGCCAGCCTCAAGGGCGAGAGCCCTGCCATGCAGGAGCTGGCGCATATCATCGCGCGCGTTGCTCCCGCGCCCTCGCCGGTGCTGATTCTGGGGGAATCCGGCACCGGCAAGGAGCTGGCGGCGCGTGATCTGCATCGCCTGTCCGGTCGGCGCGGCGCCTTCGTCCCGGTCAACTGCGGCGCCATCAGCCCGGAGCTGTTGGAGAGCGAGCTGTTCGGCCACCTCAAGGGGGCCTTCACCGGCGCGCACCGTGGCCGTGATGGCCTGTTCAGCTTCGCCGATGGCGGCACGCTGTTCCTGGATGAAATCGGCGAGATGCCATTGGCAATGCAGGCCAAGCTGTTGCGAGTGTTGGAGACGCGCCGCGTGCGCCCCGTCGGCGGCGAGCAGGAACAGGCGGTGGACGTGCGTATCGTAGCCGCCACTCACCGCACACTGGAGACGGAAGTGGCCGCGGGCCGCTTCCGCGAAGACCTCTACTATCGCCTCAACGTGTTGAGCCTGACACTGCCGGCCCTGCGCGAGCGCCCGGAGGACATCCCGGCGCTGGCTCAGCACTTCTCGCGCCAGCTGTCGCGTGAGCTCAACCTCCCCGCCGTGCCCTGGCAGCATTCTGATCTCACTCGCCTGTGCCACTATTCCTGGCCCGGCAATGTGCGGGAACTCAAGAACGTCATCGAGCGCGCCTTGCTGCTCGGCCGCCTGCCCGGCGATACCCTGCCGGTCGACAGTCAGGCCGCACAGGTATCAGGCCGCCCGGCATGGGATGACAGAGGAGACGCGACCACCTCCGCCGAGGAAGAGGCCACCAGCAGCGGCTATCCGCTCGAGTGGTCATTGGATGCGGTGGAAAAGGCCCATCTGTGCGCGGTACTGGAGCGACATGCCAACAACAAGTCAGCCGCCGCCCGCCAGCTGGGCATCTCGCGCAAGACGCTGGATCGCAAACTGACCACCTGGCGCGCCGAGCAGCAAATCAGTGAGGACAGCGGCGCTGAGAATGCCACAGAGAGTGGCACTGAGAGTGGTACTGAGAGCGGCGCTGAGAGCGATCAACCCGCCCCCGCCCCCGTCACCTCATCCGCCGCTCCCTACGGAGCCGACGGCAGCGCATGATCAAGCGCCTGCGCCATTACTTCGCCGGTTCGCTGCGGCGCAGGCTGCTGCTGCTGACACTGGCGCCGCTGCTGGCGCTGATGCTGGCGCTGGTCGGCCTGACCGCCTACTGGACCACGGCCTATACCGACCGCCAGCTGTACATGAACGTGCGCAGCGATCTTGATGTCGCCAGCCGCACGCTGCAGAGCCAGCATCAGCGCCTGCGTGATGGCCTGGAGGCGATGCGTCGTAACCTGCGCCAACTGGTGGCACCCGATGAGCAGACCGCGCAGCTGTTGCCACGGCTGGTGCCGCGCCTGAATACCATGCGGGACACCCTCAATGCCGACTGGCTGCGCTGGCTGCCCACCGAGCAGTTGCGCCAGACGCCCGGCGTCGCCGCGCTGATTCCGCAACTGGCGCGCGGCGAAAGCCTGGATGGCCTCGACATGCTGTCCAGCGACTCACTGGCGACGCTGGACCCTGCCCTTGCCGAGCGCGCGCGCCTTGCGCTGCGCCAGACGCCGTACGCACAACCCAGTGCCCGCCGCGAGGAGAATCGCGGCATGCTGCTGCGGGCGCTGGTGCCCATCCTCAATGGCGAGGGCAAGCTGCTGGGCGCGCTGGATGCGGGCCGCCTGCTCAACCGTGATCCGCGTCTGGTCGATGAGATCCGCGATCTGCTCTACGGCCCCGGCACTCTGCCGGAAGATGGCACCGGCACCATCACCCTGTTTCTCGATGATGTCCGCATCGCCACCAATGTCACCGACGCCAGCGGCGAGCGCGCGCTGGGCACGCGCGCCTCGCTGGAGGTGAAGCGTCAGGTGATCGGCAATGGCGAGCGCTATATCAATCGTGCCTTCGTGGTTCGTGACTGGTTCGTGGCCGCCTATGCCCCGCTGGATTCTCTGGATGGCCAGCGGATCGGCATGATCTACGCAGGCTACCCGCAGGCACCCTACGCGCGACTCTATCGCGAGACGCTGACGCATATCAGCCTGGTGCTGATCGCGGTCAGTCTGTTGGGGGTGCTGCTGGTGTGGAGCAGCATCGAGCGTCTGATGCAGCCAATCCGACAGATTCGCCGTGTGGTGCATGCGGTACGTGATACCCCGTCCCAGGAGGGCTTGCGCATAGGCCCGCTGTCCTCTCTGGGGCCGGCGCAGCGGCACGGTGATGAGCTGGATGAACTGGCCGAGGAATTCGACGCCATGCTGGCGCGACTGGAAGCACACCGCCATGAGATACAGCTCGCTGCCCAGACGCTGGAAGCTCAGGTGGAGGATCGCACCCGCGATCTGAGCGCCCAGACCGCCACGCTGCGCGAACGCAGTCAGGCCCTGGAAGAGCACGTCCGCCTGCTGCGTGAAGCGCGCGCGCGCCTGCTGACCCGCGAGAAACTGGCGGCGCTGGGCGAGCTGACGGCGGGTATCGGCCACGAGATCAACAACCCCGCCGCGGTGATTCTCGGTCATGTCGAGTTGATCGAGGTGATACTCGGTGAACAGGCCGAGCCGGTGCGCGAGGAAATCGCCACCATCATCCATCAGGTCGAACGCATTCGCGCGCTGGTCGACAACCTGCGTCAGTACGCGCGCGACCCGCTCGCCTCCAACGACATTGGCGACGGCAACTCACTGACGCCGTCACTCGGCGCGCCTCACCTCAGCCAGATTCATCCCGACGAGGCGATCCACAGTGTCGAGGTGCTGGTCAGGCACGCGCTGGATCATCATGGCCATCAATTGCAGCATGAGCTGGCGGCGACTCGCTTGATCGAGGCCGATCGCGCGCAACTGACCCAGGTGCTGGTCAATCTGCTGATCAACGCCATCGAGATGGCGCCTGCGCCGGATACGCTGTGCATCACCAGCCGTGATCGTGATGCAGCGCTGGCCGTAATGAATGATGAGCCAAACAGCCGTCCGGATACGTCAGTCTCAGCGCCAGCGCCAGCCTCAGTGCCAACGGAACTCGCCCCCGTGGCGGGAGTCGAGATACGCGTCATCGATCACGGCGCTGGCGTGCCCGAGCACCTGAAGTCGCGCATCTTCACGCCCTTCTTCACCACGCGCGCCAATGGCTCGGGCATCGGCCTGTCGGTCTCATCGGGCTTGATCACCCAGCTGGGAGGCAGGCTATGGCTGGAAGATACGCCCGGTGGCGGCGCCACCTTCTGCCTGTGGCTGCCGTGCATCGCACGCCGGCATCATGAGGATGATCAAGGGCGCCATCTGCTCGAGACGCTCAGCGCCGGGGGCAGCAGTCGCTCGCCTTGAGCCACACGCAACAAATGAACTCACCTGGCCGTGGCGAGGTGCACTGCCACGCACTCTCACCCGCGTGCTAGCCTGCGCGCATGCTCACTCAATCAGGCACCACTGATGTCGCACGATAGCTCCCTTACTGCCCCCGAACCTCTCACTGCCAGCAAGGCAGATCAGCCCACTGACGACGAGAAAATGGCAGACGAGGAGATGGCAGCGTCTCGCACGCTGGGCAAGCGGCTGCGCGAACTGCGCACGCGTCATGGCCTCTCTCAGCGTGAACTGGCCAAGCGCGCCCAGGTGACCAATTCGACCATCTCGCAGGTCGAGCAGGACGCGGTCAGCCCTTCCGTCAGCTCGCTGAACAAGATTCTCGAGGTATTTCCGATCTCGCTGAGCGACTTCTTCAGCGATGAGATCCCCGTCGAACCACCACGCATCCTGCGTGGCAACGAGCATGAGCCGATTGCGGGCTGTGGACCGGGACTCACGTTGCGGCGCATTGATCAATCCCGACAGACATCGCCACAGCCCCAGATCGAGCTGGGCAGCCTCGCACCGGAGTGCAGCGCCTACCTGCAGGCTGCGCATGACAGCCTGGTGCTGGTCACGCACGGCGCACTGTGTATCGAGTTCGCCGCGACGGCGGCCTGCCAGGAGGCACTTCTCGAATGCGGTGATGCTGCGCGACTGCATGCCGGGGAGCGCTATCAACTGCATTGGCGCAAGCCTGAGACGTCGCAAGCCGCAAGCCATGAACTCTCAAGCAGTGAAGTCACCCACCACGGGACCTCCGACGCTGCCGAGACCCCAGACTGCCAGTGGCTATGCATCGCACAGAGTCGCTAGGCAGGCATTCGCTCGAGAACTGCTCGGCCCTGCCAGCTCGGCCCTGGCCAGCACGCCCTTGACCAGTAAGTCCCAAGCCAGCTCGGCCGAGTGGGCGTGAGGCGCGTCGCTAGCCTCTTGCAGCGCGGGAGTGAGGCTGGCCCGCAGCATAAGGCGACTGCTCGCGCGCCTCATCCCAAGGGTCATTGGTGGCCGGCTCGGCCAGGAAACGCTCCACCATGGTGTGCGGGCAGAAATCTGCCAACCACTCCTCGCGAATCGGATAACCCTCCTCTGCCAACAACTCGTTCATGCGTCGCGCAAGGCCTTCGGCGGAATGCGGCGCGATGGCGTGTTCCAGCTCGCCCTTGAGGATCTCGCGTATTCCACCACGGCAATCCACCGAGACTACCGGTGTGCCGCAGGCCAGCGCCTCCATCAGCACGATACCCATGCCCTCGACACGCGAGCTGAGCACGAACAGCCTGGCGGCACGCATCCAGGCATAGGGGTTGTCACGCTGACCGGCGAAGATCACCCGCTCGGCGATGCCAAGCCTTTCAGCCTGGGCTTCCAGGGCTTCACGGCAATTGCCTGCCCCCACGATCACCAGCGGCTCCTTCGGACTTGCCAGGGCATAAGCCTCGAGCAACAGGGCATGGTCTTTCTGCGGCACCAGACGCGCCACATTGAGAATGAAGGGCTCAGCCGGGATATCCGGCTCATCCATGGCGGCCTGTTCACGGATCCGGGTGATCGGACAGGCATTGACGATCGTCTCGATATGCGCCGGCGTCACCCCATGCTGGCGAGCAATGTCACGTGCCCCTTGCGCCACATCCTCGGACACCGCCACCAGATGCTTGTCCTCCAGCAGGCAGCGAGCAAACATGCGCTGCTTCCACTGCGGACCGGTAAAGTTGACGCGATTTTCCAGCACGTAACGTGCACGGGAATCCTTGAAGCCCCACACCTGCTCGAAGGTTCCCAGGCCACGGAAGATGATGCGGTCAACCTTGCCGTGTTCCTGCTCGAATTCATTGAGCCAAGCGGCGAATTCCTCGCCACCGGCCTTGCCGACCCACACGAAATTGGAGCGGCGTATCACGGGATTGAGCACCAGACGTGACGCCAGTGTCGTCAGGGCGCCGCCGACGGAACGCTGGACGCGCTGCTGAATCGGCACGACGTGCTGCTGGACGCTGGCATCCTGCGGCTCCAGCACCTGATCACGACCGCGCCAGATGACCATATGCGTCTCGTGATCATTCGCGGCCAGACTGTCGGCAAGATTGACCGCCACTCGCTCCATGCCGCCCATTTTCAGGCTTCTCACTACGACCAGGGTACGCAATCATCACTCCTTCGAATGTCCGCCAGTACCGCTTTGTGTCGCGTGCAAGACATGCGAAAACGATAGCTGGCGTCTGGTGGGAAAACGAAAAATGCAACTCACATGTGCCAGTCACTCAGCACACGGGAGTTGCATTTATCTGAACCGTCATTCGCGTAAATGTTCCCTGCGACCACTCATCAAATGGTAATCATTCTCCCTCTTTCGCCGGCGGCAGAATCAGGTTGAGCACGATGCCCAGAATGGCGGCCAGGCTCACGCCCTGCAGCGTGAACTGACCACCACCGACCTGCATGCCACCGATCCCGAACACCAGGATCAAGGAGGCGATCACCAGATTACGCGGTGCGGTCAGTGAATCCCCCGCGCGCACCAGCGTGTTCATGCCGACCACCGCGATCGAGCCGAACAGCAGGCACATGATGCCGCCCATCACCGGCGTGGGGATCGTCTGCAGCACGGCGCCGACCTTGCCGATGAAGGCCAGCGAGATCGCGACACAGGCCGCGACTGTCATCACGCGCGGATTGAAATTACGGGTCAGCATCACCGCGCCGGTCACTTCGGAATAGGTGGTATTGGGCGGACCACCGAACAGTGACGCCGCCGACGTCGCCAGGCCGTCACCGAGCAGCGTGCGATGCAGTCCCGGCTTCTTCAGGTAGTCGCGTCGTGTCACCGAGCCGATCGCTACCATGTCGCCGATGTGCTCGACGGCAGGCGCGATGGCGACGGGAATCATGAACAGAATGGCGGAAAATTCGAAGGTCGGCGCAGTGAAGCTAGGCAGCGCCAGCCACTCAGCGGCATGCACCGGCGAGAGGTCGATCACTCCCATCAGCAACCCCAGCACATATCCCGTCAGGATACCGCCGAGGATCGGCACCAGACGCAACATGCCACGCCCGAAGATCGACAGCACCAGCGTCACGCCAAGACTGGCCAATGACAATGTCAGCGCCTGAGCATGCGAGATGTTGTCGCTGAATTCGCCGGTGGCCATCTGCACCGCCGTCGGTGCCAGTGCCAGACCGATGACCATGATCACCGGACCGACCACGACGGCCGGCAGCAGACGATGCACGATGCCGACCCCCTTGAGGCGAATGCATTGCGCCAGCAGCACATAGACCAGGCCCGCGACGAACAAACCGCCCATGGTGGCAGGAATGCCGAAGTTCGCGACCGAGCTCTGGATGGGCGCAATGAAGGCAAACGATGAGGCGAGGAAGACCGGCACGCTGGCCTTGGTCACGCACTGGAAGACCAGGGTGCCGACACCGGCCGTAAACAGGGCGACGTTGGGGTCAAGCCCGGTCAGCAACGGGACCAGCACCAGCGCACCAAAGGCGACGAACAGCATCTGCGCGCCGGTGACGAGAGTCGTCAGCGAGAACCCTTCCTGTTCCGGCAAGGGCACATGGGCAGACGACGCATGGGGAGAGGAGGTATCAGAGGACGGTGATGAAGACGACATGGCAGCACTTCTTTTCACGGGCGGAGGAATCAACCGCCTGATCCTGACTGCTCAGACAGGTCAGACAGATACAAAAACGCCCCGCGCAGATGCGCAGGGCGTTGTCATCTCTGGCGGGCGCTCAGCGCGTGCCGAAGATCTTGTCACCGGCATCGCCGAGACCCGGCACGATGTAACCGTTCTCGTCGAGGCGGTCATCGACGGAGGCGGTGTAGATCTCGATGTCCGGGTAGGATTCCTGCACCTTGGCGATCCCCTCAGGAGCCGCGACCAGCACGATGACCTTGATCTGCTGGCAGCCCTTGGCCTTGAGCATGTCCAGTGTGGCGATCATGGAACCGCCGGTCGCCAGCATCGGGTCGATCACGATGGCCAGACGCTCGTCGAGATCTGACACGAACTTCTCGAAATACGGCACCGGCTCAAGTGTCTCTTCATCACGGTACAGACCCACGACGCTGATGCGTGCCGGAGGAATCAGGTCCGTCACGCCATCCAGCATGCCCAGGCCGGCGCGCAGGATCGGGACGATGGTCACTTTCTTGCCCTTGATGGTCTGGACATCCAGCTCGTTGCCGCTCCAGGCATCAATGGTGGTAGTTTCCAGCTCCAGGTCCTGGGTTGCCTCATAGGTCAACAGCTTGGCGACCTCACTGGCCAGCTCACGGAAGCTCTTGGTGCTGATGCCTGCTGCACGCATCAGGCCGAGCTTGTGCTGGACCAGTGGATGATTGATGGCATGGACGCTCATGGAAATACCTCTTGGGACAGAAGATGGTGCAAACGATACGCAGCACTACCCCCGCCGGCTCGGACGATAGCAGCGGGAAGGCTGGTAAATTGAGCGCATTCTAGCGTAATGCGCTCAACAAGTTAAGGTCAAAAATGGTTCTTGGTGTGGAGGTAAGCTGTGCAAGGCAACATACATAATGACTAAAACATTATAACTTATTATGTAATTTTTACCTATAAGCTGATCTGACAGTGATTCAAATTAACAACTTTCTATATTACATACCAGAATACTGAAAAATCAAGAATCTTTCGAAATGATAGAAAAAGAGACTGGGGTATTGATATCGACGTCATTCAGCACTCGAGAGCCAATGATATCATTCAAATATTTTGGAGCCACACCAAACCCAGGCCTTACACTCCGAACACACTCGCTAGTTATCCTTTCACCTTTCACCATACTTCTCACAAAATAGAGTGATCGCCTGAACTGTACATTCCCAACTTCACTGGACTTTCGACCATAGTTGACTTCACCCAAAGACTTCCAGGCAGTTTTCGTATCACGGCATAATGCCCGCAATTCTTCAGGCTCTATAGAAAAGCTATCATCAGGCCCACCACCATTACGATCCAACGTAAAATGCTTTTCAATCAGGCTTGCACCAAGAGCGACACTGGTAATAGCGGTAGTATTGTCTACGGTATGATCCGACAGACCCGTTACCAAGCCGAAACGGCTTATCATATCGGCAATTGTATTCAAGTTATAATCTTCAGATGGTGCCGGGTATCCACTGACACAGTGCAATATCGCCAGCTGGTGACAGCCTGCACGTTGGGCAGTTTCAATAGCCTCCTGAATTTCTTCCAAATTTGCCATGCCCGTTGAAATAATCATCGGCTTACCCGTCTTGGCGACATACTCGATCAACGGCAAGTCAATAGCCTCAAAAGAAGCAATCTTATATGCTGGCGCACCAAGCTCTTCAAGAAGATCAACTGCTGTAGTGTCGAAGGGTGAACTAAAAATCGTGATCCCTAACTTTCGTGCATGCTCAAAAAGTGGCTGGTGCCACTCCCAAGGCATGTGAGCTTCTTCATAAAGCTCATAGAGAGTACGCCCGTCCCAGAGACCGCCTTTGATCTTGAACTCTTCACTGTTGCAGTCGAGGGTAATGGTATCGGGTCGGTAAGTCTGCAACTTGATAGCATCAGCACCTGCTTTGGCAGCCTCTTCGACAATACGCATGGCCGTTTCGAGCCTGCCATTATGGTTGGCGGAAAGTTCGGCGATAATATAGGGAGATTGATCAGGCGCAACACGGCGACCAGCGATCTCGATAGAGGGGACTGTCATGTAACGTCATGCTCCTTGCTGCAATTGCCATTCGCTACGAAATAGCCCGAAGCCAATGACATCGTAATAAGTATTTCCATCAAAGTGATGGTCTCTTAATAATGACTCGCGCACAAATCCGAAACGCTCGTGAAACGCTAGCGAGCGTTGATTGCTGGCAAGAGCTTCACCACAAAGCTTGTGCAGACCAAGCTGATCAAACGCGAATTCCAAAGCGACTTCCCCAAGCGCTTGACCGCTGCCTCGCGGTGCCTCAGGAGCAAGATAGAACCCCCATACAGCGCGATGCGGCTCATCATTTTCCAGCTGAATGCTGACAAACCCAAATGGCTGGCCATTTGCTTCAGCCAGCATGAGATGCCGATTTGGGTCGTGCTGTGAACGCTTGAACCAAGCGCGATGCTCCCCCTCAGAAATCTCATGCTGTGTGTACATGTAACGCCGAACATCAGGATGGTTACGCCATTGACGTACCAAGAAGAGATCGGCCTCCTCGAGAGTGCGTAAAGTTGCGGGTAATATCATCTAAACTTTGACTCCCCATTTAGAGCCCGGCAGAGGGCCAGCGTTCCGCCGCCAGAGGTCAGTTGAGCAGCAGCTACGCTCATTTCATACAAGGCATGAGGAACCTGAAGAGCTGATAAATGTCGAGACAGCCCCTCGACCAACTGCTCTTGGTCGCCTAGACAAACCGCCGCGCCCTCCATATCCAGCGCCTTGGCAATAGATTTCTGATTCTCGGCCAGTACCAGCATGAGAGTAGGCAGCCCCAGGCAACAGCGCTCCCAAGAAGTACTACCTGCGGCACCAATTGCGAGGTCAGCCTCGGCCATCCGCCTCGCCATATCTGATACATTGACGACCACCTCGGTGAACCACGGGAGCTCCCCGGCTCTAGCCTTGACCTCTCTCAACCAAGGCGCGGTGGCGCCCATGACTACGGTAATCTCGAGATCATGTGGCAAGTCGCAGTCGTTCAGAGCGTCAAGTACGCGACAGGTTGCATTGTCCTTGTCGACACCACCAAGGCTGATCAACATTCGCTTGATCGTCGGGCGTCGGAGCCGACGAGTCAGACTGCTCTCACGACGCTCAGCAAACTCCGGCCGCAATACGGCATGCTGTGGTCCCGCCAACACTTGGCATTCCACTGGCACCAATCCAGCATAGTCTTCTGATTGGCGACCCAGATTTTGATCAAGTAGCAGGTGGGCAAGATGGGGGCGATCCGCCAGGTCATCTATGACGAGCAAACGGGTTCGAGCGGGCAATACCGCAGCTTCCCAGCGAGCATCCAGTGCGTAGTGGTCCACGACAAGCCAGTCTGGAGCCAAACTCCGCAGCAAAGTGCCACAGGCCTCGGCATCCTGCTGCCATGACACACCCAGCCAATGCGCGTGGCTCGGCTGAGGACTCCCGGACGCATCATCAATGCCCTGCTGGCTCCACACAGGCAATCGATGGATAGCAAAGCCCCGCGCCTGAATGGTATCGATCAAATGCCCAACATGTTCACGACAAAGAAAGTGGCACTGGACACCCTGCGCCTTGAGAGCTTCGGCAAGCGTAAGGCAGCGCATGACATGACCAGTGCCAATCTCGACTGAGGCGTCTGCACGAAAAACCACCACAGGGGAGGGAGGCTGACTTGTCTCATCACTCATTTCTCCGCCCCCCGCTCCAATGCCATCTCGGCCTGCCAGGCCCGGAATAGCCACTCGGCGCGCTTCCAATCTTCAGGAGTATCGATGTCCTGTACCCGATGGCGCGGTAGCCTTACCGGCACGGCACACTGAGTGAAAATCGCTTTCCCGGCAACCCAGGCTTCTGCGCGCCCCCAGTAAAATTGCCCGGCGTCGTGCCAGGCTTCCTCGAGGTCCTGAGAGCGCGTGGTGAAATGCTCTGGTTGAAACATTGTGACACGACTGTCAGACGTCAAGCGCAAGGCTCGCTGGATAGGGAATGCATAACTTGTGACTGAGAAGGCATAGTCTGCATCGCCACTTAGTAGCGCGAGCAAACCTGCTTTCAAATCATGTGGCTGAACAAAAGGTGCGGTTGCATAGAGACAGCACACCGACTGAGAGGACTCACCCTGTTCGCGAAGCCAATCAATCGCATGAGCGATCACCGGGATGGTGCCAGTGTGATCGTCAGAGAGTGCGGCGGGACGACGGAACGGTGCCTCCGCGCCATTGGCTTCCGCTACGGCAGCGATTTCATCATCATCAGTTGAGACGATCACACGCGCGAAACATCCGCTGTCCAACGCGGCTTTGATAGACCAAGCGATCATGGGCTTGCCAGCAAATTCCCGTATATTCTTGCGCGGAATCCGCTTGCTACCGCCCCTCGCGGGGATTATAGCGACCGGGCCAGCAACAGCGAGATTACTCATACCACCTCCATTGCCCGGCGCAAGGCAACAATCACGTTGTCCTGCTGTATATCACTCATGATGGGGTATAAAGGCAGGCTGATGGCCTGCTCGTAATAGCGCTCAGCCTCAGGGAAGTCGCCCGCCCGGAAGCCAAAATCCCGATAATAGGGCTGGGTATGCACAGGGATATAGTGCAGATTGACTCCAACCCCCTGCTCGCGCAGGGCATCGAAGACTTCCCGATGGGTCACACGGACCTGGTCAAGCTCGAGACGAATGACGTAAAGATGGCGACCAGAATAGCTATCGGGATGCTGATACGGGATCATCACGGGCAGATCGGCCAACAATTGATCATAACGATCTGCAAGGCTGTTACGCTTCGCCACATAAACGTCCAGGCGCTCAAGCTGGGACAACCCTAACGCGGCCTGCAATTCAGTCATACGGTAGTTAAAGCCCAAGGCAACCTGCTGGTAGTACCATGAGCCATCGGCTTCGTGGCTCATCAATGCAGGATCACGAGTCACCCCGTGGCTCCGGAGCAGGTCCATGCTACGAGCCAGAGCATCATCATTGGTCAGTGCCATCCCCCCCTCTGCGGACGTGATGATCTTCACCGGGTGAAAACTGAACACTGTGATATCACTATAGCGACCGCTACCGATGTACTCGTTTTTATACTGACCACCAATGGCATGTGACGCATCTTCAATGATGCGAAAGCCGTATCGCTGCCCCAAGGCATGGATTGCCTGCATGTCGCAGGGCTGCCCGCACAGGTGCACGGCCACTACCACCTTTGGCAGACGCTCGGCACGTTCGGCTTGCTCAAGCTTGGCTTCCAACGCTTTGGGACAGAGATTATAGGTATGCGGATCAATATCCACGAAGTCGACCTGAGCTCCACAATACAAACCACAGTTGGCGGAAGCCACAAAGGTGATCGGGGTAGTCCATAGCCAATCGCCCCGCTCCAAGCCCAATGCCAGGCAGGCAATATGCAAGGCTGATGTGGCGCTATTCACAGCCAAGGCGTGGCGTGCCCGCACCTTATTAGCGACCGCCTGCTCAAAGCGCGGCACCATGGGGCCCTGTGTCAGAAAATCTGACTGCAAGACGGCTATCACGGCATCAATATCGGCCTGCTGGATATCCTGACGTCCGTAGGGAATCATTCAGATAGCTCCGATCTTGTCCCAGTTAGTCTCTATCCAGGCTTCGAGCTCGCCTTCACTCATCCACTCACTGTTGCTGTCACTGGAATAGACAAACCCTTCCGGCACCTTCTTGCCATCCTTGATACGATTGGCATCTTGATCCCAACTGTTGATAGCCGGCAGAATCTTGAAGTGCTCAGGATACTCATAGGTGTAATAAGCATCTTCAGCGCCAATCATTTGCTCGTGAAGTTTCTCTCCGGGACGAATGCCGACGACTTCCTGCTTGGCCTCCGGCGCCACGACACGCCCAAGGTCGGTGACTTTCATGGAAGGAATCTTCTTGACGTAAATCTCTCCACCTTCCATGTCTTCGAAAGCATGCCAGACCAACTCGACGCCCTGCTCCAGAGAGATCATGAAGCGTGTCATACGATCATCCGTGATTGGCAGCACTCCCTTGTCACGAATGGACATGAAAAACGGAATCACTGAACCGCGCGAGCCCATCACATTGCCGTATCGTACTACTGAAAAGCGGGTCTCATGGCCGCCTGCGTAGGAATTGCCTGAAACGAACAGCTTATCGGATGTCAGCTTGGTAGCACCGTATAGGTTGATCGGGCTGCTAGCCTTATCAGTAGACAGTGCGACGACCTTTTTTACGCCTTTGTCAATGCACGCATCAATCAAGTTCATTGCGCCTTGAACATTGGTCTTCACGCACTCGAAGGGATTGTACTCGGCAGTGGGCACAATCTTGGTGGCGGCCGCATGGACGACATAATCGACGCCATCCAGAGCACGATATACCCGGTCTCGGTCACGCACATCCCCTATAAAGAAACGCACACGAGAATCGCCCTGAAACTTCTTGGCCATTTCCCACTGTTTCATTTCATCACGTGAAAAAATGATAACCCTCTTGGGATTATATTTTTCCAACAACATTGGAATGAATGTATGACCAAAAGATCCAGTACCACCTGTGACCAAAATCGATGCATTATCGAACATGCCCTGCCGCCCTCACGAAAACTGAATTTATAGAAAATTCTAACACATAGAAGCCATTGAATCCACTCAAGAACTTCATCATAAATTTGCCGCATGAAAAACCTGCAACGCCAATTATATGGGTAAAAAAACCTGCTTCATTTCATACACCAATAACCGTACACCTGATCACATTCAGACTTAAATCCGATCATGCTTATTGAAGTCCAAGCCCACTACGTCAATACCGGCTTGACGGTACTCCTTATAAATATTACTTATTGCCCTTGAAGATTCTGCACGCAACACAGCAGAGGGAACTTCAAAAGAAACCACAGACTCAAAATCGAAAAGCTTGTCGAGGCTAAGAAGTGCACTTGTGAAAGCTCCAGCAATCCCCCAAGGCAAGTAATCCAGCTTCAACAAGTATAGTTCCGCTGGCAAGCCGAGAGGGTTGACAGGAATATTGAGCTGACTCTCAATCAATTCAAGCTTACCGGGTGTATCAGCCCTGTGTGGTATATACTTTATTTTTTTCCCGCGTTCCTCAAAATATAGCTTGGCCATACTGATAAGCACAAGCTCATCCTCCAACGACATAATACCAGCTTCACTATACTTGGCACCAAAATAAAAAACGGCCTCCACGTCAGTTTCCTTACTCCTGCTTTCTGCCCTCAAAGACCTGTAATCATTATGTACTGAACTCCCATCACCCGAGCTACTGACAAACGAACTAAAGATAATCGGCTGCACATAATCATCACCAGAAAGCCACCCCGATTTCTTGTTGCGATGGAATAAACCTTTATCTATATATTTTTCCTTCGCCTCTATGACACCTACCCCATCATCGGTCAGATAGACACTTTCTGGCAATAACTTCATCTTGAGATCATGCATCCATTCACTTTTAAAGTCCCCCATACATACTACACTTGCACGCCCCTCACATGCCTTGATGATCTTATATTTGACAAATCTTTTTTTAGCCCATGAAAACTGCTTGACTCTGCACAGAAAAGACACCTCAGTGCATTCAGGCCAATCCAAAGCTTCAATTGTTTTCTTGAGCTGATAATCATGAGTTTTTTTCTTTCTCTCGCCCGAATACTTCACTACGAGCAAAACCCTCTCACCAGAAAACTTCTGCTTAAACAATTCGTAACATGAAATCACCTGCAGGGGTGATTCAGCGAGAAAAAGCACCATTTTGGCTTCCTTTCACAAACTGCAATCGCCTCTTAGCTTGGGCAAAGAGAATAAGAACACTATAGAGCAAAGCAACTTGAAACTTTTCTCAGCCTCTAGGTCGATACCGGCAACTGCCAGTCGATCGGCTTTTCCCCACGCGCTTCCAGCCAGGCGTTGGCTTGCGAGAAGTGGCGAGAGCCGAAGAAACCGCGGTGCGCTGCGAGGGGAGATGGGTGCGGCGCGTGGAGCACCAGGTGCTTCCGGGCGTCCACAGCGCGGGCCTTCTTCTGGGCATGACTGCCCCAGAGCAGGAAGACGACACCCTCACAGTGCTGGTTGATCACGTCGATGGCGCGGTCGGTGAATTGCTCCCACCCCTGCTTCTGATGCGAGGCGGCCTTGCCCTGCTCGACGGTCAGCACGCTGTTGAGCAGCAAGACGCCCTGCTTCGCCCAGCTTTCCAGGAAGCCGTGATCGACGGGTTCGACGCCGACATCGGTGGCCAGTTCCTTGTAGATGTTCTTCAGCGAAGGCGGCGGGCGCACCCCGGGGCGTACCGAGAAGCACAGTCCGTGCGCCTGGCCCGGGCCGTGGTACGGGTCCTGGCCGAGGATCACGACCTTGACGTTGGAGAGCGGCGTCAGCCAGAAGGCACGGAACCAGTCATCGGAATGCGGATAGATGACCTTGCCGGCATCTTTCTCGGCGCGCAGAAAGTCGCGCAGGCGCTGCATGTAGTCAGCCTGAAACTCTTGGCCAAGATGCGCCTGCCAATCGGCAGGCAACACCTCGGAGCGGCCAGTCGCGGCAGTCTCCAACGGCATGTCAGCTATCGCTCTCTTGCTTCTTGAGCTGCTCGGCGATCGGCTCGACGTAGGCGATGCCCATGTCCCACGGGAACTGGATCCAGCAGTTCTGCGGCACTTCGGTGATGAAGCCATCGACCAGCGGACGCCCTTCCGGCTTGGCATAGACAGTCACGAAGTGCGCTTTGGGCAGCATGTCACGCACCGCACGTGCGGTGTTGCCGGTGTCGACCAGGTCATCGACCAGCAGCCAGCCGTCACCGTCGTGGTCGACGCCCTTGACCACTTCCAGACCACCCTGCTCCATGTGGTCGTGATAGCTCTTGATGCACACGGTATCGATGTGGCGGATACCCAGCTCGCGGGCGATCAGGCCGGCCGGAATCAGGCCACCGCGGGTGATAGCGATGATGCCCTTGAAATCGCGACCGCTGAGGTCGTGACATAGCGCACGCACATCACGGTGCAGCTGGTCCCAGGAGACGATGAAGTGGTCGTGGTAGCGTTCGGAAGACATGTGGGTCACTCGCAATGACGAAACAGAAGGAAAGCATGGTGGCTGGCGCGCCACCGCACAAGGGGAAGATCCACTCAGCCACGCCAGAGCGCGGACAAGGGCCTCAGATTCGCTGCCCGCAGCAACGACGATGGCCCTGCCAGAAGACAGGGCCATCGCGTCAAGCCGGCATTACTCGGATTCGGTGAAGCTGCACGCCGCGAAGACACTGTGGCCTTCTTCACGAATGCGCGCGGAGCCGCCGATTTCCGGCAGATCGATGATGGCTGCCGTCTCGACGACCACACCACCGGTGCGCTCGATCAGCTTGCAGGCCGCCAGCATGGTGCCGCCGGTGGCGATCAGGTCATCCATCACCAGGATGCGATCGCCTTCACGGAAGGCATCGGAGTGCAGCTCGACGGTGGACTCACCATATTCCAGCGAGTAGGTCTCGCTGATGGTCTTGAACGGCAGCTTGCCCTTCTTGCGCACCGGCACGAAGCTGCAGCCCAACTCGTAGGCCAGCGGAGCACCGATGATGAAGCCACGCGCATCGATGGCGGCGATGGCGTCGATCTCCATCTCCTGGTAGCGGTGCACGAAGGAGTCGATCAGCTTGCGGAACGCGGCGGAGTTCTGCAGCACCGGCGTGATGTCACGGAAGTTGACGCCTTCCTGGGGCCAGTCCGGCACGGTGCGGATGACAGACTTGATGTAGTCGCTGTAGATGCTCATTAGAGGGCTCCGTCGAGGAACAGGTATTTGCAGGCGAACAGGATGGCGAGAATCACCAGCCCCGGGCTCAGATCACGATAACGGCCGGAGAACAGCTTGATCACGGCGTAGCTGATGAAGCCCAGCGCGATCCCGTTGGCAATCGAGTAGGTCAGCGGCATCACCAGGGTGGCGATCACCACCGGTGCCGCTTCAGTAATGTCGTTCCAGTCGATGCGTGCCAGGCCGCCCGTCATCAGGCAGGCGACATACAGCAGCGCACCGGCAGTGGCGAAGGCCGGAATCGAGGTCGCCAGCGGCGACAGGAACAGGCTGACGAGGAACAGGCCGGCAACGACCACGGCCGTCAGGCCGGTACGTCCGCCGGCGGCCACGCCGGTGGCGGATTCGATGTAGCTGGTCACGTTCGAGGTGCCCATGACAGAGCCGACCATGGTGGCGCTGGAGTCTGCCATCAAGGCCCGTCCCAGGCGCGGCAGGTGGCCACGCTCATTGGTCAGGCCAGCCTGCTGGGAGACAGCGATCAGCGTGCCCGAGGTGTCGAACAGATCGACGAACAGGAAGGCGAAGATGATCGACACCATGCCCAGATTGAAGGCGCCGGCGATATCGAGCTCTGCCAATGTCGGCAGCATGCTCGGCGGCATCGAGGCAAAGCCGTGGAAGTCGTTGTTGCCGGTCAAGGTCGCCAGCAGAGTCACGAGCAGTATGCCGATCATCACCGCACCGATCACCTTCCGATACGACAGCGCGACGATCAAAAAGAACGAGAGCAATGCATACATGGCCGCCGGCGAGGACAGATCGCCCAGCGTGACCAGCGTGCCCGGGGCGTCAACGACGATGCCGCTGCCCTGCAGGGCGATGATCGCCATGAACAGGCCGATGCCCGCGGCGATGCCGGTCTTCAGCGAGGCGGGAATGGCATTGATGATCCACTCGCGAATCTTGAAGGCGGACAGCAGGAAGAAGCTCACCCCGGACAGGAAGACCGCGCCCAGCGCGACCTGCCAGGGCACGCCCATCTGGCCGGCGACCGTATAGGTGAAGAAGGCCGTCAGCCCCATGCCCGGCGCCAGCGCGATCGGGTAGTTGGCGTAAAGGCCCATGATCAGACAGCCGATGGCGGCCGCCAGACAGGTCGCGACGAACACGGCGCCGTGATCCATGCCGGTGGAGGCCAGCATCGAGGGAGCCACGAAGATGATATAGGCCATCGCGAGGAAGGAGGTAAATCCTGCGATGACTTCGGTACGCACATTGGTACCGTGCTCGGAGAGCTTGAAAAGACGTTCCAGCATTGAGGTAGCCCCTATCCTTGAGCAGTGCCTGTCCGGCAAGGCGCAGTGGTCGGTGATTGTCAGAATCAGCAGATCAAGACGAACTCGCTCGGACAGGTATGCCGCACAGGGCGTCGGATGAAGCTTTTCCCCTGTTCAGCCTGCCTGAACCACGATGCCCCGCCAGCGGCAGGGCATCGAAAGGCGCAACATGGTACCCAAAGGTCTGCAGCGAATCGAGCATTCCTGGCATATTTCCTGACCAGTCAGACGAGTTCTGGCGTCATGCCAGTGAGTTGATCCGCTGCAGACCTGCAAGCCTCATGCCAGACGGGAGGCCATGACCCGCTCGACGGTCTCGACAATGGCCTGGGTCTGCGGGTCGACTTCAAGGTTTACCTGATCACCGACGGCGCGCACGCCCATCAGGGTGCGCTCGAGCGTCTCGGGAATCAGATTGACGCAGAAGCGCGTGCCCTGCACCTCGCCGATCGTCAGGCTGACACCGTCAAGTCCCACATAGCCCTTGTCGAACAGAAAACGCATCAGCTCGGCCGGTGCCTGGAACCAGATACGACGATTGTCCGCAGTGGCCTCGATGGCATCGATGGTCACCATCGCCATCACGTGCCCGGACATCGAGTGCCCGCCGATCTCGTCGCCGAAGCGTGCCGCTCGCTCCACGTTCACGACGCTGCCCACCTCGAGCTCGCCCAGATTGGTCAGACGCAGCGTCTCGCGCATCAGATCGAAGCTGGCCAGTTGACCCTCAAGCGCCGTCACGGTCAGACAGCAACCGTTATGGGCCACCGAGGCCCCCAGCTCCAGCCCCGCCTCCAGCCCCGCCGGCAACCGGACCTGATGCGTGCGAAAGTCAGTGCGTTCTTCAATGGCCACCACTTCCGCCATGCCTTGTACGATACCCGTGAACATGCGTGATCTTTCCTTGCACTGCTGCTTCTTGCTGTCGAGAAGCCGTGAATAAGGGACGGCATGCAGCAGCGAGATGACCGGCATGCCCAGCCGAAATCCTAGCATGGTGGACTTGCCGTCGACATGCTGGCGTTGCCGGCCGTGGGGGTGCGCGGCGTTGCCGCCTTTGCCACCCGCTTCCCGTCTCCCGTCTCCCGCAACAGACGAGCACGACTGCCACCGCGAACGCAGCAGCCAGAGCGGGCCGCAACTCATCCCCGACTGACCGTCAAGACAGGAAAGCCGTCGCTGGCAGTTGAAACCCGCATCACGACAAGAGTCTTGTAAGAAATGGCTTACAGAGCGTATCGCCGAATTGCCATATCGAACGCCAGTTCGAATAAACGTCCAGCGCAAGACCAAAGTCGTTGACACCCCCAAGGTGACTGATAGAATGCGCCTCAAATCTGTTTGGCGCCGATTTGTACCCGGATTGCGGGCGCCCACCACGAGAGCTGGTCTCACGGGGTGCAAGTTCTGCTAAAAGGGTGTGTCCAGCGTTGATGGCCACCCGTCTTGGGTGGTCTTTTTTCTCCCCACTGGATCGCTCCCCTCTTCGCTGTCTGCCATGTGCGCAGACGCCGGCAGAACGTTCTGTCCTCTACAGACCTTTGCCCGCAATCCGGTTGGTGCCTTAACCACTCGGACCCCCATGATCACACTCAAGAACGTCTCCAAGACTTACGGCAGTGGTGACAAGGCCGTGGTCGCGCTCAAGGATGCCAGCCTCACGGTTCCTCAGGGCGCCATTACCGGTGTCATCGGCCTGTCCGGTGCCGGCAAGTCGACCCTCATTCGCTGCGTCAATCTGCTCGAACGCCCCACTGCCGGTAGCGTCGTCGTCGATGGCCAGGAACTGACCGAGCTCGACGAGTCCGCCCTGCGCAGCGCTCGTCACCAGATCGGCATGATCTTCCAGCACTTCAATCTGCTCTCCTCACGCACGGTCTTCGCCAATGTGGCGCTGCCGCTGGAGCTGGCTGGCACCTCGAAGGACGAGATCAGAAAGCGCGTCGAGCCATTGCTGGAGCTGACCGGCCTGAGCGACAAGGCCGACCAGTATCCTGCCCAGCTGTCCGGCGGCCAGAAACAGCGTGTGGCCATCGCCCGCGCGCTGGCCAGCCGCCCCAAGGTGCTGCTGTGTGACGAGGCCACCTCTGCCCTCGACCCGCAGACCACCGCCTCCATTCTTGAGCTACTCAAGGACATCAACACCAAGCTGGGCCTGACGATCCTGCTGATCACCCACGAGATGGAAGTGGTCAAGAGCATCTGTGATCAGGTCGCCCTGATCAGCGGCGGTGAACTGGTGGAAGTGGCCTCAGTGGGCGATTTCTTCACCGCACCGCAGACCCGCCTGGGCCGCGAGTTCCTCAATGACTTCCTGGAGCTTGAGCCGCCGCGTGCGCTGGTCGAACGCCTCGAAGCCACCGCGGGCCCGCACACCCACCCGGTGGTGCGCCTGGCCTTCAGCGGCGACGCCGTCTCCACTCCACTGATCTCCCGTCTGGCGCGTGAATGCCAGGTGGATGTCAGCATCCTGCAGGCCAAGGTGGAATCCATTCAGGACCGCACCCTGGGCCTGATGATCGCCGAACTGATGGGCGACAGCCGCCAGACTCAGCAAGCGCTCGATTATCTCGAATCCCACGACCTGAAAGTGGAGGTGCTCGGTCATGTCACCCGCACTGCTTGAACTCGTCCTGTCCTCCACCCTCGAGACGCTGTACATGGTCGCGGTGGCAGGCCTGATCTCCGCGGCACTCGGCATTCCCCTGGGCGTGGCACTCTATACCTCGCGCCCCGGCCAGATTCTCGCGCGCCCGGCACTCAACAGCGTGCTGAGCATCATCACCAACATCGGTCGCTCGGTGCCGTTCATCATCCTGATGGTGGCGATCATCCCGCTGACACGCCTGATTGCGGGCAGCTCGATCGGCACCAACGCCGCCATCGTGCCGCTGACCATCGCCTCGATTCCCTTCGTCGCCCGCCTGATCGAAGGCGCGCTGAATGAAGTCGGCCCCGGGCTGGTCGAGGCCGCACAGGCCATGGGCGCCACGCCGATGCAGATCATCACCAAGGTACTGCTGCCGGAAGCACGCGGCGGCATCATCAATGGCCTGACCATCACCGTGGTGACGCTGATCAGCTATTCCGCCATGGCCGGCACCGTCGGCGGCGGCGGCCTGGGGGATCTCGGCATTCGCTACGGCTACAACCGCTTCGACCCGATGGTGATGCTGGTGACCGTGGTCATCCTCGTCGTCATGGTGCAGGGCTTCCAGAGCCTGGGCGACCATCTGGTGCGCAAGTCGAACCACAAGTAAGCGTCGCTCCATGAGCGGTGACTGATCTGGAAGTGGCGTTCGATCTACAAATCACACGGCTTTCGGTATCGTGACGACTCATCACCATGAGCCGTCACACATAACATCCTGCGGACCCCGCCGGTCACGTCGGATCACAAGGAGAACATCGATGCGCAACATGCTGACCACGCTTTCTTCCCCGCTGCGCCTTGCCGGCGCTGCTACCCTGCTCGGCGCCACCCTGCTGGCAGGCTGCGGCAACGACGCGTCTGACGAGAACACCCTCAAGATGGGTACCGTCGCAGGCCCGGAAACCGAAGTGATGAAGGTCGCGGCCGAGATCGCCAAGGAAAAGTACGACCTGAACGTCGAGATCACCGAGTTCACCGACTACGTGTCTCCCAACGCCGCGCTGGCCGATGGCTCTCTGGATGCCAACGCCTACCAGCACCAGCCGTACATGGAATCCATGGTGCGTGAGCGTGGCTACAAGTTCGCCAGTGCCGGCAAGACCTTCGTGTACCCGATCGGTGCCTACTCCGAGAAGTACGCAGACATCAGCGAACTGCCGGACGGCGCGACCATCGCCCTGCCGAACGATCCGTCCAACGAAGGCCGCTCCCTGATCCTGATGCACGACCTGGGCATGATCGAGCTGACCGACAAGGGCAACCTCGAAGCGACGCCGATCGACGTCGCCAAGAACCCGCATGACTACCAGTTCAAGGAAATCGAGGCTGCCCAGCTGCCACGTATCCTGCCGGACGTCGACCTGGCCTTCATCAACAACACCTTCGCCCAGCCGGCTGGCTTGAAGCCGGAAGACGCGCTGATCCGTGAAGGCGCCGAGTCTCCGTACGTCAACCTGATCGTCGTGCGTCAGGGCGATGAAGACAGCGAGAAGGTGCAGAAGCTGGTCAAGGCCTACCAGACGCCGGAAGTCGAAGCCAAGGCGGAAGAGCTGTTCAAGGGTGCGGCGGTACCGGGCTGGAAGTAAGCCTCACCCCACGTCACTGACAGACGCCTGAACGCAAAGCGCCGACCACTGGTCGGCGCTTTTGCATCCGGTGGATGACTCATCTCGTCACGCATCTCATCACACCCAGATGCCGACGCAGCGCGGAAAGACACACGCGCAGGACACGCTTGAAACAGGCGACCCGCGACCGCATTCTTGCGCCATCTCGCCACCTTACCTATCCCTCAGGAGCCCTCATGGCCACTCGCCCCGACTATTCACTGCTGGCCCGCCAGCTGGATGCCATCCTCGATACCCGCGACTGGCTGACCAATGCCTCCCAGACGGCTGCCTTCGTCAACATGACGGTGGAGAACCTCAACTGGGCAGGCTTCTATGTGCAACGTCAGCCGCAAATCCTGCACCTGGGGCCATTCCAGGGTCAGCCGGCTTGCCACCCGATTCCCTTCACCAAGGGCGTGTGTGGCGCCGCTGCTACCGAGCGCACCACCCAGCGCGTCGCGGACGTACACGCCTTCCCGGGCCATATCGCCTGTGACGCCGCCTCGCGCAGCGAGCTGGTCATCCCGGTGCTCATCGAGCAGGACGGCCAGCAAGTGCTGTGGGGTGTGCTGGACCTGGACAGCCCGAGCCCCGAGCGCTTCGACGAAGAGGATCAGGCCGGCATCGAGCGCCTGGTCGAGATCTTCATCGCCTCCAGCGACTTCGACAGCGTTCCTGCCTGACAAACTGAGCGCTCGCCTGACAGACAGCCTGAACGTCAGCATCACGCTCTGCCGCCCGCCGCGCCACTCGCACGGCGGGCGGTTTGCGTTGTGGCCTGTCAGGCCTTGCACAGCCCCGTACGAGATGACAGGTTAAGAGCTCTCGCCCCCGACAGGAGCCAAACATGTCATCCCGGTCGCCATCTCATCCCTCGTCGCCCTCTACTTCGCCCTCCACATCATCCTCTACATCCCCGGATTCGCCGCCCCCACACGCGGAGGCCTCGCTGCAAAATCACGACGATGCGCATGCCGGCCTTGAGCGAGTCATCAAGCATCTTGAGCGTATCAAGGCCTTCACGGCGCGCACCGGCAATGACCTCGGCGCCAAGCGCACCCTGCTTGAGGCCTACTTCGCTGCCGACGCCAGCATTCTCGACACCGGCGTGACACCGCGTCTCGCGATGGTACCGGGCGGCGAGGGAGAGCGTGTCTGTGAGGTATTGCCGGCACCCGATGACGCACCAGCGCGCCCGCGTCGCCTGCTGTATGTGCATGGCGGCAGCTGGATCGCAGGCTCGCCTGCCGGCCATCGCCCTCTGGCCAGCCGTCTGGGGCGAGCGGCACGCGCCGAGACCTACACCCTGGATTACCGCCTCGCGCCCGAGGCCGCCTTCCCGGCCGGCCTGCAGGACGTGCTGGCCGCGTGGCGCTGGCTGTGTGACGAATACCCGCAGGACCACCTGCTGCTGGCCGGTGACAGTGCGGGCGGCAACCTCACGCTGGCGGCCCTGAATGCGCTCAAGAGCGCAGGTGAGCGGCTGCCGGATGCGGTGATCGCCTTCTCGCCCGCCACGGACCTCAGCTGGGGCAGCGCCTCACTGTCGCGCAAGGCCGAGGTGGACCCGATCCTCGATCCCAATCTGCTGCCCTTCGTGAGCATGGCCTATGTGCAGGACGGCACCGACATGAGCGATCCGAGCATCTCGCCGCTGGAGGGAAATCTGTTTGACCTGCCTCCGACGCTGATCCAGTGCGGCGAGGCGGAGATCCTGCTCGATGACAGTCGTCGCTATGCTACTCAGGCGCAGGACTGCGGCTCGCCCGTCACCTTGAGCCTGTGGCCGGACATGCCGCATGTGTTCGTCGGCTTCGCTCCGCTGCTGAGCGCTGCCAATGCCGCCCTCAAGGAAGCACGCGAATTCCTCGACGCTACGCTTGCCTGAGCGGCGTACACCAATCCCGCGGCAGATTTTCAGGACACGCACACGAAAACGCCCGACTCGATGAGCCGGGCGTTTTCTGGAATCTGGTAGGACCAGGCGGATTTGAACCGCCGACCTCCACGATGTCAACGTGGCGCTCTAACCAACTGAGCTATGGTCC
>NZ_JAWJYL010000009.1:0-152077 GCF_046566945.1 Cobetia sp. SIMBA_158
CAATGTGTTGAGCTAACCAGTACTAATTGCCCGTGAGGCTTGACCATATAACACCCAAGGGGTTTGCGTAGGCAAACCGCCGGGATTGCGACAGGATCGAGACATATCGGTCAGCATGATTCATATTGCGAGTCACGAGGCCACAAGCCTCGAGACTCAGGCATCGCAAGATGCCACCGTTTCGCCTGACGACCATAGCGAGCGTGAACCACCCGATCCCATGCCGAACTCGGAAGTGAAACCGCTTAGCGCCGATGGTAGTGTGGAGTTTCTCCATGTGAGAGTAGGTCATCGTCAGGCACTTATACTGAACCGCCCCTGTAGCCTTGCTGCAGGGGCGGTTCTTTTTGTGCGCAGGAAAAATTGGCGAAAAAGAAAGCCTCGTGCAAGCAAAATGTGCCGAGAATTGCTGATGAAAGCTGCTAGATCATTGGTGTGATAGACCCGCCAGGTAGGGTTTCTCCCTGCAAGAGTCGCGGATGGCCGCCCCGATCCTCGTCAGGCACTTATACTGAACCGCCCTTGTAGCCTTGCTGCAGGGGCGGTTCTCTTTGTGTGCAGGAAAAATCATAGGCGCGAAGGTCATGCGTGGGAGAAGCCATGTGGCATGTGTGGAAAGGCACGCATAGAGACGTCAGAAGATCCGCTGTGCAGAAAGAAGGTCAAAGGAAACGCCCCTGTCACTGATGTGGCAGGGGCGTTTTTGCATTCTCGGCGCCTTGGTCAAGCGGGGTAAAGAAGTGATGCGCGGGGTAAAGAAGAGCAAAGCGGCTGTGGAAAACTCAAGATTCGTCAGTGCAGGAGCTATCCATACGAACTCGCGGCAGCTGTTTCCTCTCCAGTGTGCTGTTGGGTGACACGGGTCTCGGAGCCGCAGGATGGCATGTCATGAGCGCTATCGTTGCGAGTCTTGCGAGAGCCGTCTGGTGCGCTTTTGATCAGGAAACAGTCACGAAAAAAGCCCTGCCACACAGCGTGTGACAGGGCTTTGAGATGATTATCTAGCGCGATTGCCTTGTGCAATCAGCTTGCTCGATTTCAGCGACTACAGAGCAAGTCCTGGAGTGTGTTTCATGACTTGGCGAGCCAGAACCACCAGACAATGGCGGCGATCAGGCCGAACCCTAGCAGATTGATGGCCATGCAGATCATGCTGACGCTCCTTGTGAGGTGGTGGCGGTATTCTCTGGGTTACTCGTTGCGGATCCAGCTGCGCTCGGGGGCGTATATCGACGCAGACGATTGGCATTGGTCACGACGGTGACCGAGGACAAGGACATGGCCAGTCCTGCGATTACCGGCGACAGCAACATGCCCGTGAAGGGGTAGAGGATGCCTGCAGCGATCGGGATGCCGATCAGGTTGTAGCCGAAGGCCCCCACCAGGTTCTGCTTGATGTTGCGCAGGGTGGCCTGGCTGATCGCGATCGCATCCGCGACCCCGCCCAGCGACGGCTGCATCAACGTGATACCGGCGGTCTCGATGGCAACGTCGGTACCTTCGCCCATCGCGAAGCCGACATCGGCCAGCGCCAGCGCCGGCGCATCATTGATGCCATCGCCGACCATGCCCACTACATGACCTTCCTGCTGCAGCCGCGCGATCTCATCGTGCTTGTCATCCGGTGAGACGCCGGCACGGTAATCATCGATACCGGTCTCGCGCGCCACGGCCGCTGCCGTGTGAGGGTTGTCACCGGTCAGCATGATCACCTTGAGGCCGATGGCATGCAGGCGAGCTATGGCATCGCGGCTATCGTCACGCAGCGGGTCGGCCAGGCCGAAGACGGCGAGCAATTCATCGTCGCGAGCCATCAGTATCAGGGTGCGCGCATTGTCTTCCAGCGCTGCTATCTGCTCGCTGAGAGGAGCCAGGCTGATGCCTGCCTCTTCCAGCATGGCAGCGTTGCCCATGCGCCAGGTGCGACCGGCATCGTCCTGGGCCTGAATGCCGCGTCCGCTGATGGTCTGGTAGTCATGGAAGGCCTTGCTGCGCGAGGCATCGGGGCGTCTGGCTTCGATATGTGCCAGCAGTGCCGCGGCCAGCGGGTGCTCGGAGCCCCGCTCCAGTGCATATGCTGCATCCAGTACGGCTTCCTCGTCTTCCCCTTCGAGGAGCGAGACCTCGGTGACCTCCGGCTTGCCGCGCGTTAGGGTGCCGGTCTTGTCGACCACCAGCGCGGTCAAGCGACTGGCGGTCTGCAGTGCCTCACCGCTACGTACCAGCACGCCATGTTCCGCCGCCTTGCCGACCCCGATCATGGTCGAGATCGGCGTCGCCAGACCCAGCGCACACGGACAGGCGATGACGAGTACCGCCGTCGCGACCACCAGCATATGCACGCCGGTCGGCGCAGGCCCGAAGTTGAACCACACCAGCGCCGCGACGATGGCGATGATCATCACGCTGGGCACGAACACGCCGGAGATGGTGTCAGCCAGCCGACCGATCGGCGGGCGCGAATTCTGCGCCTGACGCACCTGGCTGATGATGCGTCCCAGGCGCGTCTCGCTACCGACTCGCTCGACTTCGAAGACCAGACTGCCACGCGTATTGAGCGTACCGGCGGCTACCTCATCGCCGATACCGCGTGACACGGGCAGTGGCTCACCGCTGAGCATCGATTCATCGATGTGGCTCTGGCCCTCGATGACCCTGCCGTCCACCGGAATGCGCTCACCGGGGCGAATGCGCACCTGGTCCCCGCTGCGGACCTCGTTGATATCGATCTCGCGCTCTTCCCCGTCGCGGATCACGCGGGCCGTGCGAGTCTGCAGATCCAGCAACGCGCGCAGCGCCTGCTGAGTACGGCCCCGGGCGCGGACTTCCAGCGCCTGCCCCAGGCTGATCAAGCCGATGATCATGGTCGAGGCTTCAAAGTAGAGCCCGCGCGCCGCCGGGGGCACGCTGTCGGGGAATAGCAGCACGCCCATGGAGTAGATCCATGCCGCACCGGTACCGAGCGCCACCAGCGTATCCATGTTGGCCTGATGGTGCGTGAAGGCCTTCCAGGCGCTGGTGAAGAAGCTGCGTCCTGCCGTGGCGAGCACGCCCAGCACGGCGACGCCGATCGCAAGCCACACCCCGCGCTCGAGCCCCTCGAAGCCGGGATGATGGAAGAACATGCTGATCATCAGGGGGATGCCGATGCCCAGTGACAGCACGCTGTCACGGACACGAGAGCGATATTCCTGATCGGCGTCCTCTTGCTGTTGCTGCTCACCGGCCTGCGTATCTTCCACCAGGCTCGCCCCGTAGCCGACGCCTTCGATGGCCGAGACGATCTCGTCGGGAGCGAGGCGGCTCGTGACCTGGGCGGTGCGCGAGGCGAAGTTGACCTGCGCCTGCTCCACTCCATCCAGGCCATCCAGTGCCTTCTGGATCGTCGCCACGCAGCTGGCGCAGGTGACGCCGGACAGTGAGAACTCGGCGCTTGCGCTATCGGCTGGCTGGCTCTCAGTCGCTGTCTTGTTTGCAGTACCTGACGCGTTCGCAGCGCCTGACTTGCTCGCAACGACCGGCGTATCAGCAGCCGGTGCGGCTTGAGCTTCATCCGCCTCGGCGGGGGCCTCAAGCGAATAGTCCGTCTCGAGGATGATTCTCTCGAGCAGCCCGCGCGGCAGACAGGTGTCCACGTCGAGAATGTCTTCTTTCGGCGTGCCAGTGACTTGCGCAGCCTCATCCCAGTGCTGGATGGCCTCACGCAATCTGGCGACGCACTTCTGGCAGTGCATGCCGTACACCGACAGATCGTGATGGGCGCGTTCCGGCAGGGCTTCCTCCTTGAGGGGGTAGCCGCAGTCGTCCGCGACTTCCTGCAGTGCCGTGGATGACAACTGGCTGTGCATCAGCAACAGCTCTGCGTCAGGCGCGCCGAGCAACTCGGCCTGCGAGTCCTGCGCCTGCAGGGCACGACGAATCCTGCTGACACAGCCCTGACAATGGATGCCAGGTGCCTGCAGAAGGCGTGTCTCGGGAAGTGATGTGGTCATCATGATTGCCCCCCGTCGCGGCGTTTGGAAGTGGAAGCGGTGTCGGGCATGTCCTGCGGAAAGCCTTCGATCAGACAGCACACGCTGTTGCCGTCCGGCACGCCATCCGGCAGGCCCTGCCAGCAATCCAGCGCATGCTCCATGCGCCCTGCCAGGGCTTCCAGCTCACGAATGCGCTCGCGCACTCTCGGCAGGTGCTGTCGCAGCAGGTCACGCACCAGCGGGCACGGCGAGTCGTGCTGGTCCGCCTGCTCGAGAATCTGTTTGATGTCGGAAAGGCTGAAGCCCAGCTGGCGTGCCTGACTGATGAATTTGAGGCGTACCAGCGCCTGCTCATCGAAGCGCTGGTAGTTGTTGA
Organism: Cobetia sp. SIMBA_158; assembly: GCF_046566945.1. Taxonomy (NCBI): domain Bacteria; kingdom Pseudomonadati; phylum Pseudomonadota; class Gammaproteobacteria; order Oceanospirillales; family Halomonadaceae; genus Cobetia; species Cobetia sp. SIMBA_158. The sequence goes on from NZ_JAWJYL010000009.1 coordinate 4,351, forward strand.
CGGGATCACGTCGGGCCGTGATCAGCCCCTGGCGCGTGTAATGGCGAACGGTTTCGGCGGTGACGCCCCCCGCGCGGGCCAGTTCGGCGACTTTCATTGCATCATCTCCTGGTGATCAAGAGTGGCGGAGAGAGCATTCGGCTGCCCTGAAGGTCTGTCGGCAGCCAATGTTCCGTGACTGATCATCAGTGTAAGACTTATGTGTTGCACATAGGTCAAGCGAGCCGATACATACGAAAAAGCTGATGTTCGACCAATAGGCTAGAGGAGGGAGCAGAGGGGGCTGTCGTGTTTTAAACGCTGGAGACAAGGCACTAAATCGTCGTCAGGTCATGGGCTTAGCAGCACGTGACGGTGCAGACATGAATGAAAGTTCCCTGAATACTAGAAATCTCCCTATTCAAACAAACGTTCGCCCTTGACTTGAACGCACGACTCGCCCAAAACGTAGGTGACAGAGCTATGCATCAACGAATGATAACAACAACATGCGGCTCTCCAGCCACCTGCAATGGGACGCCATCCATAATGAAAAACAAGATGAACAAACTCACCCTCGGGGTCGCTCTGGCAACGGTAGCCACGGCTTATGCCGGTGGCGTTCACGCGGGGGCCTTCCAGCTGAACGAGCAGAGTGTCAGTACCCAGGGCACCTCCTTCGCCGGGCGCGCCTCGAATGCCAATGATGCCTCCACCGTGTTCGGCAACCCGGCCGGCATGTCCTTCCTGGATCGTGCCCAGATCACCGGCGGTGTGACCTATCTGGACGTCAATACCGATATTGATGTCGCCAGCGCGAATGATGCACTCGGTCGGCCAGTCTCTGGCGGAGATGACGGTGACATGGTGCCGGGGGCGGCAGTGCCTTCCTTCTATTACGTGCAGCCGATGAATGATCGGGTAGCACTGGGCTTCGGGGTCTACGCGCCCTTTGGCGTGATCACCGATTATGGTTCTGATTTCCGCGGCCGTTATTTCGCCAATTACAGTGAAGTCGAGGTGGTCACCGCCCAGCCGACCATCTCCTACCGCATCAATGACAAGTGGGCCATCGGCGCCGGTGTGACCTACAACAGTATCAAGGGTGAGTTGACGTCGAATACTCTCGATGTCGGCGCAGGCGATGGCAAGGTCAAGATCAAGGGCGACGATGCCGCCTGGGGCTACAACGTCGGGGTCATCTTCCAGCCGGTGGAAAGTACCCGTCTCGGTCTGTCCTATCGCTCCAAGGTGGATTACAGCCTGGACGGCGAGGCCAAGTACAACAATGTCTTCACTGGCGCGGGCTTCGCGAATACCGAGCAGGATGCGTCGCTGGACGTGACCTTGCCGGAAAGCATCGACTTCTCCGTGACGCACAAGCTGGATGATCGCTGGACGCTGATGGCGGGCGTGACCTGGGTGCACTGGAGCCGCTTCGATGAGATCGCGGTGGAAGTCGACAACATGAGCGACATCGTCGAGGAGCAGGGCTACGAGGATAGCTGGCAGTACGCGGTCGGTCTGAGCTATCAGCTCAATCCGCAGTGGGTGCTGCGCACCGGCATGGCCTTCGATGACAGCCCGACCGTGGACGAGCATCGCAGCGCGCGTATCCCGTCCGGGGATCGCACCATCTTCTCGCTGGGGGCCGGCTGGACGCCGATGCCGGAGCTGACCATCGACATGGCCTACACCTACCTGTGGGAAGATACGGCCACCGTCAGCCTGAGCGAACCCAACCGTGGTACCTATGAAGCCGATTACGAGAATGAAGCGCATGGCTTCGGTCTCGGCGCGACCTATCGCTTCTGAGCACGTCAGTGGCTGAAACGCTGAGCTGATCTCGGGACAACCGATACAACTGATACAGAAACGCCCGGTCATATGACCGGGCGTTTTCTTGTCGTCCTTGCCGGGTTCATCAGGCAAGGGCGGAACTATCGCCTCAGCGCGAGCATTGGCGAACCGTTACCAGCGTCTGACATGACGATCAGAAGTCATAACGCGCCAGGAACATCAGCTGGTCGCGGTCGGCGCTGTACTCGCTGCCGTCTGACTGGCGGCTGTTGTCGAAGCGATACTCGGTGGCCAGCGTCAGGTCCTTGACCCGCCAGGCCGCGCCCAGAATCTGATAGGCGTAGCGTGCTTCGCTGTCGGCGTCCTCCAGGTGGTTCAAGCCACCGTAGAGCTCGACACTGTCATCGCCCCAGATGACCTCCTTGAACTTGTAGTTGACCACGAATTCCGCGCCGCGCGCCTTGTCGACGAAATCTTCCGAGGAGTCCAGGGTGCTGCCGGCGATGTGGTTGCGATATTCACCGCCGACGAGGGCGATGTACCAGTTGCCCGGTGACCAGTGACCGCCGAGCAGCCAGGCATCGATATCGCCGTTCTCGCTGTTGCCGCTCTCGTAGTCGCTCAGCTCCGTATGGTGGAAGACGCCGCCCACCGTGAAGTCCTCGTTCGGGTGCCAGTTGAGCGCAGCTTCATAGCTGTAGTCACGCTCATACCCGGAGTACTCGGTCTCGGTGGTGAAGACGCCATCCTCGAAGAGTGAGGTCTCGTTGCTGTGCTGGCCATCATGGCCGAGCTGGTAGAGCAGGCCGACAGTGACATCGTCGAAGCCCTTCTTCCAGTAGAGCGAGTTGTCCGGCCGCCCCGTGCCATGCAGGCCGCCGTCACCGCTGCGGCCTTCGAAGGTGCCGGACGCCTCGCCACCATTGATCCAGAACCAGTCGGTGTTGACGGCCACCATGTCGTACCAGGGGCCATACTGCTTGCCGACCGTGAAGCTGCCCCATTTCTCGTGGGCCGCTCCGGCGTAGAGCATGCGCTTGTAGTGAGCATCGGTGCCGTCCTTGAACCAGGGATCGAAGCCCCATTCGGCGCGGATGATGGAGCTCCAGCCCTGCTCGAACTGATGCTCGTGGATCAGGCGCACCCGCGAGCCGCCGTTGTAGATCTCGTCGTGTGCGCCATCCTGGATCACCGCAAACGCCGCCAGGCGGCCACTGAACTCGACGCGGTCGGTATCCGTCTTGTAGACCTCGATGGCCTGGGCCATGGGGCTCATGCTCAGCAGTCCCGTGCCGAGCAGGGCTGCGCCAATCGCGTGACGCAGTCGTGAGTGAGTGTGAAGGGGGATGCTGGCTGTTGTTGTAGGTTGCATCGTCATCCTGTGCATGTCTTTCCATCGGTGTGGGTAATGCCGGAGCGTCCTGCTCCGGCCTCGGTCGGGTGCAAGCACCCGGTTGGCAGCCAATGCCGATTCGTGTGAGCGACTCGGCAGCCCTTGCCCGGGGCGAGGCCGGGCGCTCATCGCCACCCCTCAGGCAGGCAGTGATGAGGCCCTGCGCCTTTTCTCAGGCAAAGCGGGGTCTTGATGGGCGCCGCAGCGCCCATCAGGCATGTCGTCTTTTCAGGGTGTCAGTGGTGCGTCTGGCCCAGATCCGGGGCGAACGCGGCCTGCATCAATTCACGCGTATAACGCTCACGGGGCGCCTCGAAGATGGCGTGGGTACTGCCGCTTTCCACCACCTCGCCTTCCTTCATCACGATGAGGTGGTCTGACAGCGCACGCACGACCGCCAGATCATGGCTGATGAACAGATAGGTCAGGCCATGGCGCGCCTGCAGGTCGCGCAGCAGGTCGATCACCGTGACCTGTACCGAGCGGTCCAGCGCCGAGGTCGGCTCGTCCAGCAGCAGGAATTCCGGCTTGAGCACCAGGGCGCGGGCGATGGCGATGCGCTGGCGCTGACCGCCGGAGAACTCATGCGGATAGCGATTGCGCATGCCGGGATCGAGGCTGACCTCGCTCAGGGCGTCGCAGACCCGCGCATCGCGCTGGGCGCGATTGAGCTCGGGGTGATGCACGCGCAGGCCTTCGCTGATGATCTCGCCCACGGTCAGGCGCGGCGACAGGGAGCCGAAGGGGTCCTGGAAGACGACCTGCATGCGCGAGCGCAAGGGGCGCATGCCCGACTTGTCCAGCGGCATGATATCGACGCCATCGAAGCTGATCTGGCCCTGGCTCTTGAGCAGGCGCAGCAGGGCGCGCCCCAGCGTCGACTTGCCGGAGCCGGACTCGCCGACGATGCCGATGGTCTGGCCGCGTCGCACCTCGAGATCGATGCCGCGCACCGCCTCGAAGGCGACCTTGGCCCCGAACAGCGGACGCTTGATGGTGAAGCTGACACGCACATCGCGCGCCGACAGCAGCACCGGCGCATCCGCGGCCACCGGCGCCTTCTCGCCGGCCGGTTCGGCATCGATCAGCATGCGGGTGTAGTCATGCTGCGGGCTCTCGAAGACGTCGTGGGTGGCGCCGGTTTCCAGCAGCTCGCCGTGACGCATCACGCAGACGCGGTCCGCGAAGTGGCGCACGATGCTCAGGTCGTGGGTGATGAACAGGATCGCCATGCCGTAGCGCTGTTGCAGCGACTTGAGCAACCGCAGGATCTGCGCCTGCACCGTGACATCCAGCGCGGTGGTCGGCTCATCGGCGATCAGCAGGTCCGGCTCGCAGGCCAGCGCGATGGCGATCATCACGCGCTGACGCTGGCCACCGGACAGCTCGTGGGGATAGCTGTCGATACGTCGCGCCGGCTCCGGGATGCCGACCTGCTCGAGCAATTCCAGCGCCTTGTGGCGAGCCGCGCGGCCCTTGAGATCACGATGCAGCGCCAGTACCTCGATGATCTGGCGCCCGATGCGGTGCAGCGGATTGAGCGAGGTCATCGGCTCCTGGAAGACGGTGGCGATGCGGTTGCCGCGCAGCTCGCGCATGCGCCGCGTCGAGGCACTCAGCAGGTCTTCGCCGCGCAGGCGGATGGCGCCCTTGATCTCGGCGAGCTCCGGCAGCAGGCGCAGGATGGCGGTGGACGTGACCGACTTGCCGGAGCCGGACTCGCCGACCAGCGCCAGCGTCTCGCCCTTGTTGAGGGTGAAGCTGACACCCTTGACGGCGGGTACCGCGCCGTCCGGCAGCTGGAAGTCGACCTTGAGGGCATCGATCTCCATCAGCGGCGGCGTGCCCGGCGCCTCGGCGGCCAGCCCCAGGCGAGTCAGGGTGTCGGCGCGGGCCTGGTCGGCGGCGTTGCGTGCTGGCGGCAGGCTGGAGGAGGTGCCGGAGGTAGAGGGTGAAGAAGTCATGATCAGCGCTCCGGTTCAGCGAGTCTTGGGGTCGAGGGCGTCACGCAGCCCATCGCCGAGGAAGTTGAGGCAGAACAGGGTCGCGGCGAGGAAGGCCGAGGGCACCAGCAGCATCCAGGGTGCGGTCTCCATCATGTCCTTGCCTTCGGAGATCAACACGCCCCATGAGGTCAGCGGTTCCTGCACGCCGAGACCGAGGAACGACAGGAAGCTTTCCAGCAGGATGACCTTGGGCACCGTCAGCGTGACGTAGACGATCACCGGCCCCAGCGCATTGGGGATCAGATGGCGGGTGACCACCTGCAGGTCGCGCACGCCCAGCGCATGCGCCGCCTCCACGAATTCGCGCTTCTTGAGCGCCAGCACCTGGCCACGCACGATGCGTGACATATCCAGCCACTCCACCGCGCCGATGGCGGCATAGATCAGGAAGATGTTGCGACCGAACACCACCATCAGCAGGATCACCAGGAACATGAACGGCAGCGAATACATGATGTCGACGAAGCGCATCATCAGGTTGTCGGTGCGTCCGCCGAAGTAGCCGGAGACGGCGCCGTAGAGCACGCCGATCACCAGGCTGACGAAGGTGGCGACCAGCGCCACCGACAGCGAGATCTGGCCGCCATGCAGGGTGCGGGTCAGCAGGTCGCGGCCGTTGACGTCGGTGCCGAAGACGTGGCCGGTGGCCAGGTCCGGGCCGGTGCCGATGGCGTTCCAGTCGACCTCGTCGAGTTCGAAGGGCGTCAGCCACGGGCCGATCAGGCAGGCCAGCACGATGACGGCCATCACCACCAGGCTGCACATGGCGGCGCGGTTCTGCTTGAGACGACGCCAGGCGTCGCGGGTCAGGCTGTCGCCTGCCGGCGCGGCAGGGGGCTGGCCGTCGAAGGCACTGGCACCGCCGGTGCCGTGGGGAGCGGGAGTTGTCTGTGACATGTCAGGGCCTCGGGTCAGTCGTCGTAGCGGATCTGCGGGTCGAGCATGCTGTAGAGCAGATCGACGATCAGGTTGAGCAGCAGGATCAAGGCGCCATAGAAGACCACCGTGCCCATCACCAGGGTGTAGTCACGATTGAGCGCACCCTGCACGAAATAGCGCCCGATGCCGGGAATGCCGAAGATCTGCTCGATCACCACCGAGCCGGTGATGATGCCGGCGATGGCTGGGCCGAGATACGAGACCACCGGCAGCATCGCCGGTCGCAATGCATGGCGCAGAATCACCTTCCACTCGCTCAGCCCCTTGGCGCGGGCGGTGCGGATGTAGTGACTACCGAGCACCTCGATCATGCTGGCGCGCATCATGCGGGCGATGTAGGCGATCTGCTGGATGGAGAGCGCCACCACCGGCAGCAGCAGGTTCTGCCAGGCGCCACCGTTCCAACCGCCGGCCGGCAACCAGCCGAGCAGAACGCCGAACACCAGCGCCAGCAGCGGGGCGATCACGAAATTGGGCACCGCGATCCCCGCCAGCGCAGTACTCATCACCACGTAATCCGCCGTCGAGTTGCGCCGGATGGCCGCGATCACCCCCAGCGGCACCCCGATCAGCAGCGCGGCCAGAATCGCCCACATGCCCAGCTCCAGACTGGCCGGGAAGCCCTGGCTGATCAGCTCGCTGACATCGAAGTCCTTGTACTTGAAGGACGGACCGAGATCGCCCTGCACCAGATCGCCCAGATAGCGCAGATACTGCATCGGCAATGGCTCATCAAGGTGATAGGCCGCGCGCAGGTTCTGCTCGATTTCCGGGGGCAGGCGGCGCTCGCCATCGAAGGGGCCGCCCGGGGCGACCCGCATCAGGAAGAACGACAGGGTGATCACGATCAGCAGGGTGGGAATCGCCTGCAGCAACCGTTTGAGGGTGTAGCTCAGCATCCAGTGCTCCGTCCGGGCCGCTGCCCGGGTGTGTCGTTGTTATTGGTGACTGTCGTCTGTCAGTGCGAGATATCGAGCTGCAGATAGCGACTCGGGTGCACGTCCAGCGCATTGGGCGCCCAGCCGCTGATGGCGGGGTCGACAAGGCTGGAGGTGACATAGTCGTAGAGCGGCAGCACTACATCGTTGTCGAGCAGATACTGCTCGGCATCGTGGAGCTGGCGCTGGCGGGTGCCGACGCCTCCTTCACGCGCCGCCGCCTCGATCAGCGCATCGTAGGTCGGCGAGCTGAGCCCGGGCGCGTTGGAGGTGTTGTCGCTGCTGAAGGCGTTCAGGAAGTCGTAGGCATCGGCGATGGTGGCGATCATGCCGTAACGGCCGACCTCGAAATCGCCCAGCGCCAGATCGCGGTAATGCACCGCGGCCTCGGTGTTGGTCAGCGTCACCTTCACGCCCAGCGGTTTCCACATCGCCCCCAGGGCCACGGCGATCTTCTTGTGGTCTTCCAGGGTGTTGTAGCGCAGGGTCAGCTCAAGCGGGGTATCCGGGCCGTAGCCCGCGTCTGCCATCAGTTCGCGCGCCTTCGCCATGCGCCTGTCCATCGACCAGTCAGCGAAATCGAAGCGCGCGCCCTGATGCTCACCCAATGCCTTCGGCACGAAGTGCCAGGAGGGAATCTGGCCCATGCCGAGAATGCGCTCGGTGATCACCTCACGGCGCGTGGCCAGATTCAGCACGCGACGAATGCGCGGGTCGGCCACCGGCGAGCCTTCGCGCAGATTGAAGACATAGAAGTACTCGCCGAGGATCGGGTAGGTCTGCAGGGCAGCGGCCAGATTGTCCTGGATCCAGGTGTAATGGCTGGCGGGCACACCGTAGGCGATCTCGACTTCGCCGGCGCGGAAGCGATTGAGCGCGGCATGACTCTCCTCGATGGGCAGGTAGACCACCTCATCGAGCGCGACCGTGTCCGCCGCGTGATAGCGAGGATTGGGTGTCAGGCGAATCTCGGCCTGGGGCGACCAGGTCTTGAGCACGAAGGCACCCGAGGTAGCCATGTTGGCCGGTCGCGTCCAGTCAGCGCCCTTGGCCGCGATCACATGGCGTGGCAGCGGGGCGGCTTCGCTCATCGCCAGCGTCTGCTCCAGCGTCGCCGAAGGGTGGCTGAGGGTGATGGTGAGCGTCTGCGCATCCGGCGCGGCAATGCCGAGTTGCTCCGGCGCCAGCGCACCGGTATTCACCGCGCGGGCATTGACGATCGGGTAGTAGAGCGTGGCGTTGTGGGCCGCGGTGGCGGGTGTCAGCAGGCGGCGCAGCGCGAAGACGGCATCCTCGGCGGTCAGCGGCGTGCCGTCTGACCATTCGAGCCCCTCGCGCAGATGAAAGGTCCAGCTCAGCCCATCGGCGGACGACTCCCAGCGCTCTGCCAGCCCGGGAATCAGCTTGCCGTCGGCGGAGTAGGCGATCAGCGGCTCGAACAGATCACGCGTGATGCGTGTCTCCCAGGTGCCGTTGGTCTGTTGCGGGTCCAGCGAGCCGGGTTCGGCGCCATTGGCGATACGCAGGATCTGCTCGCTCTGGCTGGTGGATTCTGCTGCCATGGCGCTGCCGGAAGCGCCGAGGGAGAGGGGAAGAGCGGACAGCAGCAGGCCTGCGCTGAGGCTTGCCGCGCATTGCATCGGTGAGGTGGGGGACATGCATGAACTCCTTGTCACGCCCGTGGGGCGCGACGTCATCTTCTGGTGCCATCCTTGGCAGATGCCACGCTCCTGCCCTGACGGACACGAGCGTGGACCCATGACGATCTAGAGAGCGGCGAGCCGGGTCAGAGGCTCACAGGGCTCGCCTCACTCGGAGAACGAGACCCAGCGAGAGCGGTGGGTATCCTCGATGTTGTTCTTCCAGCCGCTGAGCTTGGGGTTCACCAGATTGCGCGACACGTAGTAGTAGATCGGCAGCACGGCGTAGTCATCCAGCGCCTTGCGCTCGGCGTCCTGCATCAGCGCCTCGCGATCCTCCATGTCGAGCGTATTGGCAGCCTTGTGCATGTCGTCATCCAGTGTACTGTTGGAATAGGCGCCGTAGTTGTTGGGCACGCCGCTTTCCAGCAGGTTGAGGAAGTTCTGGGCGTCGTTGTAGTCGCCGATCCAGCCGGCGCGGCCGACATCGAACTTGCCCTGGCGCATGTCCTCGTAGTGCACCGCGACTTCGGCGTTCAGCAGATTGACCTTCACGCCCAGCGGCTTCCACATTGCGGCGGCGGCGATGGCCACCTTCTTGTGGTCTTCGCTGGTGTTGTAGCGCAGGGTCAGCTCCAGCGGGTTGTCCGGGCCATAGCCAGCCTCTTCCATCAGGGACCTGGCCTTCTGCATGCGCTCATCCATCGACATGTCCTTGAAGGCCATCTCCTGGATGTCGTAATGGTTCACGCCGGTGGGCACGAAGCTGTAGGCCGGCACTTCACCGGTGCCGAGAATCTTGTCGGTGATGATGTTGCGGCGGATGGAGAGGTTGAGCGCCTCACGCACGCGCGGGTCTGCGGTGGCATGGCCATCGCGCGAGTTGAGCACGTAGTAGTAGATGCCCAGGTAGGGCGCGACGTGGGTGGCGTCCGGCAGGTTGTCCTTCAGCCAGCCGTATTGCTGGGTCGGGAATTCGCGCGCGATGTCGATCTCGCCGGCGCGGAAGCGCTTCAGGGCGCTGTTGCGCTCCTCGATGGGGTAGTAGATCACCTCATCCAGCGCGACCTCCCTGGCATCGTGGAACTCAGGATTCTTGAGCGCGACGATGCGGGTCTGCGGCTGCCACTCGCTCAGCTCGAAGGCACCGTTGGAGACCATCTTGCCGGGGTCGGTCCAGTCCTTGCCGTACTTCTCCACTACATGTTTCGGCAGCGGATAGGCGGTGTAGTGCGACAGCTGATCCAGGAAGTAGAGCGTCGGGCGCTCGAGGGTGATCTCGAGGGTGTGATCATCCACGGCACGCACGCCCAGGGTGTCCGGCTCGGCCTCGCCGCTGTTGATGGCCTTGGCATTCTTGATCGGATACAGGATGTAGGCGTAATCCGAGGCATTTTCCGGCGTCATGATGCGCTTGAGCGCGTACACGAAGTCCTCGGCGGTCACCGGCTCACCGTCTGACCACTTGCCGTCCTCGCGCAGCGTGAAGGTGTAGGTCTTGCCATCGTCGGAAATCTGCCACGACTCGGCCGCGCCGGGGATGCGCTCGCCATCGGCGGCTTCGGTGACCAGTCCCTCGAAGAGGTCGCCCACCACGTCATTTTCCCAGGTGCCGGAGATCTGCTGCGGGTCCAGCGAGGCCGGTTCACCCATGATCGCCAGCTTGAGCGTGTCGGCCATGATGCCCTGGGAGGCAACGATGCCCCCGGCCAGCAGCAGAGAGCCTGCCAAGCGTTTGAGCATGAAGCGTCCGGGGAGCATCGGGGTGTGAGAGGGGGAGTACAGTCGTGCCATGATAGGGAGGCTCGCTATTGTTGTTAGGGGTAATACGAGTGTCGCCTTCTACCATCGAATCTTTTCCTGCCCGCTGTCCATGTTAAAAAATGGATGGCTTATGCATGCATTCGATAAACGTCATGCAAGGCGTGGAAACTCGGGCCATTCGGGGCTGACGGGCCTTTGAATGACTTTGGTCGTATTCGCCGCCTGCCCGCTGATGGGTGGCTGGGCTGGCAGCCGAGAGCCGCCGCTTGCCCGCTGGCCACGGATGATGGGCCGGGCATGGTCGCCACGCCGGGAAATGGCTACAATATCGGGCTTTGCGCGCTGTCGATCTGCACATGCACCCTCGGGTGGCATGTGGCGGAGCCCGTCGCTTGCGACAGGATCGCCGCGCACCCATTCACGCATCATCGCCTCAAGACAGGACGACCATGCAAGAGATCAATCCGATCACCAACCTCATCAAGGACCTGTCCGAAAGGGCAGAAGTCCTGAGGGGGTACCTTTGACTATGCCGAAAAGCAGGATCGGCTAGAGGAAGTCACTCGCGAGCTCGAGAATCCGGACGTCTGGAATGACCCGGACTACGCGCAGAAGCTCGGCAAGGAACGTGCGTCGCTGGAGCTGGTCGTCAAGACCCTCGACGACATGAGCAACGGTCTGTCCGACTGCTCCGACCTGCTGGAAATGGCGGTCGAGGAAGAGGATGAGGGCACCGTGGACGAAGTCGTCCGCGAGCTGGACCAGCTCAAGGCCAGTCTCGAGAAGCTCGAGTTCCGTCGCATGTTCTCGGGTGAGATGGACGCCAACAACGCCTACCTCGACATCCAGGCAGGCTCCGGCGGTACCGAAGCGCAGGATTGGGGCAACATGTTGCTGCGCATGTACCTGCGCTGGGCCGAGCATCACGGTTTCAAGACCGAGATCGTCGAGGCGAGCGCCGGTGAAGTCGCCGGCATCAAGTCCGCGACCATCCACGTCGAGGGCGATTACGCCTTCGGTTGGCTGCGCACCGAGCTTGGCGTGCATCGTCTGGTCCGCAAGAGTCCCTTCGACTCCGGCGGCCGTCGTCACACCTCGTTCGCGTCCGTGTTCGTGTCGCCGGAAATCGATGACAACATCGAGATCGACATCAATCCGGCCGACCTGCGCACCGATACCTATCGCTCCTCCGGTGCCGGTGGTCAGCACGTCAACACCACCGATTCCGCGGTACGTATCACCCACGTGCCGACAGGTATCGTGGCGGCCTGCCAGACCGAGCGTAGCCAGCACTCCAACCGTGACCGCGCCATGAAGATGCTGAAGGCGCGTATCTACGAAGCCGAGATGCAGAAGCGCAACGCCGCCAAGCAGGAACTCGAGGACTCCAAGTCCGATATCGGCTGGGGCAGCCAGATCCGCTCCTACGTCCTCGATGACCAGCGCATCAAGGACCTGCGGACCAGCGTCCAGTCGAGCAACTGTGACAAGGTGCTCGACGGCGACCTCGATGACTTCATCGTCGCCAGCCTCAAGATGGGGCTCTGAGCGCGAGTACCCTCGCGGCCCAGCGCCTATTCGCCTCCGCCGGTCTCGCCGGCGGAGGCCACGAATCCCCGTATCGCGGTCAGTACTGATGGTCACAATCGTCAGGCTGATCATGATCTGTCGTGGCCCAGGCCATGACCCTTTGACACGAGACAGGCCCCTCCATGTCGACAGAGCAGACCCCCGCCATTGATGAGCAGCAGGCCGCCGAACAGGCTCAGGAAGAGAACCGCCTGATCGCCGAACGTCGCGCCAAGCTGAGCGCCCGCCGCGAGCAGGCCGCCGCCGAAGGCAAGAGTGCCTTCCCGAATGATTTCCGTCGTGACAGCCTCGCCGCTGACCTGATGGAAGAGCTGGGCGAGAAGGACAAGGCCGAGCTGGAGACGCTGGACCGCAAGGCCGCCGTCGCCGGGCGTATCATGCGCAAACGTGGCCCCTTCATCGTGCTGCAGGAAGTCTCCGGCCAGATTCAGCTCTACGTCGACAAGAAGGGCCTGCCGGAAGCGCTGCTCGAGGACATCAAGAGCTGGGATATCGGTGACATCGTCGGTGCCAGTGGCCCGGTGCACAAATCCGGCAAGGGCGATCTGTACGTCATGATCGAAAGCGCCCAGCTGATGACCAAGAACCTGCGTCCGCTGCCGGACAAGTTCCACGGTCTGTCCGATCAGGAAATGCGCTATCGCCAGCGTTATGTCGACCTGATCATGAACGAGCAGTCACGTCGCACCTTCGCGCTGCGTGCCGGCATCGTCGCCTCCATCCGTCGCTTCCTCAGCGATCGCGGCTTCATGGAAGTCGAGACGCCGATGCTGCAGCAGATTCCGGGTGGCGCGACCGCACGTCCGTTCATCACGCACCACAATGCGCTGGACATGGAAATGTACCTGCGCATCGCGCCGGAGCTGTACCTCAAGCGTCTGGTGGTGGGTGGCTTCGAGCGCGTGTTCGAGATCAACCGCAACTTCCGCAACGAAGGGCTGTCGACGCGTCACAACCCCGAGTTCACCATGCTCGAGTTCTACTGGGCCTACGCGGACTACCGTGACCTGATCGCGCTCACCGAAGACATGATCCGGACTGCCGCGCAGGAAGTGCTCGGCACCACGCAGATCACCTGTCAGGGCAGCGAGTACGACCTGAGCCAGCCGTTCATCCAGATGACCATGCGCGAGTCGATCATCAAGTACGGCGATGGCATCACCGAGGCCGACCTGGCCGATTACGACGCCGCGCGCGCCACGGCCGAGCGTCTCGGTATCCAGGTCAAGCCGATCTGGGGTCTGGGCAAGCTCGAGACCGAGATCTTCGAGGAAGTCGCCGAGCACCGTCTCGACCAGCCGACCTTCATCACCGAATATCCGGCCGAAGTCAGCCCGCTGGCGCGTCGCAACGATGCCAACCCGCACGTGACCGATCGCTTCGAGTTCTTCGTCGGTGGTCGCGAGATCGCCAATGGCTTCTCGGAGCTCAACGACGCCGAAGATCAGGCCGAACGCTTCCAGGCCCAGGTGGCCGAGAAGGACGCCGGTGATGACGAAGCCATGTTCTACGACGCCGACTACGTGCGCGCGCTGGAATACGGCATGCCGCCGACCGCCGGTGAAGGCATCGGCATCGATCGTCTGGTGATGCTGCTGACCGACAGCGCCTCCATCCGCGACGTGCTGCTGTTCCCGGCGATGCGTCCGCAGCAGGGCTGAGCAGTCGGCCGCCAGCCCCTCATGATGTGTCGGCGTGATGCGCCATCGTGACGGGCCACGCTGAGGGCACCCACAACGCCTCCGATCCCTGATCGGGGGCGTTGTGGTCTCTGCCTCACACGAATGGCTGACGACGAGTGCCTCGCGGGGCATGATCGGTGCCGATGAGGCAAGGTGGCGCTTGGCTTTGTTGCCCGCGAGCGGCCATAATGGTCGGCGTCCAGTCTGCTGGCGCCCTGGCACTGCCAGGGTGACGCGCTGGACGCCTCGAGGCTCACCCGCATCGCGTGCCTGCTTTATGAGCGGCGCTGCCATCCACGGTGTGTCCTGTCTCGGAATTGTCCCTGAATGTCCTGGAGAGTGCAGAATGAAGCTGCTTAACCGTTCCGCCCTGAGCGTCAAGCCGACCCAGGCGTTTGTCGACTGGATCAACTCGCTGGAATCCGAAGGCGAGGGAGGCGAGGATCTGGCGCTGGAGGATGTCAATCAGGAGAGCACCGTCTACCTGATTCCCGAGATGGACACGCGTGAGGCGCTGGATGGCTTCGTCTCCGAGCGCTGGCTGGACGTGCTGGAAAGCGAGCTGCGCGCCTGGGAAGAAGATACCCGTCATTGGCCGGAGCCGATGGACAAGGCACTCTTCGAGCGCTTCCTGACCGTCGAGCACAGCTATCTGGCGGTCGACCTGGACGACGAGGCACCGCTGGAAGTCAGCGAAGTCGATGACGAGCTGCTGGCCGATCTGGACTGACTCTTCGGCATGATGGCCGTCGTCGCCGCACTTTCCGCAAGAGCTGTCAGCAAGCGCCGTCAGCAATGACTGTCAGTGATGGCGACAGACGCTACAATGGCCTCGGGCAAAATGCCCGAGGCCATTTGCGTTGTGGCGATCGCATCGTCACCCTCAATTTTCCGCATGTCCGTCGTGCGGCTTCCCCCCTTCAAGGAGATTGCGCATGAGCATCCAGACCCAGATAGACACCAAGCTCGCGACGCTTGACCCGTTGATGGTCGAAGTCGTCAACGAGAGCCATATGCATAGCGTGCCGGCCAACTCCGAGACCCACTTCAAGGTCACCCTGGTCAGCGATCGCTTCAGCGGCCTGTCGCGGGTCAAGCGTCACCAGCAGCTGTATGCCTTGCTCAGCGAAGAGCTGGATGGCCCGGTGCATGCACTGGCACTGCACCTGTACACCGCGCAGGAGTGGGCGTCACGCGGCGGCGAGATTCCGGATTCCCCCAACTGTCTGGGCGGCGGCAAGCACTGACCATGACCCCTGAACCGCAACGCCTGCAATATCTGGACGCGATGGGACTGACCGCCTGGGTCGGTCGCTATCAGCTGCCCAATGCCTTGCCCACCCAGGCGTGTGACTGGCCCGAGCCGCAAGCGGCGGAGGCGGTCGCGCCCCAGGCGCGCCTGCACGCGCTGATCGATGAGGCGCCGCGTCCGCCTGCTGCCCACCAGACGGCGGATGCCAGCCATGGCTCCTTCGCTCAGGCTGGCGGCATGGCCGGCAGCGCGACGCCACGCCCGGCAGGGCCTTCTCCGGCCTCGAGTGCACGCGCCTTGCTGGGCATGGCGCCGGCGGCGGTCGAAGCCTCCGCTGCGGCTGCCTCGCCGGCGCCCGGCGCTGCCGAGACCAGCAGCACCGCCTCGTGGGGGACGCCGCCGACGCAGGTCACGGCCGAGGCACCGGCAGCAGATGAGGCAGTGACGCCGCCAGCGGCAGACAAGCCGCCACTGCGCTTCAGCGTTCAGCTGGCGGCGCTGGAAGGGCGCTGGTTGATCATGCTGCCCGGTGACGAGGCACCGCATCTGGAAGGGGAAGCCTTGCTCAAGGCGTTGTGGCGCGCCGCCGGCATCGAGGCGGCATCAGGGCTCACCTTCAGCCACTTCCGCTGGCCGCTGTTGCCCAACCTCAAGGCCAGTGCGCCACTCGAGGAAGCCCGCGAAGGATTGCATGCCTTCCTGAGTGGCCCGGCGCGGCGCGGCTGGCAGCCGGAGCGGCTGTTGATCTTCGGCAGTGATGAGGCCAGCGAGACGCTGCGCGAGGTGCTCGGTATCACCGCTTCCCAGCGCGGCGAGGCGACTTCAAGTCTGCTGAACCTGCCGGTCTGGCAGGGACCGGCGCTGTCGGCGCTGGCTCGCTCCAGTGAGGCCAAGCGCAAACTGTGGCCGCTGTTGATCCGCTGGGGGCGCGAGTGGCAGTCGGCATCGCCGCAGACGGACGCCTCATGAGCGAGTCAGCTGCCCGGCGCCTCGAGCTGCGTGAGCTGGCCGATGATCAAGCGACCCTGCTGTCGCTTGAGGCTATCGAGGCCAGCCAGGCACACGGCCTGAGCCAGTCACAGCTGGTCGATGTGCTCAACGATGACGCGCGCTGCGTGCTGGGCGCCTGGTGGCAGGCCTGTGACTCGCCGACCTGTGAATTGTCGGACGGTGAGACGTCGACTGCAGAGCTGATCGGCTTCGTGGTGCTGGCGCGTGGGCCCTTCGAGGCCGAGATCGAGGCGATCACCGTACACGCCGCGCAGCGCGGGCAGGGCGTAGGTGCACGCCTTTTGGCCGCCGCCATCGCGCAGACGCGTGACTGGCAACGTGACTCGGGGCTTGAGCGCCTGCTGCTGGAGGTGCGCGCCAGCAATGCCGCCGCCGCAGCCCTCTATGCGAAGGCCGGGTTCACCCGAGATGGAGTGCGCAAGGGCTACTATCCGCTGGCGGACGGCGGGCGAGAAGATGCCTGGCTCATGTCGCTGCCGTTGGTGTGATCCTGGCCCTTCTGTCTTGGGCTCCGGCTATCTCCCTTGTGCTGGTGCCGATACAAAAACGCCGCCGACAGTCTCCTGTCGGCGGCGTTTTCATGAGGCCCTGTTCATGAACTCTTGTTCAAGCGCTCCTGTTCAAGAGCCATTGTTCAAGAGTGCAGGTTCACGCGGCCCAGCGCGCAGGGCGCGCGGGAGCATCAGGCGCTCTGGGTTTCGCTCTCGGTCTCGCTGAAGCGTGCGACCAGTGCTTCCAGACGCTGTGCCCACTGGTCACGCTCTTCCTGCAGTTGAGCGTTGGTCTGGCGCAGCTGCTCCAGCTCTTCGCCCTGACCTGTCTTGGCTTCGGTCAGGCGCTGGTTCTCTTCCTTCAGCTCTTCGACTTCCATCTTCAGCATCTCGATGCTGTCGATGGCCTGGCCGACTTTCTGCTCAAGTTGGGTAAAGAGTTCGGTGCTCATGCTATCTCCTTGTCGAGTCACGGTCGTGGCCCGAGGGGGTTCGTTGAGGGCGGTAAAGGTATGCGGTAAATGCTGGTGCGATGAATATCGGCCATGTCGGGAATCCTTGCCGGATGGCGCAGCGATACCCGCCTGCAGGCAGACTACGACGCCGTCTGAGTCGACACAAGTGGGAAGGTGGCTCAGGCGGGCGGATGGCGCCGATACAGGCGGCCATGACTGTCGCCGGCACGGCTTTCCCGGTGCAGCTGCCAGTTGGCGGGCACCACGGGGTCGAGGCCGGATTCCACTTCCAGATAGATCATGGCGTCATCGCTCAGCCAGCCATGCGCTTCGAGCAGCGCGCAGCTGGCGGCGGCCAGCTCGAGCCGGAAGGGCGGGTCGAGCAGCACCAGGTCCATGCCCCCTGCGGCGGGAGTGGCCGTCTCGAGCCAGTGCAGGACATCGCCGGTCACCACCTGCGTTGGCAGGCTGTCGCCGTTGGCGAGGGTCGCGAGATTGGCCTCGAGCGCGCGCGCGACGCGGCTGTCGCGTTCCACGAAGGTGACATGCGCCGCCTCACGCGACAGCGCCTCGAGGCCCAGCGCGCCGCTGCCGGCATAGAGATCAAGCACGCGGGCGCCGCCGACATGAAAGCCCAGCCAGTTGTAGAGCGTCTCACGCACGCGGTCGGGCGTCGGGCGTAGACCCGGTGCGTCGATCACGTTGAGCAGGCGGCGCTTGAAGCGCCCGCCGATGATGCGCAGGCGACCTGGCCCGCCGGCGGCCTGGCCACGCTTGCCGCTCTGCTTGCCGTGCTGTTTGTCAGCGCGCGAGGGCGCGCTGGATTTGCCCCGTGCGGGGCCTTGGGAGGATGCGCGTTTTTTCATGCCGCGAGTCTAGCATGTGCGACGCCGGATGCCGCGCGGTGCGTACCTTCAGCCCCGAAGGGATGGTAGGATGACGCCACTTTCACGAGTTCAGGACTGTCTCGCCATGTTCGGTTTTTTCAAGCGCAAGAAACACAAGGCTCAGGAGCAGAAAGCCTCCGAGCAGCAGGCCCTCGAGCAACAGGCTCTTGAACAGACACAAGACGCCACGCCCCACGAGCAAGCCGATGCCGAGCAGGCAGCGCGGCTCGAGGCGAAGCGTCTCGAGGCCGAGAAGGTAGAGGCAGAGCGCCTTGACGGTGAAGAGGCGGCTCGGGTCGAGGCTCAGAAGGCCGAAGAGCAGCAGGCCGAGGCTCAGAAGCTCGAAGAGCAGAAAGCCGAAGCTGAAGCCGAGCGCCGCGCCTCGGAGCAGGCGGCTGCCGATCAGGCCGCCAAGGCAGAGGCCGAGCGCATCGCCCAGGAACGCGCAGCGCAGGAGCAGGCCGCCCGAGACGAAGCGGAGCGCATCGCCCAGGAGCAGGCCGCTGCAGAAGGCGTCGCCGCCGAAAAGGCCGCCCAGCAAGAGGCGGAACGTCTGGCTGCCGAGCAGGCCGCCCAGGCAGAGGCCGAGCGCATCGCTGCCGAACAGGCCGCTCAGGCCCGTGCGGAAGAAGCCGCCAGTGAAGCGCGTGCCGAAGAGGCGCGTATCGCGGCTCGCGAGGAAGAAGAGCGTCAGGCCGCAGCACAGCTGGCCGCCATCGAGGCCGAAGAGCAGGCCGCGCTGGAACAGGCTCGCCAGGAAGAAGAAGCACGTGCCGCCGAGGCTGCCGCCGCTGGCGCAGACGCCGTGGTCGAGGATGACGCTGCGCGTGATACGGCCCGCGACGGACGCGAAAAGCCGCGTCGTGGCTTCTTCGCGCGCATCAAGGCCGGTCTTGGCAAGACACGCGCCAATCTTACCGAGGGCGTCGCCAGCCTGTTCCTCGGCAAGAAGCAGATCGATGATGAGCTGATGGAAGACCTCGAGACCCAGCTGCTGATGGCAGACGTGGGCATCGAGGCGACCACCGAGATCATCGACAACCTGACCGCGCGTATCTCGCGCAAGGAATTGAAGGAGCCGCAGGCGCTCTACGAAGCGCTGCAGGAAGAGCTGCGCGTGATGCTGGCGCCGGTCGCCAAGGACCTGGAGCTGCCGGCCAAGGGCAGCGGTCCCTTCGTGATCCTGATGATCGGCGTCAACGGCGTCGGCAAGACCACCACCATCGGCAAGCTGGCCAAGCGCTATCAGAGTCAGGGCCGCAGCGTGATGCTGGCGGCGGGCGATACCTTCCGCGCCGCGGCGGTGGAGCAGCTCAAGGTGTGGGGCGAGCGCAACAAGGTGCCGGTCATCGCTCAGCATACCGGCGCCGACAGTGCCTCGGTCATCTATGACGCCCTGGAAGCCGCCAAGGCGCGTAACGTCGATATCCTGATCGCCGATACCGCGGGCCGCCTGCACAACAAGAGCCACCTGATGGAAGAGCTCAAGAAGGTGCAGCGCGTGATGGCCAAGCTGGATGTGTCCGCGCCCCACGAGGTGATGCTGGTGCTGGATGCCGGTACCGGTCAGAACGCGCTGTCACAGGCCTCCACCTTCCATGAAGCGGTCAACATCACCGGCCTGACGCTGACCAAGCTGGATGGAACTGCCAAGGGCGGCATCATCTTCGCGCTGGCCAAGCAGCTCAATCTGCCGATCCGCTATATCGGTGTCGGGGAAGGTGTCGATGACCTGCGTCCCTTCGCGGCTGATGACTTCGTCAGTGCCCTGTTTGCACGTGCTGGCGATGAGGCAAGCGAAGAGGCCAACGCCGAGTCGCGCGAGGCATGATTGCCTTCGAGCATGTCGGCAAGCGCTATGGAGGGCGCTTCGATGCACTGGCCGGGCTCGACTTCAGGGTCGAGCGTGGCGAGATGGTCTTTCTGACAGGCCATTCCGGTGCCGGCAAGAGCTCGTTGCTCAAGCTGATCATGCTCCTCGAGCGCCCCTCGCGTGGGCGCATTCTGGTGGCGGGGCATGATATCGGGCGGCTGCATACCTCCCAGGTGCCGTATTACCGCCGCCAGATCGGCGTGGTCTTCCAGGACCACCAGCTGCTGACCGACCGCAACATCTTCCACAACGTGGCCCTGCCGCTGATGATCCAGGGGGTTCCGCCGCGTGAACAGGCGCGGCGGGTGCGGGCGGCGCTCGACAAGGTCGGCCTTCTGCATCGTGAGAAGGCGCTGCCGATCGAGTTGTCCGGTGGTGAGCAGCAGCGGGTCGGCATCGCGCGCGCCGTGGTCAACAAGCCCGCGCTGCTGCTGGCCGATGAGCCGACCGGCAATCTGGACCCGGCACTGTCCGCCGATATCATGCGCCTGTTCGAGGACTTCAATCGCATCGGTACCACGGTGATGATTGCCAGTCACGATCTGGCGCTGATCGCCCGCCTGCACCATCGCACGCTGGAGCTGTCCGATGGTCGTCTGATCGCCGACAAGGATGCCCGATGAGCCCCCCGCGTTCCCGCAACGAGTCTCCCTCTTCTTCACGCGAGCGTGGCCAGTCCCGCGCCGAGACGCGTACCCGCAAGTCCGCCGCGCAGGCGCCTGAATCACCGGAGGCCGCCGAGCGTGCGGCGCGCAAGGGTGCGCGCTCCAGTCGTGTCTCGGTCGAGAGCCGCTACCGCAGCTGGCTGCGTCATCACGCTGCCATGGCGCGCGACAGCGCACGCCGCCTGCTGGTTGCGCCCATCGCCAGCCTGCTGACCATGCTGGCCATCGCCATCGCGCTGACGTTGCCGGCGGCGCTGTGGCTGGCACTGGACAGCGCGCGCCTGCTCGACAATGAACTCAATGACAGCGCCCAGCTCACCCTCTATCTCGAGACCTCGGTCGACGAGAGCCAGGCGCTGACGCTGTCGGACTCGCTGCGCGACGCTGCCGGTGTCGGGGGAGTGCGGCTGATCACCGCCGCCGAGGGCATGCAGGAATTCGCCCAGGCGCTGGACCTCAAGCGCTCGCTGAGTCTGCTGGATGACAACCCACTGCCGGCCAGCATCGTCGTCACGCCGCTGGACACCACGCCGGAGTCCGTCCGCGCCCTGGCCACGCGCCTCGAGGGCGAGCCGGGTGTCGCCAGCGCACGTCTGGATCTGGCCTGGCTCGAGCGTCTGCGCCAATTGGGGGAGCTGGGTCAGAAAGTGACGCTGGGACTCGCGTTACTCTTCGGGCTGGGCGTGTTGCTGGTGGTGGGCAATACCATCCGCCTGTCCGTGGAGAGTCGCCGCCAGGAGATCGAGGTCGTGACGCTGATCGGGGCGACCCACGCCTTCGTGCGGCGTCCCTTCCTCTACAGCGGCGCCTGGTACGGTCTGGGAGGAGGGCTGCTGGCCTGCGGAATCCTGGCGCTTGGCGGCAACTGGCTGGCGGCACCCGTGACGGCCCTTGTACAAAGTTATGGCGGCAACTATGTGTTGCCCGCGCTGGGCGTTGCAGGGGGTGCCACGCTGCTGTTTTCGAGTACAATATTGGGCTGGATAGGGGCCTGGATCGCGGTCGGACGTCATCTGGCGAGTATTTCTCCGCGCTGATTCCGATTATTTTTCGCGATTTTCAGCCAGTGTTTCTGCCCAGGAAGGTCAAAAGTTACGTTCCGACAACATTCATGTCGGGCGTCAGTGAAGGGGGCTGGTGGGTGGTTAAACGCACCACACACCCGACAGCGTTACGAAGTGCTACTCGTCATGACAATTGTACACGCCATGTACAGCTATTGACGGGAACCTGTCCCACCCTTCACAGTCTCACTACTTGCATGCGTGTTAGGCAACCATGGAGACATCTGCACTATGAGCACCAGTCTTCAGCCACTTGGCCACCTGTCACCGGGTCAAGATCTAAACGGCTATATTCAGTCGGTGAACCGTATCGCTGTGCTTACTGCCGAAGAAGAGCATGAGCTGGCCCTGCGGTTGCATGAAGAGAATCATCTGGAGTCGGCCCGTCGACTCGTCATGTCGCACCTGCGCTTCGTCGTGCACATCGCGCGCAGCTACAGCGGCTATGGCTTGCAGCAGGCGGACCTGATCCAGGAAGGTAACGTCGGCCTGATGAAGGCGGTCAAGCGTTTCGACCCGCATCAGGGCGTACGCCTCGTCTCCTTTGCCGTGCATTGGATCAAGGCCGAGATTCACGAGTTCGTGCTGCGCAACTGGCGCATCGTGAAGGTCGCGACCACCAAGGCTCAGCGCAAGCTGTTCTTCAACCTGCGTGGCGCCAAGAAGCGTCTTGCCTGGTTGAACAACGATGAAGTGGATGCCATCGCGGGCGATCTGGACGTCAAACCTGCCGTGGTGCGTGAGATGGAAAGTCGTCTCTCCGCCCACGATGCAGGCTTCGACGCCGGCCCCAGCGACGACGAGAGCTCTGCCTATCAGGCGCCGGCCAACTATCTGGAAGATCACAGCCTCGATCCGGCTGCCCAGGTGGAACAGCAGGACCTGGAAGACGACTCCCACGGTCGTCTGCTCAAGGCGCTGGCGGCACTGGATGAGCGCTCACGCGACATCCTCCAGCAGCGCTGGCTGAGCGACAACAAGTCGACTCTGCACGAGCTTGCTGACATCTATGGCGTCTCTGCCGAGCGTATCCGTCAGCTCGAGAAGAACGCGATGAAGAAGCTGCGTGAATCGATGGGTGACATGAGCGAAGGCTTCGCTGCCTGAGCTTGATGACCCCACGACATGAGCCCGCGATTCTCAGGCTCGCTGTCACGTGAAAATGCCCCGCCGGGTTTCCCGGCGGGGCATTTTCGTTGAGGGAGAGTGGATCCCGAGGAATCCGTCGTTATTGGTTGAACACTGCAACACAATGTTTCATTCTGTCACACTAAGACATGAAACATTTCTACTGGTGACCCCGTGGACCCGACTTCCTCGCACGTCAATGGCACACATTCGCTGTGGCGAATCTTTGGGCTCAATGCGGCCTTGATGGTGGTATTGGGTGGCCTGTTTCTGGCCAGCCAATGGTTTGATGTGCGTGAACAGGAAATGCGTCGCCTGGAGCTGCTGGATACCCAGCTGCATATCTCCACCGAGCAGCTGATCGCCAATGTCTCGCGCGAGATGATGGTGCTGGAGCGCGTGTTGAGCAGCGAAGGCAAGGAGCTGTGGCGTGGCTCGCTGGACAGCGCGCTGGGCCGTCATCCCTCTCTGGTCTCGCTGATGGTGGTGCCGTTTGCCGATTACCGCGGCAGCAGCCTGCGTCAGATCGGCGTGGGACGCAGTTGCAGCTGGCAGCTGACCCAGCCGGAAGCCCAGGCACTGCCCGGGCGCAGCAGTCTGCTGTTCGGCTCCGCACTGCCGCTGGCATCCGGTCAGCCGGGCTTGCCGTTCTATCGCCACATGGATATCGAAGGCATGTCCTGGCTGATGATCGGCTGCCTGGACTTCTCCGAGTCACGCAGCCTGCTGGCCAACCCGAATTCCGATGATGGGCAGCGCCTGCGCCTGTTTTCCACCAACGGTCTGCTGCTGTTCTCGAGCCCCCAGGAGCATGCGCTGGGCGTGACCGGCAAGCTGCCGCTGTCCTCGATGGCCAACATGGGCAAGTACATCTCCGAGCGTGGTGTGCGTCGCTACCATGTGCCGGGCTTCGACGGCCAGCCGCGCATGGCGGCGGGCAGCTATATCGCACCGCTCAAGCTGTTCAGCGTCGTGAGTCAGCCGCTCTCCAGCCTGTGGTGGCTGTGGTGGAATCGTATCTGGTTCGGCATGCTGCTCGGCGGCATCTTCCTGGTCGTGCTGGTGGTCGTGGTGGCGCGCGCCGAGCGCAAGCGCGCTGAGCGCCACGATGAGCTGGAGGGCGCACTCGAGTCGATGACGGCGCGCTCTCGCACCCTGGTGACGCTGATGGATAACCTGCCGGGCGTGGTGTATCGCATCGAGGTCAACACTGGAGTGCTGACCTTCATCAGCAACGGCTCGGCCGAGCTGTTCGGTCGCTCGGCCGAATCACTGGTCGGCGCCGGCATCACCCTGACCGAGCTGATCCATCAGGAAGACCGCCAGTCCGTCAGCGCCGCTCGCCACTGGGCGATGTGCGCGCAGATGCGCCATGAGCAGGTCTTCCGCATCATCGCTGACCATGAGCGTTGGGTGCTGGACCGCAGCGTGATGATCGAGGGCGAGGATGGCGTGCGCTATTGGGAAGGCCTGCTGCTCGACATCAGTGCGCACAAGGAATCCGAGCGTCAGCTCGATTTCCTGGCGCGTCATGACGCCCTGACGGGGCTCTATAACCGCAAGGCCTTCATGGCGGCGGCCGACGAGCGCGTCGCGGCGGGTGGCTTGATGATCTACGCCGATATTGACCGTTTCTCGACCGTCAATGATGGTCTGGGCCATGAAGCCGGTGACCAGCTGCTGGTCGCGGTCGGCGAGCGTCTGCGTCGTCTGCTGCCGCCAGGCGGGCTGGTGGCGCGACTGGGGGCCGATGAGTTCGGCCTCTATCTGCCGCATGGCAACGATGATCCGGCGCAGGTGGTGGAAGAGATCCAGCAGAAGGTTGAGCGTCCCTTCACGATTCTGGGTCGCCCGTTGATCATCAGTCTGACGGCAGGCTATGTGCTGTCCGAGACCAATGGCGATGCCCAGGCGCTGATGCTGAATGCCGATGTGGCGCTCTATCACGCCAAGTCGCGCGGCGATCATGCGCTGCGCTGGGAGTCGTCGCTGGACAAGCACGTCGCCTCGCGCATGACGCTGGAGCAGGACCTGCGTCAGGCCATCGGCAGCGAGCAGCTCTATCTGCATTACCAGCCGCAGCTGGATAGCCACGGTGAGCTGCAGGGTGTCGAGGCGCTGCTGCGCTGGCAGCATCCGGAGCTGGGCATGATCTCGCCGGCCCAGTTCATTCCGCTGGCCGAAGAGACCGGTCTGATCTTCCGCCTCGGACGGTTCGTGCTCGAGGAAGCCTGTGCCCAGATGGTGCGCTGGCAGGACGCCGGCCTTCACATGCCGCGCATGGCGGTCAATCTGTCGGCGCGCCAGCTGACCTCGGGCTACGAGAACGAAGTCTTCGGCGTGCTGGAAAGCCAGAAGCTGTCGCCGACGCGGCTGGAAGTCGAGGTGACCGAGACGCTGCTGATCCAGGACATGGAAGGGGGGCTTGCCGTGCTCGGCGCGCTGCGCGAGCTGGGCGTGCGTGTGGCGCTGGATGACTTCGGGCAGGGCTATTCGTCGCTGTCCTATCTGTCATCCCTGCCGCTGGATGTGCTCAAGGTCGACCGCAGCTTCGTGATGAAGATGGATGCGGTCGCCGGCTCTGACGGCGGTATCCGCTGTCCCAATCAGCAGGCTATCCAGCTGGTCGGCGCCGTGATCAGCCTGGGGCACTCGCTGGGCCATGAGATCGTCGCCGAGGGAGTCGAGACGGATGTGCAGTTCGAGGAGCTCAAGCGACTGGGCTGCGACACCTATCAGGGCTACCTGCTGGCGCGGCCGATGTCCGCCGAGGCCATACTGGAGCGCTTTAGCGTCAACGCCTGAGGTGCCGTCCGTGCAGCCCGACCCCATCCCACCCCACCCGGTGGTGACATGAGAAGGCCTGACCCAAAAAGAACGCCCCGCCTGCAATGACTGCAGGCGGGGCGTTCTTTTTGGTGCGGCTCATGCGTGCGAGGCAAGCCCCTCAGACGGCAATGCGCTCCTGACTGCTCAGTAGCAGGTCGCGGCTCAGCAGCTGCCACTGGTCTTCCCAGTGCTCGGTCGGGCGCTTGCGATAGTCGCTGCGCACGTACTGGCCGATACGACCTTCCGCGCACGCCAGCAGCAGGTTGGCCGCTGCCGTGACGGTGATGGCCGGTCGCAGTCCTTCGCGAGGCTCGGCTTCGCGCAGTACCTGCTTGATCTGCGTCTCGAGACGCTCGAACAGCTGCGCCATGCGCGTGCGCAGGCGTGCCGTCTCGCCGGTGAGAGCATCACCATTGAGGAGGCGACACAGCCCCGGGTTCTTCTCGGCAAAGCCCAGCAGCAGGCTCAGGATGTGATGCACCCTGGCATGCGCGGTGTCGTTGTCCTGAATGATCAGCGCGATACGCTCGAACAGCGTGCTCTCGATGAATTCGATCAGTCCTTCGAACATGCGTGCCTTGCTGGGGAAGTGACGATAGAGCGCCGCCTCCGAGACACCGACCTGTCGTGCCAGTGCTGCAGTCGTGATGCGTTTGCCGCTGTCCTCTTCCAGCATCAGAGCGAGTGCCTGGAGGATCTGTTCGCGACGTGATTGTTTTGGATTCGCCTGCGTCATGGAATCTTGTCGTTTATCGCGGCCTGCAGCAGTGTGCTACGGGCGGGTCCGTGTCCTGAGGCATGTCGCTTGCCTCGCGCGAAACACCGGGGCCGAGCCCCGGCTTGTCACCTTACGCCTTGTCAGTGTCCGCTTCCGCGTTGCTGATCAACGTGCCGACCCCGGCATTGGTGAAGATTTCCAGCAGGGTCGCATGTGGCACGCGGCCATCGATGATGTGAGCACTGCGCACGCCTTGCTTCACGGCGTCCAATGCACAGCTGATCTTGGGCAGCATGCCACCGTAGATGGTGCCATCCTCGATCAGGCCATCCACCGCCTCGGTGGTCAGACCGGTCATGACTTCGCCTTGTGCGTTCATCAGGCCAGCCACGTTGGTCAGCAGCATCAATTTCTCCGCGCCCAGTGCCTCGGCGACCTTGCCGGCGACCAGGTCGGCATTGATATTGTAGCTGCGACCCTCGGCATCGACCCCGATGGGGGCGATGACGGGAATGAAATCGTTGCGTGTCAGCAGTTCGATCAGGTCCGTGGAGACATGCTCGACTTCACCGACATGACCAATGTCGATGATTTCAGAGGCATTCATGCCCGGCGTCTGGCCGCTGACCTTGAGCTGGCGGGCGCGAATCTGGCCGCTGTCCTTGCCGGTCAGGCCGATGGCCTTGCCGCCACTCTGGTTGATCAGGTTGACGATGCCCTTGTTGACCAGGCCGCCCAGCACCATCTCGACCACGTCCATGGTCTCGGAATCCGTGACGCGCATGCCATCGACGAAGCGCGATTCGATGTTCAGCTTCTCGAGCAGCGCGCCAATCTGCGGGCCGCCGCCATGCACGACCACCGGATTGATGCCGACTTCCTTCATCAACACCATGTCGCGAGCGAAGGAGTCGATCAAGGCTTCTTCGGTCATGGCGTTGCCGCCGTACTTGACCACCACGGTCTTGCCCGAGAACTGCTGGATATAGGGCAGGGCTTCGGACAGGACCTCGACCACCTGATGCGGGTCGCGGTTGGCGTGGCTCATCAGCGTATCACTCCACAGAAAATGGTCCGGAAAGAGAGTCCGGACACTGTCACTCGAAACGGTCTTTCAGCGCGCGCGGTGCGCGCTGTCATGCAAATCGGTTGCTTCAGGCACCTGATGCGCCCGGATGAGCAGCTGCAGTGCCTGGCAAGGCGAGGGCGGCGATCAAGCGGCAGACCGCCGCCCCCGTTGCGGCTCATGCCATCCTGTCGATGGCGAGCGAGTGCGGGATCAGAACGGTGCCTGGATGCTCGGCTCGGCCTGCTTCAGCGCGGCGCGGAAGCTGTCCTTGATACGCTCCAGTGCGGCTTCCGACTTGCCTTCGAAGCGCAGCACCAGCATCGGCGTGGTGTTGGAGGCACGGCACAGGCCCCAGCCATCGGCGTAGTCGACACGAATGCCGTCCAGCGTGGTCTTGACGCCGTCGCTGCCGAAGTCGCCTTCACTGACCAGTCGCTCGACGATAGCGAACTTGTTCTCGTCGGTCACTTCCACATTGATCTCGGGGGTGCCGAGGTCCTGCGGGAAACGGGCGAAGAAGGTGTCGGCATCGACATCCTGCTTGGCGAGGATTTCCAGTAGGCGCGCGGCGCCGTAGATGCCGTCATCGAAGCCGAACCAGCGCTCCTTGAAGAAGATGTGGCCGCTCATCTCGCCGGCCAGTGCCGCGCCGGTTTCCTTCATGCGTGCCTTGATCAGCGAGTGGCCGGTGCGCCACATTTCCGGCGTGCCGCCGGCCTTCTCGATCACGGTCGCCAGGTTGCCGGTGCACTTGACGTCGAAGATGATGCGCGCGCCCGGCACGCGTTCGATCAGGTCTTCCGACAGCGCCATCATCAGGCGGTCCGGGTAGAGGATCTCGCCCTTGGGCGTAACGACGCCGAGGCGGTCGCCGTCACCATCGAAGGCCAGACCGATGTCCGCGCCGGTTTCCTGCATGGTCTTGATCAGGTCCTGCAGGTTTTCCGGCTTGCCCGGATCCGGGTGGTGGTTCGGGAAGTTGCCGTCGATCTCGTCGAACAGCGGCACGGTGTCGACGCCCAGGCGACGGATCAGCTCCGGGCCCAGCTCGCCGGCCACGCCGTTGCCGCAATCGACCACGGCCTTGAGCGGACGCTTGACGACCACATCACCGGTGATCTGCTCCAGATAGCGCTCACGCACGTCCTCTTCACGCAGGCTGCCTTCGCCTTGCGCCAGATCGCCTTCCTGCAGGCGACGATAGAGATCGGTGATGGTGTCACCGGACAGGGTCTCGCCGGCCAGCACGATCTTCAGACCGTTGTAGTTGGCCGGGTTGTGGCTGCCGGTCAGCATCACGCCGGAGCGGGTGCCTTCCAGGATATTGGTGGCGTAGTAGAGCACCGGCGTCGGCACCATGCCGATGTCGACGACATCACGGCCGGCATCGCGCAGGCCTGCGATCAGCGCCTTGGACAGGCGCGGGCCGGAGAGACGGCCGTCACGCGCGACCACGACGGTGGATTCACCGCGTGCCGCGGCTTCGCTGCCGATGGATTGGCCGATGGCGCGCACGCCGTCTTCGGTGAGGATCTCATCCACGATGCCACGGATATCGTAGGCGCGGAAAATTGAAGCGGGTACCTGACTCATGGTGCATCCCTGTCGGTTGAATCAATCGTGAAGTCGCTTGAGGCGTCATGCGTCTCGAACGCTATCGCTGCATGACGATCAGTGTGGAAACCTGCATGGCTCCCTTTTAGCCGGAAGCCCGGCAGCCGGCGCGAGCCTGCCGCTCGGCTGCCCTCTGGCATGACGGGTCAATCAGTGGCGACCGGAGTGGCCGAAGCCGCCTTCGCCGCGCTGGCTGGCCTCGAATTCAGAGACTTCCACCAGCTCCGCCTGTACCACTGGCACTAGCACGTACTGTGCCAGACGCTCGCCGGGTTCCAGCACGAATTCGCTCTCGCCGCGGTTCCAGACCGAGATCATCAGTTCGCCCTGGTAGTCGGAGTCGATCAGGCCGACCAGATTGCCCAGCACGATGCCGTGTTTGTGCCCCAGACCGGAGCGCGGCAGGATCATGCCGGCCAGTGCGGGGTCGGCGATGTGGATCGCCAGCCCGGTGCGCACCAGCTCACAGGCGCCCGGTGCCAGGGTCAGCGGCGCGTCGAGCAGTGCGCGCAGGTCCATGCCGGCGCTGCCGGGAGTGGCGTGATGCGGCAGCGGGTAATCGCGAACGCGCTCGTCGAGAATCTTGAGTTCGAGCCGGGGGCGGGTCATCTAAGGTGCTTCCTGATCGTCGGTGACAGTCGGTGTAACGGTCTGGATGGCAGGGTCGAGGTTGACCCTGTGCTGATGGAGTGCCAGGGCGCGCTTCAGAATCGCGCGCGCCAGTTCCGTCTTGGGACAGGCCGCGATGGCCTGTTCGTGTTGCGTGTTCGTGTTCTGATCGAGCGGCTGCCACAGCAGGGTGGCGGCATTGCTGTCGCTGCCGAAGCCAAGGCCCGGCGTGCTTACATCATTGGCGACGATCATGTCGAGCTGTTTACGCGCGAGCTTGTCGCGTGCATAGCGGAGCACATCGCGGGTCTCGGCGGCGAAGCCGATCACCAGTGGTGCCCGCTGACCGGCGGCGCGGCGTGCCTGCGTCTGGGCGGCGATACCGGCGATGATATCCGGATTGCGGATCAGCGTGACCTGCATCTGCTCCTCGCCAGACTGCTTCTTGAGCTTGTGGTCGGCGACCGTGGCCGGGCGGAAGTCGGCGACTGCCGCGCAGCCGATGAAGAGGTCGCTCTCGTAGGCGGCCGCCTCGGCGGCGGCCTGCATGTCCAGCGCGGATTCGACATCGATGCGCTCGACGCCAGTCGGGGTCGCCAGCGCCACCGGGCCACTGATCAGGCGCACGCTGGCGCCCAGCGCCGCGGCCTCGGCGGCCAGCGCATAGCCCATCTTGCCGGAGCTGTGATTGCTCAGGTAGCGCACCGGGTCCAGCGGCTCACGGGTCGGGCCGGCGGTGATGGTCACCGTCAGCCCTGCAGCCGGCAATGACATCTCATTGCTCTGGCGGCCGGGGTCGCTCTGGCTCATGAGGTCGCTCTGGCTCATGAGGTCGCTCAGCGCCGCGACGATCTCTTCCGGCTCCAGCATGCGGCCCGCGCCCACGTCGCCACAGGCCTGTTCGCCGCTGGCCGGGCCGAGCAGCGTCCAGCCATCGGCGGTGAGCTGTCGGGCATTGCGCTGGGTGGCGGGGTGCGCCCACATGGCCTGATTCATCGCTGGGGCCATCACCCAGCGCGCACTGTTGGCCAGGCACAGGGTGGTGAGCAGATCATCGGCATGCCCATGCACCAGGCGGGCCATCAGATCGGCGGTGGCAGGCGCGATCAGGATGACCTCCGCCCAGCGTGCCAGCTCGATATGCCCCATGCCGGCCTCGGCCTCGGGGTCCAGCAGGGAGGTGTGCACTGGATTGCCCGACAACGCCTGTAGGGTCAGCGGTGTAATGAAGGCTTGAGCCCCTTCGGTCATGGCGATGCGCACTTCACAGCCCGCCTTTTTCAACAGGCGGGTGATCAGAGCGGCCTTGTAGGCCGCGATGCCGCCACTGATGCCCAGCAGAATGCGCCGTCCGGCGAGTGAATGCATGGTGTGTCCTGCGTCCCTGATGCGTCGATTGCTACGCTCGCGCGTTTGCCCTCTACCATATCACCGTGATGCAACCTTGCGTAGCGCCGCTGGCCCGCGACGCCGAGTGTCGCCATGGTCCCTGCGAGCGCTCGCTTCATGGGGCGGGGGCTCCTCTCGAGTGGCATGCAGGGGCCAGACGCAGCCCCTCGGGGCGACAAGCGTTGATGCTGACAATGGCGAAAGAGGCGGCATCTGACCACGCTTCTCATGCTTTGGACTGTCAGCCATTCGGGGCGACAGGCGATGGGAGAAGAGTGCATGGGGATTCGAGAGTGGCCGGTCGGGGAGCGTCCGCGCGAGAAGCTGTTGTCGTCAGGGGCAGGGGCCTTGTCAGATGCCGAGCTGCTGGCCATCTTTCTGCGCGTAGGCATAAAAGGACGCTCGGCGGTGGATCTGGCGCGCGACCTGCTGAACACCTTCGGCGGTCTCAGGCCGCTGCTGGAGGCGACCCAGCAGGACTTCTGCGCGGCGCGCGGACTGGGTGACGCCAAGTACGTGCAGCTGCAGGCTTCGCTTGAGCTGTCGCGTCGCCATCTGGAGAGCCTGCTGATGCGCGGGGCCGCCCTGACGTCGCCCCTGCTGGTGCGGCGCTATCTGTCCTCGCATCTGCGCGACCTGCCGCATGAAGTGTTCGCCGCGCTGTTTCTCGACAGCCAGCATCGCGTCATCCGCTTCGAGACACTCTTCACCGGCACGCTGGATGCCGCCGCCGTCTACCCGCGCGAGGTGGTCAAGCGGGCGCTGGCGCTCAATGCCGGCGCCCTGATTCTTGCCCACAACCATCCCTCCGGCGTCGCGGAGCCCAGTGAGGCCGACCGACGCATCACGCAGCGGCTGGAAGAGGCGCTGGGGCTTTTCGATATTCGCGTGCTGGATCACTTCGTGGTCGGAGACGGCGAGGTGGTCTCGTTTGCCGAGCGTGGCTGGCTGTAGTTGGGGGCGTCGAGGAGGCTGAGGCGCTGAGTGCACGATGACGGTACAGCCCCCGCCAGATGCGGTCGCCGCTGGCGTGAGAAATGCGCAGGGATTGCAAACCAGGGCACTGGTTGTGGTAATGTTGCGCCTCCCGTATCACCCACCACAGAATTCGCGACCACTCTGGCCGACATTGGCTGAGTGAAGCGTTTGGCTGAGAAGCGTCTGTACCGATGTGACACGTCGGGCATGGGCGTGCTGGCGAAAAAAATCCGTATAGGACGTGCTTTCACGTTCCTTTTCGGGTAAAATGCTGCGCCTGCACGTTCCAGCACCCGAAAGCTTGTCTTCCGGAACGGACGTAAACACTTTGAAATCAGGGCATGAGGCGGCGCCTGCCACTTCCGGTTTGCCCGACAGGTTTTGAACAACTTAGCCAACGCAGCGGTTGGAGGCTCCAATGTCCAAAGTATGTCAGGTTACCGGCAAGCGCCCGGTGACTGGTAATAATGTTTCTCACTCCCAGCGCAAGACTCGTCGCCGGTTCCTGCCGAACCTGCACACCCACCGTTTCTGGGTTGAATCCCAGCAGCGCTTCGTCAAGCTGCGCGTCTCTACCAAGGGCATGCGCATCATCGACAAGAAGGGTATCGACGAAGTCCTCAAGGACCTCACTGCACGTGGCGAGCGCTTCTAAACACTAGAAGACAGCCCCTGTAGCAATGGCAACCGAGCCGAGGGCAGTGCTCTCAATCGTTCGGTGAATGCGACTGTGGAAGGAAACTGAAAATGCGTGACAAGATCAAGTTGGTGTCAAGTGCCGGTACTGGCCACTTCTACACCACCGACAAGAACAAGCGTAACACTCCGGACAAGCTTGAATTCAAGAAGTACGATCCGGTCGTTCGCAAGCACGTGATGTACAAGGAAGCCAAGATCAAGTGATCTTGTCTCCCGCCAGCGTGCTGTCGGAACCCTCGAAAACCCGGTCCTGACCGGGTTTTCGAGTATCTGGATGTCGCTGTTCTGGGCATCCTGCAACAGGGTGGCGGCTTCTGTCGTCACCCTGTTGTGCGTCTGGCGGTCAGTCGAGGAGAGAACATGCCCGAATTACCGGAAGTCGAGACGACCCGTCGCGGTATCGCGCCGCTGGTCGAGGGCCAGGAGGTCACCGAGGTGATCGTGCGTCAGCCGCTTCTGCGCACCCCCGTGCCCGGCGAGCTCGCCGAATGGCTGGTGGGTCAGCGTTTCGGCACGCTTGCGCGTCGCGCCAAGTACCTGCTGTTGCCGATTGCCGATGGCCATCTGCTCTGGCACCTGGGCATGTCCGGTAGCCTAAGACTGGTGCCCATCGGCACGCCGCCACGCACGCATGATCATGTCGATGTCGTGCTCGGCAACGGCCATGTGCTGCGCTATCACGATCCACGTCGCTTCGGCTTCGTCGACTTCGTGCGCGGTGACCCGCATGCCGATACGCGCCTGGCGCGACTCGGGCCGGAGCCGTTGTCCGATGCCTTCAATGGCGAGCACCTCTTTGCGCGCTCCCGCAAGCGCCGCGTGGCGATCAAGCCGTTTCTGATGGATAACGCCAATGTGGTGGGCGTGGGCAATATCTACGCCAGCGAGGCGCTGTTCATGGCGGGTGTCGACCCGCGCCGTCCAGCCGGTGAAGTGACGCGCGAGGAGTGCGAGCGCCTCGCCAACGCCGCCAGCAGCGTGCTGGCCGCGGCGATCGCCCAGGGCGGTACCACGCTGCGTGACTTCGTCGGCGGAGATGGCAAGCCGGGCTACTTCGCGCAAAGCCTCAACGTCTACGGGCGGGGTGGCGAGCCATGCCGCGAATGCGGCCACGAGATCATGAGTCTGGTGCTGGGCCAGCGCGCCAGCTGCTTCTGCCCGTATTGTCAGCGCTAGCGGCGAGCCGCATCAGACCACTGCTTGACCGGGGGGCTCCGTGACCGGGGCCGCCATGACGACTAGAATAGGCCCGTTCGGGCGCGTCCTGTCGTCGTCCTGTCCCTTCCTCTGCTTTCTGGATATTTCCCGTGACTGAACGTCTGCGCCTGAAGAAGAATGCTGATCGCCGCCTCAAGGCCGGCCATCTGTGGCTGTACTCCAATGAAGTCGATACCGTCGCGACGCCGCTCAAGAACTTCGAGCCGGGCGCCCAGGCCATCATCGAGGCCAGCAATGGTCGTGCGATGGGTGTTGCCTACGTCAACCCGAACTCGCTGATCTGCGCGCGCATCGTGTCGCGCAACCCGGAACAGCGTCTGGATCGCTCGCTGCTGGTGCACCGCTTCAACCAGGCGCTGTCGCTGCGCGAGAGCCTCTATGACAAGCCGTTCTATCGTCTGGTCCACGGCGAAGGCGATCTGCTGCCGGGCCTGATCGTCGATCGCTTCGGCGACGTGCTGGTCTGTCAGCTCAACACCTTCGGCATGGAGCGTCTGGCGGAAGTGATCGTCGATGCGCTGCTCAAGGTCGTCAAGCCGACAGCCATCGTCTTCAAGAACGATTCCAGCGGTCGCCGCCAGGAACAGCTCGAGCGCAACGTCGAAGTCGTCTACGGCGAGCTGCCGGAAAGCGTGCTGCTGGAAGAGAACGGCGTCCAGTTCACGGCGCCGGTGCTCGACGGCCAGAAGACCGGCTGGTTCTACGACCACCGCACCAACCGTGCCTGGTTGAACCGTCAGGTCGAAGGCAAGCGCGTGCTGGACCTGTTCAGCTACGTCGGTGGCTGGGGCGTGCAGGCGGCGGCGCATGGCGCCAGCGAAGTGCTGTGTGTCGATGCTTCCGTCGCGGCACTCGAGCGCGTCTCGGGCAACGCCGTGCTCAACGGTGTCGAGGACCGCGTCTCCATCGCGGAATCGGATGTCTTCGAGGCCCTCTCGGCCCTGCGTGCGGAAGGCGAGCAGTTCGACGTCATCATCGCGGATCCGCCCGCCTTCATCCGCAAGCGCAAGGACATCACCAACGGCGAGCGCGCCTATGCACGCCTCAACCGTGAAGCCATGCGCCTGCTGGGCCGTGACGGCCTGCTGATGTCCGGCTCCTGCTCCATGCATCTGGCGCCGGAGCGCCTGATGGATGTGGTGCGTGGCGCCGTGCGTCACCAGGACCGCCACGGTCAGGTCATCTTCCAGGGCCATCAGGCCAGCGACCACCCGGTGCACCCGTCCATCCCCGAGACGTCCTACCTCAAGGCCCTCGGTGTGCGCGTCTATCGCGACTGATGACGCCTGACGGCTACCAGGACTGATGGCTGTGCCATCCGGCATCGACGACAACGCCGCCCTTCGGGGCGGCGTTGTCGTCTTTGGAATGTGAGTCGTCTGTGGCTTGGGTAACGGCTATGGCCTGTCTATCGACTGCAGCCCGCTTTTGGCTAATCGTCCATGGCTCATGGACTCTGATAGTCTGACGGCATGTATAGACGACTGACATCTCATCACAATCTCGTGCTGCTCGATCACTGGCGCAACCTGCTGGAAAGCGAGGGCATCCCCTGTGAGCTGCGCAATCGCCTGCTCGGCTCGGCCGCGGGTGAGTTACCCGTGCTCGACTGCGAGCCCCAGCTGTGGGTGGCAGAGCATGACCTTGCGCATGCCCGCCGCCTGCTGGCGAGCATCGAGGCCGCGCCGGCCCTGCCGGATTGGCAGTGTGCCTGTGGCGAACATCTCGAGGGCAGCTTCAGCGAGTGCTGGGCGTGTGGGGCAAGCGCGCCGCAGCAGCCCGCACCACAGGCGCGTCCGCGCGATGAGGACCCGGAGTTCGTGGCATGAGCAAAGGCACCCCGAAGGCGAGCGACGCGCCGCCGTTGACGCAAGATTCCCCCGGCTGGGCACTGCCACGCCCGTTCCTGTTGCCGATCAGCGTGAAGAAGAAGGCGCTGGATGGTTATGGTCACGTCAACAATGCCGAGTATGTGCGCTGGCTGGAGGGCATCAGCTGGGCACACTCCGAAGCGTTGGGGCTTGGCCTGGCGCACTACCGGGCGCAGGACCGCGGCATGGCGGTCCACCGTCACGAGATCGACTATCTGGCCAGTGCGCGACTTGGCGATTCACTGATGCTGGCGACCTGGCTGGTGGATTGCGATGGTCGCCTGAGTCTGACGCGTCGCTTCCAGTTGCGCCGGTGCTCGGATGGCCAGACGCTGCTGGAGGCGCGCACGCGCTTTGTCTGCATCGAGCTCTCGAGTGGACGGGCCCGGCGCATGCCCGGCGCCTATCGTGAATGCTATTCGGCGGCGCTGGTGAGTGAGGAAACTGCCAGTCAGCGATGATTCCTCGCATTCCACTGCATCATTGGCGTGTTTTGGTGAATCTTGCTGGTATCTGATTGGCGAGACGCTGACGAGTCTGCTGTGCTTGTAGCAGGCGTCGTGATGACGTCAGTGTATTCCGCCAGCAGTGCAAGGAGTTCACCATGCAGATTGCCGTGCCGAAGGAAATCAAGAACCACGAGTATCGCGTCGCCCTCACACCTGCCGGTGTGCGTGAGCTGATCGCCCAGGGCCATGAGGTGATCGTCGAGTCTGGCGCCGGGGAGGGCAGTGGCTACCCCGATGCCGAATATCAGGGCGTGGGCGCGCGTCTCGAGTCAGACGTCGAGCGGGTCTTTCGCGACGCCGAGCTGATTCTCAAGGTCAAGGAGCCGCAGCCGGCCGAGGTCGCGCGGCTCACTAGCGGCCAGACCCTGTTCACCTATCTGCATCTGGCCGCCGCTCGTGAGCTGACCGAGAGCCTGCTGGAGAGCGGCGTGACGGCCATCGCCTACGAGACCATCACGGATGCCGACGGAGGCCTGCCGCTGTTGGCGCCCATGAGTCGCGTTGCCGGCCGCATGGCGATCCAGGCCGGCGCGCATGCGCTGGAGAAGGCGCAGGGCGGCATGGGCGTGCTGCTGCCCGGGGTGCCCGGCGTGCCGCCGGCACGGGTCACGGTGATCGGTGGTGGCGTAGTGGGGGAGAACGCGGCACGCATGGCGCTGGGGCTCGGCGCCGAGGTGGTGATTCTCGATACTTCACTGGCGCGCCTCGAGACGCTGGATCATCGCTATCAGGGCCAGATTCGTACCGTCTATTCGACCTCCGAGGCGCTGGAGGAAGCGGTGCGGCAATCGGCATTGATCATCGGTGCCGTGCTGGTGCCCGGCGCGGCGGCCCCCAAGCTGATTCGCCGCGAGCATCTGCGCAAGATGACGCCGGGCGCCGTGCTGGTGGATGTCGCCATCGATCAGGGCGGCTGCTTCGAGACCAGTCAGGCGACCACCCACGCCGAGCCGACCTACGTGGTGGATGGCATCGTGCATTACTGCGTGGCCAACATGCCCGGCGCGGTGGCACGTACCTCGACCCAGGCACTGACCAGCGCGACGCTGCCGTATATCGTGCGCCTCGCCAATGGCGGCTATCGCGAGGTGCTGAGCCGGGACAGCCACTTTGCCGCGGGCCTCAATGTGCACGCGGGGCAATTGATCCTGCCGGAAGTCGGCGAGGCCTTCGACATGCCGGTCACTGCGCTCGCCGAGGCGCTGGCGAAGGAGTGAGCCGGGTGCGCCGGCCCTTACGAAGGCTGCACGCCTCAGGGTAAGATGTGGGACATATAGCGACAGGTCATGGTGGCTGCGTTCGAGGGATTCGAGCGGGCGCTGCCGCGACCTGTCGTGATCCATTGTGAGCGAGTGCAGCCCCGCGGCACGACCTCCCGACCCAGACGCCCAAGAAGTGCATCCATGACCAAGACCCGCGTTCTTACCGGCATCACGACCACCGGCACCCCTCATCTCGGCAACTATGTCGGCGCCATCAAGCCTGCCATCGAAGCCAGTCAGGACCCGACGGTCCAGTCCTTCTACTTCCTCGCCGACTTCCACGCGCTGATCAAGTGTCAGGACCCGAAGCGCGTGCAGGAGTCGCGTCGTGAGATCGCCGCCACCTGGCTGGCACTGGGCCTGGACACCGACAACGCCATCTTCTATCGCCAGTCGGACGTGCCGGAAATCCCGGAGCTGATGTGGCTGCTCAACTGCGTGTGCGCCAAGGGCTTGATGAACCGTGCGCATGCCTACAAGGGCGCCGTGGCCGAGAATGAAGAGAGCGGCATCGAGGATCTCGATCGCGGCATCAGCATGGGCCTGTTCAGCTATCCGGTGCTGATGGCGGCGGACATCCTGATGTTCAATGCGCACAAGGTGCCGGTGGGGCGTGACCAGATTCAGCATATCGAGATGGCGCGCGACATGGCCGGGCGCTTCAACCACCTCTTCAAGGGCAACTACTTCACCATGCCCGAGGCGGTGACCGACGAGAAATCCCAGCTGCTGCTGGGCCTCGACGGGCGCAAGATGTCCAAGAGCTACAACAACACCATCCCGCTGTTCGGCACCGAGAAGCAGCTGCTCAAGAGCGTGCGCAAGATCAAGACCAACTCGCTGGAACCGGGCGAGCCGAAGGACCCGGATACCTGTTCGCTGTTCCAGATCTATTCGGCCTTCGCCACCGAGGCGGAAGTCGCTGCCATGCGCGAGCAGTACGCGGCTGGCATCGGCTGGGGCGACGCCAAGAACCAGCTGTTCGAATACCTGAATGATCACCTCAAGGCGCCGCGCGAGCGTTACGTCGAGCTGATGGAAGACCCGGCGCATGTCGAGGCGATCCTCAAGCGTGGCGCCGAGCGGGCCCGCGAAGAGGCCGCACCGATGATGGAGCGTCTGCGTCGCGCCGTCGGCCTGGGCAACTTCATCTAGGTCGCCCGTCCACGCTGCTCGATCGGCCCCCGTCATCTTCCCGGATGGCGGGGGTTTCTGTTACTGGCACCGTCGTTTCAGAGAGTGACGTCATCGGGGCTGTCGGGCTGATGGCACCCGGGGCGTGATGTCAGGCATATACCTGCGGGGAATGAAAAGCGTGCTGGAAATTCATTCACAGCTATAAAGCGACGCGTTA
This sequence comes from Cobetia sp. SIMBA_158, assembly GCF_046566945.1. Classification (NCBI taxonomy): domain Bacteria; kingdom Pseudomonadati; phylum Pseudomonadota; class Gammaproteobacteria; order Oceanospirillales; family Halomonadaceae; genus Cobetia; species Cobetia sp. SIMBA_158. The sequence goes on from NZ_JAWJYL010000009.1 coordinate 43,027, forward strand.
GGCTTGCCGCATAAAAGCTTCAAGCATGCTGAATACACAAGGGGGTACGACATGAGTCAACACGCGATGCCGGGCAAGGCCAGTGAGCCTGCCCAGCCATCTACCACCATCAACCCTCGCGCCGTCTGGGCGGGTGGGCTGCTGGTCATTGCCTCAGTGCTGCTGGGCCTGGTCGCCGGCTGGCGCCAGGGCCTACTGCTGCTGATCGGCGGCGCGCTGGGCGTGGTGCTCTATCACGCGGCCTTCGGCTTCACCTCCGCCTGGCGAGTGTTCATCACCGAGCGTCGTGGCCGCGGCCTGCGCGCGCAGATGCTGATGCTGGCGATTGCCGTGGTGCTGTTCTTCCCGGTATTGGCAGCGGGCAGCCTGTGGGGACAGGACGTCTCCGGCTTCGTCTCGCCGCTGGGCACCTCCGTCGTGGTCGGCGCCTTCCTGTTCGGTCTCGGCATGCAGCTGGGCGGCGGTTGCGCCTCGGGCACGCTGTTCACCGTCGGCGGCGGCAATGCGCGCATGGTGATCACCCTGATCTTCTTCTGCGTCGGCTCGGTGATCGGCACCGCGCACTTCAGCTGGTGGCAGAGCCTGCCGTCGCTGCCCGCCGTCTCGCTGGTGGACAGCTTCGGTGCTCTGGGCGGCATCATCGTCAGCCTGGCGCTGTTCGCCATCATCGTGCTGGTGACACGCACGCTGGAGAAGCGTCGCCACGGTGAGCTCGAGAAGGCCGCCGTGACCGACAGCCAGCCGCGCGGCCTGTCACGTTTCCTGCGGGGCCCCTGGCCGCTGCTGGCGGGCGCCGTGGCGCTGGCGCTGCTCAACTTCGCCACCCTGGCGCTGGCCGGGCGTCCATGGGGCATCACCTCGGCCTTCGCGCTGTGGGGCACCAAGGTCTACACCACGCTGGGCTTCGATGTCAGTGACTGGGGTTACTGGCAGGCGGCGGGCAATGCCAAGGCACTGGCGGCACCGCTCTACACGGACATCACCACGGTGATGAACATCGGCATCGTGGTGGGGGCGCTGGCGGCAGCGCTGCTGGCCGGCAAGTTCGCGCCGAAGTGGAACATTCCGCTGCGCTCGCTGGTGGCTGCCGTGCTGGGTGGCCTGCTGTTGGGTTACGGCGCGCGCCTGGCCTTCGGCTGCAACATCGGCGCCTACTTCGGCGGCATCTCCTCCGGCAGCCTGCATGGCTGGCTGTGGCTGGTGATGGCCTTCGCCGGCAACATGCTGGGCGTGAAGCTGCGTCCCTTCTTCGCCCTTGCGCCGCGCAAGCCGGCATCGCGTGCCGATCTGGCCTGAGCCATTCCCCGCGCGTGACCGCGAACGCCTCGCTCCTTCCCCGTCAGGGGGATGAGCGGGGCGTTTCTCGTCATGCAGTACCCTTGTCTGCGCAACGCACGCCGACCTTGCACAGGCTGCCGGAGATAGCACTGCGCGTGCTATCATCATGCCTTGTTCGCACGTGGAAACTGCACGTCGAAAGGTCCCTCGGACGCCCGGTTGCCAGCAGGTCTTCTGCGGTGCTTCAGCGGGCATGCTGCGCTTGTCTGCCGGCATGCCGAGAAGCTTGCCGAGCGTGAGGTCGTCCCCACTGATTCAAGAGTCTCGCCATGACGGATACTTCCAAGCGCGCCCTGTACGTTCCTTACGCCGGCCCGAGCCTGCTCGAGATGCCGCTGCTCAACAAGGGCAGCGCCTTCAGCCTCGAGGAGCGTGTCAGCTTCAATCTGATGGGCTTGCTGCCGCAGAATGTCGAGAGCATCGAAGAGCAGGTCGCGCGCGTCTACAGCCAGTATCAGCAGTGCGCCACCGACCTCGACAAGCACATCCTGTTGCGCTCGGTGCAGGACGACAACGAGACCCTGTTCTTCCGCGTGATCGAGGAACACCTCGAGGAGATGATGCCGATCATCTACACCCCGACCGTCGGTCAGGCGTGCGAGGAGTTCTCCAACATCTACCGCAACCACCGCGGCCTGTTCATCTCCTACCCGGACCGCGAGCACATGGATGACATTCTGCGCTCCGCGACCAAGGACAACGTCAAGGTCATCGTCGTCACCGATGGCGAGCGTATCCTGGGTCTGGGCGATCAGGGCATCGGCGGCATGGGCATCCCCATCGGCAAGCTGTCGCTGTACACCGCCTGTGGCGGCATCAGCCCGGCCTACACCCTGCCGATCTCGCTGGATCTGGGCACCAACAACCAGAAGCTGCTCGACGACCCGCGCTACATGGGCTGGCGTCACGAGCGCGTCACCGGTGATGACTACAACGCCTTCGTGGCCGAGTTCATCACTGCCGTGAAGCGTCGCTGGCCGAAGGCCATGATCCAGTTCGAGGACTTCGCGCAGGCCAACGCCATGCCGCTGCTCGAGCGTTACCGCGATGAAGTCTGCTGCTTCAACGACGACATCCAGGGCACCGCCTCCGTCGTGGTCGCGACCCTGATGGCGGCCTGCAAGGCCAAGGGCGAGAAGCTCTCCGACCAGCGCGTCACCTTCCTGGGTGCCGGTAGCGCAGGTTGCGGTATCGCCGAGATGATCGTGGTGGCGATGGTCAAGGAAGGCATGGAGGAAGCCGAGGCCCGCAAGCGCGTCTTCATGGTCGATCGCTTCGGTCTGCTGACCAGCGACATGGAAGGCCTCTACGACTTCCAGAGCCGTCTGGCCCACGATGTCGACAGCGTGGCCGACTTCGGTGACCGCGGTCTGCTGGATGTGGTCAAGGCTGCCAAGCCGAGCGTGCTGATCGGTGTGTCCGGCCAGCGTGGCCTGTTCAGCGAAGACGTGATCCGTGCCGTGCAGGCCGGCTGCGAGAGCCCGCTGGTGATGCCGCTGTCCAACCCGACCTCACGCGTCGAGGCGACACCGGCGGAAGTCATCGAGTGGACCGACGGCAAGGCGCTGGTCGCCACCGGCAGCCCGTTCGCGCCGGTCGAGCACAACGGCCACACCCACGCGATCGCCCAGTGCAACAACGCCTACATCTTCCCGGGTATCGGTCTGGGTGTGCTGGCATCCAACGCCTCGCGCATCACCGACAACATGCTGATGGCCGCCGCCAACGCGCTGGCCAACAACGCCCCCATCGTCCTGAAGGGCGAGGGCGCGCTGCTGCCGTCACTGGGCGATATCCAGGACATCAGCCGTCAGATCGCCTTCGACGTGGCGCGTCAGGCCCAGACCGATGGCGTGGCGCTGACCTCCAGCGACGAGATCATCCAGGCCAATATCGAGAAGAACTTCTGGGAGCCGCGTTACCGCGCCTACCGTCGCAAGGCGTTCTGATCGCGCCTGCGTCTGACCCGTCAGTGAGCGCATGAAGCAGATTGCATGAAACAGGTTGCATGAAACAGAGTGCGTAAATGAAGAAGCCCCCGCAGGCCATGCCTGCGGGGGCTTTTGTGTTGCAGTCAGCGCTGCGGTGAGCGGCTGGCGGGTTACAGCATGCCGCGCAGCACGTAGTGGAGGATGCCGCCGTGGCGGTAGTACTCCAGCTCGTTGTCGGTATCGATGCGGCACAGCGCCTCGATCTTCTGCTCACCCTTGTCGCTCTTGAAGGTGACCTGGACCTTGCCACCGGCCGTCAGGTCATTCAGTCCGCTGATGCTGATCTCCTCATCACCGGTCAGTCCCAGTGACTGGCGGCTCTCGCCTTGTGGGAACTGCAGCGGCACCACACCCATGCCGATCAGGTTGGAGCGGTGGATACGCTCGTAGGACTCGGCGATCACCGCGCGCACGCCCAGCAGCAGGGTGCCCTTGGCGGCCCAGTCACGCGAGGAGCCAGTGCCGTACTCCTTGCCGGCGACGACCACCAGTGGCGTGCCTTCCTCGGCGTACTTCATGGCGGCATCGTAGATGGCCATCTGCTCGCCGGACGGCACGTGGCGGGTCTCGCCGCCCTCGACGCCATCGAGCATCTCGTTGCGGATACGCACGTTGGCGAAGGTGCCGCGCATCATCACTTCGTGGTTGCCGCGACGTGAGCCGTAGGAGTTGAAGTCCTTGACCTCGACCCCGTTCTCCTTGAGATAGCGACCCGCCGGGCTGTCCGGTTTGATGGCACCGGCCGGAGAGATGTGGTCGGTGGTCACCGAGTCGCCGAGCATCGCCAGCACGCGGGCATTCTCGACATCCTGAACGGCTTCCGGCTCACGCTGCATGCCTTCGAAGAACGGCGGATGCTGGATGTAGGTGGAGTCCTTCCACTCATACACTTCGGCTTGCGGCACATCGATGGCCTGCCAGGTCTCGTCACCGTCGAAGACCTCGGCGTACTCCTTGCGATACATCTCGGTACGCACCTGCTCGACGGCCTCGGCGATCTCGGCCTGACTCGGCCAGATGTCCTTGAGGAAGACGTCATTGCCGTCGGTGTCCTTGCCCAGCGGCTCCTTGGAAAGATCGACCCGCACGGTGCCGGCGAGGGCATAGGCGACCACCAGGGGCGGCGACGCCAGCCAGTTGGTACGCACGTTGGGATGCACGCGACCCTCGAAGTTGCGGTTGCCCGACAGTACCGAGGCGACCGTCAGGTCGCGCGTGTTGATGGCGTCCTCGACCGGTTCCGGCAGCGGGCCGGAGTTGCCGATACAGGTGGTGCAGCCATAGCCGACCAGGTTGAAGCCCAGCTCGTTGAGGTCATCCTGCACGCCGGCAGTCGCCAGGTAGTCGGTGACGACCTTGGAGCCCGGCGCCAGTGAGGTCTTGACCCACGGCTTGCTGCTCAGGCCTTTCTCGCGTGCCTTGCGCGCCACCAGGCCAGCCGCCAGCATCACGCTGGGGTTGGAGGTGTTGGTACAGGAGGTGATGGCGGCGATGACGACATCACCGTGATCGAGGCGGAAGGTCTCGCCATTCAGCTCGCTGTAATCGCCGTTCTTCACCTCGCTCTGCTTGTCGTAGCTCTGCTCGACATCGACGGCGGTCTGGCCACCCTCGGACAGCCACTTGCCGTCCTCGATGTCCGGCACTTCACCCAGCTGATCGCCGAGGATCTTCTCGAAGGTCTGCTTGATGTCGGTGAGGGCGACGCGGTCCTGCGGGCGTTTGGGGCCGGCGAGGGAGGCGACCACCTCGGTCATGTCCAGCTCGAGCGTATCGGAGAAGACCGGCTCGTGGCCCGGCTCGCGCCACAGGCCCTGCTCCTTGGCATAGGCCTCGACCAGCGCGACCTGCTCATCGGAGCGACCGGACAGACGCATGTAGTTGAGCGTCTCGTCATCCAGCGGGAAGAAACCGCAGGTAGCGCCATACTCCGGCGCCATATTGGCGATGGTCGCGCGGTCGGCCAGCGGCAGGTCATCCAGGCCATCACCGTAGAACTCGACGAACTTGCCGACCACGCCACGGCTTCTCAGCATCTGGGTGACGGTCAGCACCAGGTCAGTCGCGGTGATGCCTTCGTTGAGCTTGCCGGTCAGCTTGAAGCCGACCACTTCCGGAATCAGCATCGAGACCGGCTGGCCGAGCATCGCAGCTTCCGCCTCGATACCGCCGACACCCCAGCCCAGCACGCCGAGGCCATTGATCATGGTGGTGTGGGAGTCGGTGCCGACCAGGGTGTCGGGGTAGGCGAAGGTCTTGCCATCTTCCTCGCGGGTGAAGACGGCGCGACCGAGATATTCCAGGTTCACCTGGTGGCAGATACCGGTGCCCGGCGGGACGACGGAGAAGTTGTCGAAGGCCTGCTGGCCCCAGCGCAGGAATTCGTAACGTTCGCGGTTACGCTCCATCTCGATGCGCACGTTGTCCTTGAAGGCGCTCGGATCGCCGTAGTGGTCCACCATCACCGAGTGGTCGATGACCAGGTCCACCGGGGTCAGCGGATTGACCTTCTCGGGGTCGGCGCCGAGCTTCTTGACGGCGTCACGCATGGAGGCCAGGTCGACCACACCGGGCACGCCGGTGAAGTCCTGCATCAGCACGCGCGCCGGACGATAGCCGATCTCGTGGGTGCTGGAGGCGGTCTTCTGCCAGTCGGCCAGCGCCTTGATGTCTTCCTTGGTCGCGGTTTCACCGTCCTCGAAGCGCAGCTGATTCTCCAGCAGCACCTTGAGCGTGAAGGGCAGTCGCGTCAGGTCGCCAAGCGTGTCGGCCGCCTTCTTGAGCGAGTAGTAGTGATAACGCTTGTCTCCGACTTCCAGCTCGGAGAGGGTGTCAAGCGAATCCAGTGACTGAGAGCGCTGGGAACCCATGATTCTCCTCCTTGTCGTTGTCTTCACCGGCCAGACTGCTGAAGTGTCGTTCAACAGGCGCGTCAGGTGCCTCGGCCGGATGCGACGCGTCGCGAGAGCGACTGCCAGGTCGCGGATGGTTGCCTACATAAGGCTATGGTCATCATGTGACAGGAATTCAAGCGCACACCATCATCGAGGATAGTGTGAAGCAAGGAACCCTGCGTCGCGTTCGCTGCCATAGAGTTTGCCGCCACGACTCTCGCGCGGCGTGAATGCGGCCCCTAAAGTATCCGGGACGGGGTATCCGGGACAGGGGGATCCAAGACGATGGCACCCCAGACGGTGCCACTCGCAACGTCCGTCGCGTTCACCATCAGGCACAACGGAGGCTGTCATGAACGAACAAGGGCGCAGGCCGAGCGAATCCGGCGAGCTGCCGGAAGATGATGAGGTCCTGGATGCGGCGGTCGAGCAGTGGCTGGCGGAGCATTCCTCGGGGCAGTCCGATGAATGGCCGGGCCATGAGTTGCTGGAAGACAAGCAGGCGGGAGCGGTCAATGAGGCGCTGCATGAGGCGGAAATCAACTGCCCCTACTGCGACACGCCCTTCACGGTGTTCCTGGATCTGGACGAGGGCAGTCTGACCAACATCATCGACTGCGAGCGTTGCTGTCAACCGATCCAGGTGCGCCAGCAGGTCGACCCGGTCAGCGGTGAGTTCGAAGGGCTGGATATCGGCCAGGATGACGACGTGCTGTGACGGCATCTCACCTGCGCGGCACGCTGGAACCGGCGCCGGCAGGCGTCAGTGACGCAAAGTGACAGGCTTGCAGGGGCAGGGCGCGGCAGATGCTGTATTCTGCAGTCAAGGTCACTTATGATCCCGACACCCGCTGTTGGCGTCATCGCGCTGCCATAGGCAATCTCTATGGTGGTGATTGCAGCAAACATTTGGCATCTGCCACACGTGGCGATTAGTCTGTGTGGCGATTCATCACAAAGGCGGCCCGCTGCCTTTATCATCATTATTCCTCAGGAGATCACCATGAGCGTATTGGTCGGACGTCAGGCCCCGGATTTCGAAGCCGCAGCAGTGCTGGGCGACGGTACCATCGTCGACAACTACAAGCTGTCTGATTCCAACGGCAAGCTGCGCGTGCTGTTCTTCTGGCCGCTGGACTTCACCTTCGTTTGCCCGTCTGAAATCATCGCCCACGACAACCGTCTGGCGAAGTTCAAGGAACTCGGCGTCGAAGTCATCGGTGTGTCCATCGATTCCCAGTTCACTCACCACGCATGGCGCAAGACCTCTCCGGACGCTGGCGGCATCGGTGAAGTCGGCTTCCCGATCGTGGCTGACGTCAAGCACGAAGTCACCCAGGCATACGGCATCGAGCATCCGGAAGCTGGCGTCGCTCTGCGCGCTTCATTCCTGATCGACGAAGACGGTGTCGTTCAGCACCAGGTCGTCAATAACCTGCCGCTGGGCCGTAACGTCGACGAGATGGTCCGCATGGTCAAGGCCCTGCAGTTCCACCAGACCAACGGCGAAGTCTGCCCGGCAGGCTGGGAAGAAGGTCAGGAAGGTATGAAGGACACCGCTGAAGGTGTTGCCAAGTACCTGGCAGGCCACTCCAGCAGCCTGTAAGTCGCTGCCTGGACGAGATCAGCTCACGCGTCCGCGCTGACTGATCCCGCGACTGCCTTTCGAACCTTCGGTAATGAGTGTCTCGAGAGGTAGGCGAACCGGAAGCCGTCGCCCCTGGCGGCGGCTTCCGCGCATCTGGGCAATGCCATCCTGCGGGGGCGTGCTTGTGCATAAGCTTCTGCGATGCCGGTCTGAGTCCGGTGCTGAAAGCTGGCGGCGTCTGCGCTACTCTGCGCAGTCCTTGTTCGCCTCAGCCAGCCCGGCGAGCCAGCGAGTACAGCGAGTACAAGTGCTTCCAGCGGGAAGCCTGCATGGGCGCCAGCCGGCCCGGATCATCACGCCGTGTCCTGAACCATGTCGATCGCATGCGCCGTCTGCAGCGCTGTCGGTATCGTTCAGTACATTGATCGCCAGCAGCCGCCATTGCTGCTGGTGAAATCCTCCGCCTTCATCTGTCACTGAGGTCATCCATGAGCAATGTCCGTCACGAACGTCTGATCATTCTCGGTTCCGGCCCGGCGGGTTACACCGCTGCCGTCTACGCTGCACGTGCCAATCTCAAGCCGCTCCTGATCACCGGCATGCAGATGGGTGGTCAGCTGACCACCACCACCGACGTCGACAACTGGCCCGGCGACGATGCTGGCGTGCAGGGACCGGAGCTGATGGAGCGCATGCGTCGTCACGCCGAGCGCTTCGAGACCGAAGTCCTGTTCGATCACATCAACGAAGTGACCCTCGGCGAGCGTCCGTTCCTGCTCAAGGGTGACAACGGCAGCTACAGCTGTGATGCCCTGATCATCGCCACCGGCGCCAGCGCGCAGTATCTGGGCCTGCCGAGTGAGCAGCAGTTCATGGGCCAGGGCGTTTCGGCCTGTGCGACCTGCGACGGCTTCTTCTATCGCAATCAGGAAGTCGTGGTGGTCGGTGGCGGCAACACCGCTGTCGAGGAAGCGCTGTACCTGTCCAACATTGCCTCCAAGGTCACGCTGGTGCATCGCCGCGACAGCCTGCGCGCCGAGAAGATCCTGCAGGACAAGCTGTTCGACAAGGTCGAGAACGGCAACATGGCGGTCGAATGGCACCACACTCTCGACGAAGTGCTGGGCGACAACTCCGGTGTCACCGGCGTGCGTCTGCGTCATGTCGAGAGCGGCGCCACCAAGGAATTGAGCTCGATGGGCGTGTTCATCGCCATCGGTCACCGTCCGAATACCAGCCTGTTCGAAGGCCAGCTCGACATGCAGGGCGGCTATCTCAAGGTCCAGTCCGGTCTGGAAGGCAATGCCACCCAGACCAGCATCCCCGGCGTCTATGCCTGTGGCGATGTGATGGACCACGTCTACCGTCAGGCGATCACCTCTGCCGGTACCGGCTGCATGGCGGCGCTGGATGCCGAGCGTTATCTGGACGGTCTCATCGCCTGAGATCACCCTGTCTGTAGCAACACTGTCTGATTCGAGAAAGTCTGATTCAGCACTGCCCGACCGGCCCCGCAGCCTCGCTGCGGGGCCGGTTTGCGTTCAAGGCCCTGACAGGACTTGGCTGGGAGAGCTGAGTGCCGCTGGCGGCTCAGTAATGGGGTGGCAGCTCGTCGTGTGGTTGTGCACTGAAAGGTGCTGTCGAATCTGCATCGCCTTGCTGCTCGCGCAGGGTGCGTAGCTGGCTGGCCATCAGCGCGGTGAGGCGCTCGAGTGTCTCTATCTGACGCTGCTGGGTGATGACGGTGCGATCGAGGGTCTCGAGCCAGTCATCCTGATGCGCAAGGCGCGATTCCAGTGCTTCCAGTCGGGCTTCCAGGCTGGGATCAGTCGAGGTTGTCATGCATCTGGGCTCCAGAGGGTAAGGGAATGGTCCGCGTGGGCAGTGGGGGAGGAGGGTGAGGCGGCCGCGGTTGGATGACGACTCATGCCATGACTCCTGCCACGATTTCTGAGCGATGGCACGCCGAATCATCGCTGCGGTCGTTGCCTGGATCGTTGTCGAATTACCGCAAAGTGTTGAAGGATTGTCACTGAGTTGCCTCAGACGCATCAGGAAGAGGCGTGATAGACTGTTGACAGTGCGATTGACTTATTTTTCGTATATCGCACCCATTGACGGCCTTCGATTGCCTGCGCTTCGCGCGTCATTGACAGGGCCGGTTCCATCGACTGATGTGGAGTTACCTGCATCACGAGCCACGACGTCACCAGAGCGATGCACCGGCATCTTCGCGTGTATCAGTGACGGTGACGGGCACCGCCGTGAGGCGCTGCATTCAGGCAGTTTCCCGACTGACGATAGCTGCTGTAACCCTGTCGTGCGGTCAGGTGCTGTCCATTGCGATCAAGGGCAGAACATTCTGATAGGGATCATCCGAAGCACTCATTTCTGCCCTCGCGTTACACCTCCACCCATTACCTAGAGAGTTTATCTTGATGAGTTCCAAGACGTTCTTCCGTTGTTTCATCATCAGCCTGCTGCTGGCACTGCCGGCACCGTTGCTGATTGCTGTCTTCATCACCCTGACCGGCGGCCAGCTGGCCGACACCCTGAGCCAGGCGCTTAGCGTCGAGGGCTTCGAGCTGGCGTACGCGGCTGCCGTCGCGGCCGTGTTCATCCTGCTGTTGATCGCGACGCTTGCCATTCCGGTGCTGTCTCCGCGCTCTGCAGTACTGGCTGAAGTCGAGGACGACGATCGTGAGATCGGCGAGGTCAAGTGGTTCAACGTCAACAAGGGCTACGGTTTCGTGACCCGTGAAAGCGGTGAAGATGTCTTCGTTCACTTCCGTGCCATTCGTGGCAAGGGCCACCGTACCTTGGCCGAAGGTCAGAAAGTGCGTTACCACGTCATCAGCAATGAGCGTGGCCTGCAGGCGGATGACGTGACGGTCATCACCTGATCGCTGACTCGCTCAGCGAAAGACGACAACGCCCCGCAGGCTAGCCTGCGGGGCGTTGTCGTTTCATGGTCTGTCTCACCAGAAGAGGCGGGTCACTCAGCCCTTGTCCGGCCAGGTGAAGGCCTCTTCGCTGCCGTCGGCCATGACGCGGAAGAAGCGGTCCGGCTCATCACCGGGCTGCCAGCTGCCCAGCGAGCAGCGCGTCTCGACCTGCAGGGCCCGGGCGGCTGCGCGTGCGCAGTCGACATCGCGCGCCCAGGGGGTGCTGGCGCTGTCGAACCACAGGCTGGCAAAGCCGTCGGCGACCTTCTCGACCACCAGCACCGCGATTTCGGCGCCATCACGCGTGAGGCGCGTACGGTGCTGCAGCTTGCCGGCCGGCTGGAAGACGACGACCTGACCGAACTGCTCGCCCAGCCAGGCACCCAGTGCTTCCAGGCTCAAGGGCTTGAGGTAGATCTCGATGTCCGGGTACTGCTCATCGGCGTCATTGTGCGGGGTGTCGCTCATGCCGTGGTCTCTTGGGTCGCGGGGACAAACAGGTATTCCAGAATGTGCTCGTAGGCGCTGGAGAGTCGGTCCAGATCGCTGGCCATGACGCGTTCATCGATCTTGTGGATGGTCGCGTTGACCGGCCCCAGCTCGACGACCTGAGTGCCGAGCGTGGCGATGAAGCGACCATCGGAGGTGCCGCCGGAGGTGGACAGCACCGGCTTGCGCCCCAGTGCGCGTTCCACGCCGTGCACGGCGGCATCGACCAGTGCGCCTTCCGGCGTCAGGAAGGGCTCGCCACTCAGGTTCCACTCGATCTCGACGTCCAGACCGTGCTTCTCGAGGATCTCATAGGTGCGACGCTTGAGGTCATCGGCGGTCAGCTCGGTGGAATAGCGGAAGTTGAAGACCACTTCCAGCTCGCCGGGGATGACGTTGGTCGCGCCGGTACCGCCACGGATGTTGGAGATCTGGAAGCTGGTCGCCGGGAAGAAGTCGTTGCCGTTGTCCCAATGCTCGGCGGCCAGGGCGGCCAGCGCCGGGGCGGCTTCGTGGATCGGGTTACGCGCCAGGTGCGGATAGGCCACATGGCCTTGAACACCCTTGACGTGCATGATCGCACCCAGCGAGCCGCGACGGCCATTCTTGATCACGTCACCGGCATAGTCGGTGGAGGACGGTTCGCCGACGATGCAGTAGTCGAGGCGCTCGTGATGCTCGCGCAGATACTCGACCACCGCGCGGGTGCCGTGAACCGCCGGACCTTCCTCATCGGAGGTGATCAAGAAGGCGATGCGGCCTTCGTGGTCCGGGTTGGCGGTCACGAAGCGCTCGGTGGCGGTCAGCATCGCGGCCAGCGAACCCTTCATGTCGGCGGCGCCACGGCCACACAGGAAGCCGGCATCATCGATGCACGGCGAGAACGGCGGATACTGCCAGTTGGCTTCCGGGCCCGTCGGCACGACATCGGTGTGGCCGGCGAAGGCCAGCACCGGACCATGATGGCCGCGCACCGCCCAGAAGTTGTCGACATCGCCGAAGGGCAGCCGCGTGATGGTGAAGCCCAGCGCCTCGAGGCGTTCGATCATCAGGGTCTGGCAGTCCAGGTCGTCCGGCGTGACCGAGGGGCGTGAGATGAGATCGAAGGCCAGCTCCAGCGTCGGAGACAGATCGGCGGGGCGTGGCGGAAGCGGTGCGTTTGAATCAGTCATCATGGGCCATCGCTGCAGGCGTCATCGCGAGGAGCGACAGCGCGAAATTCGGGGGGAGAGACGAAGTGTCTTCACGCCGGCCCGGACACTGCTGCCCGGGCCGGGAAATGCCACGATGGCCTGCCAGAGATGCAGTCTCTGACAGGCCATCGTCACGCGCCTCAGTTGTGGGCGTGCAGGGCATCATTGAGCGCGATGGCGCTCTTGTTGGTGCGGCACTCGACACGGCCGGTGACGGAGTTGCGACGCAGCAGCAGGTCGTCCTGGCTCGCCAGCTCACGGGCCGCGACCGTCTCGACTTCCTGGCCTTCGTTGTCGAAGACCATGACCTTGGTGCCGGCGGTGATGTAGAGGCCAGCTTCCACGGTGCAGCGATCGCCCAGCGGGATGCCGATACCGGCATTGGCGCCGATCAGGCAGCCTTCACCGACCTTGATGACGATGTTGCCGCCACCGGACAGGGTGCCCATGGTGGAGCAACCGCCGCCCAGATCAGAGCCCTTGCCGACGAAGACGCCCGCGGAGATGCGGCCTTCGATCATGCCCGGGCCTTCGGTGCCGGCATTGAAGTTGCAGAAGCCTTCGTGCATCACGGTGGTGCCTTCGCCCAGGTAGGCGCCCAGACGCACACGCGCGGTATCGGCGATACGAATGCCGGTCGGCACCACGTAGTCGGTCATCTTCGGGAACTTGTCGACGCAGTCCACGGACAGGGTGCGACCTTCCAGGCGGGCCTTGAGGCGACGCGCCGGCAGCTCCTCGATGTCGATGGCGCCTTCGCTGGTCCAGGCGACATTCTTGAGCAGACCGAACATGCCGGTCAGATCGATGCCGTGCGGACGCACCATGCGGTGAGACAGCAGGTGCAGCTTGAGGTAGACCTCCGGCACGCTCTGCGGGGCGGCGTCTTCCTCGAGGAACATGGCGACCAGCGGGCGCTGGCTGGCGGCCAGGCTCTCGGCCAGTTCGGCCTGGGCGCTGTCACCGGCGTCGCGCAGGGCGCTGGCCAGGGCGGCGCAGTGTTCCGGCAGGAAGCTGGTGGCGGTGGTGCCAGCCGGTGCGTCCAGTGCCTTGCGAGCGGCGTCAGCAACGGCAGCGGTCGGCTTGAACAGCGGGGCAGGATAGTAGACTTCCAGCCAGTCGCCGGTGGTGTTCTGGGTGCCGATTCCGAGGGCAAGGCTCAACATTGTATCAATCTCCGGGGTGTCCAGTGGTGTAAGGGGTAACTCAGTCTTGCGGCTCGTAGACCGCTTTGTCATAGCCGATCACCAGATCCACCTCGTCCTCGGCCGGATGGCGTTCGAGGATAGGGCGCTTGATCAGTGTCGGGTGCTCCAGCATCAGGCTTCGCGAGCTGTTGGCGTCGATGCTGTCACGTTGTTCATCGCTCAGGCCGCGCCAGCTGGTGCTGCGCTTGTTGAGCAGATTGCTCCAGGCGGTCTGCTCCAGCCAGGATTCCAGCAGGCTGGCGGAGAGGCCATCCTCGCGCAGGTCATGCCAGCGATAGGGCACGCCCCGGTCGTCGAGGGCGCGGCGTGCCTTGCGGCAGGTATCACAGGTCTTGATGCCGTAGAGCACGTGCATGGCGGTCTCCTTGAGCCAATCCGCCCCGCCGGGCGGGGCTGTCATCCAGTGTTGGGCTGCTGTCAGCCCGTGCAGGCCTGGCGCTCAGCGCAGGCGTTCGACGAAGCGACGCAGGCGCTGGGCGGCTTCGACGGTCTGTTCCAGTTCGGCCACCAGCGCCAGACGAATGCGTCCGGCGCCCGGATTCACGCCGTCCACCTCGCGCGCCATGTAGCTTGCCGGCAGCACGCCGACCGCCTCTTCGCGCAGCAGCTCGCGAGTGAAGGCGGCATCATCCCCTCCCGGTACGGCGGGATACAGGTAGAAGCTGGCTTCCGGGGTCGGGAAGTCCATCACCGGTGCGAGGATTTCGGTCACGGCGGCAAACTTCTCGCGGTAGGCATCGCGATTGGCCAGCACGTGGGCTTCATCATTCCAGGCGGCGATGGAGGCGTGCTGGTGATGTAGCGGCATCGCGCAGCCGTGATAGGTGCGGTAGTGACGGAAGCGACGGATCACCTCGCCATCGCCGGCGACGAAGCCAGAGCGCAGGCCCGGCAGGTTGGAGCGCTTGGACAGCGAGTGGAAGACCACGCAGCGCGCGTAGTCATCGCGGCCCATGGCGGCACAGGCTTGCAGCAGGCCCGGCGGCGGCGTCGACTCGTCGAGATAGAGCTCCGAGTAGCACTCATCGGAGGCGATCAGGAAGTCGTGCTCGTCGGCGAGGCGAATCAGCTGCTGGAAGTCCTCCAGCGGTGTCACGGCGCCAGTGGGATTACCCGGCGAGCAGACGAAGACGATCTGGGTATCACGCCACACCTCGGCCGGCACCGCCGCGTAGTCGGGGCGGAAGCCATTCTCGGCGGGGCAGGCCAGGTAGGTGACCTCACCGCCGGCCAGCAGCGTCGCGCCTTCGTAGATCTGATAGAAGGGGTTCGGCACCAGTACGCGCGCCGGACGCGTGCTGTCCAGCGAGGCCTGGATGAAGGCGAACAGTGCCTCGCGGGTGCCGGTGACCGGCAGGACCTGCTGGTCGATATCCGGCGTGGCATTGAGCGAGAAGCGCTTCGCGAGCCAGTCGGCGATTGCCTGGCGCAATTCCCCCAGGCCGCCGGTGGCGGGGTATTTGGCCACGCCCATGATGTGCTCGCGCAGGGTGTCGAGCACGAACTCGGGCGGCGCGTGACGCGGTTCGCCGATGGTCAGTGCAATCGGGTCCAGGGCGGGATTGGGCACGACGCCCTCGCGCAGCTTGGCCAGGGTTTCAAACGGGTAGGGCTTGAGCTGGTCGAGATCCGGGTTCATGCACGTTCCATGGGTGATGGCCGTGGCAGCCAGGCTGCCGGCCGAGCAGGGAGGAAGGCGTCCGCGAGTCACCGGACTGCCATGCAGGTCGACTCGCGATTATAGGGAAGCCGGCCGGTCCCCTCAATCGCGGGGTGCCGGCCGGCGCTTTCCCTCTGTACTCTCGTCACGCGCCGTCACGCGTCTCAGCCGCGCTCGCCGACCTCGAGGACTTCGGTGAGGGCGTCACGCAGGCGTGTCTGACGCTCGGGGTCGGTGATGGGCTCGCCGGCGCGGTCGGTGATGAAGAAGATATCCTCGACGCGCTCGCCAAGAGTAGCGATCTTGGCGGCATCGATGGCGATCTCGTGCTCCATGAATACCCGTCCGATGCGTGCCAGCAGGCCCGGGCGGTCCGAGGCGATCACTTCCAGTACGCTGCGGCCGTTGGTGTAGTCCTGACTCAGCGTGATGCGTGGCGCGATGCGGAAGTGCTTGAGCTGGCGCGGCGTATGACGATTGACGATGACCGAGTAGTCATCCGGGTCATCCAGCTCTTCGACCAGATGGGTGCGGATATCGGCCAGGCGTGCGGCGTCGCGGATCGGCTCGCCGTCATCGTCGAGCAGGATGAAGGTGTTGAGCGTCCAGTTGTGGCTCGAGGTGGCGATGCGCGCATCGTGGATCGAGAGCCCCAGCTGCTCCAGCGCTGCGGCGGTGGCCGCGAACAGGTTGTCCACCGAGCGAGTGTGGATGAAGACCTTGGTGCCGCCTTCGGTCATCTCCTCGGTGGGCGCGCTGGTCAGTACCAGCGGCAGCGGCTCGCCATGCTCGTCGAGCTGCGGGGCTGCCTGGCGCGCGAGGATGCCCTGGGTGTGCCAAGCCACCTCGCTGGGCGCATAGCGCACGAAGTAGTCGTCGCCGAGGCTGGCCCACAGCGCCTCGGCGTCAGTGCGGGTGGTGCCCATGCCGGCCAGCAGGGACAGCGCTTCCTCACGGGTCTCGGTGATCCACTCGTGGCGCTCCGGCGGATGCTCGAGGCCACGGCGCAGCGCCCGGCGCGTCTCCATGTGCAGCTGGCGCAGCAGTGCCGCACGCCAGCCGTTCCACAGCGACGGGTTGGTGGCGTTGATGTCGGCCACCGTCAGCACGTAGAGATAATCCAGGTGCGTCTCGTCGCCGACGATCTCGGCGAAGCGCGTGATGATTTCGGGGTCGGCGATGTCCTGCTTCTGCGCGGTCATCGACATCAGCAGGTGGTGGCGCACCAGCCAGCTCAGGGTGCGGGTGTCACGCGGGCTGAGGTCATGACGGCGCGCGAAGTCCTCGACTTCCTCGGCACCGATCTCGGAGTGGTCGCCGCCACGGCCCTTGCCGATGTCGTGATAGAGCCCGGCGATCCACAGCAGCTCCAGCTTGGGCAGCTCGCGGATCAGGGTCGCGGCGACCGGGAATTCCTCCTCGGCATCGGGGGCACGGAATTCCTGGGCGACCTTGAGCAGGCGCAGGGTATGCGCATCGACGGTGTAGACGTGGAAGAGGTCGTGCTGCATCAGCCCCACGGCGCGCCCGAAGGCCGGCAGGTACTTGCCGAGGATGCCGTAGCGCGCCATGCGCTTGAGTACGCGGGGCACGTTGCCGCCACAGCGCATCAGCTCCATGAACAGGCTCTGGTGGCGCACGTCGTCGCGGAAGGCGTCGTCGATCTGGTGGCGATGATCACGCAGCGCGCGGATGGTGTCGGCGCGCACGCCCTCGATCTCCGGGTGCTGCGCCATCAGCAGGAACAGCTCCAGCAGCGCGGCGGGGCGGCGGCGGAACACGCCTTCCTCGCGCAGGCTGATGTAGCCGCTGCGGATCTCGAAGCGCGGATTGAGCGGCACGATGTTGACCGGCTCGTCATGGCGCAGGATGGCCTCGTCGAAGTGCTGCAGCAGCATGTCGTTGAGGCCTGCCAGGGCGGTGACGTGGCGGTAGTAGCGCTTCATGAACTGCTCGACCGCCAGATGCTCGGGCGTGTCGCGGAAACCGAACAGCTCGGCGATGGTGCGCTGGTGGTCGAACAGCAGCCGGTCCTCGGCGCGCCCGGCCAGCATGTGCAGTGCGAAGCGTACCTGCCACAGGAAGGCCTGGCCCTGGCTGAGAATGCGCAGTTCGGCATCATTCATGAAGCCCAGCGCGACCAGATTGTCGTAGCGCTCGACCCCGAAGTGACGCTTGGCGACCCAGCCGATCATCTGGATATCGCGCAGGCCGCCGGGCGACGACTTGATGTTGGGTTCGAGGTGATATTCGGTGTTGGCGAACTTGTGGTGGCGAGCGATCTGCTCCTGCCACTTGGCCTCGAAGAAGGCTTCGGCCGGCCACAGACGGTCGGTGGCCAGACGTTCGCGCATGGCCTCGCGCAGCCGCTGAGGGCCGGCGATGACACGGGATTCCAGAAGGTTGGTGATCACGGTGACATCGGCGCGTGCCTCACGCTCGCAGTCACTCAGCGAGCGCACGGACTGGCCGATCTCGAGACCGATGTCCCACAGGAAGGTGATGAAGTCGGACAGCGCCTCACGATAGGGCGTGTCGTCGTCCTGCTCCAGCAACAGCAGCAGGTCGATGTCGGAATGCGGGTGCAGCTCGCCGCGGCCGTAGCCGCCCACGGCGAGCAGGGCGATGCCGTCATCCGGCCAGGTCTGGCGCTGCCAGGCGATGGCCAGCAGGCGATCGATGGCGCGGGCACGACCATGGATGAGGTCGCGGATGTCGGCGCCCGCCTTGAAGCGAGCCTCGAGACGCTCCTGTACCTGTGCCAGAGCCCGCTTGAACAGCGGGATGGGTGTCTTCGTCGTGGCCAGCTCGCCGTCGAAGATGACGGCATCGTAGAGCGCTTCACGCTCGACGAAGTGATAGTGGTGCAGGAGCATCTTGATCAACCCTCGAGGAAGGAGAGGTCCTCTTCCGTGCGACGTGTCAGTACCTCGACGCCGGTGGCGGTGACCAGCAGGGTGTGCTCCCACTGGGCCGAGAGGCTCTTGTCCTTGGTGACGGCTGTCCAGTCGTCCTTGAGGACCTTCACCTTGTAGCCACCGACATTGACCATCGGCTCGATGGTCAGACACATGCCTTCCAGAAGCTCGGCGTCGGCACGGGCTTCGTAGCCGTCATAGTGCAGCACCTGCGGGTCTTCATGGAAGCCGGCGCCGATGCCGTGGCCGCAGAAGTCACGCACGACACTGTAGCCTGCCGCTTCGGCATGCTTCTGGATCGCGCGACCGATTTCTGACAGGCGTACGCCCGGACGTACCAGCTCGATGCCTTTATAGAGGCATTCCTGGGTGACGCGGCACAGACGCTCGGCCTGGATGCTCGGCTCGCCGACGATGTACATCTTCGAGGTGTCGCCGTGATAGCCGTCCTTGATCACGGTGATGTCGATGTTGAGGATGTCGCCTTTCTTGAGCTTCTTGTTGTCATCGGGGATGCCGTGACAGACCACGTGATTGATCGAGGTGCAGATCGATTTCGGGAAGCCGTGGTAGTTGAGCGGCGCCGGAATGCAGCCCTGAACTTCGGTGATGTGGTGGTGCGCGATGCGGTTGAGCTCGCCCGTGGTGACGCCGGGACGGACATGCTCGTCGAGCAGCTCTAGCACTTCAGCCGCCAGACGGCCGGCGACGCGCATCTTGTCGATTTCTTCAGCTGTCTTGATGGGAATGTTCATGAGGACTCGAGGCAGGAGATAAGAGGGATGAAACGCCGCCAGGCCGCGCGTGACGGGGGAATGGCGCGACGCATCGCATGCCGCGTCGGGCAGTGGCGACTTCATATCGTGGTCGAGCTATGGTATAAAGCCGCGCGCTTTCCTGCAAATTCTCCTCGATCGGCCACCTCCGGGCGCCTGGCCGAGGCGAGATTGAAGGACTGACGTACATAACCCCAATCCACACACGTTCCGTCACATGGTCCCGGGTGCCGCGCAAGCGGTCGGATCCATGGGGGACGTGGAGGCCCAACCCGATATCCAGGAGATATTCACATGGCGCAAGTCAACATGCGCGATCTGCTCAAGGCAGGCGCACACTTCGGTCACCAGACCAAGTACTGGAACCCGAAGATGTCCAAGTTCATCTTCGGCGCTCGCAACAAGATCCACATCATCAACCTCGAGCACACCCTGCCGGCGCTGAACGAAGCCGTGTCAGTGGTCGAGAAGATGGCTGCCAATGGCAACAAGATCATGTTCGTGGGCACCAAGCGCGCTGCCGGCAAGATCATCAAGGAAGAAGCTCGCAAGGCTGGCCAGCCGTACGTCAACCATCGCTGGTTGGGCGGCATGCTGACCAACTTCAAGACCATCCGTCAGTCCATCAAGCGCCTGCGTGAAATCGAGCAGATGCATGAAGACGGTACCTTCGCGAAGCTGACCAAGAAAGAAGTCCTGATGGCCACTCGTGAGCAGGACAAGCTCGAGCGCTCCATCGGCGGTATCAAGGACATGGGTGGCCTGCCGGACGCAATGTTCGTGATCGACGTTGACCACGAGCGCATCGCGATCAACGAAGCCAACAAGCTGGGCATCCCGGTCATCGGCGTCGTCGATACCAACTCCAACCCGGACGGCGTGGACTACGTCATCCCGGGTAACGATGACTCCATCCGCGCCATCCAGATCTATGTCCAGGCAATTGCAGGCGCCTGTGGCAAGAACAAGGAAGAAGAGCTGGCCGGTGAGTTCGTCGAAACTGCTTCTGAAGAAGACGCAGCAGAGTGATCCTGGCGGCTTGATCTGACTGTCACAAACGCTGCGCTACACTAAGTGCGGCATGGCCTAGCCAGGTGGCAGTCAGGTCAGGCAATAAGGGGGCCACGGCCCCCTTATTTGCGACCGTTCAGCGGTCGTGACCGAATTCCCGTATTCAAAGACGTCGACACGACAGAGGTTTCATCCCATGGCAGCTATCAGCGCATCTATGGTCAAGGAACTGCGTGAGCGTACTGCGCTCGGCATGATGGAATGCAAGAAGGCTCTTACCGAAGCCGGTGGCGACATCGAGCTGGCGATCGAGAACCTGCGCAAGAACTCCGGCCTGAAGGCCGCCAAGAAAGCTGGCCGCGTGGCCGCTGAAGGCGCCATCGTCATCAAGGTCGCCGACGACGCCAGCTACGGCGTGATGGTCGAAATCAACTCCGAGACCGACTTCGTCGCTCGTGATGACAATTTCAAGGCCTTCACCCAGCTGATCGCCGATCGTGTGTTCGCTACCAAGAACACCGACATCGCTTCCCTGATGGAAGGCGAGCTGGAAGACACCCGTGGTCAGCTGGTTCAGAAGATCGGTGAGAACATCTCCGTTCGTCGTGCCGAGCTGGTCGAAGCGCCGGCTGGCGGCGTCGTCGGTGGCTACGTCCACGGCGGCCGCATCGCTGCGCTGACCCTGCTGAACGGCGGTACTGGTGAAGCAGCCAAGGACGTCTCCATGCACGTCGCAGCCGTCAACCCGGTCTGTGCACGTCCGTCCGACATGCCGCAGGAACAGATGGACGCTGAAAAGGCCATCATCCTTGCTCAGCCGGACATGGCAGGCAAGCCGGCGGAAATCGCCGAGAAGATGTCCCAGGGTCGTCTGAAGAAGTACCTGGCTGAGAACAGCCTGACCGAACAGCCGTTCGTCAAGGATCCGAACCAGACCGTCGCCGAGTTCGTCAAGGCAGCCGGTGGTGAAGTGGTATCCTTCGTACGCATGGAAGTCGGTGAAGGTATCGAGAAGGAAGAAGTCGACTTCGCAGCTGAAGTCCGTGAGCAGGCCAGCCGCGCGTAAGGGCTGACTGTTTTCGCTTCTCATGATGGCGTGCGCATAGTCGCACGCCATCGTGTATCTGGCCCCCGCCTTCGGGCCGCCCCGTTCCCCGTATGTCAGTATCAGGAGAGATTCGCATGGCCACCATTTCCGCTGAACGCAATGCCAAGTACAAGCGCATACTGCTCAAGCTTTCCGGTGAGGCCCTGATGGGCGATGGCGATTTCGGCATCGACCCCAAGGTGCTGGATCGCATGGCGCTGGAAATCGGTCAGCTGGTGGGCATCGGCGTCCAGGTCGGCATCGTCATCGGTGGCGGCAACCTGTTCCGTGGCGCAGCCCTGCAGGAAGTCGGCATGGAGCGTGTGACCGGTGACCATATGGGCATGCTGGCGACCGTGATGAATGGTCTGGCGCTGCGTGATGCGCTGGAACGCTCCAACATCCGTTCACGCGTGATGTCTGCCATCCCGATGAGTGGCGTGGTAGAACATTATGATCGCCGTACCGCCATCCGTTATCTGACGTCTGGCGATGTGGTCATCTTCTCCGCCGGTACCGGCAACCCGTTCTTCACTACCGATTCCGCTGCCTGTCTGCGCGGTATCGAGATCGACGCGGATGCCGTCATCAAGGCAACCAAGGTGGATGGTGTCTACGACAAGGACCCGGTCAAGTTCCCGGATGCCGTGAAGTACGACAGCCTCAGCTACGATGATGCGCTGGACCAGAAGCTTGGGGTGATGGATTTGACCGCCATCTGCCTGGTACGTGACCATGACATGCCGGTGCGGGTGTTCAACATGAACAAGGCAGGCGCGCTGCTCAACCTGGTGGTGGGTGGCAAGGAAGGCACGCTGATTGATAGAGGGTAAGACTGTGATCAACGACATCAAGAAAGACGCCGAATCACGCATGAAGAAGACCATCGAGTCCCTCGGTGCCGCCTTCGGCAAGATCCGTACGGGTCGTGCGCATCCCAGCATCCTGGATGCCGTAACGGTCGATTACTATGGTAGCCAGGTACCGCTGAATCAGGTGGCCAACATCACCACCGAAGATGCGCGCACCCTGACTGTCGTGCCGTGGGAAAAGCCCATGGTGCCAAAGGTCGAGAAGGCCATCATGACTTCTGACCTGGGTCTCAACCCGTCCACCGCCGGTGACGTGATTCGCGTCCCGATGCCGATGCTGACGGAAGAGACGCGTCGCGGTTACACCAAGCAGGCGCGTGCAGAAGCGGAAAACGCCCGCGTGGCGCTCCGCAATGTGCGTCGTGACGCCAATGGCGACATCAAGAGCCTGCTCAAGGACAAGGACATCTCCGAAGACGATGCACGTCGCGGAGAAGACGAGATCCAGAAGCTGACCGACAAGTATGTGGCGGAAGTCGACAGTGCTCTGGAGCACAAGGAAACCGACCTGATGCAGGTCTGATCGGGTCTGCCGCCGGCGCTTGCCGGCGGCATCCGGTGCTCGTAGCGAGACCCCATGACGTCACCGAATTCCCCCTCCACGCCACGCCATGTGGCGATCATCATGGACGGCAACAACCGCTGGGCGAAGTCCCGCGGCTGGGCTGGCATACGCGGCCATCGCGCCGGTGCCGAAACCGTCCGCAGTACCATCCGTCGCGCTGCCGAGCAGGGCGTGGAAGTGCTGACCCTGTTTGCCTTCTCCAGTGAGAACTGGAAGCGCCCGGCCAATGAAGTCAGTGCGCTGATGGAGCTGTTTCTGCTGGCGCTCAAGCGCGAGGTCAAGAAGCTTCATCGCCACGATATCCGACTCTCGGTCATCGGCGAGCGCAGTCGTTTTTCCAATTCGATTCAAAAGCATATCCAGAGCGCCGAAGACATGACGCGCGGCAATCGCGGCATGCACGTGGTGATCTGCGCCAACTATGGCGGCCGTTGGGATATTGCTGAGGCCGCCCGCCGTCTGGCGGAGCAGGTCGAGCGCGGCGAGCTCAAGGCCGCGGACATCGACGAGTCACGTCTCGGGGCGGAAGTGTGCCTGAGCGAACTGCCGGAGGTGGATCTGTGTATCCGCACCAGCGGTGAGCAGCGTATCTCCAACTTCCTGATCTGGCAGCTGGCCTATGCCGAGTTCTATTTCTCGCCCGTGCTGTGGCCTGATTTCGATGCGGCGGCCTTCGATGAAGCGCTCAGCGCCTACGCCCTGCGTCAGCGTCGTTATGGCATGACCAGCGAACAACTCGACGCCGAGGGGCTCTAGTGCTCAGACAACGAATCATCACCGCGCTCATTCTCGCGCCGCTGGCGCTGTGGGGGCTGTTCGGCCTCGATGGTGCCGCCTTTGCCACCTTCACCGGGGCTGTCGTCGCGCTGGCCGCCTGGGAGTGGTCCAACCTGTCTGGCGTGCGTGCCGGCATGGCGCGTCTGCTGTTCCCGCTGGCTCTCAGCGTGCTGATGCTGCTGGTCTGGCAGTTCGATGGCGCTCTCGCGCGTTGGCCGCTGTATCTGGCGGCACTGGCATGGCTGGTCAATCTGCGCTGGGTAATGCGCTATCCGGCCGCCAGTCAGGAATGGCAGGCGACCGGCGTGCGGCTGGGCGTCGGCGTGCTGGCACTGCTGCCGACCTGGTTCGGCTTCGTGCAGCTCAAGGCCAGTGGCGGCGAGTGGCTGCTGTATGTGCTGCTGATGGTGTGGGCGGCGGATATCGGTGCCTACTTCTCCGGCAAGCGCTTCGGCAAGCGCAAGCTGGCGCCGCGCGTCAGCCCGGGCAAGTCCTGGGAGGGCGTCTACGGTGGTCTGGTGGCCACCGGCCTGCTGGCGACCGGCTATGCGCTGGCGGGGCTGGCCGACTGGCTGCCGCTGCTGTTGGTCACGCTGGGCGTGACGGTCGTCTCGGTGCTGGGTGACCTGCTCGAGAGCATGTTCAAGCGTCAGCGTCAGATGAAGGACTCAAGCCATCTGCTGCCCGGTCATGGTGGCGTGATGGATCGCATCGACAGCCTGACCGCAGCGGTGCCGCTGTTTGCCCTGCTGTTGCCGTGGGTGCTGGGAGGTGGTGCGTGAGCACGAATGTGAACGTGAGCCACGAGCCTCCTCATGAGACGCCTGCGTTGCAGCGCATCACCATCCTCGGCGCGACCGGCTCCATCGGGTCCAGCACCCTGGATGTGATCGCGCGCCATCCCGAGCGTTATCGGGTGCATGCGCTCAGCGCTGCCACGCGTCACGAGGCGCTGCTGGAGCTGTGTCTGACGCACCGCCCGCAGGTGGCGGTGATCGCCTCGTGCGAGGCGGCTGCGTGGCTCAGTGAGGCCCTCAAGGGCGTCGAGAGCTATCAGGGCACGCCCATCGAGGTGCGCCACGGTGAGCAGGCGCTGGTCGATATCAGCGAGGCGCCTGAAGTCGATAGCGTGATGGCCGCCATCGTCGGTGCGGCTGGCCTGTTGCCGACGCTGGCGGCGGTGCGAGCCGGCAAGCGCGTGCTGCTGGCCAACAAGGAAGCGCTGGTGTGTGCCGGGCAGCTGTTCATGGATGCGGTGAAGCAGCACGGGGCGACCCTGCTGCCGATCGATTCCGAGCACAACGCCATCTTCCAGTGCCTGCCGTCCCAGCATCGTGATGGCCTGGCGCCGATCGGTGTCGAGAAGCTGTTGCTGACCGCCTCCGGTGGCCCGTTCCGCGATGATGCCGAATGGCCTGCCGAGCGACTGGCCACGGTGACGCCGGACGAAGCCTGCGCGCATCCCAACTGGTCGATGGGGCGCAAGATTTCCGTCGATAGCGCCACCCTGATGAACAAGGGCCTGGAGCTGATCGAAGCCTGCTGGCTGTTCGCCTGCGGGCCGGATGATATTCAGGTGGTCGTGCATCCCCAGAGCGTGATTCATTCGATGGCGGCCTACAGTGATGGCTCGGTGCTGGCCCAGATGGGCAATCCGGACATGCGCACGCCGATCGCCTATGCGCTGGCGTGGCCGGAGCGTATCGATGCCGGCGTCGAGCCGCTGGACCTGTTTCAGGTCGCGCGCCTCGATTTCCGTGCCGCCGACGAGACGCGCTTCCCGTGTCTGCGGCTGGCGCGCGAGGCCATTGCGGCAGGCGGCACCTGGCCTGCGGTGATGAATGCCGCCAACGAGGTGGCCGTGGCTGCCTTCCTCGAGGGTCGCCTGGCCTTCGATCGTATCCCGGCAGTGGTGCAGGCCGTCATGCAGGCGCGTCCGCCACTGGCGGTGGATGGCCTCGAGGTGATTCTCGCCGAAGACGCGGCCGCGCGTGAGCTGGCTGCCGCCGAGTTGGCCCTCGCCGGGCCCTGAAATCCTATCTTGCACTGTCTTGTTACTTTCTTCGTGAGCGTGGCAAGGCAGGCTGCCCATCTCGGGCACCAATCTCCAGGAGCGCGTGATGGGTGTGATCCAGAATATTCTTGCCGTGATCGTCGTGTTGGGGGTGTTGATCACCATCCATGAGTACGGTCATTTCTGGGTCGCGCGTCGTTGCGGCATCAAGGTGCTGCGCTTCTCCATCGGCTTCGGCAAACCCTTCTGGTCGTGGACCGATCGCCACGGCACCGAGTACGGGGTCGCCGCCATCCCGCTGGGTGGCTACGTCAAGATGCTGGATGAGCGCGAGGGGCCGGTCGATCCGGCCGAGCGTCATCTGGCCTTCAATACCAAGTCGGTGTGGAAGCGTATCGCCGTCGTCTCGGCGGGCCCGCTGGCCAACTTCCTGCTGGCCATCGTCGCCTACTGGGCGCTGTTCGTCGCCGGTACCACCACGGTGGTGCCGATGGTCGGTGCCGTGGCGCCGGACTCGCCGGCTGGCCGCGCCGGCCTTGCGCCGAAGACCGAGATCGTCGCCATCAATGGTCAGGCCACTCCCTCGTGGGATGAGGTCAACCTGCGCTTGATCGGTGCGATTGGCGATGACAGCCTGACGCTCACCACGCGTGCCGAGGGTGCCAGCGCCACGCGTGAGCAGTCCCTCGACGTGACACGCTTCCTGGTCGATCAGGACCCGCCGCGTCCGCTGGTGACGCTGGGCATCACGGCCTGGCGTCCTCAGTTGCCGGCGGTGCTGGGGCAGGTGCTGGACGGTGGCGCCGCTCAGGCGGCAGGCCTGCAGGCCGGTGACCGCATCGTCAGCATCGATGGCACCCTGGTGGTCGACTGGATCGATTTCGTCGAGCGCGTGCGCGGTGCGCCGGGCGAGACGCTGTCGGTACTGGTGGCGCGAGATGGCAAGGAAGAGACGCTGTCACTGACCCCCGCCAGCAATTCGCTCGATGACGGGCGTGTGGTGGGGCAGGTCGGTGCCGGCGTCGAGAACGTCAGCTGGCCCGAGCAGTATCAGCGCGAGCTCAGCTTCGGGCCGCTGGCGGCAGTCGGCCAGGCCGTCGGCAAGACCGGCGAGATGACGGTGCTGACGCTGGATTCGATCCGCAAGATGCTGGTCGGTCTGATCGCACCGTCCAATCTGTCTGGCCCGATCACCATCGCGCGTATCGCCGGCGACACGGCGCGCTCCGGCCTCGAGGCCTTCCTCGGCTTCATGGCCTATCTCTCCATCAGCCTGGGTGTTCTCAACCTGCTGCCGATTCCGGTGCTGGATGGCGGTCACCTGCTGTTCTATCTGGTGGAAGCCGTGCGCGGCAAACCACTTTCGCAAGAGGTCCAGAATGCGGGGCTGAAGATCGGCATGGCGCTGGTCGGTTCCCTCATGCTGATGGCCATCTACTTCGATCTCATGCGTCTTTGGTGACGGATTCGGGGAGTCATCAGCACGTGATGGCTCCCGCAGGATGAACCGAATCTGAACTGTCGATGCCCATGGGGGTCAATTCATTGCACGGGCTGGTCAATGCGATCAACTCCCGTCATCATGCCCACACGACTTCGGCCCCGATTGCCGATCCTCACTCGTAGCTGTCTTGTCAGTTGCAGGGGGTTGTGTATAAGGTGCCTGTTCACCCAAGCGGGCGGAATCCAGAGAAGCGAAGCGACTGCATGAAACTCAAGACCATTGGATTGGCAGCTGCGCTGCTCGGGGCCAGTCAGGGCGCCTTGGCCGCATCTTTTAAAATTTCGGACATCCGGGTAGAGGGCCTCCAGCGCGTGTCTGCGGGCACCGTCTTCAACGCCTTCCCCGTCTCCGCGGATCAGAATGTGGAAGAAGAGGACCTGTCCTCGGCAGCGCGTCAGCTGTTCGACACGGGCCTGTTCGACGACATCCGCCTCAAGCGTGATGGCGATGTCCTGATCATCGATGTGGTCGAGCGCCCGACGATCTCCAAGATCGAGATTGACGGCAACTCGCAGATTCCCGACGAAGACCTGCGCAAGGGCCTCAAGGAAGCAGGGCTGGCCGAGGGTCAGGTTCTGCAGCGCTCCACGCTGGAAGAGATGCAGCGTGAGCTCGAGCGTGTCTACCAGGCTCAGGGCCGCTATAGCGCGCGTATCGAGACCTCCGTCGAGGAACTCGAGCGCAACCGCGTACAGGTCAATATCGACGTCAAGGAAGGCGCGATCGCCAAGATTCATCAGATCAACATCGTCGGCAACGATGCCTTCGATGACGAGACCCTGCGCGAACAGCTGGAGCTGGAAGACAAGCCGAGCTGGTTCTTCGGCTGGTTCTCCGATGATGAATACTCGCGCGAGAAGCTGACCGGTGATATCGAGACCCTCAAGTCCTGGTATCTCGATCGTGGTTACGTCAACTTCCAGGTGCGCTCGACCCAGGTGTCCATCTCGCCGGACAAGTCCGAGATCTTCGTCACCATCAACGTCGACGAAGGCAAGCCGTACAAGATCGGCAATATCGGCTTTGCCGGTGACCTGAAGATGAAGGAAGAGCGCGCCCGTGATCTGGTCAAGCTCGCCCCGGATGCCCTCTATTCCCAGCGTGATGTGACCGCTTCCAGCGAGGCGCTGCGCCAGGCACTGGGTGCCGACGGCTTCGCCTTCGCCAAGGTCAACGCGGTGCCGGAGGTCAACGAAGAGAGCGACACCGTCGATCTGACCTTCGCGGTCGACCCCGGCAAGCGTGCCTACGTGCGTCGCATCAACTTCAAGGGCAACACCACCACCGCAGACGAAGTCCTGCGTCGTGAGATGACCCAGCTGGAAGGTGCACCGGCCTCCACCGACAAGATCAAGCAGTCCAAGCAGAAGCTTGAGCGCCTCGGCTTCTTCAAGCAGGTCGATGTCGACACGCGTCCTGTCGCCGGTGAGCCGGACCAGCTGGACGTCAACTACAACGTCGAGGAGCAGCCGTCAGGCTCGATCTCGGCGTCGGTCGGTTTCTCCCAGGGTGACGGTGTCATCTACGGGGTGGGCCTGTCGCAGAAGAACTTCCTGGGCACCGGTAACGAAGTCAACATCAACGCCCAGAAGTCGGACGATTACACCAACGTCAGCTTCGGCTATACCGACCCGTACTGGACGCTGGATGGCATCTCGCGCGGCTACAACATGTTCTACCGCAAGGTGGACTACGACGATGATGACGACGTCGCCAGCTACGCGACCGACAGCTTCGGTGGCGGGATCAACTTCGGTTACCCGATCAACGAGCTGTCACGTCTGAACTTCGGCGGCGGTTACGAGTTCGTGCGCGTCAAGGACTTCGACGACAGCCCGGCGGAGGTCACGCAGTTCATCGAGGATGAAGGCGAAGACTTCAACCTCTACAAGCTGACGGCCAGCTGGTCACGCAACAACCTCAACCGTGGCATCCTGCCCACGGCGGGCAGCTCTCAGCTGCTGTCGCTGGAAGTGGCGGTGCCGGGCTCCGATGCGGATTACTACAAGCTCCGCTACAAGGGATCCAAGTTCTTCGAGCTGAGTCAGGACTGGTCACTCAAGTTCCGTACCGAGCTGGGCTATGCCAACTCGTTCTCCGGCGATACCTATCCGTTCTTCAAGAACTTCTATGCCGGCGGTCTGGGCAGCGTGCGTGGCTACAGCTCCAATACCCTGGGGCAGGCCACCACCGAGCAGAACGATGGCGACGACGATACCATCGGCGGCAACATCCTGATCGAAGGTGGGGTGGACCTGATCTTCCCGATGCCCTTCATCAAGGACAAGCGCTCGGTACAGCCGTCGTTCTTCGTCGATGCCGGTAACACCTATCTGACGTCGTGCTACGACGTGAGCTCCAGTGACACCAGCAGCTGTGAGAGCGGCGTCGACCTGGGTGAGCTGAATTACAGTGCCGGTATCGGCCTGTCGTGGATCACACCGGTAGGCCCGCTGACCTTCAGTGTCGCCCAGCCGATCGGTGACGATGACGACGATGACACCGAGATCTTCCAGTTCTCGCTGGGCCAGACCTTCTAAGGCCGTACGAGGCCGCACCCGCTTGAGTCGGTGCGGCCTTCGTCACGACCACCGGCGGCGCTGTCCCTGTTCCGTCGCCGGTCCTCGCACCGTCGGTCGCTGAGTCATCAGTGACTGAACAACAGGCCTACAAGGAGTTTGTGTGATGCGTAAATTGACCCGCGCCCTGTGTCTGGCTGGTGGCCTTGCCGCCATGGCGACTCCGATGCTGGCACAGGCCACCGAAGTCGCGGTCCTCGACTGGCGCCAGGCGCTGTTGAGTTCCGACTCGGCCAAGATTTCCATGAACCAGCTCAAGAATCAGCTGGCCGGCAAGCAGGACCAGGCCAAGGCACTCGCCAAGGAACTGGAATCCCTGCAGGCCAAGCTGCAGAAGGACGGCGCCGTGATGTCCGATTCCGAGCGTCAGTCCGTGCAGCAGCAGCTGCGCCAGAAGGGCGGCCAGTTCCAGCAGCTGCGTGGCCAGGTCCAGCAGCAGCAGCAACAGGCGGAGCAGACCTTCCTCAAGCAGTCCAAGCCGAAGCTCGACAAGGCCATCCAGCAGGTCGTCGACAAGCATGGCATCGAGCTGCTGGTCGACCGCAATGCGACGGTCTACAGCAAGGACGGTATGGACCTGACCAATGAAGTGACTCAGGTGTTCAACTCGCTCAACTGAGTACATCCCGCGCGCGCAAGCGTGCGGGATGTGTTGCATCCGAGCATGCCAACGCGAATGCGAGCCAGAGGCGCTCAGCGCCCAGAGACAGAATGAAAAAGCGACAATTCTCTTACACTCTCGAGGATCTGGCTCAGCGGCTGGGCGCTCGTCTCGTCGGTGACCCGGCTGTCCGGGTCACCGGCCTGTCGACGCTGGTCGATGCTGAGCCCGGCGATATCGCCTTCCTCGCCAATCGCGCCTACCTCAAGTATCTCGGGGAAACCGCCGCGACTGCCGTGCTGCTGCATGAAAGCCATCTTGAAGAGTGCAAGGGCAATGCCCTCGTGCTGGACAATCCGTATCTGGCCTACGCTGAGCTGTCGCGTCTGTTCGATCCGCTGGCGGTCGAGCCTCAGGCGAGCGTGCATGCCAGTGCCGTCATCGACGAGTCCGCAACCCTGGGGGCCAATGTCGAGGTCGGCCCGCAGGTCGTGATCGGTCCGGGCGTCAGCATCGGCGACAACACGCGCATTCACGCGGGTTGCGTGATCGGGGCTGACAGCGTGTTGGGCGAGGGCTGTCTGCTGCACCCCAATGTCACGCTCTATCATGGCGTGGTGATCGGTGCGCGCGCGGTACTCCACAGCAGCTGCGTGATCGGTGCCGATGGCTTCGGTTTTGCCCACGATGGCAAGGGCTGGCACAAGATCGCCCAGCTCGGTGGCGTGCTGATCGGCGATGATGTCGAAGTCGGCAGCTGCACCAGCATCGATCGTGGCGCGCTCGGTGACACCATCATCGGCAATGACGTCAAGATCGACTCCCAGGTCCAGATCGCGCACAACGTGCAGATCGGTGACCACTCGGCGCTGGCGGGCTGTGTCGGCATCGCCGGCTCCACCAAGGTCGGTCGCTACTGTCTGATGGGCGGTGGCGTGGGGCTGGCGGGGCACCTGGAAATCGCCGATGGCGTGCAGGTGACCGGCATGAGTCTGGTGACCAACTCCATCACCAAGCCGGGCGTCTATTCCTCCGGTACTGGCGCGATGGACAACGGCCTGTGGCGCAGAAATGCCGTACGTTTCAAGCAGTTGGATCAGTTGGCGCGACGCTTGAATCAGGTCGAGAAGAGTTTGAAGGACAAGTAGTACTGCAAGCCCGGGTAGTACCTGTCCAGAGCAGAGTCTCGCACCTGCTTGGCGCACTGTCGGGCAATGAGCGGCTGCCAGCCACGCGCAAGGACGCTATAATGCGCGCCATTGCCCGAACGGCGGTCCGGACCGTCATTACATGCCTGCCCGCGAGCGGCAGGCATTTCGTTATTTCAGAGGTTGCAAGCCAATGGTTATGGACGTCAACGAGATCCGTGAGTATCTCCCGCACCGCTATCCTTTCCTGCTGATCGATCGTGTCATGGACCTGACCCTTGGCGAGTTCATCGTCGCGCGCAAGAACGTCAGCATCAATGAGCCGTTCTTCAATGGTCACTTCCCGGAGCACCCGATCATGCCGGGCGTTCTGATCGTGGAAGCCATGGCTCAGGCGGCGGGTATTCTCGGCTTCAAGACCGTCGACAAACGTCCCGCCGATGGCTACATCTATTATCTCGTCGGAAGCGACAATGTGCGCTTCAAGCGCCCGGTGATGCCGGGTGACCAGCTCGAGATCAGCGCCCGCGTGCTGCGCGAGAAGCGTGGCATCTGGAAATTCGCCTGTCAGGCCAAGGTCGACGGCGATCTGGTCTGCGAGGCCGAAATCATCTGTGCCGAGAGGAAGGTCGCTTGATACATCCTACTGCCATTGTCGATCCCGGCGCCCGCCTGGCCGATGATGTCGAGGTCGGCCCGTTCTGCGTGATCGGGGCTGATGTCGAGATCGGCGCTGGCACGGTGGTGGGGCCGCATGTCGTCATCAAGGGCACCACCGTCATCGGTGAGCGCAACCGTATCTTCCAGTTCGCGTCAGTGGGCGAGGACTGTCAGGACAAGAAGTACGCCGGTGAGCCGACGCGTCTGGAAATCGGGGATGACAACGTCATCCGCGAGGGCGTGACCCTGCATCGCGGCACCGTCCAGGATGCCAGCCTCACGCGTATCGGCAGTCGCAACCTGTTCATGGCCTACTCGCATGTCGGCCATGACTGCATCATCGGTGACGACTGCATCATGGCCAATCAGGCGACGCTGGGTGGCCATGTCCATCTCGGCAACCATGTCATTCTGGGTGGCCTGTCGGCGGTGCATCAATTCTGCCATATCGGCGAACATGCCATGGCGGGTGGTGGCTCCATCATCACCAAGGACATCGCGGCCTTCGTGATGGTCAATGGCCATCCGGCGGAAGCGCATGGCCTCAACAGCGTCGGCCTCAAGCGTCGTGGCTTCAGCCGCGAGACCATCTCCGCGCTGAACACGGCCTACAAGACGGTCTTCCGTCAGGGCCTGACGCTGGCCCAGGCCCTCGAGCAGCTGGAAGCCGAGCCGCCGCTGGCCGAGCGCGATGTCTTCATCGCCTCGCTCAAGGCGTCCACTCGCGGTCTGACTCGCTGAGCATGCGTATCTACCTGGTAGCCGGGGAGCTCTCCGGTGACATCCTCGGTGCCAGCCTGATGCGCGCGCTCAAGGCGCGCTATCCCGATGTCGAGTTCCGTGGCATCGGCGGCCCGCGCATGCAGGCCGAAGGCTTCGACAGCCTCTACCCGCTGGAAACGCTGTCGGTGATGGGGCTGGTCGAGGTGCTCAAGCATCTGCCGGCGCTGATCAAGGTGCGTCGCCATCTGTTGCGCGACGCCCTTGAGTGGCAACCCGACGTGATGATCGGCATCGATGCCCCGGACTTCAATCTGGGGCTCGAGCTGCGCCTGCGCAAGCAGGGCATCACCACTGCACACTACGTCAGCCCCTCCGTGTGGGCCTGGCGTCAGGGGCGCGTGAAGACCATTCGCCGCGCCGTCGATCGCATGCTGACCTTCCTGCCCTTCGAGGCCGCCTTCTATCGTGAGCATCAGGTACCGGTGACCTTCGTCGGCCATCCGCTGGCCGATGAGTTGCCGCTCGAGGATGATCGCGCTGCTGCCCGTGGGCAGTTGGGGATCGACCCGGAAGTGCAGCTGCTGGCGGTATTGCCGGGCTCCCGCGCCAACGAGATCCGCTTTCTCGGCGAGACCTTCCTGGCCGCCATCGAGCGTCTCTGTCAGCGTTATCCCGGCCTTGAGGTGGTGATCCCGGCGGCCACGCCGCTGCGGCGCACCGAGCTCGAGTCCCTGATGGCGGAGCGTGAAGGCCTGGATCGCAGTCGCATCCATCTGGTGGATGGCCAATCGCGTGAAGCGATGACCGCCGCCGATGCCGTACTGCTGGCATCCGGCACAGCGGCGCTCGAATGTCTGCTCTGTCATCGCCCGATGGTGGTGGCCTATCGCATGGCGCCGATGACACATCGCATCGCGCGGCATATGGTCAAGACCGAGTGGATTTCCCTGCCCAATCTGATCGCCCGCGAGACGCTGGTGCCGGAGCTGATCCAGGACGCCGCCACGCCGGAGTCCATCGAGGAAAGCCTTGCGCCATTGCTGTCGCGTGCCGCCGGTGACGTCGCCCGCCAACGAGAACTGCGTGAGCGCTTCACCGCCATGCATCGTGAACTGACCTGTGATGCCAGCGCCGCGGCCGCCATCGCCATCGGTGAACTGGCCGGACGCTGATCCCGCGTGTCGCCGCCAGACATTGCGCTACCCTTGATTGAATCACCTCGACAGGCAGATCGCATTGGCGCTCTGCCTGTTGTCTTACGCCTCGAGATATCATGACCGACTCTGCCGACAGCCACGCCACTACGCCTTCTGCGCGCAAGCGTAAACCCGCCGATGATTTTCCGCCGCTGGTGATTCCCTATCAGGGGCAGTTGCTGGCCGGTATCGATGAGGTCGGGCGTGGGCCGCTGGTCGGCCCGGTGGTGGCGGCAGCGGTGATTCTGGACCCGAATGACCCCATCGAGGGCATCACGGACTCCAAGAAGCTCAGCGAGAAGAAGCGTCTGGCCCTCTACGAGCAGATTCGGGCCCGTGCCTGGGCGTGGGCGATCGCCGAGGCGACCAGTGACGAGATCGATGAGCTGAACATCTATCAGGCCACGCACCTGGCCATGCGGCGCGCCATCGATGCACTGGGCGTGCGCCCGGAATACCTGCTGGTGGATGGCAATCGCCTGCCGGGGCACGAGATTCCCGGCATGGCGGTGGTGAAGGGCGACCTGCGCCACGCCGCCATCGGCGCGGCCTCGATTCTGGCCAAGGTGCATCGCGACGCCCAGATGGCGGCGCTGGATTCACGCTTCCCCGCCTATGGCTTCGCGCGTCACAAGGGCTACCCGACCCGCGAGCATCAGGCCGCCATCGAGGAACATGGCATCCTTACCCTGCATCGCAAGAGCTTCGGACCGGTCAGGCGGCTGTTCATGTCGGGGCACGTGCCACAGGCCGTGCCGCCGGACGCGCT
The DNA here is from genome assembly GCF_046566945.1 of Cobetia sp. SIMBA_158. Lineage (NCBI taxonomy): Bacteria > Pseudomonadati > Pseudomonadota > Gammaproteobacteria > Oceanospirillales > Halomonadaceae > Cobetia > Cobetia sp. SIMBA_158. Next base: position 77,533 of record NZ_JAWJYL010000009.1, read on the forward strand.
GATCGCGCTTCCGGCCCCGGAGCCGAGCGAGGCAAGCGAGACGAGCCAGCAGCCCACGGCAAAAAAGCCGCCAGCCGTGGTCTGACTGATGCCAGTGAGACCACGGCATCCCCGTCAGTCGAGCCTGCCCGGGCGGATGCTGCGCCTTCAGATGCTACGCCTTCAGACGATGGCGCTGACAGGCTATCCTTGAAGCCCGAGCCCGAGCCTTCAGTCTCGCAGCCGCCGCCGCCGCCGGCACCCGCAGCGACGACAGCACCAGCCGCAACCGAATCCTTCACCGTCACGCCGACTTCACGAGCCGATTCCATGACCACGCCCTTTGTTCACCTGCGCGTTCACACCGAGTTCTCCCTCGTCGATGGTCTGCCCGGCGTCAAGCCGCTGATCAAGGCGACCGCCGCGGCGGGCCAGCCGGCTGTCGCGGTGACTGACGAGGCCAACCTGTTCGGGCTGGTCAAGTTCTACTCCAATGCGCGCGCTGCCGGCATCAAGCCGATCATCGGTGCCGACATGTGGCTGATCAATCCCCAGGATGCCACGCGCCCCTATCGCCTCACGCTGCTGGCGATGAACGACACCGGCTATCGCAACCTCACCGAGCTGATCTCGCGCGGCTGGACCGATGGCCAGAAGCAGGACCGCGCCTACCTCGAGAAACAGTGGATCTTCGAGCAGGCCGAGGGCCTGATCGTGCTGTCCGGTGGCCGTGAAGGCGAGATCGGCCGTCATCTGCTGTCGGACCACGAAGACAGCGCCCGGGCACTGCTCGGTGAGTGGAAGGCGGTGTTCGGGGATCGCTTCTATCTGGAGTTGACCCGCACTCAGCGTCAGTACGAGGAAGAGTGCCTGCACCTGTCGGTGGCGCTGGCCGAGGCCACCGATACGCCGGTGGTCGCCACCAATGATGTGCGCTTCCTCAAGCGCGAGGACTACTGGGCCCACGAGACGCGCGTCTCCATCGGCGAAGGCAAGGCGCTGGATGACCCGCGGCGCGAGACCCGCTACAGCGATGAGCAGTACCTGAAGAGCGCCGAGGAGATGAGCGAGCTGTTCTCCGACATTCCCGAAGCGCTCGAGAACAGTGTGCTGATCGCGGCGCGCTGCTCGGTGACCGTGCAGCTGGGCACCTACTTCCTGCCCGAGTTCCCGGTGCCGGAAGGCATGACGATGGACCAGTTCTTCCGCAAGGTCTCGCATGATGGCCTGACGGAGCGCCTCGACAAGCTGTATCCCCATGCCAGGCATCCGCGCGACAGCGAGGCCTGGGCCGAGATCGAGCAGCGCTACCGCACGCGGCTGGACTTCGAGCTCGACATCATCCTGCAGATGGGCTTCCCCGGTTACTTCCTGATCGTCATGGACTTCATCCAGTGGGGCAAGGACAATGGCGTGCCGGTCGGTCCGGGGCGTGGTTCCGGTGCCGGCTCGCTGGTGGCCTACGCCCAGAAGATCACCGATCTGGACCCGCTGGAATATGACCTGCTGTTCGAGCGCTTCCTGAACCCGGAACGTGTCTCCATGCCCGACTTTGACGTCGATTTCTGCATGGAGAAGCGTGACCGCGTGATCGATTACGTGGCCGAGCGCTATGGGCGCAACGCGGTCTCGCAGATCGTCACCTTCGGCACCATGGCCGCCAAGGCCGTGGTGCGTGACGTGGCGCGTGCCCAGGGCAAGCCCTACTCGCTGGGTGACAAGCTCTCCAAGCTGATTCCCTTCGAGGTCGGCATCACGCTCGAGAAGGCCATCGAGCAGGAGCCGCAGCTCAAGGAATTCATCGACAACGACGAGGAAGCCCAGGAAATCTGGGAGATGGCGCTCAAGCTCGAGGGCACCACGCGCGGCACCGGCAAGCACGCCGGGGGCGTGGTGATCGCGCCGACCAAGCTGACCGACTTCGCGCCGCTGCTGTGTGATGAAGACGGCAGCGGTCTGGTGGTCCAGTTCGACAAGAACGACGTCGAGGAGGCCGGGCTGGTCAAGTTCGATTTCCTGGGTCTGCGCACCCTGACCATCATCGACTGGGCGACCGAGATGGTCGACAAGATCCGTGAGCGGGAAGGGCTGGCGCCGCTGGATATCGATGATATCCCGCTGGATGACGCCAAGACCTTCGACATGCTGCAGAAGGCGGAGACGACGGCCGTCTTCCAGCTGGAATCCCGCGGCATGAAGGAGCTGATCAAGAAGCTCAAGCCCGACTGCCTGGAAGACATGATCGCCCTGGTGGCCCTGTTCCGTCCAGGCCCGCTGCAGTCCGGCATGGTGGATGATTTCATCAACCGCAAGCACGGCCGTTCCGAAGTGTCTTATCCACACCCGGATTACCAGCATGAGCTGCTCAAGCCGGTACTGGAGCCGACCTACGGCATCATCCTGTACCAGGAGCAGGTCATGCAGATCGCGCAGGTGCTGGCCGGCTATACGCTGGGTCAGGCCGACATGCTGCGCCGCGCGATGGGCAAGAAGAAGCCGGAAGAGATGGCCAAGCAGCGCGCCGGCTTCATGGAAGGCTGTGCGGGCAAGGGCATCGACAAGGACCTGGCCGGCAACATCTTCGACCTGGTGGAAAAATTCGCCGGTTACGGCTTCAACAAGTCGCACTCGGCGGCCTATGGTCTCGTCTCCTACCAGACCGGCTGGCTGAAGGCGCACTATCCGGGGCCGTTCATGGCCGCGGTGATCTCGACCGAGATGCAGACCATCGAGAAGGTAGTGCCGCTGATCGAGGAGTGCCGTCATATCGGCCTGACGGTCACGCCGCCGGATGTGAACATCGGCGGCTACAAGTTCACCGTCGATCTGGAAGGGCGCGTCGTCTACGGCCTGGGCGCCATCCGTGGCGTCGGCGAGGGCCCGATCGATGCGATCGTCAGCGCGCGCGCCGAGGGTGGCCCGTTCAGCGACATCTTCGATTTCTGCAAGCGCATCGACGCCAAGAAGATCAACAAGCGCACCCTGGAAGCGCTGATCCGCTCCGGCGCGCTGGACAACATCGGCCCGTCGCGTGCGGTGCTGATGCTGGCGGTGGAGGATGCGCTCAAGGCCGCCTCCCAGAATCACGCCAACAATGATGTCGGCATCACCGACATGTTCGGCGATGCCTTCAGCGAGCCGGAAACCGATGTCTACGCCGGCTATCGCAAGGCGCGCGAGTGGACCGACAAGGAGCGCCTCACCGGCGAGAAGGACACGCTGGGACTCTATCTGACCGGCCACCCCATCGATGAGTATGAGGGTGAGCTCAAGCGCTTCATCAATGCGCGCATCAGTGACCTCAAGCCGTCGCGTGAGCCGCAGCGCATCGCCGGGCTGGTGATCGCCATGCGCACCATGAAGTCCAAGCGGGGCGACACCATGGCCTTCGTGACCCTGGATGACCGCACCGGGCGCATCGAGGCCTCGATGTTCGGTGAGCTTTACGATCAGGTGCGCAACAAGCTGGTACCTGACAGCGTGGTGATCGTCGAGGGCGAGGTCAGCCAGGATGACTATTCCGGTGGCCTGCGTCTGCGCGGCAAGGATGTCACGCCGATCATCGATGCGCGGGCGCGCTTCGGTGAGGCGGTCGAGATGAGTATCGCCGCCGAGGACATCGGCGGTCGCTTCACCCAGCAGCTGACCACCTTGCTGACGCCGCACCTGGCCAGCGAAGGCCTGCCGATGCGCCTGCGTTATCGCAACGCCGCGGCGGAGGCCTGGCTGGAGCTGGGCGAGCAATGGCGCGTTGCGCCCAGTGATGAGTTGTTGATCCAGCTGGGTGAGGTGGAAGGCCAGCGCGGTGTGCGCCTCAAGTACCGTGACTGAGGTGCTGGCCCACAGGATGGTGCCTGCCTCGCCAAGCGGCGGGGCAGGCGCAGCATCGAGATGAGCGGCGTGGGTGCAGAGTTAATCCACGCCTAACAGGCGGGCAAGGTTTGCACCTGTCGAACAGGGTGCGATAATGCCTGTCCATCTTTTCCGTACCCAATTCCATGCCGACTGTGACCGCCGCGAGCCACAGATCGCCTGAGCGTGTGCTCAGGGGGAGTGACCCGGCCGACTCGCTTTCCTGGCTGCCCGAGACGACGAACGAAACGCCTTATGAATCCCAATTATCTGGACTTTGAACAGCCGATCGCCGAGCTGCAGGCCAAGATCGAGGAACTCCGTCTGGTCGGTAACGACTCCCAGGTCAACCTGTCTGACGAGATCGCTCGCCTGCAGGAAAAGAGCACCAAGCTCACCGAGTCCATCTTCAAGGACCTCGGCGCCTGGCAGGTATCTCAGCTGGCACGTCACCCGCAGCGCCCGTATACCCTCGACTACCTCGAGAATCTGTTCACGGATTTCGATGAGCTGCACGGCGACCGTCACTACGCGGACGACGAAGCGCTGGTCGGCGGTATCGCGCGTCTCGACGACAAGCCGGTGATGGTGATCGGTCACCAGAAAGGCCGCGACGTGAAGGAAAAGGTGCGTCGCAACTTCGGCATGCCGCGTCCGGAGGGCTACCGCAAGGCCTGCCGTCTGATGGAAATGGCCGAGCGTTTCAAGATGCCGATCCTGACCTTCATCGACACGCCGGGTGCCTATCCGGGCATCGGTGCCGAGGAGCGCGGTCAATCCGAGGCCATCGCCTACAACCTGGCGGTGATGTCTCGCCTGAAGACGCCGATCATCTCCACCGTTATCGGTGAGGGTGGTTCCGGCGGCGCACTGGCCATCGGCGTGTGTGACGAGCTGAACATGCTGCAGTACTCCACCTACTCGGTGATCTCGCCGGAAGGTTGCGCCTCCATCCTGTGGAAGAGCGCCGAGCGTGCCGCCGACGCCGCTGATGCGATGGGCATCACTGCCTCGCGTCTCAAGGAGCTGGGCTTCGTCGACAACCTGATCAAGGAGCCGCTGGGTGGCGCGCATCGCAACCCGCAGTCCGCTGCCGACAGCATCAAGGCTGCGCTGGGCGAAGGTCTGGAGCGTCTTGGCGCCCTGGATACCGATGCCCTGCTGGAGCGTCGTTACCAGCGCCTGATGAGCTACGGCGCCCCGGCATGATCCCGGTGCCTCTCGCGTGATGCGCGATCGGCTCATGCCCGCGTGACCAGGACGCCTCCGGATTCTTCCGGGGGCGTTCTTGCGTTCAGGGCCTGCGTTTTCTCCTCCACTTCCTTTTCTCCACCACTTCCTTCATCCGCTTCGCGACAGGAGCCCGACATGTCTCTGTCCCCTTCACTGGCTTCGCTGTGCCTGCGTGCTCAACCGCTGAGCGAGATGGCGGAGTCGCGCGCACTCGCCGCCGTGCGCGAGGCGCTCGAGGCCAGCGATGCCAGGCGCACGGTGTGGATCGCGCTCTCGGGCGGGCTGGATTCGGTGATGCTGGCGCGGCTGGCGGCTCGCGCGGTCAAGGACTGCCCGCGTCGACTGCGGTTGGTGCATGTGCATCACGGCCTGCAGGCGGCCAACGATGATTTCGAGCAGCTGGCGCGCAGGCTGGCCTCGCGCCTCGGGCTACCGCTTAGCGTGTGTCATCTGGCGCTGGCGAAGGCAGCACTCAAGTCGCGAGGGTTGGAGGCGGCAGCGCGCGAAGGGCGGCTGGCGGCACTGAGCGCCTGTCTGGTGGCGGGGGATAGCCTGTGGCTGGCGCAGCATCAGGATGATCAGGCCGAGACGCTGTTGCTCAACGCATTGCGTGGCAGTGGCGGGCGCGGGCTGGCGGCCATGCCGCCTGAGCGGGCGCTGGCCGTGGGTGAGGCGTCCCCCGGGCGAGGTCAGATCGCCCATGAGCGGGCACGACTACTCCGGCCGCTGTTGGGCATCCCACGCGATGAGATCCAGACACTGGCGAGCCAGCAGGGCTTGCTGGCCGGGCGCGACTGGTGCGAAGACCCCAGCAATGTCGATCAGCAGTTTGATCGCAACTACCTGCGCCACAGTGTCGTGCCGCTGCTGCAGGCGCGCTGGCCGCAGGCCGTGGCCAGCCTGGCGCGTTCGGCGCAGCAGTTGCAGGAAGAGCAGTCCTTGCTTGATGAGCTGGCGGCCGAGCTGTTGGCGAAGGTTCAGGTGTCAGGCGCAAAGCGCCTGGCTCAAGGACATGAGCGGGGACATGAGCAGGGACAGAGGCAGGGGCTGGATCAGGGCCTGGATCAGGGACGGGAGCAAGAGACGCAGTTGTCATTGGCGGAGCTGGCAGGCTTGAGTGAGTCACGTCAGCGCTTGGTCCTGCGCCATCTATGCCAGTCGCGTGGCTGGCCGGTGCCGCCGCGGGGGCGCTTGATGAGCCTGCAGCAGTTGATCGCCACGCCGCCCGACTCGGTGGCCGAGGTGTGCTGGGCCAACACCGAATACACCGTCAGCGTGCGCGCGTGGCGCGGCCAGCTGTGGTGGCAGGTGTCAGATACCGTTATTGAGCAGGGTGTGTGTCATCGACAAGGCGATACCGGCTACGCGAGAAGTGGTCGCCAACCCGGCGGGACGCCTTCCTCTGAGTGGGATGCTGAGGCGCGCAAGGCATGGCGGGCGCTGGGAAGGGATGAGCAGCATGTTGCCTTCACACCGCGTCAGCCGGGAGATGTACTGCGAGTAGCAGGGCGGGGGCGGCGCGATATCAAGCGTTTGCTGCAGGAAGCCGACATCCCGCCGTGGCAGCGTGACCAGTTGCGTGTGGCACGCATGCACGACGGGACTGTCGCGGGGCTATGGCACCCCTCGCGGGGCTGGTGGCTACTGGCCGCACTCACATAGCAGTGAGGCCAGCGGACGATCTCGCCGATGTCTTGCGCAGTGCTCGCTCAGGCATCGGCCAGCGTCAGCGTCATGCCGGCGGCTTTCTGCAGCTCGCTTTCCTGGCTGAGGTCATCGTTGATCAGGCTGTGATCGCGATATTCCTCGGTCAGGTTGAGCGTCAGGTCGTCGCCTTCGGCGCTGAGATGCATGCCGAGCACCGGCGCTTCCGAGCGTGAATGGTTGAGCATCACCGCCATGCGCAGCAGACGTGCCAGACGCGCCAGACGCGGTTGCTGCGGCTCCGGCAGCGCCGCCAGTTCGTTCTTGGGGAACTTGCGACGGTGGGCGCGGACCAGGAAGGCCAGCGCGCGCTGTTCCGGACGCGAGAAGCCGAGCAGGTCGGAATGCTCGAGCAGGTAGGCGCCATGGCGATGGAACTGGCTGTGGGAAATCGCCTGGCCGACTTCGTGGAGGTCAGCGGCCCAGCTCAGCAGCTGACGTGACGTCGCCCCCAGCGCCCAGTCGCCGGCGACCTGATCGAACAGCTGCAGCGCGGTGTCGCGCACATTGCTGGCGTGGCGGGTATCGATGCCGTAGCGACGCTGCAGCGACTCGATGGCCGACAGACGTGAATCCTCCGGCGTGTTGCGCCCGATCAGATCGAACAGTACGCCTTCACGCAGCGCACCGTCGGAGTAGCGCATCTGCTCCAGTCCCAGTGCCTCGAAGACACCGCACAGGATGGCGATGCCCGCCGGGAAGACGGTGGCGCGATCGCTCTTCAGGCCCGGCAGGCTGACCTTGTCGAGGCGCTTGAACTCCAATAGCGCCGCGCGCAGCTTGTGCAGCCCTTCACGTGTGACCACGCCATGCGGGGCCCAGCCGTGCGCTTCCAGCACGTTGGCGGCGGCCTTGATGGTGCCCGAGGAGCCGACCGGGTCATCCCAGCCCATCTCGCGATAGGTGCGCTGGATGCTGGCCAGTTCCGAGCGTGCGGCCAGCTCGGCGCGGCGCATGCGCTTCTCGCTGATCTCGCCGTCCTGGAAGAAGCCCTTGGTATAGGCGACGCAGCCCATGTGCAGGCTTTCCAGCAGCTGGGGCTCGAACTGCTCGCCGATGATGAACTCGGTGGAACCGCCGCCGATATCGACGATCAGGCGCTTGCCGTGCACATCGGCCAGCGCATGCGCCGCGCCCAGATAGATCAGGCGGGCTTCTTCGCGCCCGGCGATGATCTCGATGGGATGCCCCAACAGAGCCTCGGCACGCTCGATCAGTTCTTCACTGTTATGCGCGGCGCGCAGGGCGTTGGTGCCCACGACCCGCAGATGGTCGGCCTCGATGCCATCGATGAAGGGCGCGAACTGGGCGAGGCAGTTGAGGGCGCGCTCCATGGCTTCTTCGCTGAGCATGCCGTCTTCGTCCAGCCCTGCCGCCAGCTGGACCTTCTCACCCTGCTTGGCCACGACCTGCAATTGCCCCGCCTGGTGGTTGGCCAGCAACAGGTGGAAGCTGTTGGAACCCAGATCGATGGCAGCCAGCTTCAGCAGCGGGGCCTCGTTGCCGGCGCTGCCATCATCAGAGGCGGTGGGCTGCGGGTGCTGGGAGGGTGCTGATTCACTCAAGGGCGGAGTCCTTTACGGCGGGTCATTCATGGCAGGCATCATGCACTGCCTCCTTCACGCCAACTCCTGCGACGGCTTCCTTGCGTAGCGACCATGGCGCAATGAAGTTGTCGTGAGCGTGGGCGGCCACCGGGCGCGAGCCTGCTGCGGGAAGATGACGCTGGCAGCAGGTCGCGGCGGCGACTCTCGCAAGATTGCGGCGACTGGCCAGAGGTGTCAAACCGGTGGCACACACGGCGCCATCACCACGAGGGGCTGGCGGCACATTCAGCGCATGGGGCATGCTATTCTAGCGGCGTGATATGACAGAACGACGAAGTCGCGGGTCATCATCACGCTCAATGAGTCGCAAGCCATCACGCAGCACAATCAGCAAGACCAACCGGGTCTGGGAGATAACGTCGCGATGAGCGAACGTGTGGTACCGATTGCAGAAAGGGACTTCGAATCCGTGGTGCTGGAGAGCGAGCATCCGGTGCTGGTGGATTTCTGGGCTTCCTGGTGCGGGCCGTGCAAGAGCGTGGCACCGACGCTGGAATCCCTGGCCGAGGAATACGAAGGGCAGCTCAAGATCGTCAAGGTCGATGTCGATGAAGCCCCTGAACTCGCCGCCCGCTTCGGCGTGCGCGGTGTGCCGACATTGATGCTGTTTGTGGGCGGCAATGTCGAAGCCAGCAAGGTGGGCGCCATGCCGCGCGCGCAGCTGGCAGCCTTTCTGGATGCCAATCTGTGAATCGGACCTTGCCGCCGCCGGGTGCCTTGAGCCGTCAGTAAAAGCGCCACGTCAGCGGCGGCTATTGCAGCGCTGGCTGGCCGCTAGCGAGCGCTTCAGGCAGCGCCGGGAGCGCCACCAGGCCGCCGGGGCTTGCGTTCAGGGGCCGGCTTGACTACCATCGAGGCGTTCGCCTGATTACACGCTCTCTGATTGCGTCATGTCGACCGTCCCACGGTCCCCCAGTTGTCAGCCAGCCCTCTGGTAATGCTGCCCGCGACACGCCGGCCAGCCACCAGGCGATTCATACCGCTAGATTCCATATCGAGAAGACTTTTCTGTCAGGAAGCATGACGCTCCGTGTCCCTTCGACCGGTACGTCGTCGCTGGACATCCGTAGCTCGACACTCCGTTGCTGAATTCGTTGTTCGGCCGTGGTGAGTGATCTTTCCTGAACTTTTGGCACCTGTCTTCATCCAGCTCAGGCGCTTGCCTCCGGGAATGCTGTCGAGTTCTGTCTGCACCTTTGCAGTGCCGGTCCTTGCCTTCTGCCCGTCTTCTCGATTCCCTTCTTATCTATCAGCCCTGCTGACCTGAGCCACGTTCAAACAAAGCCGATGAATCTTACCCAACTCAAGCAAAATACTGTCCCCGAACTGCTGGAACTTGCCCAGACGATGGGCATCGATAATCTGGCACGTTCGCGCAAGCAGGACATCATCTTCGCCATCCTCAAGAAGCACGCGAAAAGCGGTGAGGACATCTACGGCGACGGCGTTCTGGAAATCCTGCAGGACGGCTTCGGCTTCCTTCGCAGTGCAGACTCTTCCTACCTCGCGGGCCCTGATGACATCTACGTTTCACCGTCCCAGATCCGTCGCTTCAATCTGCGCAAGGGCGACACCATCTCCGGCAAGATTCGTCCGCCGAAGGAAGGGGAGCGTTACTTCGCGCTGCTCAAGGTCAATCAGATCAACTTTGACCGCCCCGAGAATGCCAAGCACAAGATCCTGTTCGAGAACCTGACGCCGCTGTTCCCGCAGTCGCGCCTGCTGATGGAAATCGGCAACGGTTCCACCGAAGACATCACCTCGCGCATCCTTGATCTGACCGCGCCGATCGGCAAGGGCCAGCGTGGTCTGATCGTCTCGCCGCCCAAGGCGGGCAAGACGATGATGCTGCAGAACATCGCCGCCTCCATCACGCGCAACAACCCCGAATGTCACCTCATCGTGCTGCTGATCGATGAGCGTCCCGAGGAAGTCACCGAGATGTCGCGCACCGTGCGTGGCGAAGTCGTGGCCTCCACCTTCGATGAGCCGCCGGCCCGTCACGTCCAGGTCGCCGAGATGGTGATCGAGAAGGCCAAGCGTCTGGTCGAGCACAAGAAGGATGTCGTCATCCTGCTCGATTCCGTGACCCGTCTGGCGCGTGCCTACAACACCGTGGTGCCGTCTTCCGGCAAGGTGCTGACCGGTGGTGTCGACGCTCACGCGCTCGAGAAGCCGAAGCGCTTCTTCGGTGCCGCGCGTAACATCGAAGAAGGCGGCAGCCTGACCATCCTCGCCACGGCGCTGGTCGATACCGGTTCCAAGATGGACGAAGTCATCTTCGAGGAATTCAAGGGCACCGGTAACATGGAAGCTCACCTCGACCGCAAGCTGGCCGAGCGTCGCGTCTTCCCGGCCCTCAACATCCGTCGCTCCGGCACGCGTCGTGAAGACCTGATCGCGTCCGAGGATGAAATGCAGCGCATGTGGATCCTGCGCAAGCTGCTCAACCCGATGGAAGATGTGGCAGCCACCGAGTTCCTGATCGATCGCCTGAAAGATACCAAGACCAATCTCGAGTTCTTCGAGGCCATGAAGCGCCGCTGATCGACACTTGGCCCAGCCGGCTGGCTGGCCATGTTCTCGACAGGTGCTTGCCATGTGCTTGCCAGGACGCCCACTTCCCGCCCGGGAAGTGGGCGTCTTGCGTTGCTGACCTGCCGAGTGCCGGCTGGCAATGGTATGCTCGGGACTTGATCAAGCCGAGCGGAAACTCCCATGCAGTATCGAGACTTACGCGATTTCATCGCGGCGCTGGAAGAGAAGGGCGAACTCAAGCGCATTCGTGCCGAGGTGGACCCCTATCTGGAGATGACCGAGATCTGCGATCGCACCCTGAAGGCGGGTGGTCCGGCGTTGCTGTTCGAGAACGTCAAGGGCCACAGCATGCCGGTGCTGGGCAATCTGTTCGGCACGCCGCGGCGCGTGGCGCTGGGTATGGGGCAGGAGTCTGTCGAGGCACTGCGGGAAGTCGGCGAGCTGCTGGCCTTCCTCAAGGAGCCGGAGCCGCCCAAGGGCTTCCGGGATGCCTGGGACAAGTTGCCGATCTTCAAGCAGGTGATGAGCATGGGGCCGAAGAAGGTCAAGCGTGCGCCCTGTCAGGAGATCGTGCTGGAAGGGGAGGATGTCGATCTCGACATGATTCCGATCCAGCACTGCTGGCCCGGGGATGCCGCGCCGCTGGTGACCTGGCCGCTGGTGATCACGCGCGGTCCGCACAAGGAGCGCCAGAACCTCGGCATCTATCGTCAGCAGAAGCTCGGCAAGAATCGCCTGATCATGCGCTGGCTGGCACACCGTGGCGGCGCACTGGACTTCCGCGAGTGGCAGAAGGCCCATCCGGGCGAGCCCTTCCCGGTCGCGGTGGCGCTGGGTGCCGACCCGGCCACCATCCTCGGCGCTGTCACGCCGGTGCCGGATTCACTCTCCGAGTATGCCTTTGCCGGTCTGCTGCGCGGTTCGCGCACCGAGCTGGTCAAATGCGGTCTGTCGGATCTCGAAGTCCCGGCCAGCGCCGAGATCATCCTGGAAGGCTATCTGTATCCGGATGACGTGGCACCGGAAGGCCCCTACGGCGATCACACCGGCTATTACAACGAGGTGGAGACCTTCCCGGTCTTCACCATCGAGCGCATCACCCATCGGCGCGACCCGATCTATCACTCCACCTATACCGGGCGTCCGCCGGATGAGCCGGCGATTCTCGGCCTGGCGCTCAATGAAGTCTTCGTGCCGATTCTGCGCAAGCAGTTCCCGGAGATCGTCGACTTCTATCTGCCGCCGGAAGGCTGCTCCTACCGCATGGCGGTGGTGACGATGAAGAAGCAGTACCCCGGCCACGCCAAGCGCGTGATGATGGGGGTCTGGAGCTTCCTGCGTCAGTTCATGTACACCAAGTTCGTGATCGTGCTGGATGATGATGTCGATGCCCGCAAGTGGGAAGATGTCATCTGGGCCATCACCACGCGCATGGACCCCAGCCGTGATACCGTTCTGGTCGACAATACGCCGATCGATTATCTGGACTTCGCCTCGCCAACGGCGGGTCTTGGCTCCAAGATGGGCATGGACGCGACCAACAAGTGGCCCGGCGAGACGGACCGCGAGTGGGGCGAGCCCATCGTGATGAGCGAAGAGATCACATCCCGTGTCGATGAACGCTGGGACAGTCTGGGCATTCTGGACTGATTCCGCGACAGACCATCAACACCCATGCATTTACCCTGTCGTTGCGCGGCGCGCTGGCGGCAGGCATCAGATAACAAGAGGATACGATGACGGCGCGGACCCTGACCTGTCATGTCGAGAGTGTGGAAGATCTGACCCCGGACGTGTTTCGTGTGCGCTTCGCCGCACGTCCCGAGGCCCTGGCGCACGCGCCGGGCCAGTATCTCGAGATGAAGCTCGATGACACCACCTGGGTACCGTTCTCCATCGCCAATGCCGCCAGTGATGATGGCGTGCTCGAGCTGCATATCCAGCATTGGCCGGAGCGCAGCAATTCCGCGCGTCTGCGCAGCCTGCTGGTCGCGGCCAATCAACTTGAGCTGCGTCTGCCCAGTGGCGAGTGCGTGCTGGACCTCGACGACCCCAGCCCCATCGTGCTGATCTGTGCCGGCACCGGGTTCTCGCAGATGCACGCCATGCTGCAGGCGGCGTTTGCGCGTGGCCTGACCCAGCCCATCGAACTGTGGTGGGCGGCGCGCGAGCGGCGTGATCTGTACCTGGAGAGCGCGGCGCTCAACTGGGCCGCCAGTCAGCCCAACTTCCGTTATTTCCCGGTGCTGGAAGAAGCGCCGGAAGTCGGTGATGCCCACCATCGCGCGCTGGAAGCAGCCGGTGTCGAGGCCGCTTTCAATGGCCATCTGGGGCGTATCGATGAGGCGCTGCGCAAGCACGCGGGCAGCATGGCGGGCAAGCGCGTCTATCTGTCCGGCTCGCCGGGCATGGTCTATGCCTGTGTCGATGCTCTGACGCCATTGGGTGTCGAGGCCAGCGCGCTGAGCTCCGATGTGTTCAGCTATGCGCCACGCGAGCCGCTGCTGGACCCGGCGCTGGTCTCTGCCTGAAGCAGCCTGACATTGCTTGAAGCCGCCTGACATTGCCTGAAGGAGTCGAGTGAATGAGTCAGTCCCCGATACTGATCACCGGTGGCGCCCAGCGTCTGGGGCGCTATTGTGCCGAGCGACTGATCGATGATGGTCATCCGGTCATCATCAGTTATCGACGCGAGCGGGAAGAGCTCGACGCCCTGCGCGCGCTGGGTATTCGCACCGTGCAGGCGGATTTCTCCAGCGAGGCAGGCATCCAGGCCTTCATCGCGGCGATTCGTGAGCTGACTCCGACATTGCGGGCCATCGTGCACAATGCCGGCGACTGGGCGCCGGATGGCGACGGCGAGGGGCAGGGCGAGCTGTTCGAGCACCTGTTCCGTGTCCACATGCAGGCGCCGTACCTGATCAATCTGGCGCTGCGCGATCTGCTGGAAGCCGGAGTCGAGACGCAGGCGGACATCGTCCACATGAGTGACTTCGTGGTCCAGAAGGGCTCGCGCAAGCATGCGGCCTACGCGGCCAGCAAGGCGGGGCTCGAGAACCTGACCTTGTCGTTCGCGTCGATGTTCGCGCCACGCATCCAGGTCAACACCATCGCGCCGGCGCTGATCATGCTGCGTCCGGACGATGACGACGACTATGCCGAGCGTGCGCGTGCCAAGTCGTTGATGCAGCAGGTACCGGGGCCTGGCGTCATCTGGCAGGCGCTGCGCTACCTGCTGGACAGTCCCTATGTCACGGGCACGACCCTGCCGGTGGATGGTGGCCGCCACCTGCGCTGATAGCTTCTGTCAGTGGTCTTTCGGCTATCGTTCCTGATATTCCCGACACGACATGCGCCACATGAGCACTGCACAAAAAAGCCCCCGCTGAGAAGCGGGGGCTTTTTTCGTTGCTGCGACCGTTGTTGCGACCGTTGCTACGACATCCTGCACTACTGAAGCGCTTACAGGATGTGGCGGCCTTCGACCGGCGTCAGCTGACCCTTCTTGAGGGTCGGGCCCATCTGGTTGCCGGAGGGGGCGCCCTGCGGGCTTTCCAGCGTGATCACCAGATCGCTGTCGGGGAAGGCGGCCAGATACTCCTTGGGCACCTCGACCTTCATGGTGCCGGAGTGCGGCAGGATGCCCAGTGACATCGGCTCCTTGCCATCCTTGGCCATCAGCCACAGCTCGCAGACCTTGCCGGGGGCCGGCGCTTCGGGCCTGACGGCCTGCACCATCATCTCGCCCGAGTGGGAGGCGTTGACGATCCAGCCAGGGCTGCTGTCAGAGTTGTTGACCACGAACACGTAGTCGCTCTCCATGCCCGCGTTGTGCCCCAGGCTGAAGGTCAGGGTGACCGCCAGTGCCAGGCTGAACGCCGTGGCGGTCATACCCTGCCACAGGCCCAGGCGACGCCACCAGGGCTGACGGGCGGTGCCCGTCGCCTCGGCGATGCCTTGCCAGACATGGGCCGGTGGCGTGACGGGGGGAAGCTGTTCATTGAACACGTTGAGATGCTCGCGCCAGCGCTCCACATCACGTTGCAGGTCGTGGCTGACGGCCAGCAGTGACTCGAATGCCGCGCGCTCGTCGCGTGTCAATGTGCCGAGCGCATATTCGCCCGCTGCGGCTTCGCGCAGTTCCGGGTCGCTCAGATCAAATGACTCATGCATGTCTTCAACCTCTCGAGTCCACGACGGACCCAGCTCTTGACGGTGCCCAAGGGCTGGTCCAGTTGATTGGCCAGATCCTGGTGGGTGAGGCCTTCGAAGTAGGCCAGTTCCAGGGCGCGGCGTTGATCGTCATTCAGCTCGGCCAGGCACTGGTGGAGTTCACCACTGTGCTGGGCCAGGTCGACATCTGCCTCGATATCACTCCGCCCCGGCATGGCGGCGATCAATTCATCGCTGTCATGCTCGCTGGGTCGCTGTCGACGTATCCAGTCGATGGCGATGTTGCGGGTCATGGTGCCGAGCCAGGTCATCGGGCGGGCGCGGCCGGCGTCATACTGGGCGGCGGCGGCCCATACCCGGATGTAGACCTGCTGAAGACAATCCTGCGCGGATGCCTCATGTCTCAAGATACGCAGCAACTGAGCGTATAGATGCGCACTGGTCGCTCGATAGAGCTGATCCAGTGCCTTGGCATCCTGCCGGGCGCATCCCGACAGATACTCAATCAGTGCATCATTTCGGGAATCCTGCATGCATGCATTCCAAGCTGTGGGCGCGGTGTCAGGCACCGCTGGACGAATGCGTGTTGCCGATCATGTTGCTCGACAACCAAAGATTATACTGATGCCACTTCAGGCTGATAGCCCTTCTTTATGCGTGCGGGCAACGGTTTGTTGCCGGTTCACGCTTGCGCAGGACGATCTGGAGTGCAAGGATAGGCCTCTCACCTTTTTCATCGTCACCACTGGATACCGGCCCGACCCATGAATCAGACCACCAGCCACCGCCCGTTCACTGTCGCTGCCTGCCCTTCGGGCCAGGCGGCGTGTGCGGCCGGCTATTGGTATTGGTTTACACAGGGGCGCGCCTGAGGTTACGGCGCGCCTGTCTCGTACGGGCTGCCACCACCTTGAAGAACCCCCGGTCGCAGCCACGGCCGGGGGTTCTTGCGTTTCGGGCCTTGCGAAATCCATGACGAGAGGCATGTCACCCTAACGTGCCGACAATGATTGCAGCATGAATGACGAGAGGAATGACCATGCGCACCACTATCCTGACTACCCGCTTTTCTCTTGCCTCCGCTCGGGTCGTGCATGGTTATTGGCGCTGGCGATTTAGCGGCGTCCTGCCTCTTTCCGCTGTCACCGCGGGGCAGGGCGAGCAACACCGGGGTGACGATTCGCGAAGTCCCTGTCTGTCAGAATGAATATTGCGTGATGGAGCCGAGGCTTCATCACAGGAGAGAAGACCATGAACGCCAGCCTTGAACGCGTGTTGACCGTCAACCCGCACACTGCCGACGCTACTGCTGACCCCTTGACTGCCGAGAACGCCACCGTGACCCGCTCTGATGCCGCCCAGACACCGACCACACCCGGACGCATCAGTCGTGAAGCCCTGCCCAGCGCCAGCGAATTGCGCGAGCAGCTGCCGGTGGACGTCGACCTGGCCGGCCAGATTCGCCAGCATCGCGATGAGATCAACGCCATTCTCGCCGGCGACGATGATCGCCTGCTGGTGGTGGTCGGGCCGTGCTCCATCCATGATCTCAAGGCCGCGCGCGAGTACGCCCAGCGCCTGGCGGTGATCGAGCCGCAGGTGCGTGATCGCCTCAAGCTGGTGATGCGTGTCTATGTCGAGAAGCCGCGCACCACGGTGGGCTGGAAGGGGCTGGCCTATGATCCGCATCTGGATGGCAGCGATGACATGGCCACCGGCCTGCGTCAGGCACGCGAGCTGATGCGCGAGATCAACCAGCTGGGCCTGCCGGTGGCGACGGAGCTGCTGCAGCCGCTGACCGCCGCCTACCTGGAAGACCTGCTCGGCTGGGCGGCCATCGGCGCCCGCACCACCGAGTCGCAGATCCATCGCGAGATGGCCTCCGGCCTCGGCTGTGCGGTGGGCTTCAAGAACGGCACTGACGGAGGCGTCGAGGTCGCCGTGCAGGCCATCGAGGCGGCGGCGCATGGGCATCGCCACTTCGGCATGGATGACAGCGGACGTCCGGCGCTGATCGAGACCGCGGGCAACCCGCATACCCATGTGGTGCTGCGCGGCGGTCATGGCCAGCCCAACTATGACGCCGCCTCGGTGGCCGCCTGCCGGCGTGAGCTGGAAGGCGCTGGCCTGACGCCGCGACTGATGGTCGATTGCAGCCACGCCAATTCCCGCAAGGACCACCGTCGCCAGAGCGAAGTGATGCTGGATGTGCTCTCTCAGCGCCTGGCGGGGGATGATGCCTTGATCGGCGTGATGCTCGAGAGCCACCTCAATGAAGGCAAGCAGGCCTTGCCGGCAGCGGAGAAGCTCTCCCAGCTGCGTCATGGCGTGTCCGTCACCGATGCATGCCTTGGCTGGGAAACCACCGAGCACTTGCTGAGCCTGGCTGCCGAGCGCCTGCGCGAGGCCTGAGATCAGGCGCCAGACTCACGCCTCGATGGGAGGATGACGTCGCGCTTGCCTGATGTTTGCTGAATTTGTCGGCTTGTCCTGAAGTCCCCAGCGCCCAACGGTCGAAAGGCCGTTGGGCGCTGTCGTCTCTCGTCCTTGTTGCCCGTTCGTCACGCTATTGTCATCGGGCTCGCGTATCACTCTTGTTGCCTTCGGCATGCCCTCAAGGGGCATGCCTGAACAGAACAACCCGAAACCTGACTACGGGGAAGCGACATGAGCAAGGAAATCGAAGACCATCGCCTGCTTAATCCCAGCAGCAACGAGACGTTCTCATCCGTCATTGAACGACACATCTCGCGTCGTCGTGTCCTGCAGGGCGGCCTTGGCATGGCGGCTGCCAGCATGCTGGGTGGTTTCGGTCTTGCGGGGCTGAGCACCACGGCCCACGCCGCCAGCAACGCTGCGGGCGAGAAGACGGCTCTGGCACTGGCCTTCGAATCGATCAAGGGTTCACGCACGGATGCAGTCGTGGTTCCCAAGGGGTATACCGCACAGGTGCTGGCGCCGTGGGGCACGCCGCTCAATGCCAAGGCACCCAAGTGGAGCAAGGACCTGGCGATGACGCCGGAGATCCAGCTCAACACCGTCGGCATGCATCACGATGGCATGCACAACTTCGCCTTGAGTGACGACACGGCCTCCAGCAACTTCCTGCTGGTCATGAACAACGAATACATCGATCAGGATGCTCTGTGGGCACCCAAGGGTGGCGCGACCAATGCGGATTCCGGCAAGCGTCCGGCCGATGAAGTGCGCACCGAGATCAATGCCCACGGCGTGACCATCGTCGAGGTCAAGAAGGCCAGCAACGGCAAGTGGGAAGTGGTGGGCGATTCGCGCTACAACCGCCGCTACACCAGCGCCAGCGAAATGAAGCTGAGCGGCCCGGTGGCGGGCAGCGATTACGTCAAGACGGCCTTCTCGCCGGATGGCATGCGCACCCGTGGTACCAACAACAACTGCGCCAACGGCTACACCCCGTGGGGCACCTACCTGACCTGCGAAGAGAACTGGCCGGGTTACTTCGTCAAGCGCAGCGATCGTCAGCTCGATGACAACCGCATCGGCATCGAGACCGAGCGTGGCCGCTATGGCTGGGAAACCGCCGCCGGGGATGCCAGTGAAGTCGATGGCGAATTCGCGCGTTTCGACAACACGCCGATGGCAGACAGCGCCGACAAGGATTACCGCAACGAGCCGCGGACCTTCGGCTATATCGTCGAGATCGACCCCTACACCGGCGAGCAGGCTATCAAGCGCACCGCGCTGGGCCGCTTCCGTCACGAAGGTTGCTGGCCGGGCAAGCTGGTCGAGGGGGAGCCGGTGGTCTTCTACTCCGGTCACGATTCGCGCAACGAGTACATCTACAAGTTCGTGTCGGACGCCAAGTGGGACGCCGCTGATGCCCGTGGCGCCGGTGACTTCAAGGACCGCCTGGCGATCGGCGACAAGTACCTGGACAAGGGCACGCTGTATGTCGCCCAGTTCTCCGCCGATGGCACCGGCACGTGGCTCAAGCTGACGCCAGACGCCGTGACCAAGGATGGCCGCACCCTGGCCGAAGCACTGGGGCTGGCGGCCGATGACCTGGCTGGCATCATCATCCACACCACCGATGCGGCGGACCTGATGGGCGCGACCCCGATGGACCGCCCGGAGTGGGGCGCGGTGGACCCGGTGTCCGGTGAGGTCTACATGACGCTGACCAACAACTCCAAGCGCACCGAGGAAGGCACTGACGCCGCCTTCACCAACGATGGCACCGCCATCGAGGAGCCGGGTGTCGGTTACAAGACGGCGCCGATCAACGCGGCCAATCCGCGTGGCAACAACGAAGCGGGTCAGATCATCCGCTGGCGTGAAGCGGGCGATCACAAGGCCTTCGATTGGGAGATCTTCGTGTTCGGCGCAGCGGCCAGCGATGCCGACAACCTGTCCGGCCTGACCGAGATGAACGAGTTCGCCAGTCCCGATGGCCTCTACTTCGACGGCCGCGAAGGACAGGACAGCATCCTGTGGATCCAGACGGACAACGGCTACGAAGGCATCACCGAGGTCACCAATGACCAGCTGCTGGCGGTCGTGCCGGCAGGTCTCGAGCAGGCCGAGGGTGACGCGGCCGTGATCGGTGCCGACAACCAGGCGCAGCTCAAGCGCTTCGCGGTGGGCCCGAACGGTTGTGAAGTCACCGGTATCTTCACTACCCCGGACAAGACTGCGATGTTCATCAACATCCAGCACCCGGCCAACTGGCCGCAGAGCGATGATGCCACCGCCGAGACCGACGGCAGCGTGCGTGCCCGCGCCGCGACTGTGGTCATCCAGCGCGAAGATGGCGGCCAGATCGGCGTCTGATGTAAGCCGCCGCGCGTCAGGTGTGAACGCGAAGCCCCCGTATCGATGATACGGGGGCTTTTTCATGCGCCTGAACCTGGCCCCGCTTCGCTTGAGGGTGCTTGGTCGATCAAGCGGGTGGGGAGGGCCAACGACAACGGCCCCCACGCAAGCGTGAGGGCCGAGAGTTCATGAGCTTTGTTCTGTCCTGACCTCGTCGAGCGCGATCAGGCCTTGGCGGCGTAGGCGAACAGCAGGGTTTCCTGCACGCTGATCGGTTCCGCGTCGCCGGCATCCAGCTGGGTGTAGTGGCCATCGCTCTCCAGACGCCAGCTCTGGCAGTTGTCGACCAGATAGGTGTCCAGGTCCTTGCGGATACGCTGGGCCAGCTTCTTGTCGAGCAGCGGGAAGCAGGTCTCGACGCGGTGGAACATGTTGCGCTCCATGTAATCCGCGCTGGAGCACCAGGTTTCCGGCTGACCGGCATTGTGGAAGTGGAAGGTGCGCGTGTGCTCGAGGAAGCGACCGATTACCGAGCGTACGCGGATGTTGTCGGAAATCCCCGGCACGCCCGGGCGCAGACAGCAGACGCCGCGGATAATCAGGTCACACTGCACGCCAGCCCGCGAGGCGCGGTAGAGGGCGCGAATCAGCTTGGGCTCGGTCAGTGAGTTGCATTTGATGATGATGTGGGCGCGCTTGCCTTTCTCGGCGTTGCGCGCTTCACGGTCGATCATCTCCACCATGCGCTCATGCAGCGTGAAGGGCGCGTGCAGCAGCTTCTCGATATTGCGCTGCTTGCCCATGCCGGTCAGCTGCTGGAAGACCTTGTGGACGTCCTCGCACAGCGTCTCGTTGGCGGTCAGCAGGCTGTAATCGGTATACAGGCGCGCCGTCTTGGCATGGTAGTTACCGGTGCCCAGGTGCGCGTAGTGACGCAGCTCGCCGTGTTCACGTCGCACGATATGCAGCATCTTGGCGTGGGTCTTGTAGGCCATCACACCGTAGATGACGATGGCGCCGGCTTCCTGCAGGCGTGAGGCCAGCTGCAGGTTGTCGGCCTCATCGAAGCGCGCCCGCAGCTCGATCACCACGGTGATCTCCTTGCCCTGACGTGCGGCTTCCACCAGCGAGGAGACGATGTTGGAGTCGGCGCCGGTGCGATAGAGGGTCTGCTTGATGGCCAGCACGTTCGGGTCGCGCGCCGCCTCGGCGAGCAGGTTCTCGACCGGGGAGAAGGACTGGAAGGGGTGATGCAGCAGGATGTCCTCGCGACGGATCGCATCGAACAAGCTGTTGTCGCCCTTGAGCGCCTTGGGAATGCCCGGAGTGAACGGGGCGTAGAGCAGGTCCTCGCGGCCGACGTCGCCGATGACTTCCATCAGGCGGTTGAGGTTGACCGGGCCCTTGACCTGATAGAGGTCGCGCGTTTCCAGATCGAACTGCTTGAGCAGGAAGGTGTAGAGCGCTTCCGGGCAGTTGTCCGCTACCTCGAGACGCACCCCGTCGCCGTAGCGGCGTGCCAGCAGCTCGCCACGCAGCGCGGAGGCCAGGTCGGAGACATCCTCGGCATCCACCGAGAGGTCGGCGTTGCGGGTCAGGCGGAACTGATAGCAGCCCTTGATCTTCATGCCCGGGAACAGCTCCTGGGCGTGAGCGTGAATCATCGAGGACAGGAAGACGTATTCGGTGTACCCCGGCTCGACGAGGCCATCCGGGATGCGGATCAGGCGCGGTAGCGAGCGCGGGGCCGGCAGGATGGCCAGGCCACCTTCACGACCGAAGGCATCCTTGCCTTCCAGCTCGACGATGAAGTTGAGGCTCTTGTTGACCAGGCGCGGGAACGGGTGCGACGGGTCGAGCCCGATCGGGCTGATGACCGGCTGGATCTCTTCCTCGAAGTAATCGCGCACCCAGGCCTTCTGGGCATCGTTCCACTGATTGCGGCGACGGAAGCGGATGTGCTGCTCTTCCAGTGCTGGGATCAGGTCCTCGTTGAGCATGCGGTACTGGCGTTCGACCTGCTCATGCGTGATGCGGGACACCTCATCGAGCACCTTGCTCGGCAGCATGCCGTCACAGCCGGGGTCGGTGCGATCGAAGGCGATCTGATGCTTGAGACCCGCCACGCGAATCTCGAAGAACTCGTCCATGTTGGACGTGAAGATCAGCAGGAACATCAAGCGGTTGAGCAGCGGATGCGAGGTATCCTTGGCCTGCTCGAGTACGCGGATGTTGAACTGCAGGTTGGACAGCTCGCGATTGAAGTACAGCGCCGGATCAGCGAGATCAGCCTCGGGGGAGGGGGTGGCCTTGGCATGGATACCGGTACGCGTCCGGTTGACGCGCAGGGGCAGCGGTTCCTGAGCCGGCGGCTCATCCGCCGCCAGCTCGATCTCGCCTTCCCGTGGGGTGGATGCTGCCTTGGGGGCAGCATCCTTGTCGCGACTGTCAGCGACTTCCGGCAGGGTCGCCGTGTTGTTGTCGGTGTCTTGCTTGGGCGTCTGTTCCATCATCAACTCCATGATCCCGGTCAGCCGCATCCGCAATGGCCGGGGTTGTCAAAGGCGGTTTTTCTGCGCCAGCAATTCGGCCGCCTGGCGAGCAAAATAGGTGAGGATGCCGTCGGCACCCGCACGCTTGAAGCACATCAGCGACTCGAGAATGACCTTGTCGGCATCCAGCCAACCGTTCTGGAAAGCCGCCATGTGCATGGCGTACTCACCGCTGACCTGATAGGCGAAGGTCGGCACTTCCAGCTCGCGCTTCACACGCGTTACCACATCAAGATAGGGCATGCCCGGCTTGACCATCACCATGTCAGCACCCTCGGCGATGTCCATTGCCACCTCATGCAGGGCTTCGTCGCTGTTGGCGGGATCCATCTGGTAGGTCTGCTTGTCGGCCTTGCCCAGATTGCCGCTCGAACCGACCGCGTCACGGAACGGGCCGTAGTAGTTGGAGGCGTACTTGGCCGAGTAGGCCATGATGCGCGTGTTGATCAGGCCTTCCTGTTCCAGCATGGCGCGGATGGAGCCGATGCGGCCATCCATCATGTCGGAGGGCGCGATGACATCGGCACCGGCTTCCGCGTGTGACAGCGCCTGCTTGATCAAGGTCTCGACGGTGCGGTCGTTGAGCACGTAGCCGTCTTCGTCGAGGATGCCGTCCTGACCGTGAACGGTGTAGGGGTCGAGCGCGACATCCGTGATGACGCCCAGCTCCGGCAGCGCTTCCTTCAAGGCGCGCACGCAACGCTGCACCAGGCCGTTGGCGTTGTAGGATTCTTCGGCATACAGCGTCTTGGCCTCGGCATCGACCACCGGGAAGAGCGCGATGGCCGGCACGCCCAGTGCGTGGACGGCGCGGCATTCTTCGACCATGAGGTCGATGGACAGGCGCTCGACGCCCGGCATGCTGGGCACGGCTTCACGACGCTGGGAGCCTTCGAGAACGAAGACCGGCAGGATCAGATCATCGGCCGTCAGCTGGTTTTCACGCATCAGGCGGCGAGAGAAGTCGTCCTTGCGCATACGGCGCATACGAGTCGCAGGAAACTGGCGCGGGGTACGTTGGCTCAAGAAATGCTCTCCGGGTCGGGTGGTCCGCTCCCGTGATGGTCGCAGGCAGTCTAGGTCTATAATATTTCATTAATATTACAGTGATGCCAGCGGTCATGGGGCAAGGCCGGTCACGTGAGGTGCCAGCAGGGGCTGAACATGACGACAAGGCGTCTCTCGGGCGACGAGAAGGCCTGGCTTGCGGCCTGCAAGTGGGTGGCCCGTGACGGGAGCCGTCGTCCCTGTGGCAGGGTCAATGGAGTATATCAGCGTTGACTTGTGGCCACAGGCGCAGGAGATGTGTCGCGGTGTCGCGCCTCATGCACGCCTCGTATGGGGCGGGTGTGTGGGGCTGCAAGACGACTCCGGACACCGCGGCAAGCCTCCGGCACCAGAGCCTTGATGGCATACGAGTGGACGAGGAGCAGCACTTGAGTTGTGCCAGGGCCGCCCATAGTCTTGAGAGGATGCGCAGTGACATGCCTCGCCTGCACGCCTGTCACTGTCTGCCGCGTGGCGGTCGCGCATCTTCGGTGCCGCTGAAGCGTCTCGCGCCTGGCATGACGCCGAGCATGACGCCGGGCATGAAATGAGGCTCGGCATTCGAATCAGTCACGCGCTTGTATTAGTCTTTTCTGACCTGTTCGGCAATCGCCGTGCACAGCTCATCGTCAATGGAGTAACCCATGACCAAGCAGGTAGCCCTGATCCTTTCCGGTTGCGGTGTCTTTGATGGCTCCGAGATCTATGAAACTACCCTGACGCTGCTGCGTCTCGATCAGCTGGGCATTGCCTATGAGTGCTTTGCACCGGATGTCGCGCAGCACCACGTGATCAATCACGGCACTGGCGACGAGATGGAGGAGACCCGCAACGTGCTGGTCGAGTCCGCGCGTCTGGCACGTGGCAAGGTGCGGCCGCTGGAAGAGCTGTCAGCGGACGACTTCGATGCACTGATCCTGCCCGGCGGCTTCGGCGCCGCCAAGAATCTGTGTGACTTTGCCGTCAAGGGTGAGGACCTCGAGCTCGTCGCGGGCCTGCAGGACGCGGTGCAGCCCTTCCATGCGGCCGGCAAGCCGATCGGTGTGATGTGCATCGCGCCGGTGATGGTGCCCAAGCTGCTGGGTGAGGGCATCTCGGTCACCATCGGCAACGACGCCAGCGTCTCCGGGGCGATCAGTGCCCAGGGCGGCCTGCACAAGAGCTGTGAGGTGACGGACATCGTCGTCGACGCCGCCAACCGTGTCGTCACCACCCCGGCCTACCTGCTGGCGGAGCGCATCAGCGAAGCGGCCCAGGGCATCTTCAAGCTGGTCGAGCGCATCGATAGCTGGATCGAGGACGACAAGGCGCGCGCCGCCGAGCAGGACTGATCTCGACACGCCGGTGCGTCTGGCGTGATAGCGCGCGCCTGGTGTGAGCAAGTTCCCTGGAAACACAAAGCCCCCAGAAACAGAAAGCCCCGCCGGTTAACCGGCGGGGCTTTCTGTTTTGATGCTGTGATTCTGAGGCACTGTTTCTGGCGCCCTGTTTCTGATGCCCAACTGCTGGCAGCCACGTTCAGGGCGCTTCCTGCGATGCCTCATCGTCTGAGGCCGCACGCCGGCGCTTGAAGAGGCGCGAGGCCAGAATGCCGACCTCGAACAGCAGCCACATCGGAATCGCCAGCAGCGACTGCGAGATCACGTCCGGCGGTGTCAGCAGCATGCCGACCACGAAGCAGGCGATCACGATATAGGGGCGCTTCTTGCTCAGTGCCTCCACCGTGGTCGCACCGGTCCAGATCAGCAGGAAGGTGGCGATGGGAATCTCGAAGGCCACCCCGAAGGCGAAGAACAGCTTGAGGACAAAATTCAGGTACTGATTGATGTCCGTCATGATCGCCACGTTCTCGGGGCCCGTGGTGGTGAAGAACTGGAACAGCAGCGGAAACACCACGTAGTAGGCGAAGGCCGCACCGGCATAGAACAGCAGGATGCTGGAGGCCAGCAGCGGCAGGGCCAACGCCTTCTCGTTCTCATAGAGGCCCGGCGCGATGAACGCCCAGGCCTGATAGAGCACGGCGGGAATCGCCAGGAACAGCGCCACCACCAATGTCAGCTTGAAGGGCGCCAGGAAGGGCGAGGCCACTTCGGTGGCGATCATCTGCGAACCCGGTGGCAGCAATGCCATCAGCGGTTCGGCGACATACAGGTAGATCTGGTTTGAGAAGCCGTACAGCGCGGCGAATACCACCAGCACCACCAGGGTGGCGCGCAGCAAGCGCGAGCGTAGCTCGATCAGGTGCTCGATGAGCGGCGCATGTGCGGCGTCGCCCTGACCACCTGACGGTGAGGCATGTGGATCACTCATCAGGAACGTGGCTCTCGTGATTCACGGGTGTCGGAAGCAGTGCTCGGCTCGGTGGCCGGCGCACCATTCTCGGCAGGGCGGAGGCTGGTCTCAGCGCCGGAGGCGCCTGCATCGCGGGGCGTGCTGGACTCGGTGATGCCGCGCTCGACATCGCGTGCCTCGTTGCGCGCATGAGCGAGCGTCTCATCGAGCTGCTTCTTCTGCTCGTTGAGCGTCTGACGCAGTTCCTCGGCTTCCAGCTGGGCACTGATTTCCTGCTGAATGCCCGAGACACTGCGCTTGATGCGTCCCAGCCACAGACCCGCAGTGCGGGCGGCCCGGGGCAGACGCTCCGGGCCGAGCACGATCAGCGCCAGCAGCGCGATCAATGCCAGTTCAAAAAAGCCGATATCGAACATGCGGGTTACGAGCGCTTGTCAGCGGTATCGCGGCTCTCGGCCTCGACATCGATGGTGTCGCCACGCTTTTCCTCATGCGCGACCTTCTGCTGGGCAGTCGGCTCGTCGCTCTTCTTCTCTTCTTCCTTCATCGCGCCCTTGAAGCCCTTCACGGCACCGCCGAGATCAGAGCCGACGTTGCGCAGCTTCTTGGTTCCGAAGATCAGGATGATGATGCCGAGCACGATGAGAAGCTGCCAGATACTGATGCCACCTAACATGGGAAATTCTCCATTTGGGCCGCTGACACCGGGTCATTGGGCCTTGAGACTTGCAGGGTGCTGGCACCGCTGCCGGAAAGCCGACTTGCGCCGGAAGAATACGGGTCCTTCACTGGCCGCGAGCGGCCTTTTCATCATGGCCGGAAACACCGAAGCGGCGTGCCAGCTCATCCAGCACTTCCTGATGATCCAGCCCCAGGTGCGACAGCATGACCAGTGAATGGAACCACAGGTCAGCGGTCTCACCGATCACGGCACGCTGCGAGTCCACGTCGTCGTGAGCGAAATCCTTGGCGGCCAGTACGGTTTCGGTCGCCTCTTCGCCAATCTTCTCCAGTACCTTGTTGAGGCCCTTGTGATGCAGGCTCGCGACATAGGAGGAGGTCGGGTCAGCGTCGCGCCGTTCTGCCAGTACCACTGACAGACGGTTGAGAATATCACTCATGAATCATCATTCCTGAAAGCTTGGGTCTTGCGTTAAGTCATCGAGTTCTGCGCTGACGGCACACCTTGCACGGCAAACGGCACGGCGTGGGCAGGCGACTCAGGATGCAAGTGTTATATGTCATTCATATTGCACTGCGTCCCATGGAGCGGCAAGTGTCGTTGCGCGCCGGGCCAGTCAGGCCATCATGTCTGCCTGCGGCTAGCGCCACAGCAATAACACGATTCCCAGTCCTGCGCCCACCAGTACCGCCACGGGCTGGGTCTCCGCCCAGGCCATCAAGGGCTGCCAACCGAACGCGCCGGCCACCAGCAGCAGGCCCGCACGCAGCCGCCAGCTGGTGCTGGAGGCGTGATTGACCCGGTCGCGCAGCGTGGTGATGGCCTCTGTCTGACGCTGACGGGCGCGATGCTCGTCCTCGATGCGCTCCATGGCCTGGAAGGCCATCGCCGGCAGCTGCGGCAGCTGATGCGACAGCTCCGGTGCCTGCTTGACCATCTCGGCCCAGAACGCCTTGGGGCCGGCGCGCTCCTTCATCCAGCGCTCCAGGTAGGGGCGAGCGGTGGCCCACAGGTCGAGGTCCGGATACAGCTGGCGGCCGAGGCCCTCGATGTTGAGCAGGGTCTTCTGCAGCAACACCAGCTGCGGCTGGACTTCCATGTTGAAGCGGCGCGCGGTCTGGAACAGCCCCAGCAGGACCTGGCCGAAACTGATGTCCTTGAGCGGCTTCTCGAGAATCGGCTCGCAGACGGCGCGGATGGCAGCGGCAAACTCGTTGGCGCGCGTGCCTTCGCCGACCCAGCCGGACTCGATGTGCAGCGCCGCGACCTCGTAGTAATCCTGGCGGAAGAAGGCCAGCAGGTTGCGCGCCAGATAGTCCTGATCCTCGCGGGTCAGGCTGCCGACGATGCCGCAGTCGATGGCGATGAACTGCGGGTCGTGCGGGTTCTCGCGCGAGACGAAGATATTGCCGGGGTGCATGTCGGCGTGGAAGAAGTTGTCGCGGAATACCTGGGTGAAGAAGATCTCCACGCCGCGCTCGGCCAGCTTCCTGAGGTCGGTGCCCTGCGCGGTCAGCTCCTCGATATCGGCGACCGGAATGCCGCGGATGCGTTCCTGCACCATCACGCGGCGGCGCGTCAGTGGCCAGTGGATGGCCGGGACGTAGAGCAGCGGCGAGTCGAGGAAGTTGCGCTTGAGCTGGGAGGTGTTGGCGGCCTCCTTGTGCATGTCGAGCTCGTCGAACAGCGTCGCCTCGTAGTCGGCGACGACCTCGACCGGGCGCAGGCGACGGGCTTCCGGCGAGACCTTCATCAACAGGCGCGCGAACATGTAGAGCAGGCCGATGTCCTTGCGCATCACTTCCTCGATGCGCGGCCGGATGACCTTGACCACCACGTCCGAGCCATCGTGCAGGCGTGCGGCATGTACCTGGGCGATGGAGGCCGAGGCCAGGGGCTGGGCCTCGAATTCGGCGAAGGCTTCCTCGACCGACATCTCGAGTTCCTGCTCGACCAGCTCCCGCGCGACCCGGTTCTCGAACGGCGGCACCTGATCCTGCAGGCGCTTGAGTTCGTCGGCGATGTCCGGCGGCAGCAGGTCGCGGCGCGTCGAGAGCATCTGGCCGAACTTGATGAAGATCGGGCCGAGGGCCTCGAGCGCCAGACGCAGACGCTCGCCGCGCGTGCGTCTGCCGATGGGGAACAGACGCAGCGGCGACAGCTTGAGCAGCGGGCGCAGCAGGGCCGGCACGCGCCCCGGCGGCACCAGATCGTCGAGGCGGTAGCGGGCGATGACCCACAGGATGCTCAGCAGGCGATAGAGTCTCACGACGGCTGGCACTCCCGCTCGGCAGGTTGATGGGAGGTGGCGGCCTCGAGATGACGGCGCAGTCGCGCCAGCCGCGCTTCGGTGCGGTCCAGACACTGGGTCAGCTCGGTCAGCTCGTCGCGCGCGACGCGCATCTGCGCCTGACCGGGCAGCCAGCGCGCCTCCTCGGTGAGGTACTCGCGCAGGTCCAGCTCCAGCTCGCGGCGGCTGATCAGGCCGAAACGCCCGAGGCTGCGCAGGCCGCTGGCCAGGCTATGGCCGGGGGCTTCGCCGAACCACTCACTGAGCGCGCCTTCCCAATCCAGGTCGAGGTCCATCACCAGGTCACGGGCGCTCTCCAGCAGATGGATGCGCCCACGCACGGCGAGGCGACCCTCGAACATCAGGCGCTCGATGGATTCACCGGACAGCAGGGCGGCGGCGGTCTCCATGTCGAGCTCCACCACCACATCGCCATCGCTCTCGTTGGCCTGGGGCAGGCGCAACAGGTGCAGGCCCTGCAGGTCGAAGTGCACCAGCAGGTCAAAGGCGGGGCGTTCGACACGCACCAGCAGGCGTCGGCCTGCCAGTGCATTCAGGCGCGACGTCGAGGCCGGGTCGCGAGCAAGCAGCTGATTCAGCGTCCGCTCAGCGGTCGCCAACAGCAGGGGGGTCAGCAATGCCATGACAGCCTCAGAGCTTGATACCGCGGTGCAACGCGACGATGCCGCCCGTCAGGTTGGTGTACTCGACGCGCTCGAGACCGGCCTCTTCCATCATGCCGGCCAACGTCTTCTGGTCGGGGTGCATGCGGATGGACTCGGCCAGGTAGCGGTAGGAGTCGGCGTCGCCGGCGACCATCTCGCCCATCTTGGGCAGCAGCCGGAAGCTGTACTGGTCATAGGCGGTGGAGAGCAGCGGATTGACCGGCTTGGAGAATTCCAGCACCAGCAGACGGCCGCCCGGCTTGAGGATGCGCTGCATGGAGCGCAGGGCCTTGGCCTGGTCGGTGACGTTGCGCAGCCCGAAGGCGATGGTGATGATGTCGAAGGTGTTGTCCGGGAAGGGCAGGGCCTCGGCATTGGCCTGCACGTATTCGACGTTGCCGCCGACGCCACGGTCGAGCAGCTTGTCGCGGCCGACGTTGAGCATCGAGGCATTGATGTCGGCGAGCACCACGCGGCCTTTCGGGCCGACCAGACGCGAGAACTTCAGCGTCAGGTCACCGGTGCCGCCGGCGATGTCCAGCACCGACTGGCCGGGACGGGCGCCGGCACGCTCCAGGGTGATGCGCTTCCACAGACGGTGGATGCCGAACGACATCAGGTCATTCATCACGTCGTACTTGGCGGCGACACTGTGGAAGACATCCGCGACGCGGCCTGCCTTCTCGTCCACGGCAACTTCCTGATAACCGAAGTGAGTCGTACGCTTGTCCATGACTTCCCCTGTTGTGACGCCGCCGTGGCGACGTCAGCACAATATGGTGAGCTTTCGCAGTGGCTCGATTGTAACCGCTGGCCAGCGGGCTGTCTTTTGGCAAGACGTCGACTCGGACATCTTGCCGCGCCCAGTGGCATCAGTGGCTTACAGCTGGTTGAGCGGAATGCCCAGTGGTTCGCGCGAGGCGCCGGCCTCTTCCAGCTGACGCAGGTAGTAGGCCCACATGGCGTCGCGGCGATTGGCCAGTTCCCACAGGTATTCCCAGGTATACAGGCCGCTGTCATGGCCATCATCGAAGTGCAGCTTCAGCGCGTAGCGGCCGCTCTGGGTGATGTTGGTCAGCCCGACGTAGCGCATGCCGACCTGCAGGGTTTCCTGGCCGACACCGTGGCCACGCACTTCCGCCGACGGCGACATCACGCGCAGGAATTCGGTGCTCAGGCGGAAGCTCTGGCCATCGGCGTAGCCCAGTTCCAGTTCGCGCTCTGACTTGTGGTAGTGCACGCGCGTCGGTACCGGGGCCTCTTCGCCATCGCGGGCATGGCGCTCGTTGAGGCGGTAGTCGCGCTGCTGGCCGCTGATGTCAGCGTCGTGGGACGCGGCGGCGTCCTTGGGAGTGTCGTGGCTCATCGGGGCATCCTCGGGCTTGCATGCCGCGCGGCGGCGTGGGGCGCAGGGCGGTATGGCGAAGGCAATAGGCGTCGAGCGCGGCGCTTGGCCGGTCGATGTGTCTTGTGCGCATGATGCACTGACGCCCGATCCGGGCCAAGCCGGATCGGGCGTCAGAAGTCCCCTCAGGAACGGGACTGGCTTCCATGAGGGGCTGTCAGGCGCGTGAGCGTGTCGTCAGAGGATGTAGCGCGACAGGTCTTCATCACGCGCCAGATCACCCAGACGGGCATCGACGTAGGCGGCATCGACCTTGAGTTCGCCGGGCTGATCGCCACCCTCGTAGGAGATCTCTTCCAGCAAACGCTCCATCACGGTGTGCAGACGACGGGCGCCGATGTTCTCGGTGCCTTCGTTGACCTGATAGGCGATCTGCGCGATGCGCTCGATGGCGTCATCCGCGAAGCTCAGCTCGACGCCTTCGGTCGCCAGCAATGCCTTGTACTGACGGATCAGGGCTGCGGACGGCTCGGTCAGGATGCGCTTGAAGTCTTCCGGCGTCAGGGCGTTGAGCTCGACACGGATCGGCAGGCGGCCCTGCAGCTCCGGAATCATGTCCGACGGCTTGGAGAGGTGGAAGGCACCGGAGGCGATGAACAGGATGTGGTCGGTCTTGACCATGCCGTGCTTGGTGGAGACGGTGGAGCCCTCGATCAGCGGCAGCAGATCGCGCTGCACGCCTTCGCGGGACACGTCACCGCCACTGCCGGATTCGCCACGCTTGGCGACCTTGTCGATCTCGTCGAGGAAGACGATGCCGTTCTGTTCGACGGCCTCGATGGCACGGCTCTTGAGGTCTTCATCGCTGACCATTCTGGCCGCTTCTTCCTCGTGAACCAGCTTGAGTGCTTCCTTGACGGTGATGCGACGGCTCTCTTTCTGCTGCTTGCCCATGTTGGAGAACATGGACTGCAGCTGGCTGGTCATCTCTTCCATCCCCGGCGGGGTGGCGAAATCGAGACTCTGGCTGGCCGGGCTCAGTTCGATGTCGATTTCCTTGTCATCCAGCTGACCTTCGCGCAGCTTCTTGCGGAACATCTGGCGCGTGCTGCTGTTGTTGGCGGCAGCGTCGTACTCTTCGCCACGCACCCGCGGCAGCAGGGCGTCGAGGATGCGCTCTTCGGCGGCATCTTCGGCCTTGTCGCGCACTTCCTTCATGGCGTCTTCACGCACCAGTTTCATCGCGACCTCGACCAGGTCGCGGATGATGGATTCCACGTCACGGCCGACATAGCCGACCTCGGTGAACTTGGTCGCCTCGATCTTGAGGAAGGGCGCGCCGGCCAGCTTGGCCAGACGACGGGCGATCTCGGTCTTGCCGACACCGGTCGGGCCGATCATCAGGATGTTCTTCGGCGTGACTTCCGGGCGCAGATCATCATCGAGCTGCATGCGGCGCCAGCGGTTGCGCATGGCAACCGCCACGGCGCGCTTGGCTTCAGGCTGGCCGACGATGTGCTGATCGAGGGCGTTGACGATTTCCTTCGGGGTCATCTGGGACATCTCAGGACAGCTCCTCGATGATGGCATTGTGGTTGGTGAAGACGCAGATATCGGCCGCGATGGAGATGGACTTCTCGGTGATCTCGCGGGCGGAAAGCTCGGTATTCTCGATCAGGGCGCGGGCAGCGGCCTCGGCGTAGTTGCCACCGGAGCCGATGGCGAGCACGCCGTGCTCGGGCTCGACCACGTCACCGTTGCCGGTGATGATCAAGGAGGCGTGCTTGTCGGCGACCACCAGCATGGCCTCCAGCTTGCGCAGGGCGCGGTCTGAGCGCCACTCCTTGGCAAGCTCCACGGCGGACTTCACCAACTGGCCCTGATACTTCTCGAGCTGCGCTTCGAAGCGTTCGAACAGCGTGAAGGCATCGGCGGTACCACCGGCGAAACCGGCCAGTACCTGATTGCGATACAGACGACGCACCTTGGCGGCGTTGCCTTTCATGACAGTGTTGCCAAGGGATACCTGGCCGTCACCAGCCAGGGCGACCTGGCCGTTGCGACGCACGGAGACGATCGTGGTCATGGATAACTCCTGAGAGAGCATGCCGGCGATTGGAATAAGGTGAACGGGGCCGGGCATGGCATTTCTGGGCAGACGAGGCCGTGGCCTCGTCGCGTAAAACGGGTGGTGATCGTCAGCCTGGCGCTTGCCACTGCTTGCCGCGATCCTGCACCGCCTGATGGGCGGCACGCGGGCCTGATATCTCACCGGAATGCTGTAGATGGGGGCGCCGATACGGGTTTCAAGTCATCGGCGACTCAGCGTTGACTGCGATCGGCCCTGGTCTGTGCCCTCATGCAACGGGCCCGCTCAAAAATGAGCGGGCCCGTCTGTCGCAAGGCTCACGCCTGGCTTACTGCAGCTTGATCAACAAGGGCTCGATGCCCTGGGTGTTCATCAGGTCCTGGGCGCGATTGAGCTCGCGGGTGTCCTTGTAGGGACCGACCTGCACCCGGTGCCAGACGGTACCGCCGGAGGCGTTGACGTCACTGACCTTGGCCAGCAGGCCAAGGTCCTTGAGCTTGCCGGCCAGCTTCTTGGCATCGCTCATCTCGCGGAAGGACGCGGCCTGCAACATGTAGTTGGTCAGCGAGGCCTCGGACTTCTTGGTGCTCTCGGCGCTGCCCGGACGCGGCGTGGACTTGTACTCATCCACCTTGGGCGCGATCACCTCGGTTTCCGGCAGCAGGGTGTAGAACTCGAAGGTCGGCATGTTGCCGGCGGACTCTTCGGGGGCTTCCTTCTGCTGCTGGTTGCCCTGCTTGGCGGCCTGCTGCCCGTTCTGCTGTCCGTTCTGCTGCGTGTTGGCCTTGGGCACGATGGCCGCGACCGGCAGACGCGGGGCCTGTTTCTCGAAGTACTGCGCGAGAGCGAAGCCGGCGATCAGACCGATGATGCCCCACAGCCAGCCGGGCAGACCACGACTCTGGCTGGCAGCGGGTTGCCGACGGGGGCTCGCCCCCTGGCGGGAGGCGGGCTTCTTGTTGGCGGGGCGGCGAGCAGCCATGGCCTACATCTCCTCGGGAGCGCTGACACCCAGCAGGGCCAGGCCGTTGCGGATGACCTGAGCGGTCGCCAGACCCAGCGCCATGCGCGCATTGCGGGTCGCGTCGTCCTCGACCATCACCTTCACCGCGTTGTAGCAGGTGTGGAAGTCGGAGGAGAGGTCCTGCAGGTACTGGGCGACCTGCTGCGGCTCGCGCACCTTGGCGGCGTGGGCGACGACGTCCGGGAACTGCGCCATGCGATTCATCACGGCCTTTTCCTGGTCGCTGGTCAGCAGGGTGAGCTGCGCCATGGCCAGGGCTTCGTCGAAGGGCTTCTCTTCGCGGCTGGCCTTGCGCAGCACGCTGTGCACGCGGGCGTGAGCGTACTGGATGTAGTAGACCGGGTTGTCATTGGACTGGGAGCGCGCCAGGTCGATGTCGAAGGTCAGCTGGGAGTCGGCGCGACGTGCGGCCAGGAAGTAGCGGGTCGCGTCGCGGCCGACTTCCTCGATCAGGTCGCGCAGGGTCACGTAGCTGCCGGCACGCTTGGACAGCTTCACTTCCTCGCCGGAGCGCATCACGGTGACCATCTGGTGCAGCACGTAGTCCGGCCAGCCCTTGGGGATGTCCGCCTGCAGAGCCTGCAGACCGGCACGCACGCGAGTCACGGTGGAGTGGTGATCGGCGCCCTGCTCGTTGATGACCTGGGTGAAGCCACGCTGCCACTTGTCGAGGTGGTAGGCGACGTCGGGCAGGAAGTAGGTGTAACCGCCGTCACGCTTGCGCATCACGCGGTCCTTGTCATCACCGAAGTCGGTGGTGCGCAGCCACAGGGCACCATCGTCTTCGTAGGTGTAACCGTTGTCGACCAGGCGCTTGACGGTCTCCTCGACCTTGCCGTCGCTGTAGAGCGAGGACTCGAGGAAGTAGACATCGAATTCGACGCCGAAGGCCTTGAGATCGAGATCCTGCTCGTGGCGCAGGTAGGCGACGGCGAAGACGCGGATGGCCTCCAGGTCATCGGGGTCCGCGGCGCCGGTCACCTGCTTGCCATCGGCTTCGACGGTGTCGCCGGCCATGTAGGAGGCGGCCAGTTCGCTGATGTAGTCACCGCGATAGCCATCGGCCGGCCAGCTGGCATCGTCCGGGCCCAGACCCTTGGCGCGCGCCTGGACGGAGAGCGCCAGATTGTTGATCTGGGCTCCGGCGTCGTTGTAGTAGAACTCGCGGGTGACGTCGTGGCCGGTGGCGGCCAGCAGGCGGCACAGCACGTCGCCGACCGCGGCACCGCGGCCGTGACCGACGTGCAGCGGGCCGGTCGGGTTGGCGGAGACGAACTCGACCTGCACCTTCTCACCAGCACCCACGTCGCTGTGACCGAAGCTGTCGCTTTCACTGAAGACGCGACGCACGATGTCGGCTACCGCACCGGTGTCAGCGAAGAAGTTCAGGAAGCCGGGCCCGGCGATCTCGACCTTGGAGACGGCATCGGAGGCCGGCAGCGCCGCGATCAGCTTCTCGGCCAGATCGCGCGGCTTCATGCCGGCGGCCTTGGACGTCATCATCGCCAGATTGCTGGCGTAGTCGCCGTGGCTCTTGTCCTTGGTCGGGTCGACCTTGATCTGCGGGCTGGCGTCGGCGGGCAGGGTGCCGTCGGCCTTGAGGGTTTCCAGGGCCTGGCCCAGCAGTTCGATGATCGTCTCTTTCATGGAATATCGGTCTCTTCACGGCTCGGGTCGCACCGCGTGCCATACAGCAGGCGGTTGCAGGCATCAGGCCTGCGGGCAATAGGGGAGTGCGGATGTCGCTGCACGATGGCGGGCATTATCACCGATCCTGCGGCTTGCATAAACCGTCGTGATCAATCGCGCCGCATTCCGCGCCCTGCAGGGATAGTGGTCAGTTCATCGCAAGCGGCGTGAAGGGCTGCCATACCGCTTGCGTATCACTCAGGCCATGCCGACGGGATCGACATCCAGCGACCAGCGCAGGCGGCGTGCATCGCGGTCCTGCTCGCAGAGCGTCACCAGCCAGGCCGCTGCTTCATGCAATGGGCCGCGTTTCGCGCAGCGCAACAGCAATTGGGCGTGATAGCGATTCTGGCGGCGCTCCATCGGTGCGGGTACCGGACCGAGGCAATCCACCTTGAGATTGGCAGCCTCGAGGTGCTGGCGCAGGGCGCCACCGACCTTCAACAGCCACTGCTCGACCTGCTGCTGATCAGTGGCCTCGGCGCGCAGCAGCGCCAGATGGCTGAACGGTGGCAGCTGGGCGATGCGGCGCTCCTCGAGCAATTCCCCCGCCAGCTGCGGGTAGCCGGCCTGAATCAGCGTCAGCAGGTTGGGGTCTTCCGGGTGGCGGGTCTGGATCAATACCTCACCGGGGCGCTCGGCGCGTCCGGCGCGCCCCGCGACCTGCACCAGCAGCTGCGCGGACTGCTCCAGCGCCCGGAAGTCGGCGGCATAGAGGCCGCTGTCGGCGTTGACCACCACCACCAGGGTGACGTGGGGGAAGTGGTGGCCCTTGGCCAGCATCTGGGTGCCGACCAGCAGACAGGGCTCGCCGCGCCGGATCACCGCCAGCGCCTCGCTCATGGCGTCCTTGCGCTGGGTGCTGTCGCGGTCGATGCGCAGCACCGGCACGTCGGGGAATTTCTCGCCGAGCAGCTCTTCGGTGCGCTCGGTGCCCGCGCCCTGCGGGCGAACATCCCCGCTGCCACAGGCCGGGCAGGCATCCGGCAGTGGGCGGGTGCGCTCGCAGTGGTGACAGGTCAGCTGGGGCGGATGGCGATGCAGGGTCATGCGGGCATCGCAGTTGTCGCATTCGGCGATCCAGCCGCAGGCATGGCAGGTCAGGGTCGGCGCGAAGCCGCGCCGATTGATGAACACCAGCACCTGATCGCCCTGGGCGAGGCGCTTCTCGATCGCTTCCAGACTCTGGGTCGAGAGACCGCCCAGCGTCATGCGGCCGCGCAGGTCGACCGGGTGCAGGCGCGCCGGCTGGCTGCGACCGGCGCGCTGATGCAGGTGCAGATGCGTGAAGCGGCCCTCGCGTGCATGGCGCAGGCTCTCAAGAGACGGCGTGGCGCTGCCGAGCACCACGGGTATGCCTTCCTGCTTGCCGCGCACCAGCGCCAGATCGCGGGCGTGATAGCGCAGGCCGTCCTGTTGCTTGAAGGAGCCGTCGTGCTCCTCGTCGACGATGATCACGCCGAGTCTGGCCATCGGCGTGAAGATGGCAGAGCGGGTACCGATCACGATGCGCGCGCGACCGCTGCGGGCGGCTTCGAAGCCATCGAGGCGTTCACCATCACTGACGCCGGAGTGCAGCATCACCTGCGGCACGCGGAAGCGTCTGCGGAAGCGCTCCAGCGTCTGGGGCGTCAGGCCGATCTCGGGCACCAGCACCAGCGCCTGGCCATCGCGGTCCAGCACCGCCTCGATCAATTGCAGATAGACCTCGGTCTTGCCGGAACCGGTCACGCCCTCCAGCAGTGTGGGCGAGAAGCGGTTCAGGCCCTCATGCAGACGCGAGAGGGCGCGACCCTGCTCATCATTGAGGGCCAGGCCGGGTTCGGCGAGCACGCCCTTGTTGGCCTGCTCCGGCGTGGCGCCGGTCACCGGCTCCTCACGGGATTCGATGTAGCCGCGACCGCGCAGGGTCTCCAGTTGCTGGCGGGTGAAGCCCTGGGCGGTGATGGCGCTGTGCACCAGGCCATGACGATGCTGAGCGAGCAGCTCCAGCAACGCGATCTGGCGGGTGGCTCGCCCCAGGCTTGCCGGCTCGGTGGCGCGGCCCTTGTCGGTCAGCGTCCAGCGCTCACGGGTACGCGCCTCGAGGGCGCGCCCCTGACGTAGCAGCGAGGGCATCGCCTGGGCGAAGGTGTCGCCGAGCGAGTGCTGGTAATAGCGCGCGGTAAACTGACATATCCACAACCAGTCGGCCGGCAGCGGTTCGTCATCGATGACTTCGCTGACAGGCTTGAGCTTGTCGATGGGGAAACTTGAGTCGCTGCGCAGCTCGGCGATCACCCCGACCAGCTGGCGACGCCCGAATTCGACGCGCACGCGCAGGCCCACCTGCCAGCCGTGGCGGGGCGGTTGGCGGGATGGCAGGTAGTCGAACAGATCGCGCAGCGGGCCGGGAATCGCGATGCCCAGCACACGTCCCGGCAGGTGAGTCGCAGTCTTGTCGGTAGTGTCAGGCACGCAAGGTATCCGGATATGAGGTGATATGAGGCGTTCAGTAAAACGGGGATATGCCGTGGCACGCAGTCTACAGAGTGTTGCCCGCAATAAACGGCACAAAGTTTGGTCTTGCGGCAGATGACTGGTAAAATGCGCGGCCTTCCGTCGGAAACGGCGGAATGACCGGTTCAATCCAAAACCCGTGTACGGTGCCTGGCAAGTGATCAGGTGGCGGTGCACAGCGACCTGAGGTTACACATCATGAAACAGGGTATCCATCCGGACTACCAGCGCCAGACCGCAACTTGCTCCTGCGGCGCGCAGCACGAAATCGGTACCACTTCCAAGCAGACTTTCGCGCTTGACGTGTGCTCCGAGTGCCACCCGTTCTACACCGGCAAGCAGAAGCAGGCTACCACCGGTGGTCGCGTCGAGCGCTTCAACAAGCGTTTCGGTGCTGCCATCAAGCGCTGATACCTTCAGCTGCTTGTCGCTTTCATGGCGCTGCGCATCTTGCAGCGTCATGGACGAAAAACCCGCTCACGAGCGGGTTTTTTTGTGCCTGTCGTTCAGACCATCCTGAAGAGAGCCGCGACCACGCCAGCCGGCCCGGGATGCCCTTGTCGTGATGCCCTTGTCGTGATGTTCTGGTCGTGATGTTCTGGTCGTAATGGTCTGACATGATGGTCTGACATGATGGTCTGACATGATGGTCTGACGTGATGCCCTTGCGGAGATGTCGCCCCTGCGCTGCGCTTGCCGGGAAGGATTATTGTTTCCGATTTGGCACTTTTTCTGCTCTGCCTCTGCATCAAGCGCGCCGGAATGGCGGGTTGCGTCAGCGAACGGCCGAAAATCGAGGATCTTGCGCGAATCGTGGCGTCATCTCGGGCCGAAATCGACGCGAAAGCCGGTCAGCGATAAGGAAAGGTTTATGGCTGGGCAGGGCATCCATAACGTTAGACGAATGGCTAAAATGTTTTTTAAACGATCGTTTTAAAGTCATGCATAACAGCAAGTTGCGTCGGTTGTTCAGAGGTGTCTTTTTCTATATTCTGGAGCAGCCAACCCCCCGCCAAAATACCGGATGACACGCATGTCTGATGCCATGAAGAAAGCAGCACTGCAATATCACGCCGAACCGATTCCCGGGAAGCTCTCCATCGAGCTGACCAAGCCGACCGAGACCGCCAAGCACCTGGCGCTGGCCTACAGCCCGGGCGTTGCCGAACCGTGCCGCGAAATCGCCGCCGACCCGGAAAATGCCTACCTGTACACCGGCAAGGGCAACCTGGTCGCGGTCATCTCTGACGGGACTGCCATCCTTGGCCTGGGCAACCTGGGGCCGCTGGCTTCCAAGCCGGTCATGGAAGGCAAGGGCGTGCTGTTCAAGCGCTTCGCTGGCATCAACTCCGTCGATGTCGAAGTGGATGCGGAAAGCCCGCAGGCCTTCATCGACACCGTGCGTCGCATCCACACCACCTACGGTGGCATCAACCTGGAAGACATCAAGGCACCGGAGTGCTTCGAAGTCGAACAGGCGCTGATCGAGCAGTGCAATATCCCGGTCTTCCATGACGACCAGCACGGTACCGCCATCGTCACCGCGGCCGGCATGCTCAACGCCCTGGATATCGCCGGCAAGAAGCTGGAAGACGCGCGCATCGTCTGCCTGGGCGCCGGCGCTGCCGCCATCGCCTGCATGAAGCTGCTGGTGGCCAGTGGTGCCAAGGTCGAGAACATCTTCATGCTCGACCGCAAGGGCGTGATCCACAGCGGCCGTGACGACCTGAACCAGTACAAGGCGATGTTCGCCACCGAGACCGAGCTGCGCACCCTGGACGACGCCATCGATGGCGCCGACGTCTTCGTCGGTCTGTCCGGCCCGAACCTGCTCAAGGCAGAGCAGCTCAAGAAGATGGCCGCCAACCCGATCGTCTTCGCCTGCTCCAACCCGGATCCGGAAATTCATCCGGATACCGCTCGCGAAGCACGCCCGGACGTCATCATGGCGACAGGTCGCTCCGACTACCCGAACCAGGTCAACAACGTGCTGGGCTTCCCGTTCATCTTCCGTGGCGCGCTGGATGTGCGTGCGACGCGCATCAATGAAGAGATGAAGCTGGCCGCCGTTCACGCCCTGAAAGACCTGGCGCGTGAGCCGGTCAGCCAGGATGTGCTGGATGCCTACGAGATCGACAGCCTCGAATTCGGCCCGGGTTACATCATCCCGACGCCGATGGACTCGCGTCTGCTCGAGCGTCTGCCGGCCGCCGTGGCCCAGGCGGCCATCGATTCCGGTGTCGCACGCAAGCCGTACCCGGCGCACTACCCGCTGACCAGCACGGATCAGGTCTACGGTTAAGCGTCAGCGGTCGAATGGCCGGTTGGCGGCGTCGCTGAAGCGACGCAAGACATGAAAAAGCCCTCGTTGGAGATTCCGGCGAGGGCTTTTTGTTGGTGGCTGCTTTCAGCCATGAACCACGAGCCATGAGCCACCAGCGACTGGCGACTGGCGACTGGCGACTGGCGTC
Organism: Cobetia sp. SIMBA_158; assembly: GCF_046566945.1. Lineage (NCBI taxonomy): Bacteria > Pseudomonadati > Pseudomonadota > Gammaproteobacteria > Oceanospirillales > Halomonadaceae > Cobetia > Cobetia sp. SIMBA_158. Next base: position 118,055 of record NZ_JAWJYL010000009.1, read on the forward strand.
TGGGCAGGCAGGCGTCAGGCCTTTGCTCAGAAGCTGTAGAGGATGGAGGCCGCCGTGGTGGTGTCGGTCTTGGCATCCGACTCGTCGGGCGGGTTGGTGTTGTTCTCGATCTCGTGCGAGAGCTTGAGAGCGAGGCTTGCATTGATGGCGACCGTCAGCGCGGTATAGCTGCGACTGATCACGTTCTCGCGCGTGGCCTCCGCCGAGAACTGCTGCTCGAACTTGGAGGTGTCGGACAGCTGCCAGCGGTAATCCATCGCGCCATAGCCCAGCAGGTAGTTCTCGTGATCCCCCGCCGTGATGTCATCGAAGCGATAGCCCGGCCCGGCCTCGAGGGAGAGGTTGTGCTCGGGGCCATCCAGTATCGTGATGCCCTCGCCGACGATGGAGGTGACCTGGTGGTTGTAGCCGGAGAAGCGCTCCTTCTCCCAGCGCAGCAGCCCGAAGGCGTAGTGGTCATCGCTGAGGTCATAGCGCTCGCGCTGCCCGACCAGGTACTTGTCGGTCGTGGTCTCGCCACTGCTGGAGACATGCTTGGCCTCCACACGGAAGGTGTGAGTCCAGGGCTTCAGATGCCAGGAGAGGCTGGTCTTGCCCAGCAGGGTCTCGCTGTTCGAGTTGCCCGACAGCTTGGTGAAGCCCAGCTCGGCCTGGCCGCTGAAGGGCTCAGAGTCCTCGCTGGCGGGTGGCGGTGCATAGAAGAGGTCGTCTGCGACAGCCGTGTCGAGGGGAAGCAGGGCCAGGCACAGAAACGCGGTCCTGCGCAGTGTGGGCAATGGGTGAAGCATGCGAACTCCGGCATGTTTGAGGCATGACATCATCATCGGGAATGTGGCTTGCGAGATGACGCTTGCTGAGCGAGGCGGCCTGGCGCGTCATCCGGACGCTACCAGTGGATCGCGATACGGGGGAGCCTTGTGAATGCTCAGATGGCAGAAGAGCGACCAGCGGCCGCTCTTCCTTGGGCTCTCCCCCTGCCGATGAGGCTGGCAGGCGAGGTCTGGAGATCAGATCAGAAGATGGCCTCGAAAGTTCCGGTACCTTCCGAGCCGCTTTCCTGCTCCAGTTCCTTGCGGATGGTGCGTTCCTTGTAGGGCGGCAGATTATCCTTGCGGAACAGCTCACTGATGCCGCCGGACTGACCGCTGCGCAGGCGCTTGCCAGAGTCAGGGTCGATGGTTGCCGTCACGATGTTGTCCGGACGCTCCATGGTGGAGGACGGCATGCCCTCGAGGGCGCCGCGCATGTAGTCGACCCAGATGGGCAGGGCGGCCTGGGCGCCATACTCGGCCAGGGTGTCGTTGGAGTCCTTGCCGACCCAGACCGTGGCCACCAGCTTGCTGTTGAAGCCGGAGAACCAGGCATCACGCTGGTCGTTGGTGGTGCCGGTCTTGCCGGCCAGGTCATCACGACCCAGCGCCAGGGCGCCACGGCCAGTACCGCGCTTGATGACATCCTGCATCATGTCACGGATCAGATACATGGCTTCAGGGGAGGCGACACGCTCGGCCAGCGGGTACTGGCGACCGTCACGATTGACGGTGACCATGCCCGGCGCACAGTTGGCGCAGGCAACCGGCGGATGCGCTTCATAGTCGGTCTCGTCATCGCCACGCGTGATGGTATCGATGTACCAGGGCTCGACACGGAAGCCGCCATTGGAGAGCACGGCATAGCCGCGTGCCATCTCCAGCGGGGTCAGCGAGGCGCTGCCCAGTGCCAGTGACAGGCCATTGGGCAGCTCGTCACGCTGGAAGCCCAGCTTGACCAGGAAGTCGAGGGTCTTGTCGAGGCCGACCGTCTGCAGCAGACGCACGGAGACCAGGTTCAGTGAGCGATACAGGCCAACGCGGATACGGGTCGGGCCAGTGAACTTGCCGCCGGCATTCTCCGGACGCCACACCTTGCCGCCATCCTGAAGCACGACAGGGGCGTTGTTGATGATGGTCGCCGGTGACATGCCGGCCTGTTCGAGCCCGGACAGATAGACGAACGGCTTGAAGATCGAGCCTGCCTGACGGCGTGCCTGGATGGCGCGGTTGAACTTGCTGGCGGAATAGCTGAAGCCACCTTGCAGGGCGAGGATGGCGCCACTTTCCGGATCCAGCGAGACGATGGCGGATTGCGCGTCCGGCAGCTGGCCAAGACGGTAGCCGTCGTCCTGCTTGATCACGCGTACCAGATCACCGGCCTTGGCGATCTCGGCGGCCGAACCCGGCACGCCACCACGCCATTTGGCGCTCTTGTACTCGCGTGCCCACTTCAGGCCGTCCCAGTCGAGGGTCACGACCGTGGCGTCGGCCAGCAGTGCCTTCATCTGCTTGCCGGTGCTTTCCACCACGATGGCGGCTTTCAGCGGGCCGTAATCAGGGGTGCGGTCGAGTACTTTCAGCCAGTTCGAGACATCACGGTCGATGCCGGCGATGCGCTTCTCGCTCTTCTGGGCCGCCTGCTTGGCGGTTTCCAGCACTTCCGGCGACTTGGAGAGTTCTTCCTCGAGGCCGGCCTGATCGGTCTGGTCCTGAGCTTCCGCCAGCGAGGCGGCGATGTCGGATTCCTCGACCCCGCGCCAACCGTGGCGGGTATCGTAGGCGATCAGCCCCTTGATCAGCGCATCACGTGCCATTGGCTGCAGCGAGCTGTCCAGCGTCGTGGTGATGCGGACGTTGTCGGTGTAGGCCTTGTCGCCGAAGCGGTCGACGGCGAAGCTGCGTGCCATTTCCGCGACGTAGGGGGCCTGCACTTCCGGTCTGGAGTAGTGGCGTGCCGCGGTGATCGGTGCCTTGACGGCTTCGTCATAGGCCTGCGGCTCGATGTAACCCAGCTCCTTCATGCGCAGCAGGATCCAGTTGCGACGGATCAGTGCGCGCTGCGGGTTGGTCAGCGGGTTGAAGCTCGACGGCGCCTTGGGCAGGCCGGCCAGCATGGCCTGCTCGGCCAGGGTCAGCTCATCCAGGGACTTGTCGTAGTAGGTGCGCGCAGCGGCGGCGATCCCGTAGGCGCGATGGCCCAGGAAGATCTTGTTGACGTAGAGCTCCATGATCTCCTGCTTGGAGAGGATCTCTTCCATCTGCAGCGACAGCAGAATCTCGCGAATCTTGCGCGTGAAGGTCTGGTCCAGCGTCAGCAGATAGTTGCGCGCCACCTGCATGGTGATGGTGCTGCCACCGGACTGGATGCTGCCGCTGGAGGCCAGCTGCACGGCCGCGCGCGCCAGCCCCTTGGGGTCGATGCCCGGGTGGGAGAAGAAGTTGCTGTCCTCGGCGGCGAGGAGGGCGTCGACGAAGGTCTCGGGGATCTCGTCGTAGGTGACCGGGATGCGGCGCTGATCACCGTATTCGCCGATCAGCTTGCCATCGCGGGTATAGATGCGCAGCGGCGTCTGCAGCTTGGTATCCTGAAGCTGATGGACGTCGGGCAGGCCCGGCGAGAAGTACAGCGAAGCGCCAACGATGGCCAGAAGTCCCGCGGCACATAGTGATAGCAGCAGCCAGAACACTGGCGAAAATAGTCGTCTCAATAGCTTCATGGGCAAGACAGGGTCCGTGGGTAAGAAAAGCGAGTGGCTGCGCGGGGATTGGCAATTCCATTGCTGGGGCATTATAAGTAGCGGGTTCAGATGCGGCCAGCGTTGAACCCTGACTTGCGCGTCTGTTGTGTTATTCTGGGAAACATAATGTAACATCCTGGAATGATAGAGGGTGTCGCGGCAACGTCGTCAGGGAACCGGCGGCCAGCCAGTCTGGCAAGATCGTCATCAGAGCAGGGGAACGCCAATTGCTGGGACTCAAATCCGCCGGCAAGGGACTCATCGGGGTCGATATCACGTCGGCCACGGTGAAGCTCCTGGAGCTGTCCAGGCAAGGAAATCGATACCAGATCGATAGCTATGCGGTGCGTCCACTCAAGGAAGGCGCAGTCGTCGAGCGACGTATACGGGACATGGACGAAGTCGTGCTGGCCATCAAGCGCGCGGTCGAGCAGGCACAGCCGCGCTCGAAGCGCGCCGTGGTCGCGGTTCCCGCGAGCGCTGCCATCACCAAGACACTGAGCTTCCCGGCCAATCTTGCCGATGACGAGATCGAGCAGCGCATCGCGCTCGAGTCCGAGAAGCACTTTCCCTTTCCGCTGAACGATGTCGCGTTCGACTTCCAGCATCTGGGCGTCAATCCGCGCAATCCCGATCAGCAGGACCTGTTGCTGGTGGCGTGTCGCAGCCTGGACGTCGATCAGCTGACCTCGGCACTGTCCCAGGCCGGCCTCGAGCCGGCTGCCGTCGATGTCGAGACCTTCTCCCTCGAGCGCGCCTTCGGCGAGCTGCGTCATCAGTTGCCGCCGACCTACGACAACGAAGAGTGCGTTGCCGTCGTCGATATCGGCGCGACGATGACCGCCTTCCACGTCATCCAGAATGGCCGCATCGTCTACAGTCGCGACGCCGTCTTCGGCGGGCGTCAGCTGACGGACGAGATCATGAATCGCTTCGATCTCTCCAATGATGAGGCGGGCCTGGCCAAGAAGCGTGGCGGTCTGCCGGATACCTATGACAGCGAAGTGCTGGGTCCGTTCCGCGAGACGCTCATCCAGCAGATCGCACGCTCACTGCAGCTCTATTACACCGCCGGCAAGCGCCGCGAGGTGCAGCGTATCCTGCTCGGGGGCGGTACGGCTGCCATCGTCGGGCTGCGTGAAGGCCTGGCGGAGCACACCGGGCTTGAAGTGATCATGGCCAACCCCTTCACTCACATGAGCGTCAATCCGCGCGTCGACATCCAGGCGCTGGCGGGCGATGCTCCGGCGATGCTCACGGCCTGCGGTCTTGCGATGAGGAAGCGCTCATGACCATCGAGATCAACCTGCTTTCCTGGCGTGAAGACCGGCGTGAGAAGCGCAGCAAGCGCTTCATGGGCATACTGGCGCTGGCGGCTGTCATCGGTATCGGTGGCGGCTATGGCATGAGCGAGTATTACCAGAGCCAGCTCGAGGCGCAGCAGCAGCGCCATGCCTTCATCGAGAAGGAAATGGCCCGCCTCAATCGGGACATCAAGGAAGTCGAGGACATCGAGGCACGCCGCACCCAGATGCTCGACCAGATAGAGCTGATCCGCAGTCTGCAGTTCTCGCGTCCGGAAACGGTACGGGTCTTCAATCAGCTGGTGACGTCTCTGGTGGACGGCGCCTGGTATCAGAGCATCAGTCGCAGCGGGCGCCAGCTCAAGGCGAATGGCACGGCGGAAAGCACGCGTCAGGTTTCGGGTCTGATGCGCGCCATCGCCCTGTCGGATTCCTTCGGCACCCCGACGCTCTCCGATGTGCAGAGCAATGACGACGATCAGCGCAGTTTCAATATCATGATTCCGGAGCGCCCGACGGGGTCGGCGCTGAGCGCTGCCGATCCGGAAAATGACAAGAAAGGAGGTCGGCGATGAGTTTCATCGATGCTGAAATCCGCCGCCTCAAGTCGACGGATTTTCGTGATCTTGATCTGAAGGAAGCCGGCATCTGGCCGGTCACGCTGCAGGCCGTGCTGGCACTCATCGTGCTGGGCGCCCTGTTCTGGGCGTCCCATTGGTTCCTTGCCGCGCCCAAGGCAGAAGACCTCGAGCGTCTGCGTGCCCAGGAAAGTCAGCTGCTCCAGCAGTTCGAGAGCAAGGCGTTCAAGGCCGCCAACCTGCCGGCCATGCGGGAGCAGATGGTGGAGCTGGAGTCCCGCATGGGGCAGCTGCTGGAAATGCTGCCCACCGATGCGGAAGTCCCGGCGCTGCTGGATGACATCAGCGAGACGGCGATCAACAACCAGCTGGCGGTCGAGTACATTCGTCTGAAGCCGGCGGAGAATCGCAACTTCTATGTCGAACAACCTTTCGATATCAAGGTGCGCGGCGACTATCATCGTATCGCCGCCTTCATTTCCGGTGTCGCGGGGCTTTCACGCATCGTGACGCTGCATGATTTCGTGCTGACGCCGGTCGCCAACAGCGATGATCTTGAGCTGTCGCTGCTGGCCAAGACCTACAATTATCGTCAGACCCCGGCAACATCAGGAGGCAAGCAATGAGCCTGATGACACGTCGAAATACCGTGATGGGAAGTGCGTTGCTGGTCACTCTGCTGGCGGGGTGTGGAGATCCGCAGCTGGGCGCGCTGGAAGGGGAGCTCGAGTCCTTGAGAGGGCGCCCTTCCGGCAAGGTGCAGGAGTTGCCGCCGCAACCCGAGTATCATCCCGTCACCTATGACATGGCGGATGCGCGCAGTCCTTTCCAGTCACGCCTGCCGGAGCCCGAAGAGGAGCTGACGGCCGTCGACAACGGGGTGCGACCGGACCTCGATCGCCCTCGTGAACCGCTGGAAGCCTGGCCGATGGAGCAGCTCAGCATGGTCGGGACGCTGGATGTCGATGGCGCGCGTTCGGCGTTGATTCTGACGCCGGAGCAGGAAGTCCAGCGTGTGCGGGTCGGCAACCACATGGGCAGCAACTTCGGCAGGATCACTCGTATCGGTGATACGCAGATCGATATGGTGGAAATCGTGCCCAATGGTCAGGGCGGTTGGATAGAGCGGTCTCGCGCCATGGCGCTGAAAGAGCCCGTGTCGCAAGGTGGTTGAGATCACTGGCGTTGGCAGTAGCCATATTGTCACGGAAGACGAACGGTCGACCCGCAAGAGTTGGCGACCGACACCATAACGCTTCGATAAGAATAAGGCGCGATCAGCCCGACGGTTGAACGGAGCCACGGCGAGACAGGGGACTAGGGAACATGACGCGATTGCAACGAATGAGTCTGCTGGGGCTGGCGGCAGTCGGTAGCCTGATGGCGAATGTGGCGATGGCCGCGTCGTCGCTGCAGGACCTCAACTTCACCGCCCTCGGGGGTGACCGTATGGAGCTCAAGCTCGACTTCGTCGGCGGAGTGCCGGAGGTCAAGGGCTACCGTATCGAGACGCCGCCGCGCATCACCATCGACCTCCTGGATACCAGCAGTCAGCTCGACAAGCGTCGCTTCGATCTGGGGCTCAGCGGCGTGGACGAACTGGTGGCGCTGGAGGCCGGCTCGCGCACGCGTCTGGTCATGAAGCTCAACCAGTCCAAGCCGTACGTCACGCGCACCGAGGGCAACAGCCTCTACGTCATCATCGGCGAGCAGGGCGGTGCGCCGGGCGCTCAGCCTGCGGCTGCCTCCCAGGCGAACGCCGCCAACGTGCCGCCGGACAATCGTGCCCTGGAAGTGGCCAGCGAGCCGGCCGTCAGTGGCATCGATTTCCGTCGTGGCACGGACGGTGAAGGTCGTGTCGTGATCAACTTCAATCGCTCCAACGTCGAGTCGCGCGTCACCGAGCGCGGGCGCAAGATCTACGTCGACATCAAGGGCGTGAAGCTGCCGCCGGAGATGAATCAGGTGCTGGATGTCGGCGATTTCGCCACGCCGGTGACGCGTATCGATCCGCAGCGTACCCGTGATGGCGTGCGCATGGTGGTGGATGCCAGTGGCTACTACACCCAGCTGGCCACTCAGGCAGGCAACGAGCTGGTGCTCGAGGTCAAGCCGCTGACGCGTGAAGAGCAGGCGGAGCGCATCAAGGACAAGTTCCCCTACACCGGCAAGAAGATCTCGCTCAACTTCCAGAACATCGAAGTGCGCTCCGTGCTGCAGATCATCGCTGACTTTACTGGGCTCAATCTGGTCGCCAGTGACAACGTCACCGGCAACGTGACCCTGAACCTGAAGGAAGTGCCCTGGGATCAGGCGCTGGATCTGGTGCTCAAGTCCAACGGTCTGGCCAGTCGTCGCATGGGCAACGTGCTGATGGTCGCGCCGGCGGAAGAGCTGGCGGCGCTGGAGCGCAAGGAGCTCGAGGCGAACCAGCAGGTCAAGGAGCTGGCGCCGATGACCACCGAATACATCCAGGTGCGTTATGCCAAGGCGGCGGATCTGGCGGCGTTGCTGCGCGGTGAAGGCGGTATCGGACTGCTGTCCGAGCGGGGCCGCGTGATGGTCGATGAGCGCACCAACACCATGCTGATCCAGGATACCCGCGATACGCTCGAGTCCATTCGCGGCACGCTGGAATATCTCGATATCCCGGTGCGTCAGGTGCAGATCGAGGCGCGCATCGTCATCGCGCGTAGCAGTGTCTCCAGCGAGATCGGTGTCAATTGGGGGCTTTCCAACAGCAGCAACGGCAAGTTCGGCCTGGAAGGCGCGTCGACCGGTACGACCAGTGATGGCGGCCTGAGTGTCAATCTCGGCGATGACAGTGATCCGGGCAGCACCTTCAGCTTCGGTTACCTGTCCGGCGATATCCTGTTGGACCTGGAGCTCTCGGCGCTGGAAAGCGAAGGCAAGAGCCAGACCATCTCCCAGCCCAAGATCATCACCGCCAACCAGAAGAAGGCCGTCATCAAGCAGGGTCAGGAAATTCCCTACGAGGAGGCGACCTCCAGCGGTGCGACCAACATCGAGTTCAAGGAAGCGGTGCTGGCATTGGAAGTGACGCCGCAGATCACGCCTGACAACCGCATCATCATGGATCTGTTGATCAACAATGACGATGTCTCCGATGACAGCTTCAATGGCGAACCGGCCATCGATACCAATGAAATTGAGACGCAGGTGCTGGTCAATGACGGTGAAACCGTGGTGCTGGGCGGCATTCTGACCTCCGAGCAGATTCGCAGCGTCTTCAAGACGCCCTTCCTCGGGGACCTGCCGGTGATCGGGAATCTGTTCCGCTATACCGAAGAGTCCAACGAGAAGGTAGAATTGCTGGTATTCATTACCCCGAAGATCATCGAGGACGGCCTGGCGGTGCGCTGATGCATGTGATTCCCAACGTATTCCTTGTCGGCCCCATGGGGGCCGGCAAGAGCACTATCGGCCGCCTGCTGGCGGCCGACTTGCATCGTGAATTTTGCGATAGCGACCATGTGATTGAAGACCGCTGCGGAGCCAGCATTCCGTGGATTTTCGACGTCGAGGGCGAGTCCGGCTTTCGTGAGCGTGAGCAGGCTGTCATCGATGAGCTGACCTCGCTCAGGGAAGTCGTGATGGCCACCGGTGGCGGCGCCATCATGGCGGAGGCCAATCGGCGCGTACTGCGCGAACGCGGCACTGTCGTGTATCTCTACGCGCCTGTCGAACAGCAGCTCAAGCGAGCCGGCCGTGATCGCAATCGTCCGCTGTTGCAGCAGGATGACCCCGGGCGGGTGCTCAAGCGTCTGTTCGAGTTGCGTGACCCGCTCTACCGCGAGACGGCCGATATCATCGTGCGTACCGATCGGCGCAGCCCTCGGGCGGTCACCAACGAGATCCGTCGCCGCATCAAGGCGCTGGCGGACCCGTTGCATGCCCCTGGCTAGTCTCATCAGCGGTTGGCGGCCCTGGCGGGCGTCAGTCGCTGTCATCTGTTTCGCCCAAGGAGAATTCTGATGTCCCTGGCACCTGCTCATCGTCTTGATGTCGCGCTCGGCGAGCGTAGTTACCCCATTCATATCGGGCCGGGCCTGACCGCACGTGGTGATCTGATTCGGGAGCACCTTGCGGGGCGTCAGGTGATGATCGTCACCAACACCGTGGTGGCACCGCTGTATCTGGACGCACTGAAGGCCTCGTTGGGCGAGGGGCTCGATATCCGCGAGGTCATCCTCGACGACGGTGAGCAGACCAAGCACATGGCCAGCATCGGCCTGATCTGGGATGCCCTGCTCGAGGCCGGCTTCAATCGCCGCTGCACCTTGATCGCCCTCGGTGGCGGTGTGATCGGGGACATGACCGGCTTCGCGGCGGCTTGTTATCAGCGAGGCGCGGCTTTCATTCAGGTGCCGACCACACTGCTGTCACAGGTGGATTCCTCGGTGGGCGGCAAGACCGGCGTCAACCATCCGCGTGGCAAGAACATGCTGGGCGCCTTCTGGCAGCCGCGTCTGGTGCTGATCGATACCGCAAGCCTCAAGACATTGCCGCAGCGTGAGCTGTCAGCGGGCATGGCCGAGGTCATCAAGTATGGTCTGCTGTGGGATGAAAGCTTCCTGAGCTGGCTGGAAGACAACATGACGGCCTTGATGGCGCTGGACGAGACCCTGCTCGGTGAAGCCATTCGCCGCAGCTGTGCCATCAAGGCGGATGTCGTGGCGCAGGATGAGACCGAGCAGGGCGTGCGTGCGCTGCTCAATCTGGGCCACACCTTCGGGCATGCCATCGAGACGGATCAGGGCTATGGCGTCTGGCTGCACGGTGAAGCCGTCGGCACCGGCATGCTGATGGCGGCTGAGCTTTCGGCGCGCATGGGCTGGCTGTCGAGTGCGGATGTGGAGCGTGTCTCGCACATCATTGCCAAGGCAGGCTTGCCGCTGGCGGCTCCGGAAGACATGGGCGTCGAGGACTTTCTCAAGCACATGCAGCTGGACAAGAAGAATGTCGACGGTCGTCTGCGCCTGATCCTGCTTGAGCGCATCGGCCGAGCGGTGATTACCGAAGAGGCGCCAGCCGGCGTGCTGGCCGACATGCTGGAGCACTGGCCACGCAGCTCTCGCTGACATCCCGGCCAGCCAGCGGCTGGTTCATGGGCGCTGCACGACCACGCAAGCCGTCACCCTCTGGGTGGCGGCTTTTCTTTTGGCGGGTGTCAGCGCGCCGTGACGGAGTCATTGGTGGAGCGTGATTCCTGAATTGGTATGCCGTATGCGTAATCGGTATGGGGTAAATCGAATAAAAACGCTGTTTTTTATTTAACCAATACTAAAGTTGCAAGGCGAAATACATGAGGCATGTCTACCCGCTAAGCGCTTGAGCCTACAGGGTTTTTTGGTTGAAGGTTCTTCTAACCTTCGGTTTTGTCAGGTTTTTTTGGTCGATGGGCGACCTGTGGAGAATTGCGCAGGCGGGAAGCTGGGGGATATGCTCGAGGGAAATCTGGCGTCGTGTAGCGACACTGATGGCGCCACTATCGGCAGGTATAAAAATAAAGATAACCGATAACTATAACCGGGAAAATGCTTGAAAAAAAGCATCTGGACACATGATTTCTCCGTGAGGCACGCCCCATGAACAAAGGTCTCCACCATCCGGGAGAGTTCCGCGACAACTGCGGCTTCGGTCTGATCGCCCATATGGAAGGGCAGGCGAGCCACGAACTGCTGCAGACCGCCATTGAATCCCTGACCTGCATGACCCACCGTGGCGGGATTGCCGCTGACGGCAAGACCGGCGATGGCTGTGGCCTGCTGCTCAAGATGCCGGACGGCTTCATGCGCCAGATCGCTCGAGAAACCCTCGGGCTGGAACTGGGCGCCCGCTATGCCGTCGGCACGCTTTTCCTGCCTGATGATGACGCGCGTGAACAGTCCGCGCGTGACGCCTTCGAGTCGGCGCTGAGCGCGCGCAATCTCGAGGTGCTGGGCTGGCGCGACATGCCGGTGGATGACAGCGTGTGCGGCCCGATGGCCCGCGACTGCCTGCCGCGCATCCGTCAGGTCTTCGTCGGTGCCGCCGACGAGCGCACTGACATCGCCTTCAATGTCGATCTGTTCATGGCGCGCCGTTATGCCGAGCAGGCGCTGAAGAGTGAAGAGGACTTCTACGTCTGCTCGCTTTCCGGCAAGGTCATCTCCTTCAAGGGTCTGGTGATGCCGGAAGATCTTCCGCGCTTCTACAAGGACCTGGGCGACCCGCGCCTCGAGACCGCGATCTGTGTCTTCCACCAGCGCTTCTCGACCAACACCGCGCCGCGCTGGCCGCTGGCCCAGCCGTTCCGCTTCCTCGCCCACAACGGCGAGATCAACACCATCGAGGCCAACCGCGGCTGGGCCAACGCGCGCAAGGAAAACTTCGTCTCCGAGCAGCTGCCCGAGATCGCCGAGCTGGACGAGATCGTCAACACTGTCGGCTCCGACTCCTCCAGCATGGACAACATGCTGGAAGTCCTGCTGACCGGTGGCATGGATATCTATCGCGCCATCCGCATGATGGTGCCGCCGGCGTGGCAGAACGTCGAGCAGATGGACTCCGATCTGCGTGCCTTCTACGAATACAACTCCATGCACATGGAGGCCTGGGACGGCCCGGCGGGCATCGTGCTCACCGATGGTCGCCACGCCGTGTGCATGCTGGACCGCAACGGCCTGCGTCCGGCGCGTTGGGTCATCACGCGCAATGGTTTCATCACCCTGGCGTCCGAGATCGGCACCTACGATTACAAGCCGGAAGATGTCGTCGCCAAGGGGCGCGTCGGGCCGGGTCAGGTGCTGGGCGTCGATACCGAGACCGGTGAAGTGCTGCACACCGATCAGGTCAGTGAGCGCCTCAAGGGCGCGCATCCCTACAAGCGCTGGCTGCGTGAGAACGCCAACTATCTCGAGTCTGCACTGACCGAGCTGGCGCGTTTCCAGCCGATGGATGCCGATCAGCTGGACGTCTACCAGAAGATGTTCCAAGTCAGCTTCGAGGAGCGCGATCAGCTGCTGCGCCCGCTGGCCGAGAGCGGTCAGGAGGCGGTCGGCTCCATGGGCGATGACACGCCGATGGCCGTGCTGTCGCGCCAGAATCGAGTGCTGACCGACTACTTCCGTCAGAAGTTTGCCCAGGTCACCAACCCGCCGATCGATCCGCTGCGCGAAGCGATCGTGATGTCGCTGGAGACCTGCTGTGGCGCCGAGCTCAACATCTTCGACGCGACGCCGGAACACGCACATCGCCTGATCCTGACTACGCCGGTGCTGTCACCGCGCAAGTTCAATGCGCTGGTCAATCACGAAGATCCGGCCTTTACCTCGCAGACGCTCAAGCTGCACTACGATCCGGCGCAGGACTCCCTCAAGCAGGCGCTCAAGGGCCTCTGTCAGCAGGCCGAGGAAGCTGCGCGCAATCGCAAGGTGATCCTGGTACTCAGCGACTGTGGCTTGAAGAAGGGGCAGCTGCCGATTCACGCCGCTCTGGCGACCGGCGCCATCCATCATCACCTCGGTGCGCTGGCCCTGCGCCCGCGCGTCAACCTGGTGATCGAGACCGGCTATGCGCGTGACGCGCACCAGATGGCAGTGCTGTTCGGGGTGGGCGCCACGGCGGTCTACCCGTACCTTGCCTATCAGGTGATGGCTGACATGCATCGCACCGGCGAGCTGTCCGGCAACCCGGCAGATGCCCGCGAGAACTATCGCAAGGGCATGCAGAAGGGCCTCTACAAGATCCTGTCCAAGATGGGCATCTCGCACATCGGCTCCTACCGTGGCTCGCAGCTGTTCGAGGCGGTCGGTCTCAACAGTGAAGTCATGGACATGTGCTTTACCGGCATGGCCTCGCGCATCGAAGGCGCCGGCTTTGCCGAGCTGCAGTTCCAGCAGGAACTGCTGGCCCGTGAAGCCTGGCTGCCGCGCAAGCGCATCAAGCAGGGCGGACTGGTCAAGTACGTGCATGGTGGCGAATACCACGCCTACAACCCGGATGTGGTGGTGAAGCTGCAGCAGGCCGTGCAGCAGGGTGACTACGGCAAGTGGAAGGAATTCGCGCGCCTGGTCAACGAGCGTCCGGTGGCGACCATTCGTGATCTGCTGACCCTCAAGCCGGTCGCCGAGCCGCTGCCGATCGAGGAAGTCGAGTCCGTCGAGTCACTGCTGCCGCGCTTCGACAGCGCCGGCATGTCGCTTGGTGCACTGTCTCCCGAGGCACATGAAGCGCTGGCCCAGGCCATGAACGAGGCCGGTGGGCGCTCCAACTCCGGTGAGGGCGGTGAGGACCCGGCGCGTTACGGCACCGTGCGCTCCTCCAAGATCAAGCAGATCGCCTCCGGTCGCTTCGGTGTCACGCCGGCGTACCTGGTCAATGCCGAGGTACTGCAGATCAAGGTCGCACAGGGCGCCAAGCCCGGTGAGGGCGGTCAGCTGCCGGGCGGCAAGGTCAACGACCTGATCGCACGTCTGCGCTACGCCGTGCCGGGGGTGACACTGATCTCGCCGCCGCCGCACCACGATATCTATTCCATCGAGGATCTGGCGCAGCTGATCTTCGATCTCAAGCAGGTCAATCCGTCGGCGCAGGTCTCGGTCAAGCTGGTCTCCGAGCCGGGGATCGGCACCATCGCCACCGGTGTCGCCAAGGCGTACGCCGACCTGATCACCGTCTCCGGCTATGACGGTGGCACCGCGGCCAGCCCGATCACCTCGATCAAGCACGCCGGTTCCCCGTGGGAACTGGGGCTGCCCGAGGTGCATCAGGCGCTGCGCATCAACCAGCTGCGGCACAAGATTCGTCTGCAGACGGATGGTGGCCTCAAGACCGGCCTGGACGTGGTCAAGGCCGCGATCCTGGGCGCCGAGAGCTTCGGCTTCGGCACCGCGCCGATGGTCGCGCTGGGCTGCAAGTACCTGCGTATCTGTCACCTGAACAACTGTGCCACCGGTGTCGCGACCCAGCACCAGGCGCTGCGTGACGAGCATTTCCGCGGCACCGTCGAGATGGTCAAGCACTACTTCCGCTTCATCGCCGAGGAAGTGCGCGAGCTGATGGCGCTGCTGGGCGTGCGTCAGATCACCGACCTGATCGGTCGTACCGATCTGCTCGAAGTGCTGGAAGGCGAGACCAACGCTCAGCGTCGTCTCGACCTCACGCCGTTGCTGGGCAATGACTTCGTGCCCAAGGACGCGCCGCAGTTCTGCCAGGTCAGCCGCAACGAGCCGCATGATCCCGGTGCCAAGAACCTCGAGATGCTGGCCGCGATGGAGTCGGCGATCGACAGCCGCAGCGGTGGCGAGTTCAGCTTCCATGTCACCAACTGCGATCGCTCGGTGGGCGCGCGTGTCTCGGGTGAAATCGCCAAGCGCTATGGCGAGGCCGGGCTGGCAGGCTCGCCGCTCAAGGTCAGCCTGACCGGTGTGGCAGGCCAGAGCTTCGGTGTCTGGAACGCGCACGGGCTCGAGATGTATCTGGAAGGCGACGCCAACGACTATGTCGGCAAGGGCATGAACGGCGGCAAGCTGACCATCGTGCCGCCGCGTGGTTCGCGCTTCGAGAGCCACAAGACCGCCATCATCGGCAACACCTGCCTGTACGGCGCGACCGGCGGCAGGCTGTATGCCGCGGGCACCGCCGGCGAGCGCTTCGGGGTGCGCAACTCCGGTGCGCACGCCGTGATCGAGGGCGCGGGTGATCACTGCTGTGAGTACATGACCGGCGGTCTGGTGTGCGTGCTGGGCGAGACAGGCGTCAACTTCGGTGCGGGCATGACGGGCGGCTTCGCCTACGTGCTGGACGAGAATCGCGACTTCGTCGACAAGTACAACCATGAGCTGGTGGAAATCCACCGCATCAATACCGAAGCCATGGAGGCCTATCGTCGCCATCTGCGCGAAGTCATCGAGGAATATGTGGCCGAGACCGGCTCCGAGCGCGGGCGCGACATCCTGCGTGATTTCCCTGACTTCGTGCGTCACTTCTGGTTGGTCAAGCCGAAGGCGGCAAGCCTCAACGGCCTGCTGGACCAGTCACGGCGTCAGCCGGAGTGATCGCATCCCTCACCCCAGCATGCCTCGGGTGAGGGCCCGCACCGCGACGGTGCCCGGATTTTGAAGGAGGATTCATCATGGCCAATCAGCTCGCCAACGACTTCCAGTTCATCGATGTGGGTCGTCAGGACCCGCAGAAGAAAGATGCTCGCGTGCGCGCACGTGAGTTCAACGAGATCTATGCCGAGTTCAAGCCGGTAGAAGCCGCCAGCCAGGCACATCGCTGCCTGGGCTGTGGCAACCCCTACTGTGAGTGGAAGTGCCCGGTACACAACTACATTCCCAACTGGCTGAAGCTGGTCTCCGAGGGCAATATCCTCGAAGCCGCCGAGCTTTCGCACCAGACCAACTCGCTGCCGGAAGTCTGTGGTCGCGTCTGCCCGCAGGACCGTCTCTGCGAGGGCGACTGCACCCTGAATGACGGCTTCGGTGCCGTCACCATCGGCTCGGTGGAGAAGTACATCACCGACACCGCCTTCGCGATGGGCTGGCGCCCCGACATGTCCAAGGTCAGCTGGACCGACAAGCGCGTCGCCATCATCGGTGCAGGCCCGGCGGGTCTCGGTGCCGCCGATATCCTGGTGCGCAATGGTGTGCGTCCGGTGATCTATGATCGCCATCCGGAAATCGGCGGTCTGCTGACCTTCGGCATCCCGGAGTTCAAGCTCGAGAAGGGCGTGATGACGCGTCGCCGCGAGATCTTCGAAGAGATGGGCATGGAGTTCCGTCTCAACGTCGAGGTCGGGCGTGATGTGACCTTCGATGCGCTGCTCGAGGAATACGATGCCGTCTTCCTGGGCATGGGTACCTACAACGCCATGAGCGGCGGCTTCCCGGGCGAGGATCTGCCGGGTGTGCACAAGGCGCTCGACTTCCTGATCGCCAACGTCAATCACTGTCTGGGCTTCGAGAAGGACCCGGCGGATTACGTCTCCATGGAAGGCAAGAAGGTCGTGGTGCTCGGCGGTGGTGATACCGCGATGGACTGCAACCGCACCTCCATCCGCCAGGGCGCGGAAAGCGTGACCTGCGCCTACCGTCGTGACGAGGCCAACATGCCGGGCTCACGTCGTGAGGTGACCAATGCCCGCGAAGAGGGCGTCGATTTCCTCTTCAACCGTCAGCCGGTGGCAGTGGTTGGCGATGGCAAGGTCGAAGGCGTCAAGGTCGTGCGCACCCGTCTGGGTGAGCCGGATGCCAATGGCCGTCAGCGTCCGGAAGTGGTGCCGGGTTCCGAAGAGATTCTGCCGGCGGATGCCGTGGTCGTGGCCTTCGGCTTCCAGGCAAGCCCTGCGCCGTGGTTCGCCGACTTCGACATCGCCGTCGATGAGCGTGGCCGCATCGCGACCAGCGCCGAGCGTCATGCCTTCCAGACCACCAATGCCAAGGTGTTCGCTGGCGGTGACATGGTGCGCGGCTCCGATCTGGTGGTGACCGCCATCGATGAAGGTCGCCGTGCCGCTGAAGGGATTCTTGATTTCCTGGAAGTGTAAAGGTCATGTGACGTCACGCATCAGGCCCGCCACGGCGGGTCTGATGCGTTATGGCGGGTGCATCGGATGGCGACGCGAGATGGGCAGGTGGTGGCATTCAAATTGAGCCGGAGCAGCCTTTCCGCTAGACTGGCGACCCATCCTGATCCGTTCCCCCGGATCTCTCCTACAGCTCACGTTTTCGGCAGGTTTCCATGACACGATTTATCTTCGTGACGGGCGGCGTTGTGTCCTCGCTTGGCAAGGGCATCGCATCCGCTTCGCTGGCGGCTATTCTCGAGGCCCGTGGCCTCAAGGTCACCATCCTCAAGCTGGATCCGTACATCAACGTCGATCCGGGCACCATGAGCCCGTTCCAGCACGGCGAAGTCTTTGTCACCGAAGATGGCGCGGAAACCGACCTCGACCTCGGTCACTACGAGCGTTTCATCCGCTCGCGCATGACTCAGGGCAACAACTTCACCACCGGTCGCGTCTACGAGCACGTGCTGCGCAAGGAGCGCCGCGGTGACTACC
Source organism: Cobetia sp. SIMBA_158 (assembly GCF_046566945.1). Taxonomy (NCBI): domain Bacteria; kingdom Pseudomonadati; phylum Pseudomonadota; class Gammaproteobacteria; order Oceanospirillales; family Halomonadaceae; genus Cobetia; species Cobetia sp. SIMBA_158. The sequence goes on from NZ_JAWJYL010000009.1 coordinate 135,557, forward strand.
TCGGCGGAACGGTGCAGGTCATCCCGCACATCACCGACGAGATCAAGCGTCGCGTGATCGCCGGCGGTGAAGGCTATGACGTCGCACTGGTCGAGATCGGCGGTACCGTGGGTGACATCGAGTCGCTGCCGTTCCTGGAGTCCATTCGTCAGCTGCGTGCGCAGCTGGGTGGCGAGCGTGCACTCTTCATGCACCTGACGCTGGTGCCGTACATCAAGACGGCTGGCGAGACCAAGACCAAGCCGACCCAGCACAGCGTCAAGGAGCTGCGCTCCATCGGTATCCAGCCGGATATTCTGATCTGCCGCAGCGAAGTCGAGATCGAGGAAAGCGAGCGTCGCAAGATCTCGCTGTTCACCAACGTCGAAGAGCGTGCCGTCGTCTCCCTGCAGGATGCCGACACCATCTATCGCATTCCGTTGATGCTCCACGAAGCCGGCCTCGACGAGATCGTCTGCGACAAGTTCCGCCTGGAGGCCAAAGAGGCCGACATGTCCGAGTGGGTCGCGGTGCTCGACGCCAAGCTTAACCCGCTCAAGACCATCAACATCGCGATGGTCGGCAAGTACATGGAGCTGCTCGACGCCTACAAGTCGCTGAACGAGGCGCTGATCCACGCCGGTATCCAGGGGCGTGTGAAGGTCAACGTCGACTTCATCGACTCCGAGGAGATCGAGCGCAACGGCACTGACCGTCTGATCGGCAAGGACGCGGTGCTGGTACCGGGCGGCTTCGGCGAGCGTGGCGTGGAAGGCAAGATCGCCACTGCGCGCTTCGCGCGTGAGAACAAGGTGCCGTATCTGGGCATCTGCCTGGGCATGCAGGTTGCCGTCATCGAGTTCGCGCGTAACGTGGCGGGCTGGAGCGATGCCAACTCCACCGAGTTCACCCATGACACCCAGCACCCGGTGGTCGGTCTGATCACCGAGTGGCTGACGCCGGAAGGCAAGATCGAGACCCGCGACGCGGCGTCTGATCTGGGCGGCACCATGCGTCTCGGCGGCCAGGCCTGCAGCCTGCTCAACGGCTCCAAGGCGCATCAGGCCTATGGCAGCGATGAGATCGTCGAGCGTCACCGTCACCGCTATGAGGTCAACGACCAGTTCGTGCCGGCCCTGGAAGAAGCAGGCCTGATCTTCTCCGGTCGCAGCGTCGACAACTCGCTGGTCGAGATGGTCGAGCTGCCGGATCACCCATGGTTCGTGGCATGTCAGTTCCACCCGGAATTCACCTCCACGCCACGTGATGGCCATCCGCTGTTCACCGGCTTCGTGAATGCCGCGCTCAATCACAAGGCGGCGCGTACTCGCGGCGAGTGATAGGGTGTTGAGCGGGCGCCACCTCAGGTGGCGCCCGTAGGTCTTCTCCGCGGTGGTTGCATGTCTTGATGTTCGCCAGAGCATCATCAGGCAGACTGCCGATGGACAACGATTTGATGGACGGTGCAGAGATGAGCAACGAACAACGCGTAATCGAATTTGCGGGTCTGCAAGTCGCCAACGATCGTCCGATGACGCTTTTCGGTGGCATGAACGTGCTCGAATCGCGGGAGCTGGCGCTGGAAGTCGCCGAGCAGTATGTCGAAGTGACGACACGCCTGGGCATGCCGTACGTCTTCAAGGCCAGCTTCGACAAGGCCAATCGCAGCTCCATGCACTCCTACCGTGGTCCCGGGATGGAGAAGGGGCTCGAGATTCTGGCCGAGATCAAGTCGCGCTTCGGTGTGCCGATCATCACGGACGTGCATGAGCCGCATCAGGCGGCAGCCGTGGCGGAAGTGGCCGATGTCATCCAGCTGCCGGCCTTCCTTGCGCGGCAGACGGACCTGGTCGTGGCCATGGCGCGCACCGGCGCCGTCATCAACGTCAAGAAGCCGCAGTTCCTCGCGCCGCACGAGATGCGCCATATCGTCGCCAAGTGCGGTGAAGCGGGCAATGATCGGATTTTGCTGTGCGAGCGTGGCTCCAGCTTCGGTTACAACAACCTGGTGGTCGACATGCTCGGCATGGCCGAGATGAAGGATAGCGGCCTGCCGGTATTGTTCGATGTCACCCACTCGTTGCAGCGCCCGGGCGGGCGAGCCGATTCCGCTGGCGGCCGTCGTGAGCAGGTCTTCGATCTGGCACGCTCCGGTGTCGCATTGGGGTTGGCGGGTCTGTTCCTCGAAGCGCATCCGGACCCGGACAACGCCAAGTGTGACGGCCCCTGCGCCTTGCCGCTGGACCAGCTCGAACCCTTCCTGCGCCAGCTGCAATCGCTGGATGCGCTGGTCAAGGGCTTCGCGCCGCTGGACATTCGTTGAGCAGGACTACTGGCCGTTCACCCCTGTGTGAGCGGCCTTTTTGCACTATGGGCAAGATGCCCGTCGTGGTGTTTCAATCCCCCGTGTAGAGGACGACACAAGATGGCCAATATCGTCGAAATCCGCGCCCTTGAGGTGCTCGATTCCCGTGGTAACCCGACCGTACAGGCCGAGGTCGTGCTGGAAGGTGGCCAACGCGCCAGTGCCTGCGCTCCTTCCGGTGCCTCCACCGGTTCGCGTGAAGCGCTGGAATTGCGTGATGGCGACAAGAGCCGTTATCTGGGCAAGGGCGTGCTGAAGGCAGTCGAAGCCGTCAATGGCGCGATCCGCGAGCGCCTCGTGGGCATGGATGCACTCGACCAGCGCGCGCTGGACGATGCCATGCTGGCGCTGGACGGTACCGAGAACAAGGAATCGCTGGGTGCCAACGCGATTCTTGCCGTCTCTCTGGCGGCTGCCAAGGCGGCAGCGCAGGCCAAGGGCATCGAGCTCTACGCTCATATCGCTGAGCTCTACGGCCAGCCGGGCCAGTACTCCATGCCGGTGCCGATGATGAACATCATCAACGGCGGTGAGCATGCCGACAACAATGTCGACATCCAGGAGTTCATGGTCCAGCCGGTCGGCGCGCCGACCTTCCGTGAAGCACTGCGCACCGGCGCCGAGATCTTCCACGCGCTGAAGAAGGTGCTGCAGGGTCGCGAGCTGAGCACCTCCGTGGGCGATGAAGGTGGCTTTGCACCGAACCTGGCGTCCAACTCCGAAGCACTGGCCGTCATCAAGCAGGCCGTCAGCGATGCGGGCTACACCCTGGGCACCGATGTGACCCTGGCGCTGGATTGCGCGTCTTCCGAGTTCTACAAGGACGGTCAGTACAACCTGTCCGGCGAAGGCAAGAGCTTCGACGCACGTGGTTTCGTCGACTATCTGGCCGGCCTGGCCGCGGAATATCCGATCGTCTCCATCGAAGACGGCATGGACGAGTCCGACTGGGAAGGCTGGAAGATGCTGACCGACGAGCTGGGCGACAAGGTGCAGCTGGTCGGCGACGATCTGTTCGTCACCAACACGCGCATCCTGAGCCGTGGTATCGATGAAGGCATCGGCAACTCCATCCTGATCAAGTTCAACCAGATCGGCTCGCTGTCCGAGACCCTGGATGCGATCAAGATGGCGCAGGCCGCCGGCTTCACCGCGGTCATCTCCCACCGCAGTGGCGAGACCGAAGATACTACCATCGCCGACCTCGCCGTCGGTACCTGTGCTGGCCAGATCAAGACCGGCTCTCTGTGCCGCTCTGACCGTGTCGCCAAGTACAACCGTCTGCTGGTGATCGAGCAGCAGCTGGGTGACGTGGCTTACAACGGCCTGAAAGAGATCAAGGGTCAGTAATCGCCTGTGATGTGAGGGGCTCAACGCCCAGCATCGCAGAGGTAACTTGCAACGGGGTCGTGCCTTCTGGCACGGCCCCGTTGTGCATTGCAGGCGATGATTGAGTGCGTTTGAGGGGGATGCAGGAAACAGGCCGCTTTCAGGCACTGATTTAGTGTAAGCCATCTCTTACAAATCCCGCAGGACAATCGAGACACTGGCTGCGAGTTGCCTGCGGATATGAACGTATGTTCTTCAATATCTATTTGATTTTATTGAATATATTTTCTTTGACGGCCTGTTCAGCTATGGCGGGTTAAGCGGTTTGGCTAGTTGCCTCGCCGGCGAATGCTGCCCAGAATGGCTGCATGGACGTGAGGGTGCGGCGGGACACCGCAGTCTCGGCAGGATGCCAACGGGATGATCAGAAAAGACTTGATGGCGAGGCAGGACGTTTCGCCTCGCTGAGCAGGACGCTCGGCGGAAAAGGACCTGACACGGACGTCGGTAGCAGAGGGCTGCATATCTTCGCTTGAAGGAGTCAGGCGAGTGATGCCAGGGAAGCAAGGATAGCGGGCATGACACCGGAGTGTGTCAGGATCAGGATGATCCGTCGGCGATGGGAAGCGCCACACAGGCAGGAAGCACGATAACGACACGGAGTGTCGAAGAGCCTCAGGCTCTGATATGCAGTCAGGAAGCTTGCCCTTCACAGGAAGTGACGGATGACGGGACATCATCCGCGTCAGGAATGATGGGGCAGACAGCGGCAGCATCAAGTGGCAGGAAGCCACGACAAGGATGGTCGGACAAGGAATGTCGTGAGGCTGTCAGCTGCACAGGCAGGGAGCGGTACAGGCAGGACGCCGGGCAATGCATGGGCAGGACAGCAGGACAGGCAAATATCTGCACTAACGGGCATTGCGGTGGGACAGCTGCGCGAGCAGTGCTGCAATGCCCGCCACGCGTGACGGTGCGCCCCGAATGACAGGACGTCGTGAAGGGCAGGGACAGCACTCAGGAGTGCGATCCAGGATGGATCGACAGGGACACGCTTGGAGCGGGCGACCTTACGGGGTCGCCCTTTTTTATGCCCGGATGTCAGGGTGCTGAGCTCTTGGCATGAGTTCCTGGCATGAGCTTGAGGCACCGGCTTCCGGCATCAGATACCGAAACGGCAGCGGCTCCCGGGGGAATCGCTGCCGTTTCTGTCGTGAGAGCCGGGCTTGCCCGGTCAGGGCGGGCAAGCCGCTTGCCACGCGAGATGCGGGTTGCTTGAGGGGCTTACTGCTCCAGATACTCAAGCTTGCCATCGACACCATCCCACTTCTCGGCGTCTTCCATGGCGTCCTTCTTCTCGCTGATGTTCGGCCAGACTTCGGCCAGATCGGCATTCAGCTCGATGAATTCCTTCTGGTTCTCCGGTACTTCATCTTCGGAGAAGATGGCTTCGGCGGGGCATTCCGGCTCACACAGCGCGCAGTCAATGCACTCATCCGGGTTGATCACCAGGAAGTTCGGGCCTTCGTAGAAGCAATCCACCGGGCAGACTTCCACGCAGTCGGTGTATTTGCAGCGAATGCAGTTCTCGGTGACGATGAATGCCATGCAGGTCTCCTGACGCGAATTGGCGTCTCTCTCGTAGGTCGTGGTCCAGGCGCCCACCATGTGTCGTCTCGGCGACATCATGGTCTTCAGGTTATAAGCGGCGCAGATGTTATAAGGCGTTATTCTAGTGGCGCTCTGCCGCCCCCGCAATCAGCAGGGGCGGATCGTTTTGGAATGGTGCTATGCCCGAAGGTTGCTGTCGAGCCTTGCCGCTCATTCTCGGGCCTTGCCACTCATTCTCGAGCCAGGCGCGCCAACGCTGGCTCGGTGTGACGGCGCTCAGCGCTGACGGTGCCATTCGTAGATCAGCTCCAGCGCTCGCTTGGGGCTCAGATCATCCGGGTCTAGGCCATTGAGGGCCTCGACGACCGGATGCGGCGGTGCCGAGAACAGGTCATTCTGCTGCGGTACCGGTTGGCCCAGCGCATCCTCGCGTGCCACCTGCGGACGATCGACTTCCTGCTGCTCCAGGCTGGTCAGCTTCTCGCGCGCGCGCAGAATGACGCTCTGCGGCACCCCAGCCAGCTGGGCCACCTGCAGGCCATAGCTCTGGCTGGCAGGGCCTTCCTCGACGCGGTGCATGAAGACGATGCCATCGCCGTGCTCAGCGGCCGTCAGGTGCACGTTGGCGACGGCATCGGCATGCTCGGGCAGCGCCGTCATCTCGAAGTAATGGGTCGCGAACAGGGTGAAAGCACGCGTGCGCGCCAGATGCTCGGCGCTGGCCCATGCCAGTGACAGACCATCGAAGGTCGAGGTGCCACGGCCGATTTCATCCATCAACACCAGGCTCTCGTCAGTGGCGTTGTGCAGGATGCTGGCGGTCTCGGTCATCTCGACCATGAAGGTCGAGCGTCCGCCGGCCAGGTCATCCGATGAGCCGATGCGCGTGAAGATGCGGTCCAGCGGGCCGATGCAGGCGCGCGACGCCGGCACGAAGCTGCCGGTATGCGCGAGCAGAGCGATCAGTGCCGTCTGGCGCATGTAGGTGGATTTACCGCCCATGTTGGGGCCGGTGATCACCAGCATGCGCCGCGCATCATCGAAGCGCACATCGTTGGGAACGAAGGGATGATCGCTGACATGCTCGACCACCGGATGGCGTCCGCCTTCGATATCGATGCCCGGGGTCTCGCTGAGTTCTGGGCGCACGAAATCGAGTGCGGCGGCGCGATCGGCGAAGGCGGTCAGCACATCCAGTGACGCCAGTGCGCGGGCCGTCTGTTGCAGGCCATCCAGTTCGGTATTCAGGTCATCCAGCAGGTGCTCATACAGCAGTTTCTCGCGCGTCAGTGACTTGGACTTGGCGGACAGCGCCTTGTCCTCGAACTCCTTGAGCTCGGGTATGATGAAGCGCTCGGCATTCTTGAGGGTCTGGCGACGGATGTATTCCGGCGGGGCCTCGGCCGATTGCGAGCGCGGCAGCTCGATGAAGTAGCCATGCACGCGGTTGTAGCCGACCTTGAGGTTGCTCAGGCCGGTGCGCTCGCGCTCGCGGGTCTCGAGTGCGACCAGATACTGGCCGGCGTTCTCGGACAGGCCGCGATACTCGTCCAGCTCATCGTCGTAGCCATCGGCGATCACGCCACCATCGCGCAGCACCACCGGCGGATTCTCGACCAGCGCCTCGCTGAGCATTGCGGAAAGTGCCGGGAACAGGCGGATGGCATCGCGCAGGTCATCGATGGCGCTGCCTTTCTCGACGCTGGCGAGCACGGCGCGCAGCTCGGGCAGGGTATTGAGGCCATCGCGCAGGCGTGCCATGTCACGGGGGCGTGCGCTGCGCAGCGCGACACGGGCGAGGATGCGCTCCACATCGCCGATGCGCTTGAGCAGGCCTTGCAGCTCGAAGGGGTAGTCGCCATCCAGCAGACGTTGCACCGCCGCCTGACGCTGGCCGATCTGGAGCTGATCGCGCAGCGGGCGGTTGAGCCAGCGCTTGAGCAGGCGTGAGCCCATCGCGGTCGCGGTGACGTCCAGCACGCTGGCCAGCGTGTTGTCGCTGGTGCCGCCCAGGTTGGTGTCGATCTCGAGGTTGCGACGGCTGGCGGCATCGATCACCACCGAGTCATCGCGGCTCTCGACGGCCAGCGCGGTCACGTGGGGCAGGCCGGTACGCTGGGTGTCGCGAGCGTAGTCGAGCAGAGCACCGGCTGCCGTGACGGCGCGCGTCAGGTGGCTGCAGCCGAAGCCGTTGAGGTCCTGGACGCCGAACTGATCGCACAGCAGGCGCAAGGCAGTCTCGTGATCGAAGTGCCAATCGCTCTGGCGGGTCAGGCCCGGGCGCGAGGCCAGGCTGGCGGGGAGGGTACGGCTTTCGCCGACCATGACTTCGGCAGGCGACAGACGCTGGATCTCGGCCAGCAGCTCGTCATCACCATTGACCTCGAGCACGCTGAAGCGACCGGAGGAGAGCTCGAGAGCGGCCAGGCCCCAGGTCTCGCCATCACGGTGCAGCGCCACCAGCAGGTTGTCGCGGCTGGCATCCAGCAGCGCCTCATCATGCAGCGTTCCCGGGGTGACGATACGTACCACCTTGCGCTCGACAGGCCCCTTGCTGGTCGCCGGGTCACCGATCTGCTCGCAGATGGCCACCGATTCGCCCATCTTGACCAGGCGTGCCAGATAGCCTTCGGCGCTGTGATAGGGCACCCCTGCCATGGGAATCGGTGAGCCACCGGAGCTGCCGCGCGCCGTCAACGTGATATCGAGCAGTTGTGCTGCGCGCTTGGCGTCCTCATGAAACAGTTCATAGAAGTCGCCCATGCGATAGAACAGCAGCACGCCGGGGTGCTCGCGTTTGATCTTCATGTACTGCGTCATCATCGGCGTCATCTGGGGCGCGCTGTTCTTGGCCATGGCCATGGACTTCCTTGACTGCACTGCAATGGGAAAAAGCACACATGCGAGAGCACGGCATGCGGGATGCGCGATATTCTACGGACTGGCGCGGCCGGCTCCAATGCCTGTGATGTCTCCTGCTCGCTGCCCTTTTCACCCGATGACCTCCACAAGGAGAAAGTTCGTGAGCCAATTGACTGGTACGACCCCCGAGGCTGCGTGCGCGAATGCCCTGGCTGAGCAGCTGCAGGCGCTGGCGGTCGCGCGCGGCGTGCGTGTCACCACCGCCGAGTCGTGCACCGGGGGCGGGGTGAGTGCCGCGATCACGGCGATTGCCGGCAGCTCCAGCTATTTCGATGCGGGCTACGTGACCTATTCCAATGCCACCAAGCAGCGCCTGCTGGGGGTCAGTGAGGCATCGCTTGAAACATTCGGTGCCGTCTCCGAGGCAGTTGTCTGCGAGATGGTAAGGGGCGCCTGTCGCGAAAGTGGCGCTGAGCTGGGGGTGGCGATCAGCGGTGTGGCCGGCCCCGGCGGGGGAAGTGACGAGAAGCCCGTCGGCACCGTATGGCTGGCGTGGGGGAGCGAGGCGCGCCAGCAGGCACGCTGCTGTCACTTTCCCGGCGACCGGCAGGCCGTGCGCGACGCCGCGGTGCGGGAGGCATTGCAGGGCTTGATCGAGCGCGTGGAGGCCTTGCAGATCGGCACCGAAGACGCATGAGCCCGATGCAAGCCCCGCGTTGAGGGTGCTGCCTGAAAAAGCGCATCACCGGACTGGCAGAGTGACGCAACTTGCGGCATTATACTGTCCATGTATACAGGGTTTTGCCACGACACCTCAGCCGCTAGTCTGACGGTGTCTGCTCAGCTCTCAGTGACAGAATTCTCTATTCCAGGTGGCAGCCCGTGTGGCTCCGCCGTTCGACAGGAGGCCACATGGCAAAGGACGACAATCGTACCAAGGCGCTGAACGCGGCGCTGTCCCAGATCGAGCGCCAGTTCGGCAAGGGCGCCGTCATGCGCATGGGCGATGCCCCGCGTGTGGCCATCCCGTCGGTTTCCACCGGTTCTCTGGGGCTGGATATCGCACTCGGCATCGGCGGCCTGCCCTTCGGGCGCGTGGTCGAGATCTATGGCCCGGAATCCTCGGGCAAGACGACACTGACCCTCTCGGTCATCGCCCAGGCGCAGAAGCAGGGCAAGGTCTGTGCCTTCATCGATGCCGAGCACGCACTGGATCCGTCCTACGCCGAGAAGCTGGGCGTCAATCTGGACGAGATGCTGGTCTCCCAGCCGGACACCGGTGAGCAGGCGCTCGAGATCGTCGACATGCTGGTACGCTCCGGCGGCGTTGACGTCATCATCGTCGACTCCGTGGCAGCACTGACGCCGCGTGCCGAGATCGAAGGCGAGATGGGCGACTCACACGTCGGACTGCAGGCGCGTCTGATGTCCCAGGCACTGCGCAAGGTGACCGGTCACATCAAGAACGCCAACTGCATGGTGGTGTTCATCAACCAGATCCGCATGAAGATCGGCGTGATGTTCGGCAGCCCCGAAACCACGACTGGCGGTAACGCACTGAAGTTCTACTCCAGTGTGCGTCTGGATATCCGTCGTACCGGCTCCGTGAAGTCCGGTGATGAAGTCACCGGTAACGAGACCCGCGTCAAGGTCGTCAAGAACAAGGTCGCACCGCCGTTCCGTCAGGCCGAGTTCCAGATTCTCTACGGCAAGGGCATCTATCACGCCGGTGAGGTGATCGACCTGGGCGTGCAGTGTGGTCTGGTCGGCAAGTCCGGCGCCTGGTACAGCTATCAGGGCAGCAAGATCGGTCAGGGCAAGGCCAATTCCGCCCAGTACCTGGAAGACAATCCCGCCATCATGGAGGAGATTGAAACCCAGATCCGTGCCCAGTTGCTGGCAGCACCGGAAGCCAAGGAAGAGCCGAAAGAGACCGCGGCCGCCGAGAGTGAAGACGACCTGGATATCGATCTCGATTGAGGTTCGTCCAGAAGAAAGAGCAAGAGCGCCAGCCGCCAGGCTGGCGTCATCGCGCCGTGTCGTTTCCGACCCGGTGAGATGATCCCAAGGCGCCCGCCCCGATGACTCGGAGGCGGGCGCCTTGCGTTCACGTCCATCGATGTCCTTCTGCTCAACCCCGGGGAGCATGACCATGCACGATGACAGCACTGAAATGGGTGGGCCTGAGTATCAACCGCTCGACTCAGGCGCGATGACGCCGCAACGGCGTGCGCGCAATGATGCCATCGCGCGTCTGGCGCGCCGCGAACATAGCCGCCGCGAGCTGCACGACTATCTCAAGGAGCGTGACTACCTGCGGGCGGTCAGCGATGACGAGTTGGCACAGCGGCAAGCCGCGGGCGAGGAGGGCGCACAGGCGGCCCTGAGTCGCGATGAGGTCGAGCTGCTGATCGAGGAGGTGCTGGAGCGCATGGCCGAGGAGGGCCTGCAATCCGATGAGCGCTTTGCCGCCAGTTTCCTGCGGACGCGAGTGCTGCGCGGGCAGGGGCCGAGGCGTATCCAGCAGGAGCTGCGCCAGCGTGGTATCGATAGCGAGACGCTCAATGCCGTGATGCGTGCCGCCAGTGACCCGACGCCGGATGCCTTCGGTCATGTCGAGGCGGTGGATTTCTTCGAACTGGCGCGCGAGACGCTGGCCAGGCGCTTCTCCGGCCCCGGCGAGGGGCACAAGGAGCGCGCACGGCGCGAACGCTTTCTGCTCCAGCGTGGCTTCGACTATGAGCAGCTGCGCTATGCCATGGAGTCCGCCTGGAGTGATGAGGGCGAAGAAGGCTAGCTGGCGGGCGACTGTTTGGCTCTCATTACGCGCAAACCGGCGCTTCAAGACATTTCCCCCCCTTTAGCTTGCGCGAACAGGCGTTATACTAGGTCGTCTTGCGACGGCACGGGGCAGGCGCCTTCTTTCATGCTTTTCATTGCACCTCCATGCATACCCACATGGATGAACATGCAGAAACCATGCGGAAGTCATGCAGAAGACCCCCGGAGCGTCTTTACGCACATCGCTACGGAACCTCTATGAAAAGCGCAGAAATCAGAAACGCCTTCCTGACCTATTTCGAGAAGCAGGGCCATACCATCGTTCCCACCAGCTCCCTGGTGCCGAACAACGACCCGACCCTGCTGTTCACCAACGCCGGCATGGTGCCCTTCAAGGATGTCTTCCTGGGCCGTGATCCGCGTGGCTACAGCCGTGCGACCTCCGCGCAGCGCTGCGTGCGCGCCGGTGGCAAGCACAATGATCTGGACAACGTCGGCTATACCGCCCGTCACCACACCTTCTTCGAGATGCTGGGCAACTTCAGCTTCGGCGACTACTTCAAGCGCGAAGCCATCCAGTTCGCCTGGAAGTTTCTGACCGAAGAACTCGGCCTGCCGAAGGAGAAGCTGTGGGTCACCGTGCACGTCAGCGATGACGAAGCCCGTGACATCTGGTTCAACGAGGTCGGCATCGACCAGAACCGCTTCTCGCGTCTCGACGAGGACAACTTCTGGCAGATGGGTGACACCGGCCCGTGCGGCCCGTCCTCCGAAATCTTCTATGACCACGGCGAAGATGTCGCCGGTGGCCCGCCGGGCAGCCCGGACGAAGATGGCGATCGCTACATCGAGATCTGGAACCTGGTCTTCATGCAGTTCGACCGTGACGCCGAGGGCACGCTGCACCCGCTGCCCAAGCCGTCCATCGATACCGGCATGGGTCTGGAGCGTGTCGCGGCCGTGATGCAGGGCGTGCACTCCAACTACGAGATCGACCTGTTCCAGAACCTGCTGGCCGCCGCGGCCGAGATCATCGGTCACGACAACATCGCCACGCCGTCACTGCGCGTGGTGGCTGACCACATCCGCTCGTGCGCCTTCCTGATCGCCGATGGCGTGCTGCCGTCCAACGAAGGCCGTGGCTACGTGCTGCGTCGCATCATCCGTCGCGCCGTGCGTCACGGTCACAAGCTGGGGGCGCGTGGCAGCTTCTTCTACAAGCTGGTTGCGGCTCTGGACAGCGAGATGGGCGATGCCTATCCGGAACTGCGCGCCGCTCGCGAGCAGATCGAACGTGTGCTGCTCAAGGAAGAAGAGCAGTTCGCGCGTACGCTGGAACATGGCATGAAACTTCTGGAAGAAGCCATCGCTGGTCTCGAGGGCAATACCCTCGACGGCGAGACCATCTTCAAGCTCTACGATACCTACGGCTTCCCGTATGACCTGACTGCCGACATCTGCCGCGAGCGCGAGCTGATCCTCGATGAGGCAGGTTTCCAGGCGGCCCTGGAAGCACAGCGTGATCGCGCCCGTGCGGCCAGCAACTTCGGCGGCGACTACTCCGCCAACCTGGTGCTGGAAGGCGAGACCGTCTTCACCGGTTACGACCAGCTGGAAGGGGAAGCCACCGTCACCTCGCTGTTCGACGCCGAAGGCAATGCCGTCGAGCAGCTCGAGGTGGACACCAAGGGCATCGTGGTACTCGATACCACCCCGTTCTACGGCGAGTCAGGCGGCCAGGCCGGTGACACCGGTTATCTGCATCTGGATGGCGGCCGCTTCCAGGTCAGCGATACCCAGAAGCAGACCGGCCATCACCTGCACCACGGTGTGCTGATCGAAGGCGCTCTCAAGGTCGGTGACAAGGTGCGTCCGCAGGTCGATGCCGAGCTGCGCGCGGCTTCCGTGCGCAACCACTCCGCCACGCACCTGCTGCACGAAGCGCTGCGTCTGGTGCTGGGTGAGCACGTTCAGCAGAAGGGCTCGCTGGTCACGGCCGAGCGTCTGCGCTTCGACTTCAGCCACTTTGAGGCGATGACGGCCGAGCAGCTGTCTGAGGTCGAGCGCATCGTCAACGCGCAGATCCTCGCCAACGCCGAGACCACCATCGAGTTCATGAGTCTCGATGAGGCCAAGGCGCGCGGCGCAGCGGCACTCTTCGATGCCAAGTATGGTGAGGAAGTCCGCGTGCTGACCATCGGTCAGGATGCCTTCTCCATCGAGCTGTGCGGCGGGACTCACGTCAAGCGCAGCGGCGACATCGGCCAGATGCACATTCTCGCCGAGACCGGCATCGCGTCCGGCGTGCGTCGTATCGAGGCCATCACCGGTCGCGCCGCGCGTGACTTCCTGCTCGCGCAGGAAGCGACTCTGGCTCGCCTCGGTGAGCGTCTCAAGGCCAAGCCGGAGCAGGTCGAGGAGCGCGTCGGCAGCCTGCTGGAGCGCAACCGCGGCCTCGAGAAGGAGCTGGAGCGCCTCAAGGCCAAGCTGGCGTCCGCCTCTGCCAGCGACATGCTCAGCGACATCGCGAATGTCCAGGGCATCAAGGTGCTGGCCAAGCAGGTCGAAGGCGTCTCCGGCAAGGAGCTGCGCGGCCTGATGGATGACCTCAAGTCCAAGCTCGGCTCCGGCATCCTGGTGCTCGGCGTCGCGGACGGTGACAAGGTCAGCCTGATCGCCGGTGTCACCGACGACCTGACCTCGCGCGTCAAGGCGGGTGACCTGGTACGCCACGTGGCCGAGCAGGTCGGTGGCAAGGGTGGCGGTCGTGCTGACATGGCCCAGGCCGGTGGCAGTGACGCCGCCTCGCTTCCGGGCGCACTGGCCGGTGTGCCATCATGGGTAGACGCCCAGCTGGGCTGACAGTACAAGATGAAGGCCGGGCTCCTCTTGGGGAGACCCGGCCTCTTTTTGGGCTCACATGAGCTTCATGTGGGGACAACGCAAACGGACACGGATAACGGAAACGCACATGGCGCTATACGTTCAGAAGTTCGGAGGCACTTCGGTCGGCTCGGTGGAGCGGATCAAGGCCGTCGCCGAGAAGGTCAAGCGATTCCGCGATGAAGGCCATCAGATTGTCGTGGTCGTCTCTGCCATGAGTGGCGAGACCAACCGACTGATCGGTCTCGCCAGCGAGATCAATGATGACCCGACACCGCGCGAGATGGACATGCTGGTCTCCACTGGCGAGCAGGTCACCATTTCCCTGCTGGCCATGGCGCTGCAGAAGATCGGCGTCGACGCGACCTCCTACACAGGGGCGCAGGTGGGAATCCGCACCGATAGCGCGCACACCAAGGCGCGTATCCAGCACATCGATACCGATGACCTGCGTGAAGACCTCGACGATGGCAAGGTGGTCGTGGTGGCAGGCTTCCAGGGTGTCGATGAAGAGGGCAACATCACGACGCTGGGTCGTGGTGGCTCTGACACCACCGGTGTCGCGCTGGCTGCCGCACTGAAGGCGGATGAGTGCCAGATCTACACCGATGTCGATGGTGTCTATACCACTGACCCGCGCGTGTGCTCCAAGGCACGTCGTCTGGAAACGGTGACCGTCGAGGAAATGCTGGAAATGGCGAGCCTGGGCTCCAAGATCCTGCAGATCCGTTCGGTGGAATTCGCCGGCAAGTACAATGTTCCCCTGCGTGTGCTGTCTTCCTTCGAGGATGGCCCGGGTACCCTGATCGTCGCTGAGGAAGAAGACAACATGGAAGAACCGCTGATCTCCGGCATCGCCTTCAATGTCAACGAAGCCAAGCTGACTCTGCTCAACACGCCGGATATCCCGGGTGTCGCTTCCAAGATTCTGGGCCCGATCGCCGATTCCAACATCGAAATCGACATGATCGTCCAGAACGTCTCTCCGGACGGCAATACCACTGACTTCTCCTTCACCGTCGCCAAGACCGACTTCAAGGCGACCCAGCGCATCCTGACCGAGACGGTGATTCCGTCCGTCGGTGGTGGTGAGATGCGCGGTGATGACAACATCGCCAAGGTCTCGCTGGTCGGTGTCGGCATGCGTTCTCACGCGGGTGTCGCCTCCAAGATGTTCCGCGTACTGGCGGAAGAAGGCATCAATATCCGCATGGTCTCCACTTCAGAGATCAAGATTTCCGTCCTGATCGATGAGAAATTCATGGAGCTGGCGGTTCGCTCCCTGCACACCGCTTTCGGCCTGGATGCAGAAGCGATCAGCGACGAGACTGCCTGAGTCTCACCACGGAGCGTGCAGCAAGGAAGTCGTAAAGACACCGACAATCAATGACTTGCCAAAGTCGTGAAGCGTCGGTGCCCAGGCCGGGGAGGTTGGTCTGGCTGACGTGCGGCACGTGAAGTCGATAGCGCCCGATGTATTTTCTGTCATTCTTCTGAATGTCAGTCTGTGCATCGGGCGCTTTCATTCAACGTGTCTATCGGGTGTGATGAATGTATGGCATTGGCCGTCGGAGCATGCATAGCGCATAATTCGAGCTTCATGCATCAGGGTGGTCGACTTGTCCCGGTCGATCGCCGCCTCCACATCCCGTTGAAGTCCCAGCTGTTTTGAATTTCTGACAAGGAGATCAGTCATGCTCATCCTGACCCGTAGAGTGGGTGAAACTCTGATGATCGGAGACGACATCACTGTCACCGTTCTCGGAGTGAAAGGTAATCAGGTGCGTATCGGTGTGAACGCGCCCAAGGACGTTGCCGTCCATCGAGAAGAGATCTATCAGCGCATCCAGCGTGAGAAAGAAGACAATGGCGATGCCATCGCCTGACGGCATGCTGCGCCTGCACGTCGCACAACCCTGCACGACCCGATGAACGCCAGCCATTGTCCCCATGGCTGGCGTTCGCGTGTGTGGGCCTGGCGCAGGCGAGGGTGGCCCGCCTACTTCATGAACAACGGCGTACTTACTCCATGAGCAGCGGCTCATGCGGGGTGATGAGAGGGTGGCTTGTTCAAGTCTGTGTTCCGTAAGGGAAAAATTTGGCTTTTTTCTCAAAAAGGGGGAGACAAGCCGATTCTGGTTCGGTAATATGCCCGCTCCCTCGAACGAGACGCGACGACAGGCTAGCCATCGTCATGTTCTGGTTCATGCGGGGAGATTGCTTGGGGGCGCGCAGCCTCGAGCCTGTTGTCGAGTGGTGATGAGATGTTCAGCATCGAAGCCAAAAAATCGACACAGGGGCTGGACAAAGCCCAATCAAATGAGTAAGATATGCGCCGTACCTGATGAGGAGAGGTGGCCGAGTGGCTGAAGGCGCTCCCCTGCTAAGGGAGTATAGGGTTTATAGCCCTATCGAGGGTTCGAATCCCTCTCTCTCCGCCATTAGGTACAAATGCAGTAAGATGCGCCCTTAGCTCAGCTGGATAGAGTACCTGACTACGAATCAGGCGGTCGGAGGTTCGAATCCTCCAGGGCGCGCCACTGCAACGCAAGACATGAAGTTGGAAAGACGCAGTACTCGCACGATAAAGTCCTGAAGTCATTTGAAATGCTCAGGCCAAAGATTTCAAGGTTTATGCGCCCTTAGCTCAGCTGGATAGAGTACCTGACTACGAATCAGGCGGTCGGAGGTTCGAATCCTCCAGGGCGCGC
>NZ_JAWJYL010000010.1:0-144726 GCF_046566945.1 Cobetia sp. SIMBA_158
GTATCCGCATCGACGCCAGCAATGGTGACCGTGGCAATCCCGGCAGTGGCGGCGACCGTGAAGCTGCCGGTGACGGTATCGCCGGTGGCTTCGGTGACGCTGTTGTCGTCCGTGCCGGTGATGATCGGCGCGGCATCGGGCATACCGATGATCAGGATGTCGACCGTGGTGGTCGAGCCATCGCTGAGCTCGACCACGAACGACTGGCTGACAGTGTCACCCTCATTCAACCCCTGAACGACAGCGGCTTCGTTATCGAGGGTGTAGGTCCACTCCCCTGCCTCGTTGACGCTGAAAGTGCCGTAATCATCGCTTTGGGTGCCAGCGACAACATCAGTACTTTCGACATCGACAAGCGCGCCGGAAGCTTCGGTAACGCCATCCTCCGTTACCTCTCCAGAATCGCCGCCAATCAGGGCGCCCACGTCATTGCTGGTCGCGGTGTTGCCGGCCGGATCGGTGACCGAGGCTTCGACGCTGTATTCGCCTTCGCTCAGCGGCGTCTCGGCGTCAACCGTGTAGGTGCCGTTCTCGACAGTCGCGGTGACGGTCTGCTCGTTACCCTCGCTGTCGGTAATGACCAGCGTGACAGTGCTGCCGTCTTCGGCATCGGTGGTACCGACGATGGTCGGCGTGGTGTCGGAGGTCAGTGCCGGGGCATCGACAGTCAGCGCCGGCACGCTTGCGTCGATCTCGCCTACATCATTGCTGGTCGCGGTGTTGCCGGCCGGATCGGTGACCGAGGCTTCGACGCTGTATTCGCCTTCGCTCAGCGGCGTCTCGGCGTCAACCGTGTAGGTGCCGTTCTCGACAGTCGCGGTGACGGTCTGCTCGTTACCCTCGCTGTCGGTAATGACCAGCGTGACGGTGCTGCCGTCTTCGGCATCGGTGGTACCGACGATGGTCGGCGTGGTGTCGGAGGTCAGTGCCGGGGCATCGACGGTGAGCGCCGGCGCGCTTGCGTCGATCTCGCCCACGTCATTGCTGGTCGCGGTGTTGCCGGCCGGATCGGTGACCGAGGCTTCGACACTGTATTCGCCTTCGCTCAGCGGCGTTTCAGCGTCAACCGTATAGGTGCCGTTCTCGACGGTGGCAGTGACGGTCTGTTCGTTGCCGTCGCTGTCGGTGATGACCAGGGTGACGGTGCTGCCGTCTTCGGCATCGGTGGTGCCGACGATGGTCGGCGTGGTGTCGGAGGTCAGTGCCGGGGCATCGACAGTCAGCGCCGGCGCACTTGCGTCGATCTCGCCCACGTCATTGCTGGTCGCGGTGTTGCCGGCCGGATCGGTGACCGAAGCCTCGACACTGTATTCGCCTTCGCTCAGCGGCGTCTCGGCTTCAACCGTGTAGGTGCCGTTCTCGACAGTCGCGGTGACGGTCTGCTCGTTGCCGTCGCTGTCGGTGATGACCAGGGTGACGGTGCTGCCATCTTCGGCATCGGTGGTACCGACGATGGTCGGCGTGGTGTCGGAGGTCAGCGCGGGAGCATCGACGGTCAACGCCGGCGCACTTGCGTCGATCTCGCCCACGTCATTGCTGGTAGCGGTGTTGCCGGCCGGATCGGTGACCGAGGCTTCGACGCTGTACTCGCCTTCGCTCAGCGGTGTCTCGGCATCGACGCTGTAGGTGCCGTTCTCGACGGTGGCGGTGACGGTCTGCTCGTTGCCATCGCTGTCGGTGATGACCAGGGTGACGGTGCTGCCATCGTCGGCATCGGTGGTACCGACGATGGTCGGCGTGGTGTCGGAGGTCAGTGCCGGGGCATCGACGGTGAGCGCCGGCGCACTTGCGTCGATCTCGCCCACGTCATTGCTGGTCGCGGTGTTGCCGGCCGGATCGGTGACCGAGGCTTCGACGCTGTACTCGCCTTCGCTCAGCGGCGTCTCGGCATCGACGCTGTAGGTGCCGTTCTCCACGGTGGCGGTGACGATCTGCTCGTTACCATCGCTGTCAGTGATGACCAGGGTGACGGTGCTGCCGTCTTCGGCATCAGTGGTACCGACGATGGTCGGCGTGGTGTCGGAGGTCAGCGCGGGGGCATCGACGGTCAACGCCGGCGCACTTGCGTCGATCTCGCCCACGTCGTTGCTGGTCGCTGTGTTGCCGGCCGTGTCGGTGACCGAGGCCTCGACGCTGTATTCGCCTTCGCTCAGCGGCGTCTCGGCGTCGACGCTGTAGGTGCCGTTCTCGACGGTGGCGGTGACGGTCTGCTCGTTGCCGTCGCTGTCGGTGATGACCAGGATGACGGTGCTGCCATCGTCGGCATCGGTGGTACCGACGATGGTCGGCGTGGTGTCGGAGGTCAGTGCCGGGGCATCGACGGTCAGTGCCGGCGCACTTGCGTCGATCTCGCCCACGTCATTGCTGGTCGCGGTGTTGCCGGCCGGATCGGTGACCGAGGCTTCGACGCTGTACTCGCCTTCGCTCAGCGGCGTCTCGGCGTCGACGCTGTAGGTGCCGTTCTCGACAGTCGCGGTGACAGTCTGTTCGTTGCCGTCGCTGTCAGTGATGACCAGGGTGACGGTGCTGCCATCGTCGGCATCGGTGGTGCCGACGATGGTCGGCGTGGTGTCGGAGGTCAGTGCCGGTGCGTCGACCGACAAGGACAGCACGACCTCTGTCGGCAGTGTCGGATCAAGATCCAGCCCCAGGCCATCTTCGTCCTCATCATTGAATTCCGGGTCGGTAAAGCCGCCCTCATATTCATAGGAGGTCCGTTCGACACGCCCTTCGCGCCCCACCCCAGAGGCATCCAGGAAACCACTACGACTGCTGCCCGGCGCACCGCCATTCTCACCGGCTGCGGGAGCTTCCTGAATTGCGGTCGGGTCTTCGCCACGAGCGATCGCTTCGCGCAACGCTTCCACTGCCGGGTCAACAGGCGCTTCCCCACGCGACTCGGCCAGCAACACCTCAATGCCGATCGGCGCCCCCTGCGGCACCACAAGCTGGGTGCCGTCTTCCAGCACCACGATCGCGCCCTGCGGTGCGACCAGAGTGGCTGTCGGTTCAAGCGTCATTCCATTGACGACACGCTGCGCCTCGTTGGTGGAGGAAACAACAAGTACTGTGCCTTCTGTGCGGATGACCTGGACCATGGGGACATACTCCTGCTGGGGAAAGGTGCTGCATCATGCTGCGAAGGGGGCAATGGCATGATCGACAAGAACGGATAGTTACATTTTGATACACAAGATCACTTACTGCAACCTAGCAATTTTCAGTAGCGCTATCGCGCTGCAAAGATGAGATATCTAATGCAAAAAAAACCTCTTTAAATCAATAGTTAACACTCACCAAAGACATCATTACGCTTTAGCGAATCTTGCGAGACAGCACAGACCACTGGCGCCGAACACTACGCAAGGGTGGTGATTGATCATGAGAGCTCGCTAATACCGTAGCATCGTTGTATAGCCATTGTTCAATCAAATCTGCCAAATGTAACAATACTCTTACATTTTGCGGCTGCTGTTGGGCAATACGGCGCAAGTGGCTGCCGGGAGCCTCGCCCACGTGGGGGCCATGGCCCGTACGCTCCAGCCGCTTCACCAATCTGCGGTAGGCTCGCACACCTGCGTGCGCTGACACCTCACGGCCAGACCACAACACCAGCGCCACGCCTGCCAGCACCACACTGGCCAACAGCCCGAGCACACCCCAGACAAGCCACTCCCAGCGGAAGTCACCAAACAGTCGCTTCCAGAGATTTCGCTGCTCGTCGAGACGGAACCCCACCACGCTGCGTTGCCAGCGGTATTCGAAACGCTCCCACTGCCGTCTCAGATCACTGAGCAATGAATTATTCAGCGTGAAGGCGCGCAAGCCAGCATCGGCCATGAAGCCCGGCTGCCCCTGCAGGCTCAGCGCCCCCTGCGAGATTCGCTCGGGAGCCACCGCCGCGGTGGGATCAAATCGATTCCAGCGGCCGGCATAGAACACCTCGACCCAGGCGTGGGCGTCATACTGACGAATGCTCAATTCCTGCGGCCCACCGATGCCATCGCCTTGTGCCTCGCCGCCCAGATAACCCGCGACCATACGCGCCGGCAGTCCGGCAGCGCGCGCCAGAAAAACGCTGGTAGAGGCGTAATGGGTGCAATAGCCCCGCAAGCTGTCGAACAGGAAATCATCGACACGGCTGAGCCCCTCGAGGCGCGGTGGCGTCAGGGTGTAGTGGAAAGGCTGGCGATTGAAATACTGGAAAAGGCGTTGCAGGAAGACCTGAGGTTCTCCCCCCGACTCCCGCATCAGATCGCGAGCGAACTCACGGGCACGCGGGTTGCCATCATCGGGCAACAGCTGATCAAGGCGCTGCATCCATTGCGGAGCCGTTGTCGGTGGCGCGCCGGAGGAAGACATCTCCAACAGCTCGCGGGTATTGAGTGACGCCAGCCCCTCAAGGGTGCCGTCGATCAGGTAACGGGCCTCACGACTGGTCGTCAGTGGCGCGCCGAGACTCGGCCGCCAGGGGCGCGGGTCCGGCTCCAGCAGCAGCTCATAGCGATGACGCGCGACTTCCCCCTCCATACGCGTCCCGCGCTGAACGTAGCGCTCGGCCGGCCCGCCCAGTGCCTCCTGAAGACGCTCCGGCGTGGCGCGCGACCAGCGCACGCCATCAAACAGGCTCAGGGTATACACACGCCAGTAGCGCTGGGAGGCCGCAGGCAGACCGTTGTCGAAACGTGCCCGAAACGCCAGGGCATCACTGCGACCCAGGGCGGCGATATCGCCGGGAGAGACACTGTCGGTAAGCCCCGTGGTGGCCTCGTTGAGCTGCGGCACGTTCCACAGCGGCGGCAAGCGGGGAAAGAGCACGAACAAGCCCAGCATCAGCGGCAGGGACAACCCCATCAGCCAGGCCGTCTCCCGCATGGCCTCGCGACGCTCGCGTGCACCGGCGATCAACACCAGCCCGCCGACCAGCCACGCCGCAGCCATGACCGAGGCCGCCGCCATCAAGGGCCCCTGGTCATGCAGGAAGGCCGCCGCCAGCACCACGAAACCCAGCCCGCAGACCACGCGACCATCGCGCAGGCTGTCCGTCTCCAGCAACTTGAGCAGATAGATGCCGACCAGCAGGCCGATCATCGCCTCCAGGCGCAGCATCTGGCCGTATTCGAGAAACAGGCCCGCCGCGACCATTGCCACCGCCGCCAGTCGCAACAGGATGCCAGCGCGCGGAACTCGCGCCCGGAGTTGCTGAAAGCGCCACAACGCCGCCAGCAAGGCCGGCAAGGCAAGCCACACCGGCATCCACAGCACATGCAGCGCCAGCACCAGACACTGGCCGATGAACAGATGGCGCAGCTCAAGCCAGCCCAGCGCCTGATCAGGCGTCAGCGGTTTGCGCTGCCACCAGCGTCGTCTGGCGCTGGAGGAAGTAGAAGATGTGCCACTGGAGAGCTCGTCCTTTGAGGAGCGGCCCAGGGAGGCGCGTCCCGGGGAAGCCTTGGCTGTCGACAGGCTCATGCGCTGCCCTCCTGACTCAAGGG
This sequence comes from Cobetia sp. SIMBA_158, assembly GCF_046566945.1. Lineage (NCBI taxonomy): Bacteria > Pseudomonadati > Pseudomonadota > Gammaproteobacteria > Oceanospirillales > Halomonadaceae > Cobetia > Cobetia sp. SIMBA_158. Next base: position 5,496 of record NZ_JAWJYL010000010.1, read on the forward strand.
ACGACTCGCGCCGGCTCGCTCGGCGGCCTCACTGGCCGCCAGCTGGGCGGACCATGGCAACCTCTGCTCGCCGCCGAACAGCGTCAGCGCCTCAAGCACTCGACGACGATGCGCCCCGCCGCTGGCGATGGCCAATGTCTGGCCCGGCAGCCGCAGACCATAGGTCGCCTGGGCGCCTTCCGCCGCCAGCACCCGCGCCGTAAGCTCCGAAAGCCGCTGCTCCATGTCGCCACGACAGGCCTCGTAATCCAGCCACAGCGAGGGACGCGCAGGTGTCTCGAAGCGCTTGGTGACCAGCTCTCCGCTGCGCCCCCAGTGCTTCCATGCGATATGCGCTGGCGCGTCGCCCGGCACATAGCGGCGCAGCCCGGCGAAATCGCCCTGCTCTATCTGCTCGAGCGTGCGACGACTGCCCTGCGGGGTGGAGGGAAGCTCTGGCTGTGGATAGACGAGGACCGGCGTATCGATCGCGACCCAGGCCCACAGGCGTACCAGCCCCAGTGGCCAGCGCGACTCCAACGTCAGCGTCGGCAATGAGAACTGGCCACGCTGAAAGGCCGCCAGCTCCAGCGGCGCACTGCCTTCGCCGTCATGGATCTCGAGTCGTTGGCGCGCCTCTCCCAGTCGCACATCGATGGCATGCGAGCGAGCCCGACCGGTGAGGCGCACCATGACGCGCAACGTATTGCCTGCAAACGCCTCACCATCGGCGATCAGCTGCACTCGCACGCCCGCCAGATTGCGCCAGCTGCGAAAGATGCTGACCACTGCCACGGCGAAAAGCCAGAAGGACAGGCCATGCGCCAGCGAGTTCTCGTAATTGATACCCAACAGCAGCAGCAGGATCACCAGCACCGCCCAGAACAGCCCGAAGGGCGTCGGCAAGATCATCAAGCGCGCGTGATGAAGCGCCTCGCCTCCGCCAATCGACATCTTGCGCAGCATGCGGGCTTTCACGCGCGTCCATGCGCCGGGCTTCGCCACCTGGGTCATGCAGGCACCACCGCCACCTGCCCGAGCAGATGGCGCGCCACGGCTTCACCTTCTGCAACACTGCCTTCGCTGAGGCGGTGCCCCACGACGGGCGCCCAGACCGCTTGCACATCCTCCGGCAGCACATAGTCACGTCCTACCAGCAGTGCCCAGCCACGCGCAGCACTGGCCAACGCCAGCACCCCGCGCGTCGAGAGACCATAGGCCACTTCCGGTGAGCTGCGCGTCGCCGCCACCAGCGCCTGCAGATAATCCAGCAGCGGGTCAGACAGGCGCACACGGTCCACGGCGGCCTGCCACTCCTTGAGCACCGAGACGGGCAACAAGGGTCGCAGCGCCTCGATATGCTGACGCCCGGCATTGCCCTTGAGAATCTCGCGCTCGGCAGCGGGCTCCGGGTAGCCCAATGACAACCGCATCAGGAAGCGGTCCAGCTGGGACTCCGGCAGCGGGAAGGTGCCGGATTGCTGGAGCGGATTCTGGGTCGCGATCACGAAGAACGGTTCTGGCAGGCGACGGGTCTCGCCCTCCACCGTCACCTGACGCTCTTCCATCGCCTCCAGCAACGCGCTCTGCGTCTTGGGCGTGGCACGGTTGATCTCGTCCGCCAGCACCAGCGAGTGGAATACCGGGCCGGGATGGAAGCGGAAGTTGCCCTCACGCGGGTCGAATACCGATACGCCGAGAATGTCAGCGGGCAATAGATCGCTGGTGAACTGCACCCGCTGCATGTCCGCTCCGATCAGACGCGCCAGCCCCTGGGCGAGCGTCGTCTTGCCCAGCCCCGGCAAGTCCTCGATCAGGACATGACCACGGCACAGCAGACAACAGAGCGCCAGACGGATCTGGCGCGGCTTGCCCGCCAGCACGGTCGACAATGCGGCTTCCACCTCTTCCAGCTGCTGTGGCGATACCTTGGCATTCATGCAAAGACTCCAGAACAAAGTGGGGAGGAGGAGATGCGGCCATCACGATGGGCAGCACACACCAGATGACGCAGGGCCAGCGGCGTTGCTGCCCAGGCTCGACAAGGAAAAGCGAAGATCATCGGCTCAGGCTCTCACTCAGAAAGCCTTCACGAATCAGGCGCTCAAGGGCCATACGGCTATCAGGCGTTGAAGGATGCAACGCAAGCGCATCGGCCGGCGTGACCCAGAAGGCATCTGCCACTTCTTCGGCCTGCAGCGTCAGCGGGCCATCGTAATGCACCAGATACGCACTGCCGAAGACATGGTTGGTTGCGTCGGTGTAGCAGAAATCGAAACAATGCTTGAGCGGCGCGCCGCGCACGCCAATCTCTTCCTCCAGCTCGCGACGGGCAGCCACCTGCACGGCCTCACCGGCCCCGACAACGCCCCCACTGGCGAGATCGAAATAGCCGGGGAACACTTCCTTGCTCAGGGTACGCTTCTGGATGCACAGCTCACCGCGGCCATTGAGCACGAAGGCATAGGTGGCACGGTGCCAATAGCGGTAGCGTCGCATCAAACGACGTGGTGCCGTGCCACAAGGGCGATTCTGCGCATCGACCAGCTGAATGATTTCGTCCTGGATCACCGTTCCCTGTTCCTTGCCTGTCCTTGAATCACTTCGATAGCCACCTGCGACGACCAACACCGCCGGATGGCATCGACCAATGCGTCCCACGGTAGCAGAATGCGACGAAGCTGCCTTCAACTGCGGCCCGGACACCAGCCTTCACACCCGGGCAACAGGTGACGCTCACATTCGTGCAAACCACCTAAAACAGAACTCTCTGCAATAGCCTCTGCACTAGCCTCTACACTAGAGGCCATCGACGTCAGAAAACACCACACTGGCATCATGGACCGCTCCCATGGTCATTCTCTTTACACACCCAGACAGGAGATGCGCACAGCATGAGGCAACCTCGCCAGGGACATGGCGCGCCGCGACGCGCCGGACAGATATCGGCTGGCCTGACCGCCCTTCGCACCATCCCCACCACCGCCAGCAGATGGCTGGCGACGCTAGCCCTGCTCTCCCTTGCCACCATTCACGCCACTGCGCAGGAGCCCCTGTCCGCCGCTCCCCATGTCGAGCAGGCCTTTGCGCTACCGACGCCACCGGGTGCCACGACCGGGGCCGCCTACCTGACACTCTCGATCGCAAAGGGCGATGCCATACTGACAGGCGCCAGCACGCCGATGGCCGCCACGGTCGAATTGCACAGCATGCAAGTCACGCAAGAGCGCATGCAGATGCACAGAATCGAGCAACTGGCGACTTCCTCTGACGCGCCGCTGACGATGGCTCCCGGCGGCGGCCCCCACCTGATGCTGATCGGGCTGACGCAGCCACTCATTGCGGGCGACAGGCTGCCACTGACACTGCATTTTCTGGCGAGACCTGACACGAGCCTTGAGGTCTCGATCAAGGACTACGCCGAGATGATGTCGCTCAGTGAGTAACGCCATCGGTGCATACGCCTCTATCGACAAACACCTCTATCTACAAACGCCTCAACCCGCGAAACGCGCATGCAAAACGGCCCTGACACAAGATGCCAGGGCCGTTTCCTACCAGATAACGAATCACCAGATCCTCACCGGGCTGACAGGCTGTCTCAAAGCCCCCAGACCACCCGCAACGCCAGCCCCAGCAACACCACGCCCGTCAGTCGATTGATCCACATCGCGCGCGCCTGCAACCAGGGCAGCACCCGCGAGTGCGACAGCACCAGTGCCACCAGCACATACCAGAGCCCGTCGATGCCCATGGCCGTCACGACAACCAGCCACTTGCCCATCTCGCTCATCTCCGGCGTGATCAACTGACTGAGCAGCGCCACGAAGAACAGGATCAACTTGGGGTTGGCCAGCGCCACCATGAAACCATCGCGTATCGCCATGGAACGGGACGTCGTGACGGCCTGCGCCTCCAGCGCTCCACCGCGACCCGCCCGCAGTGCATTGAACCCCAACCAGGCCAGATAGACTGCGCCCAGCAGCATGATCGCCTGGAAGACGTCCGGGTAATGAACGATCAAGGCGCCGAGCCCCCAGGCAGTCAGCGCGGCATACAACCCGACTCCCAGCGCATGACTGATACCGGCGGCGACCCCCGCACTCCTACCGCCGCCCAGGGTATGGCGCAGCACCATCGCCAGACTCGGTCCGGGCGACATCGCCCCCATCGCGCATAGCGCAACCAGTGACAACCACAGATTCAGCGGCATCCAATGCATGAAGGTCATTCCATGTTCCAGTCAATTGGTGAAAGCGACACTGCGCCGGCCTCGGACATACACCTGGGGAATCACCTGACAGTAGCCCGGCGCTCGCGATGGGCCCGCCCTCCCCATCCTGCGTTACTCAAGAGATGAGAGCATCGGGCACATAAGACTCCCACCAAGTCTTCGGGCAGGCGCGATCGAGTGTATCAAGCGCCATGCTGATGCGGCAGCAGGCCATATGGACGACCTGAACATGCCCCTCAGGATGGGTGTCACACGAACTGGACAGTCCGCCCTCGAAGGCGGCCGTCGTGCATGGATTTATATGAGAACATAATAAAGTACAGAATTTTACACATTTGAAACTTGTGCAACAAATTAGCCGTTGTACAAGTTTATGATGACCAGTAACGTCTGTACCGCTGCTCAGGAAGAGCGGCAGGTTCAGCGTAGTGACAGGCCAAGTGCACAGGAAGTGCAGCCAGGGACAGGCCCTGTCAAAGGATGACGCGCAGGCTTGGGGACTTCGCTCCCGGCCAGGAAGATTCGTAAGCCTGAGCGGGTAGGTTTACGAATCTTCATGACTGGCAAGCCTGCGAGCTCAGGGAAAGAGAGCACTACGCTGAATGACACCGAATTCAGTCAGTTTCTGAAAGGTGTACAAGATTCTTGCGGGTCATTAGCGCCCGATCGCTGCTCAGGAAGAGCGGCAGGTTCAGCGTAGTGACGGGCCAAGTGCACAGGAAGTGCAGCCAGGGACAGGCCCTGTCAGAGGATGACGCGCAAGCATGGGAAGCTTCACTCCCCGGCCAGCAAGATCCATGAGTCTGAGCGATTGATTCATGGGCCTTGATGGCTGGCAGGTTTGCGAACTCAAGGAAAGAGACCACTACGCTGCACCTCACCAGATTCAGTCAATTGCTGAGAAGGAGAGGAGACATGGAAGGGAAAGCTCAAGCCGCACTGTGTTGTCCGGCATGCTCCGGCCTGAAGATGGAGTATCAGTACCACACCCCATCGGCCGACCACCTGGTGCACTGCCAGGATTGCCATGAATACGTCGGCATGTGGTTTACCCTGCGCCAGGAACTCGCGATCCAGAACACCCGCATCGCACTCCTCGCCCCCTCCCTCGCCAGCAACAGCCTCTATCGACGCGTAACGAGCGTTCCACATCAGGCGTGAGCCGCCGTCTGGATGCACGAGACACAGGTAAGCCCCGACATTCGTTCGGGGCTTTCCTGTGTCTGGGCCCCTGCCGTCACGTAAAGAGCACAGACAAGCAGCTGCCAGCGCCATGACAGGCGAAGCGTGAAGGAATAAGCAAGGACAAGTATTCGGGACAGGGGTAGAGACAGACTGAGCGCGAGCGAAGAACCACGAGGAAGATGAATCGGTGGGAGCCAGAAACGCAAAAAGCCGCTCGAAAGCGACTTTTTCAATTCTGGTGCCGGTGGTCGGACTCGAACCGACACGCCTATTAAGCGGCGGATTTTGAATCCGCTGCCCTATCTAAAAAATCATATACTTACCCACATATTTTCACAAAGCCCAATACCCGACCCAATACCTGAAATACACTTGCACACCACCGAATGCGACACCTCACGAGACACGTTAGGCCTTCAGCACCAACCCAAAGTTCTGACTGACGAAACGATGTTGCAACAAGCGTTTCCTGTGTTTCCTTTGCGCTTCTTGAATCATCGAGCCTCTTGCATCTCAAGCCTAGCCTACGCGTCTTCAATGCGACGCACCCGGCTTCTCAACTGACAGCTTTTCAGCAGGTTGGCCGCCCTCTCATGGCTTTCCCGGCGCAAATTTGGTGAGATAGCCCCAACCGAAAACGGCGGTGCAATACCGCCGTCTCATCAGACAGGGAAGCGCGGTAGATGATACTCACCCTAAACCAACTGGAACGGCACCTGTTCAAGGCGGCCGATATCCTGCGTGGCAAAATGGATGCCTCGGAATTCAAGGAATACATCTTCGGGATGCTGTTCTTGAAGCGTTGCTCGGATGTCTTCGAGCAACGTCAGGAGGAAGTCCGTCAGCAGCTCAAGCAAGCCGGCAAGAGCGAGATCGACATCGCTCACCTCATCGATATGGAAAGCTGGTACAAGGCGACCTTCTACGTCCCCGAACAGGCACGCTGGGCCTACCTGCTCAAGGAAGCCCACCAGGGCGTCGGCAATGCACTGAACAAGGCGCTGGCAGGCCTGGAAGAAAAGAATCCAAGCCTCGCCGGGGTACTCGAGCATATCGACTTTACACGCAAGGTGGGCTCTACCACTCTGCCAGATAAAAAGTTGCGCCAGCTGATCACCCACTTCAGCGAATACCGCCTGCGTAACGAGGACTTCGAGTTCCCCGATCTACTCGGCGCGGCCTATGAGTACCTGATCCGCGACTTCGCCGATTCCGCCGGCAAGAAAGGTGGCGAGTTCTACACCCCGCGTACCGTGGTACGGATGATGGTGCGCCTGATGAATCCTCAGGAAGGTCACAGCGTCTACGATCCCTGTATGGGCTCCGGCGGTATGTTGATCCACTCCAAGGAGTACCTGGAAGAACAGGGCGGTGACCCGCGCCGACTCAACCTGTTCGGTCAGGAGGCATCCGGCTCGGTATGGGCCATCGCCAAGATGAATATGCTGCTGCACGGCGTCAGCAGTGCGGACCTGCGCAACGATGACACCCTGACCGATCCGCAGCATATCGAAGGCGGTGAGCTGGTGCGCTTCGACCGCATCCTGACCAACCCGCCCTTCTCCATCGGCTATACCCCGACTCAGCACTTCCCCGAGCGCTTCCACTACGGCAGCGTGCCGGAAGGTGCCAAGAAGGCTGACCTGATGTTCCTGCAGCATATGGTCGCCTGCCTCAAATCCGACGGTATGCTGGCCACCGTCATGCCCCACGGCGTGCTGTTCCGTGGCGGCGATGAAAAGCGGATTCGCGCCGGGATGCTGGAAGATGATCTCGTCGAGGCTGTCATCGGTCTCGCGCCCAATTTGTTCTACGGCACCGGTATTCCCGCCAGCATCCTGATTCTGCGTGCCAAGGGCGCCAAGCCTGAGGAACGCAAGGGCAAGGTGCTGTTCATCAATGCCGACCGTGAACTCCACGAAGGCCGTGCACAGAACCACCTGCTGCCGGAACATATCGAGAAGATCGCCAGCACCTTCGAGTCCTTCTCGGAGGTGCCCGGCTTCGCCCGTGCCGTGCCGCTTACGGAGCTGCGCGAGAACGACTACAACCTCAATATTCGCCGCTACGCCGACAACACCCCGCCGCCGGAACCCCAGGATGTGCGTGCTCATCTCAAGGGTGGCGTGCCAGTAAAGGAAATCGAGGCCAAGCGTGCCTTGTGCGATGCTCAGGGCCTGGACCCGATGGCACTCTTCCAAGTCCGCGAGAGCGATACTGATTACGTGGATTTTGCCGAGTTGCTAGCCGAGAAACGCGATATCAAACCTGCCATCGAGCAGAATGAAGGTCTAAATGCCAAGCAGGCCAGTGTCATGGCAGCCTTCGAAGGCTGGTGGGCCGAGCACTGCACCAGCGTCACAGGGCTATCCGCCGACGGCGGGCGCTTGACTCAGCTGCGTGATGAGCTGCTGGGCAGCTTCTCGGCCGCCCTCGAGCCCACGGCGATGCTCGACCGCTTTGCGGTACGCGGCATCATTGCCGGCTTCTGGTTCGACAACAAGAACGAGTTCCGCACCCTGCAAGCCCGTGGCTGCCTCGGCGTAGTGGATGCCTGGCGTACCAGCATCGTGAGCTTGCTGGAAGACGACCAGAGCAAGACCAACCCACTGGATCACCGCCTGGTGCACTTCCTGCTGGCGGACTATGTGAGCGAACTGGAAGAACTCGCCGCCAACGCTGCGGAGTTAGATGCGCGCATCAAGGCCGCTGAGGCCAAGCCGGATGGTGACGAGGGCGATGAGGCGGAAGCCGATAGCGGCGAAGGCGACGATGCCCCTACCCCGTCCGAGCTCAAGGCTTGGAAGAGCGAACGCACCCAGGTACGCAAACAGCACAAAGCCAAGGTGGCAGGTTTCGAGACACGCCTGAATCAGGCCGTGGATGCTCTGGACGAACCCGCCGCTGCCGGACTGGTCGGCACCATCCTGCACAACGACTTGAAAGGCATTCTCGAACGCTATATCCGCCAGCAGCGCCAGCAGGTGATCGCCGTCTTCGAGACTTGGTGGGACAAGTACAGGGTGACACTAGCCGATATCGAGGCTGAGCGGGATGCCGCCGCTAAAGAGCTTAAGCAGTATCTGAAGGGGCTGGGATATGTCTGATAGGAAATCAATCCAGCTTGGCGATTACGCCAACGTCCTTTCTGGCTTCCCCTTCCCATCAGAAGGGTTTTCACAAGAAGAAGGCGTGCCCCTCATCAGGATCAGGGACCTCCTTGCCAGCGAGCTTGAAACTTACTTTATCGGACCTTATCCCGATAACTTTGTCATTGACGATGGTAATATCCTTATCGGGATGGATGGCGATTTCAACATCGTTCGATGGACTAAGGGGAAGGCACTCCTTAATCAGAGGGTGTGCAAGGTTTTTACGTCCGCCGCCGAATTGGATAATGGGTACCTCTTCTGGCTCCTCGAGCCTAAGCTGCAGGATATTCACCAGAAAACTCCCCAAACGACGGTCAAGCACTTATCAGTCAGGGATCTGGTCCAACTTCGCCTTGAAATCCCTCCAGTGAATGAACAACGTCTCATCGCGCGCATCCTCGACACTCTCGACACCCAGATCGAGAAGACCGAGGCGCTGATCGCCAAGCTGGAGAAGGTCAAGGAAGGCCTGCTTCACGACCTGCTGACTCGCGGTATCGACGAAAATGGTCAGCTTCGCCCTAGCCCTCAGCAGGCACCGGAGCTATATAAGGAGTCGCCGCTGGGGTTGATTCCGAGGGAGTGGGCGTGCGTTTCAATTGGTGAGATAGCCAGATCTACCACTCTTGGCACGGCAAGTCGGGGGGCTGAGTCATCGGCAAAAACTAAGCTCATCAAGATGGGAAATCTTAACTGGGGAAACACCCTATCGCTTACTGATGTCGAGAACATATCCGACAGAAAAGTCCATGAAAATCTTTTTCTCAATGATGCGGACCTGCTCTTTAACACAAGAAACACTCCTGAGCTCGTTGGAAAAACGTGCTCATGGAAAGGTGATGGAAGTTCCTTTACCTTCGACAACAATATATTGAGGATTCGCTTTTCCAAAGGCCTGAATGGTCATTTTGTCGCATCATATATGAGCGGAGATATTGGAAGAGGCCGTATTGGTCGCCTTGCCACAGGAACAACCTCTGTTGCAGCTATTTACTGGAGGAGTTTGTCGAGACTCGAAGTGCCAGTACCGAGCCCAAGGGAGCAACAGTTAATAGTTGACAAAATAAAATCATCTCAAAATAACACTAATACTCTAAATGATGATTTGACCTCTCTTAAAAGGCTGAAGGCAGGCCTAATGGACGACCTCCTTACTGGCCATGTCCGTACCACCTCGATGCTCGAACATTTTAAAGAGGTCACCTCGGCATAGAACGAGGGCTCCTAAACAACACCACGACAGGGAAAGGTCATGACCACATTTCGCAGCGATAGCACTTCACTACCCGATTTTTTAAAGTACATCACCACCGGCAAGATCCAGCTGCCTGACTTCCAACGTGGCTGGGTATGGGACGATGATCACGTCAAAAGCCTGCTGGTAAGTATCGCCCGATCCTTCCCGGTCGGCGCGGTGATGCTGATGGAGACAGGAGGCGAGGTGCGCTTCCAGACCCGCCCGGTGGAGGGCATCGACCCGAACACCGTGACCAAGGACCCGGACCACCTGATTCTCGACGGCCAGCAGCGCCTCACCAGCCTGACTCAGGCGGTGGGCCTGGATGCCCCGGTCGATACCCGCACCGCCCAGGGCAAGAAGATTCGCCGCCACTATTACTTCAATATCTGCAAGGCACTGGAAGGCGATGAGCGTCTGGAAGATGCCATTGAGGCAGTAGATGAGAACCGCCAGACCACCAAGAACTTCGGTCGTGACGTAAAGCTGGACCTTTCTACTCGCCAGCTTGAGTGTGAGCAGCTCTACTTCCCTTGCGACAAGATTCTCGACCCATCTGATTGGTTGCAAGATCTCTTCCGCTACAACCAGCAAGCAATGGGCGAATTCCTGGAGTTTCAGAAGAAAATACTCGGCGCGTTCTCTGCCTATCAGTTACCTGTCATCGAACTGAAGAAAGAGACCTCCAAGGAGGCGGTCTGCCTTGTATTCGAGAAGGTCAACACAGGCGGCGTGCAGCTCTCGGTATTCGAATTGATCACCGCCAGCTATGCCGCCGAGGGCTACAACCTGCGCGATGATTGGTATGGCTCCGACATCCGTAAGGTGCCTTCACGCAAGGCTCGCTTCAAGGAGCACGAGTTGCTGGCGGGCGTGGAGAGCACCGACCTCCTGCTTGCCATCACGCTGCTACACACACTCGCTCGCAAGCGGGAGGATATCGCTGCCGGCAAGACGGGCAAGCAGGTGCGCCCGGTCAGTGCAAAGCGCACCTCTGTGCTGGACCTACCCCTTGAGGCCTACCAGCAATGGGCAGATGGCGTAGAGCAAGGGTTTGTCAGGGCTTCCTACTTCCTCAAAGGGGAGTGCTTCTACCGGCGCCGAGAACTGCCCTATGCTACCCAACTGGTACCGCTGGCGGCCGTCATGACGCTGCTGGGGGATCGCTGGCACGAGCCTCGGATAAAAAACAAGCTCTCACGCTGGTTCTGGAGCGGTGTGCTGGGCGAGCTCTATGGCGGCGCCGTCGAGACCCGTATCGCCCTGGATCTGGAAGAACTGATGGAATGGTTCGACAACGACGACGCCATTCCGCGTACCGTGGTCGATGCCTCCTTTGACCCCTCACGCCTTAAGACCCTTCGTAGCAGACTCAGTGCTGCCTACAAGGGCATCAATGTGCTGGTGCTGCGTGCCGGTGCCAGGGACTTCTTCTGGAAGAGTGATATCCAACAACTGGATGAACAAGATGTGGCGCTGGATATCCACCACATCTTCCCGCGCGCCTGGTGTGAGACACAGGGCATCCCCGCCAAGGTCTACGATGCCATCATCAACAAGACGCCTATCTCCGCCCATACCAACCGTATGATCGGCGGCAGAGCCCCGTCGGAGTATCTGGCCCGCCTGCAGGACCACAAGCAGGTCCAGCTCGGTGATGAAGCGATGGATGCCATCCTTGAAGGCCACCGTATCCCGACACAAGCTTTACGCGCGGATGACTTTGGCGCCTTCTACCAACAGCGCAAGCAGAACCTGCTCGAGATCATCGAGAAGGCAATGGGCAAGAAAGCGCTGGCGGGCAGTGATGAAGGTAGCGACGAGGGAGGTGACGACTGAATCATGGCCATTGACCTCTCGCGTAGCCTGAATCCACAAAAGGGGCTGATCGACAAGCGAACAAAGCGAGAGGTCTCAGTAGCACCAGTAGGTGTGTTAGCACGTATGCTGGTAGCACTTGATTGGTTGATCACGAAGGAAGCCGTCACACCCAGTGTAGAAGCTATCAAGGAAGGGTTCAGGCACTGGTCCCATGATTTGGCCGGGCAGCGCAAGATGAACCTGTTCTCGGACCGCCTGATCGCCGTGACGCTGGAGAGGCTGATATCAGGCCCAAGGCTCCACATCGTCTTGGGCGCGGAGTCATGACAGGCCACACCTGGAAAGGCTGGAAGGGTCAGGAAGCCTTTACTGAGCTCTGTCGGCCTCAGGTTGGAGACAGACACAGAAGGCTGGACCTGGGGGAGGAACTTATATGAGCAAGTATCGTGCTACTGGATCACAAGGCAGTGCCGAGCCCGGTTCAGGTGGCAAGGTCATGCGTAATAAGCTCGATCTCACCGATCAAGAGAGTCTTGATGAAGCCGAGACTGAACAGCTACTGAAACTATACGAAGTAGTGTTCGCGTCTTTGTCAGAGAACCAGCCACTCAACACTGCGCTACTAAAACACTGGCATCATCGCTGGCTTGGGAATATCTATGACTGGGCGGGCGAAGAGCGTCAGGTCAATCTGGAAAAAAACGGCTTTCCCTTCGCCGCAGCAGGACAGCTGCCCAAGCTATTGAGTAAGCTGGATCGGGAATGGCTGAGTAAACTGACACCCTGCAACGAAATGAATCGAGAGGAAGCGATACACGCCATCGCTCAAATTCATGTCGAGCTGATCTTGATACATCCATTCAGAGAGGGGAATGGCCGTATCGCTCGATTATTGTCAGATGCCATGGCCTATCAAGCGGGGCTGGGACTGTTGAATTACGATGACTGGAATCAGAACAAGGAGGCCTATATCCAGGCCATCCATGCCGGTGTCGATTGTGACTATGAACCAATGGTTGAGCGAGTCAGGCAAGCGGTAGAGACTTGAAACGGGACTTGCCAGAACGCAACTTCATCTCGATAGCTTGACTAGGCTTGCCTGTTTCTACGGCTGTAGATGTGGAAACGGCCTTCAGCAATGCGCTACTGCTCACTCTACGGCGTTTCTTGAGTACTGTAGAAGTCGTCATGTGAACCCTCCATTGAGTTACGAGTCATTTTACGCCTTCTCGCGATAATCTGCACCCAAGCTGCTCCGCTACGAACATTTTCTCACCACCCACCTGATTCTGGAGCCAAGGAATGGCAGGCCCTGAGTACACAGACGTAGAAAAGCCCTTCATTGATCAACTGGTAGGCCAAGGCTGGGAATATCTGGAGGGCTCAGTCAGCGACCCTGCCGTGACGAGCCGCGACAACTTTTCCCAGGTAGTGATGGAGCCGTTGCTGAAGGTTCAACTCGGCAAGATCAACCTGCATGATGGCAAGCGTTGGCTGGATGAGACACGCCTGAACCAGGCAGTCTCTGCCATCACCCGAATCCCCTCCAGCAAGCTGCTGGAAGCCAACAAACAGGCTACCCAGCTATTGCTCGAAGGCCTGACGGTTGAGGGGGTGGAAGGCTGGGATGGCGGTCGGGGTCAGGTTATTCGCTTCATCGACTGGGATGAACCTGCCAACAACACCTTCACGGTGGTCAATCAGTTCAAGGTGAAGAGCCCTCCCGGCCATGACTCGGGTAAAGGTCACGTGATCCCTGACCTTGTGCTGTTCGTTAATGGCATCCCGCTGGTGGTAGTGGAGTGCAAGAGTCGCACAGTGCCCGAAGGCATAAGCCACGCAGTGGACCAGCTGCGGCGCTATCATGACCAACGCATTCTGGATAACGACACCGAAGAACACGAAGGTGCCCCAGCCCTGTTCGCGACCAATCAGTTCCTGGTGGCCAGCAACTTCGATGATGCACGAGTCGGCTCCATCGGCGCTCGCTTCTCTCATTACCTGAGCTGGAAGACTGTCGCCCCGCTGCGTGAGGCAGATGTTGTCACTGACCTTGGGGTGACGCACCTATCGGCCCAGCAGCGTCTGATCGCCGGGATGCTCACTCCGGCCAATTTGTTGGATATCGTGCGTCACTACACGCTATTCATGAATGCTGGCGGGCAAGAGATAAAGCTGGTGTGTCGCTACCAGCAGTACCGTGGCATGACGCGCGCGTTCGAGCGGCTCAAGTATGGCAAGACACGCCGTGAAGACGGGGAGTCTGACCGCCGTGGTGGTATCGTCTGGCACACCCAGGGCAGCGGCAAGAGCCTCTCGATGGTGTTCTTGATGCGCAAGATTCGCACCGACCCTGCCCTGCGTCGCTTCAAGGTGGTAGTCATTACCGATCGCAAGGACCTGCAAGAGCAGCTGTCGGCAACGGCAGAGCTCACTGGGGAGACGGTCACCAAGGCAAGCAAGACATCACAACTCAAGAAGCTATTGGCACGCGAAGGCCCTGGCCTGGTCTTCGGCACCATACAGAAATACCGGGACCCCGATAGCGATGATGAACCTACGCAAGGCGCCTACGCCCAAGTCGCGCAAGATCAGCCTGATGACCAACGTCTGGTTGCCGAACCAGCAGTTGTTAGCAGTGTCGGCAGTCCGCGCAAGCCAACCCTCAGTGCGCCCTTCGAGTTACTCAATACCAGTGAAGACATCCTGATCATGGTGGATGAAGCCCACCGCACCCAGGCGGGGGATCTTCACGCCAACATGATGCGCGCCCTGCCCAATGCGGCTCGTATCGGCTTCACTGGCACACCGATCATCATGGGTGACAAGAAACGCACCCATGACATTTTCGGTGAGTACATAGACCGCTACACCATCAAGGAAGCAGAAGAGGATGGCGCGACGGTCCCGATACTCTACGAGGGACGCACTGCCAAGGGTGCCATCAAGGAAGGGGCAAGCCTGGACGGCCTGTTCGAGGACCTCTTCCGCGATCACACCAAGGAAGAACTTGAGGCTATCAAGAAGAAGTACGCCACCAAGGGCCAGATTTTTGAAGCACCTCAATTAGTGCAGGAAAAGGCGCAGGACATCCTTCGCCATTACGTCACGAACATCCTGCCCAATGGATACAAGGCTCAGTTGGTGTCTTATAGCCGCCGGGCCGCCTTGCGCTACTTCGATGCTCTTGAACAGGCCAAGCAGGACCTCCTGAAAGAGGCTATGGCACTGTCATCGGAAGACAAGCAGCTCGACGACACCCAGCTTCTCACCCGGCCGCCCAAGGTCAAGGCCGCGATACAGGCGTGGCGCTATCGCAAGGTGCTGGAAGAACTGGAGTTCGCCGTGGTCTTCAGCAGCGGAAACAATGATGACGCTGCTTGGGCCAAGTGGAGTGACCGGGCTGCTGTGGAGAGCCACATCAAACGGTTCAAGAAGCCTCTGCCGCCAAATGATGCCACGCCTGCCGACCCTACCAAGCACGATCCACTGGCCTTCCTGATCGTCAAAAGTATGCTGCTGACTGGATTTGACGCCCCCATCGAAGGGGTGATGTACCTGGATCGCTCTCTACGTGAGGCCGAACTGCTGCAAGCCATCGCACGCGTCAATCGTACTGGTCATGGCAAGTCACACGGCATCGTGGTGGACTATTTTGGCGTTGCCAATCACCTCAAGGAAGCCTTGGCTGCTTATAGCGAGGAAGATATCGAGGGCGCTTTGCAAAGCCTCAAGGATGAAATCCCGTTGCTGCGTGATCGCCACCTGCGTGTTGTTGACGTGCTGCGTGCACAAGGGGTGGATGATCTGGATGACACCGAGGAAGCTGTGCAGGTACTGGGGGATGAGCGCGTTCGCGCTGAGTTCATGGTGAAGCTCAAGGAGTTCAATCGCGGCCTGGATGACGTACTACCCCGCCCTGAAGGCCTGGAATTCGTCAATGATGCCAAGCGTCTCGCCTATATTCATGCCATCGCCCGCAACCGCTACAAGGATACTCCTGAGCTCGGGAAGGATATCGGCAACAAGGTACGCAAGTTGATCGATGACTACGTGATATCTCTGGGCATCGACCCGCGTATCCCTCCTGTACAGCTGACTGACGCGAGCTTCGATGATCATATCGATCACCAGGCGAGTGACCGAGCCAAGGCGTCAGAGATGGAGCACGCGGTGCGCTCCCACGTCAGCAAACACCTCGAGGAAGATCCTGTAAAATACGGTCGCCTCAGTGAACGCCTTGAAGAGCTGCTCGGTCAGCTTGATGGACAGTGGGCAGACCAGGTGGAAGCCTTCAAGAGTCTGATCCAGCAACTGCGAAACGGCGCCAACCTTGATGGTGAGGCCATCCCCGATATGCCGGACCACGCCGAGCCCTTCTGGCGAGAACTGGTAGCCACCTGCGACCTGGACCCGACAAGCCTGAACTCCACCACGGCACAGAGGCTGCTCGAGACTACGGAAGAAGTCGTGGCCATCATTCAGCCCGAGATTGCTATTCCTGATTTCTGGAAGCCATCGCATATCCCGGACCAGGAACGCCTGAAGCAAGGTCTGTTCAGTTTGCTGATAATGGGCAGTTTGGTGCCGACCGATCAAGCGGAGGCTACCGCTGAGCGTCTCTTTGACTTGGCACGCAGCAACCATCACAAGCTGGTAAACGCATGACACGCTTGACCATAGAAGACCTTTCTTTTGAGGTGCGCGAAAGCTCTCGCCGGAAGACGCTGGCTATCACGGTGGAACGCGATGGCGAGCTCGTCATCGCAGCCCCTACCGGCACTGATACGGAATTGGTGCGTGAGTTTGTGGGAGAGAAGCGTCTCTGGATCTACCAGAAACTGTCACAGAAAGCAGAGAAGCGTCGCTGCCTGCCCCAGAAGGAATACGTCAACGGGGAAGGTTTTCTTTACCTGGGACGTAGCTACCGTCTTAAGCGGGTGCCGCCGGCCGCCTCAAGCGCGCCTCTGAAACTGGCCGCCGGACGCTTCCTGCTTCGTGAAGACGCGCTACCTGATGCACGTGAGCACTTCATCCACTGGTACACCAGCCGAGCACAGGACTGGCTGACCAGGAAGGTGGAGGAGCACGCACAACGAATGGGGGTATCGCCCGCAGGTGTGAAGGTTCAGGATCTCGGTTATCGCTGGGGGTCCTGCGGTAAGGGCAACCGTGTGTACTTCCATTGGAAGACCATACTGCTGCCACGCCATATCGCAGAGTATGTGGTCGTGCACGAGCTAGTTCATCTGTACGAACCACATCACACGCCTGCCTTCTGGCGCCGCCTGGAAAGAGCCATGCCGGACTATGAACAGCGCAAGAGCTGGCTCGCCCGGCATGGCATCGAGGTGGAAGGGATATAGGCCTCACGGCAAGGCGCGGGTCTATCTGTTCGGGTGGCCATCAAGCACTCATCAACCATCTTGAATGGCCACAGAACCTGCTACCGGCTGGTAACTTAGTAAGGTCTCCATTTTTTGAAGTCCAACATCTCTGAAAAATGCCCTGACCACTTCATTTTTTGGAGCCTTATCCAAGGCGAAACCACACAGTTCCGGACCACCACTTCAATTTTTGACGCTATCGACTCCAAAAACTGAAGGCGGTA
The DNA here is from genome assembly GCF_046566945.1 of Cobetia sp. SIMBA_158. Lineage (NCBI taxonomy): Bacteria > Pseudomonadati > Pseudomonadota > Gammaproteobacteria > Oceanospirillales > Halomonadaceae > Cobetia > Cobetia sp. SIMBA_158. Next base: position 22,715 of record NZ_JAWJYL010000010.1, read on the forward strand.
ATGCTCGAAATCATGCCTTCCACTTCCTCGGCGGTGTGGTGGTATCCGCTACATCAAGCTTGCCATCACAAGGGTCTATCGGCTGCCAAGTGATGGCATACAGGGCACAACGAGATGCTTCACGTCCCTTGAATGCCTCTCGAGACTTCAGCACCAGGTTACGCTCCTGCAGCTCCCGGAGTGCCTTGCAAAGTGTCCCGTGAGCCATACCTCCCCACGCCTTCATCGTCGTATGCGTAGCGGAAAGGTCGCCATTGTTCCTCCCGTTATACTGAGCCGCCAAAGCGATGAGAACTTTGTGCCCGGACGAAGTAAGCAAGCGAAAATCTTCATGCTCCATGACCACTTTTGGCAAAGCCAGGTAACCACCCGGCCAGCTGGAGATGGCCTTGTGCTTCCTCCTGGCCATCGCATTACCGCTCGCTCATCAGGTGATAGCGCTTGATCTTTTCACCTGGCTTGGAAGGATGGGGATGCTCTCTTGTCTGAATATCTATCCCTGAACGCCGCAGATCCCTGACTGATGCTGGTGGATGTGCAATGTTAAGCTCACTAACCAACTCGATATTGCTCATAGGCCGCCGACGTAGTGACGATAATACTTTGCCAGCCTGGCTGTGCGGATAGATATCACGAGACGACCCACTCATTGCGCCACCTCCTGCTGAGCTTCCCATTGCTGAATATCGGAAAACTTCCAGCGAGTGCAGCCAAAGCCGAACCGCGTAGGCTTCGGAAAGTCTCCAGGCACACGCGCCCATCGCCAGATGGTGGCAGGGTGAACGTCATAGCGGTTGGCAAGCTGCTTGACGGACAACCAGGTGGATACTTGCTGAACACCTACCTGGCTGGCCTGCATAGAGCGATTATGAGAGTACATCGTCATGTCGTATTGCCTTGCGTTGTGGATTCACAGGCAGCATGACGTGGCAGTGAGTCCACTAGTTCCAAATGGGATGACTTGAGTACCATTTGGGGTATGAGCTAGGCGACTGAACTCAAGCTTTCTCCGTTTCTCTGTCTTCACGAATCGAATTGATGTCTGAAATTATATTCGCCACTGTTTCATTCTTTAGATTAAGACCATGCTTGTTCATAATGAGTAGCAAGTCATTAGCTGCAGAATAAGGCTCCCGCGGGATGTCACCTTTCAAAGATTCCTGCGCGAGTGCTTCAATGACGGTCAGATATGATCTTCGACTTCTAGGATGCACATTCTCTTTAGTAGGAAGAGAGGAAAGCTTTTTATTCTCTTCTTTCAATTTATTTATTTCTTCTTTTTGAGCAAGCCACGCTTCTTTAGCCTTCTCAACTCTAGCTTCAGTAGCCTCAATTTTCGACTGTAAGGCCAGATAGTCATCAATGTTAATCGAATGATGGACTCCTCGCTCAATCTCATCGAATAAGAATTCTGGCTTTTGCCCAGGATAGTATTTCAGCATCCACTCTTTTAAGTCGTGATGACGCACCGTTCTACGATAGGGGGCCACGTGCTCACCACTAGTGACAGCTTTCCCATCACGCCCATAAGCGAGATCATCGTTATTGATGGCATCTTCGATTGCCAAGCAATTCACTCGCAAGCAAGGCCATTGAGGGAATAATTTAACATCAGGTATAGCTTCACCGCCTACCGCTTCTAATATCTCCACTTCATGGGCAACCAAACCACACCACCTTATCGCTATTTCGATGAGACGATAATATGGCTTTTGAAGACTATTACAGCTATAAGGATCATACCCTGCCATTATGCCCTCCTTGGCACCTTCTCCCCTAATCACTCACAAATCGACAACCCCACAACCAACGAAGCCATAAATATTTTACTAAGCTTTCGCTAGCGCTTTATCAAAAACATAACTGCTCAATTACGCACCAAAAAATCTGCCCACTGCTTCATGACCCCAGCGCGTTTAGTCAATAAATCACCGCGTCGGTAGGCAGCTTCTGTCTGGTTTCCGATAGCGTGGGCTAACACGGATTCAGCGACATCGTGTGCTGTGGCTGTCCTCTCCGACATCCAGTCGCGCAGTGTGGATCGGAAGCCGTGCGGTACCACTACCCGCCCGTCAGTGGGGTCCACGAAGCCCTGGCCGCCCTCCTTCAGACTTGTTTCGTGCATCCGCTTGATGAGATCGCCCATTGATCTGGCAGCCAACGCCTTGCCATTGCCACGTATGAAGACCAATCCCTCCTGTGCCGGGCTGAGTGTCTTGAGCACTGCCACAGCTGCAGTAGAAAGCGGTATACGATGCTCTCTACGCCGCTTCATTCTGCCCGCCGGTATGACCCAGAGGGCCTCAGCCAGATCTATCTCTTCCCATCTAGCCCCCAGCACGTCACCTGAACGACTCCCGGTAAGAATCAGCAAGGTCAGTGCCTTGGCAGTTACGTCTTCTCGCTGAGTCAGGCTCTGCCAAAATACAGGCGCCGTATCGATCGGCAACGCTGGGAGATGCTCCACCTTCTTTATCTTGGCCGGCGCTGGTAACACAGCATCGAGATTGCCTTTCCAGGCAGCAGGGTTGGGCCCAGTACGATGACCATGAGCCGTTGCCCAAGAAAGAACAGACTCTATGCGCTGACGCACCCTGGCGGCGGTAGTGGGCTTGGCTTGCCATATCGGCTCAAGACATTGGACGACGTGTGCCAGCTCGATATCTGCTACGGACATCGTGCCAAGTGAAGGGATAACATAACTCTCAAGCGAAGATTCCCACTGACGGGCGTGCTTGATGTTACTGGCCTCCGCCTGCTTGATCTGAATCACCGCCTTGGCAGCGCGGGCGAAGGTAAGGCGACGCCTCTCTTCTGCCTGACGGGCTTGCTTGGCCGCCTTGCGTTCAGTTATTGGATCTATACCCTCGGCCAGCTTGTCGCGAATGGACCGAGCTTTCTCGCGGGCTGCAGCCAGGGTAGTGCTGGGAAAAGAGCCCAAGCCAACATCACGATAGACCGCGAAGGAATTTCCGGCAGCAGAAACCCGCCTCTCCCCAGTGGGGAAGCGCAATATCCAAGAACGACCGCCATTATCAGTAACACGCAGAAACAGACCATCGACCCCGCCCACCGCGTGGCGACCAGGAGAAATAAGGCGTCTGACTTGAAGAGCTGAGAGCTCAGGAGCTTTTCTCGGCATGATCTAGTCCCAATACCCGTCCCAATATGGAGGTGTCATTGGATGCTAGTTGATGCAACGAGGTGCTACAAGAAGGGAGAGCTAAGTACTTGATTGGAATGGTGCCGGTGGTCGGACTCGAACCGACACGCCTATTAAGCGGCGGATTTTGAATCCGCTGCGTCTACCAATTCCGCCACACCGGCAACGGAGCGAAATTATACGGGACATTGCGCCAAGGTCAACGAGTTTTGGCGTCAGATCAGACACATGGAGCGCTTCCTCACACCCCACGCCGCAGTGGGCTGAGGCGTGTCGCCCGCAAACGGGTCTTCGCGTGGACGATGGCATTGGGTATCATGAGCGACCTTTTTCGTCTGCCCAGACAGCCAAGGCCTCGAGAGTGTCGCACCTGACTGCCCCACCCGCAGAAAGGGAGTCATGCGCTCGCGACGAGAGCGCCAGTGTCTCAGGGCGGCATCTCCCCATTGTGCATGTACGCATGCCACGGAGCGCACCACGCGCCTCGTGCTATCAGAGTGTCAGGTTGGCCATGTCACGTATCGATTCCGGTGATGCCTCGGGCGTTGCCACACCTTCCGACGCGCGCCCGATGCAGCGCAGCGATTACGATTTCAGCCTGCCGGATGAGCTGATTGCCCGCTACCCGTCAGAGCAGCGCAGCGATTGCCGTCTGCTGCATCTGGATGGCAAGAGCGGCGAGATCGTGCACCGCCGCTTCCCGGATCTGCTCGAGCAGCTGGAACCCGGCGATGTCGTGGTGTTCAACGACACTCGCGTGATCCCCGCGCGCCTGCATGGTCAGAAAGCCTCCGGCGGCAAGATCGAGATGCTGCTGGAGCGTCCGCTGGACGCCCATCGTGGCCTGGCGCACATCCGCTCCAGCAAGTCGCCCAAGCCGGGCACCGAGCTGATCTTCGAAGGCGGCATCACGGCCGTGGTCGAAGGCCGCCAGGAGGCGCTGTTCGAGCTGCGCTTCCACGGCGAGACGCCGATGATCGAGCTGCTCAACCAGCACGGCCACATGCCGCTGCCGCCTTATATCACTCGGGATGACGAGCTGTCGGATCGCGAGCGCTATCAGACGGTCTATGCCAAGCGCGATGGCGCCGTGGCCGCCCCGACGGCGGGCCTGCACTTCGATGAACCGATCATGGCCGCCATGGCCGAGAAAGGCATCGAGACCGCCTTCGTCACCCTGCATGTGGGCGCCGGCACCTTCCAGCCGGTGCGCGTCGACAGCATTCTCGAGCACCACATGCACAGCGAGTGGATCGAGGTCGGTCAGGAAGCCTGCGACAAGATCGCCCGTGCCCGCGCCGCCGGTCGCCGCGTGGTCGCCGTCGGCACCACCAGCGTGCGCTGCCTCGAGAGCGCCGCCAAGGCCCACGCTGGTGAGCTGGCCCCCTACTCCGGCGACACCGACATCTTCATCTACCCGGGCTACGAATGGCAGGTGGTGGATCTGTTGATCACCAACTTCCATCTGCCGGAATCGACCCTGCTGATGCTGGTCTCGGCCTTCGCCGGCTACGAGCACACCATGGCGGCCTATCAGGCGGCGGTGGAAGAGCGCTACCAGTTCTTCAGCTATGGCGATGCCATGCTGCTGGAACGCGCCTGAACCCCCTTTTCTGACATAGCCCCGGCATTCGCCGAGGGCCGTGTCATGCGCAGTTAACGCGCCCCGCGCTATGCTGCGGCATAGTGGCATCGACACACCAGCTGCGGCCTGTTTCGCCGCCAAGCAAAGAGAGCACCATGCGTAAAGAATGCTTCATGAGCTTTGAAAAGCTCGCGACCGATGGCCGTGCACGTCGTGGCCGCATGACCTTCCCCCGCGGCACCGTGGAAACCCCGGCCTTCATGCCGGTGGGCACCTACGGCACCGTCAAGGGCATGACGCCGGAGTCCATCAAGGACATCGGCGCCGAGATCATCCTCGGCAACACCTTCCACCTGTGGCTGCGCCCGGGCACGGAAGTCATCGAAGCGCATGGCGATCTGCATGACTTCGCACAGTGGGACAAGCCGATCCTGACCGATTCCGGCGGCTTCCAGGTCTTCTCGCTGGGCAAGACGCGCAAGATCACCGAACAGGGCGTTCACTTCCGCTCACCGGTCGATGGCTCCAAGGTCTTCATGGGCCCGGAAGAATCGATGGCGGTGCAGCGCTCGCTGGGCTCCGACATCGTGATGATCTTCGATGAGTGCACGCCGTACCCGGCCACCCATGATGAAGCGCGCAAGTCGATGGAGATGTCCCTGCGCTGGGCGCAGCGCTCCTACGATGCGCATGGCGACTCGCCGTCGGCGCTGTTCGGCATCATCCAGGGCGGCATGTATCCGGACCTGCGCGAGAAGTCCCTCGAGGGCCTCAAGAAGATAGATTTCGACGGCTACGCCATCGGCGGCCTGTCCGTGGGCGAGCCCAAGGACGAGATGATCAAGGTTCTCGACTACCTCCCCGAGTGGATGCCGGAAGACAAGCCGCGCTATCTGATGGGCGTCGGCAAGCCGGAAGATCTGGTCGAGGGCGTGCGGCGTGGCGTCGACATGTTCGATTGCGTGATGCCGACCCGCAACGCGCGCAACGGCCACCTGTTCACGCCGACGGGCACCGTCAAGATCCGCAACGCCGTCCACAAGCGTGACACCTCACCGCTGGACCCAGACTGCGATTGCTACACCTGCACCAATTTCTCGCGCGGCTATCTGCATCACCTTGATCGCTGTGGGGAAATGCTCGGCTCGATGCTCAACACCATCCACAATCTGCGCTACTACCAGACCGTGATGGCTGGTTTGCGCGGTGCAATTGAAGCGGGTACATTGCAGGACTTCGTGGAACAGTTCTATGCCGCGCGCGGCCTGCCGGTGCCGCCGCTGGCCGACTGATCGAGGCGAATGACGACCGGGGGGCCAAATCCTCCGGTCGTCTTGATATTCGACTCGAGCCAGACGTGAAGAAGAGCCTGAATCACGCTCATTGCATAACAACAGTTCACTCGTAACCTCTGGAGATACACATGCTGGAATTCCTGATTCCTGCCGCACACGCGGAAGCCGAAGCGGCTGTCGCCGGCGGCGGCGCCATCGGCCAGATCGTCATGCTGGTCGGCTTCGTGGTCATTTTCTATTTCCTGCTCTGGCGTCCGCAGTCCAAGCGCGCCAAGGAACACAAGAACCTGATCGGCAATCTGGCCAAGGGTGACGAAGTCGTCATCGGTGGTGGCCTGGTTGGCCGCATCACCAAGGTCAGCGAGCAGTTCATCACCATGGAGCTGAACGAGGGCAACGAAGTCAACGTGCAGAAGTCTGCCGTGGCTGCAGTCCTGCCGAAGGGCACCATCAAGTCCATCTGATCCCTCCTGCTGCCGGCCCCTGTGCCGGCAGCATGCTTTTCTCTCCCGCTCCACCAAGGACAGGGCTGCCATGCTCAACCGCTATCCGCTTTGGAAGTACCTGGTGATCTGCCTGGTACTTGCCGTCGGCGTGATCTACGCATTGCCGAATCTCTACCCCGAAGACCCGGCTGTGCAGATCAGTGCCGCCAGCGGCGCCGAGGCCATCGACCAGCAAGACCTCGATCGCGCCACCAGTGCCCTCGAAAATGCCGGCATCACGCCCAAATCCGGGGAACTCAACGGTTCCACCGGCCTGATTCGCCTTACCAGCAACGACCAGCAGCTGCGCGCCAAGGAACTGATCAGCGAGACGCTCGGCGATGACGCCATCGTCGCGCTGAACCTGGCCGACGCCACGCCGTCGTGGCTGGCCAGCCTCGGTGCCTCACCGATGAAGCTGGGCCTTGACCTGCGTGGCGGTGTCCACTTCCAGCTGGAAGTCGACATGGACGCCGCGGTCAAGCAGCGCCTGGAAGTCAACGCCAGCGCCATCAAGGAAACCCTGCGCGAGGAGCGTATCCGCTACCGCGGCAGCGAAGTCGACGACGGTACCCTGAGCCTGACGTTCTCCGATGAGGAAGACCGTTCGAAGGCGCGCTCACTGATCTCGCGCGACTTCCAGAACTTCGAATACGACGAGCGCGATGTCGAGCGTGGGGCCGTACTGGACCTCACCCTGACCGCCGCCGCCGTCAAGGAGATTCAGGATTACGCGGTCAATCAGAACCTGACCACGATCCGCAATCGCGTCAACGAGCTGGGCGTGTCCGAGCCGCTGGTTCAGCGCCAGGGCCCGAACCGCATCGTGGTCGAGCTGCCGGGCGTGCAGGACACGGCCGCCGCCAAGCGCGTACTGGGTGCCACCGCCAACCTCGAATTCCGTCTGGAAGCGGCCAGCGACACGCCGGCCAGCGAGATGGAGAGCTTCGCGTTCCGCAACCAGCCGAGCCGCACCGCCAACATCATGAAGGACGTGATCATCAGCGGTGACAGCGTCTCCAGCGCCAGCACCAGCTTCGATGAAAGCGGCCGTCCGCAGGTCAACATCAACCTGGACGGAACCGGTGGCTCGATCATGAACCGCGTCACGCGTGCCGCGATCGGCCGCAACATGGCGGTGCTGTTCATCGAGCACAAGACCCGCACGCGCACCGTGATGGAAGACGGCGAGAAGGTCGAGAAGCGCATCCCATACACCGAGAAGGGGCTGATCAGCCTGGCGACGATCCAGAGTGCACTGGGCAACAGCTTCCGCATCACTGGCCTCGACTCGCCGACGGAAGCCAAGGAGCTGTCACTGCTGCTGCGTTCCGGCTCACTGGCCGCGCCGATCTACTTCGTGCAGGAACGCACCATCGGCCCGAGCCTCGGTGCCGAGAACATCTCGCGCGGCATCCTGTCCGTCGAGCTGGGCCTGCTGCTGGTCGTGCTGTTCATGCTGGCGCGCTACAAGGCCTTCGGTGTCGTCGCCAACGTGGCCCTGACCGCCAACCTGGCGATCCTGATTGCCGCGATGTCGATGCTGGGCGCCACCCTGACCCTGCCGGGTATCGCCGGTATCGTGCTGACGCTGGGCATGGCGGTGGATGCCAACGTGCTGATCTTCGAGCGTATCCGCGAGGAAATGCGCTCCAAGATGCCGCTGCACCAGGCCGTGCATACCGGCTTCGAGCGCGCCTTCACCTCCATCGTCGATGCCAACATCACCACCCTGCTGGTCGCGGTGATCCTGTTCTCCATCGGCAGTGGCCCGGTCAAGGGCTTCGCGGTGACGCTGTCCATCGGCATCCTGACGTCGATGTTCACGGCGATCATGGTCTCGCGCGGCATCATCAATCTTGCCATTGGCGGCAAGACACTCAAGAAACTCTGGATCTGAGGGGCCATCGTGATGCGACAGTTTGACTTCATGAGCAAGCGGCGCGCGGCCTTCATCGTCTCCATCGTGCTGACGATCGTGGCCATTGGCGCCCTTGTGATTCATGGCCTGAACCTGGGCCTCGACTTTACCGGCGGCACCCTGGTGGAAATGAAATACCAGGCGGCACCGGCGCTGGACAGCGTGCGCCAGACACTCGAAGCCGCCGGGTACAAGGATGTCTCGGTCCAGACCTTCGGTGCCAGCAACGAGATTCTGGTGCGTCTGCAGCAGAGCTTCGAAGCCGGCATCGGCAATGACATCGTGGCGCATCTGCAGGCCACCGGTGACAGCGTCAACCTGATCCGCGCCGAGTTCGTCGGTGCTCAGGTCGGCGATCAGCTGCGTGACCAGTCCGGTCTCGGCATGCTGCTCGCCCTGGCCGTGGTGATGGTCTACGTGGCCTTCCGCTTCCAGTACAAGTTCGCCCTCGGCGCACTCATCTCGCTGGGTCACGACGTCATCATCCTGCTGGGCATCTTCGCCCTGTTCGGACTCGACTTCGACCTGACGGTACTGGCCGCGGTGCTGGCCGTGATCGGCTACTCATTGAACGACACCATCATCGTCTACGACCGCATTCGCGAGAACATCCGCAAATCGCGTACCGATGACATGCCGTCGATCTTCAATGACGCCATCAACGCGACGCTGTCACGCACGCTGTCCACCTCCGGCACCACCTTGCTGGTGTTGCTGGCGCTGTACTTCCTCGGCGGTGACATGATCCACAACTTCGCCATCGCACTGATCATCGGCGTGGTCGCGGGGACCTTCTCGTCCATCTACGTGGCAGCGGCGCTGTTGCTGGTGGTCGGCCTGAAGCGTGTGGATCTGATCCCCCCGCCCAAGGAGCAGTTCGAGGACGGCGCGCCGTAAGCGCCTCCGCTCGTTAAGCCCGGCACGGATCGCCAGGCACAAAAAAACCCCACCTCATGCGAGGTGGGGTTTTTTTCGTTCTCCAGACGGCCCCGAGGGCTGTCAGGTCACGTCATCTTGCAGGGTCTTACAGGTGCGGCTGCATGGTCTGCGCCAGCGCCTTGTACAGACGCGCGCCAGCGGCCATCAGGGTGCCTTCGGCAACCACGACCGGCGTGCCGTCGGCACTGCCTGCCAGCGCGCCACATTCCTTCAGGAACAGGCTGACGATCTCGCTGTCACCGGCATCCAGACCCAGCACATAGACGGCATCGACGCGGCCGGAGGCCAGCTCGAGCACGTCCAGCAGCGCACAGCCGCTGGTGCGCAGCATCTCGACCTGCGGGCCGACCTGCTGAACGATGGAGAGGTAGGTCGGCAGGTGACGCGGACGCTGCCAGCTTTCCGGCAGGCCCATCGCCAGACGCGCACCTTCGATGGAGGTGGCGTTGGTCACGCGGATACGGTGACCGGAGTGCTGGGCGCCACGACCGCGGCTGACGATGTACTCTTCGTCAGTGAACGGCGCGATGACCACGGCGTGCTCGGCACGGCCCTTGAACAGGCAGACCACGGACAGCGCGAAGCCGGAGGCCGCGGATGCCAGGTTGGAGTAACCGTGCACCGGCTCGATGCGCCAGTGGTAGTCAGAGCCCTGACCTTCACCATCGCGATGGTCGGTATAACGGCCGGAGAGACCGTGTTGCGGATAACCGCGCTCCAGCTGACGCACGATGTGCGCTTCGGCGCGACGTGCAGTGTCTGCAATGAAGGTGTCGAGATCGTTGTCGCCACGGGCGACTTCGATACGTTCACGAGCACGGACGAACTGCTCTGCGGCACCGCGTGCAGCACGCAGCGCAAATTGGACCATCGGATGCATGATCAAGGCCTTGACGAGTCGGGAGCTGTTAAAGAACGGGTGCCACGGCGCGTGAGACATCAACGCGGCGCAACACGGATCGAGCGAAACTGGGTGCAATCAGATCAGGCGGTCATGTAGCCCGTACAGGAATCCTGATACGGCGCGGGGCGCGCTGCATAGTGCAATGTATGCAGGCTGCCAGCCGCCACAGCACGCGGCGCCAGCGAGGGCGAACACATGTTGCGACATGACGGGACGGCGTAGTCTATCAGAGCTCGGCTCGAGCTGCCATTGCCTGCGACCACCCTCTGCCTGCGCGTCGCGTCCTTGCGCCCTGCCCGCGCGCGCCTCCCTCGGGCCGCTCTTGCCCTCAACACCGGCGGGAAACTGCTCCCTGACGCGGCTTCATGCTAGGATATCGGGTCCTGACGCGCGATTTATCGCTGAGTCTGCGTATGCGGATCACGCACTGCGCCAGCCGCGTCAGCCGACCCGCCCTTCAATTGCTATCCTGGAAGTCCTCATGCTTGAACGTCTGCGCATTGTCCTGATTGGCACTAGCCATCCCGGCAACATTGGTGGTGCAGCCCGCGCCATGCTCAATATGGGCCTGGCCGATCTCGCACTGGTCGCGCCGCGATGTCAGGTGCAATGCCAGGAATCCGCCTCACGCGCCTCGGGTGCCGATGCACTTGTCGCCAGCGCCTCGGTGCACGAGACGCTGGAAGAGGCCGTGGCGGATTGCAGTCTGGTGGTCGGCTGCAGCGCACGCTCGCGCAACCTGCCGTGGCCGATGATCACGCCGCGCGCCTTCGGTGCCACCCTGGCCGATGAAGCCCGCCTGCCGGATGCCCGTGTGGCCATCGTCTTCGGCCGTGAGGATTCCGGGCTCTCCAATGAAGAACTGCAGCGCTGCCACCGTCACGTGCACATCCCGACCAACCCGGATTTCAGCTCGCTGAATCTGGCCGCGGCGGTGCAGGTGCTGGCCTATGAGTGCCGCCAGGCGTGGCTGGCCGACCAGGAAGCCGCCGGCGAGACGCCGCGTGCCGAGGATGACCAGCCGTTCGGTATCGACTGGGACAGCCCGCTGGCCAGCCATGCCGACCTCGAGCGCCTGTTCGAGCATCTCGAGAAGACACTGATCAGCGTCGACTTCCTCGATCCGGAACAGCCGCGCCAGCTGATGGCACGCCTGCGTCGCCTCTATCTGCGCGCGCGTCCGGACAGCATGGAAATCAACATTCTGCGCGGCATTCTTTCCGCGGTGGACAAGCAGGTTCGCCTGGCACAAGCCGACACGGCCAACCGCACTTCCTGAGGACACGCCATGTTCACTCGACTGCGTGAAGACATCGATAGCGTGTTTGCCCGTGACCCGGCGGCGCGCAACTTCTTTGAAGTCCTGACCAACTATCCGGGCCTGCATGCGCTGGTGGCCCATCGCATCAATCACTGGCTATGGCGCCACAACGCCAAATGGCTGGCGCGCACCGGCTCGACCCTGATGCGCTGGCTGACCGGCATCGAGATCCACCCGGGTGCCACCATCGGTCGGCGCTTCTTCATCGACCACGGCATGGGCGTCGTGATCGGCGAGACCGCCCTGATCGGCGATGACGTGACCCTCTATCACGGCGTCACTCTCGGCGGCACCACCTGGAACGCCGGCAAGCGCCACCCGACCCTCGGCGATGGTGTCATCGTCGGTGCCGGCGCCAAGATTCTCGGCCCGTTCACCGTCGGTGCCGGCGCCAAGGTCGGCTCCAATGCCGTGGTCACGCGTGAAGTGCCTGCCGGCGCCACCGTCGTCGGCATTCCCGGCAAGATCGTCAAACGTGCCGAGCCGGATGTGGCGGAGGAGCCGTCAGTCGACCCGGAAAGCCGCGAGGCCATGAAGGAGAAGTTCGGCTTCGATGCCTACGGCATGGGCCAGGACATGCCCGATCCGGTCGCGCGCTCCATGCACGCGATGCTCGATCACATGCATGCCGTGGACAAGCGCATCGAACAGATGTGCGGCACGCTGCGCAAGCTGGATGCCAGCTATCGCGCCGGGCGCCTGCCGGAGCTCGATGACGCTGACTTTGCCCAGCTGATCGATGAACTGGGGCCCTGCGGTGGCGAGACCACCGTCGCTGACGTGGCCGCAGCCCAGGGCAGCACCTCGCCCAAGGCCGGGGGCGCTGCGTCCAGCGCATCGCAGGGCACTGCCCCGGCTGAGCAGCCGCCGACCGAGCAGGCAAGCGATACGCAGGAGCCTGCTGAACGTCAGCATGGCTAAAGTTGACCAATTCAGTCGGGATTGACCCCGCCAGACCACCCCACCATAATGGGGCGCATTGATACGCCGTCTCGCCAGAGGCGGCGACTACGCCCGGCCTCGTCCTCAACGTCGCAGGCTCCATCTGCTCACGGACTCTGTCATGCGCCTGACCACCAAGGGACGCTACGCCGTCACCGCGATGCTCGATCTGGCCCTGCATGCCAGTTGCGGCCCGACCTGTCTGGCCGATATTTCCGTACGCCAGGGCATCTCGCTGTCGTATCTGGAGCAACTGTTTGCGCGTCTGCGGCGTGCAGGACTGGTCAAGAGCGTGCGTGGCCCCGGTGGCGGTTACCTGCTGGATACCGAACTCGAGACCACCTCGGTGGCGTGCATCATCGACGCCGTCAACGAGTCAGTCGATGCCACACGCTGTCAGGGAATGTCGGACTGTCAAGCCGGTGACACCTGCCTGACGCACCATCTGTGGTGTGATCTGTCCGACGAGATCCACGGCTTTCTCGACGGCATCAGCCTGGCCGACCTGGTCGCGCGCGAAGAGATTCGCCAGATCGCCAGTCGTCAGCGCAAGGCGTGCGAGCCGATACCGATCACCGTCATGCAAGGCAGCTGAGCGGCGTTTGCCAGCCAGGCTGAGCACGGCCAGACGACACGATGCTCGCCGCGCCCCGTCACCCTCGAGATCGCCTTCATCACGTTCATCGTCATCACTGTCTGTCGTGTCTTCAGGAAGTCACCATGTCCCAGCCGATCTACCTTGACTATGCCGCCACCACGCCCGTCGACCCACGCGTCGCCGAGCTGATGATGCGTCACCTGACGCAGGACGGCACCTTCGCCAATCCGGCCTCGCGCAGTCACATGCCGGGCTGGCTGGCCGAGCAGGCCGTCGAGGGCGCACGTCGTCAGGTCGCCGAGCTGATCGGTGCCGACCCGCGCGAGATCGTCTGGACCAGCGGTGCCACCGAAGCCGACAACCTGGCGCTGACCGGCTACATGCGCGCCAATGCCGCGCGTGGCCGCCATCTGATCACCTCGACCATCGAGCACAAGGCGATTCTGGATACCGCCAGTGCGCTGGAAGCGGAAGGCTTCGAGGTCACGCGCATCGCGCCGCAGCCTGACGGCCGCATCAGCCCGGACAGCCTGCGCGACGCCCTGCGCAGCGACACCATCCTGGTATCGCTGATGGCGGTGAACAACGAGCTGGGCAGCCTGAATGACCTGGATGCGCTGGGCGACATCGCCCACTCGCATGGCGCGGCCTTCCATGTCGATGCCGCCCAGGCCCCCGGTAAGGTGCAGATCGATGTCAGCCGTCAGCCCATCGACCTGCTGTCGCTGTCCGCCCACAAGGCCTACGGCCCCAAGGGCATCGGCGCGCTGTACGTGCGTCGCCAGCCGCAGATCAAGGTCGATGCCCTGATCCACGGCGGTGGTCATGAGCGCGGCATGCGTTCCGGCACCTTGCCGACCCATCAGATCGTCGGCATGGGCGAGGCCTACCGCCTGAGCGCCGAGCAGTTCGACGCCGATCACCAGCACCTCGTCGCGCTGCGTGATCAGTTCGTCGCCGGGCTTGCCGGCCTTGAAGGCGTGCACTTCAATACCGATATAGAGGTCAGCGCGCCCAACATCGTCAATCTCGCCTTCGAGGGCGTGGATGGCGAGGCGATGCTGATGGCGCTGCGCGGCATCGCGATTTCCACCGGCTCGGCCTGCAATTCCGCCAGTGTCGAACCGTCGTTCGTCCTCACCGGCATCGGGGTGCCCCGTCCGCTGGCGCTGGCATCACTGCGCTTCAGCTTCGGTCGTTTCACCACCGCTGCCGACATCGAATCCGCGCTCGGCGAACTCAGGCATGCCCTGACGTCGCTGCGCGCCTGACCCGGGAGACTACTCATGGCACATCTGTCGATTTCCTCCTCCGCCGCCGACCAGATCCGCGTCGTGCTGGCCGAGCGCGGCCACGGCCTTGGCCTGCGTGTCTCGGTCAAGCCCAGCGGCTGCTCCGGCTACAGCTACGTGCTCGACTTCGCTGACGAGGTCAACGAGGAAGACGCCGTCTTCGTCGATCACGGCGCTACCGTCTATGTCGACACCGAAGCCCTCACCGTGCTCGACGGCTCCGAGGTGGACTACGTCAAGGACGGCCTGAACCGCTACTTCCGCTTCAACAACCCCAACGTCAAGGACGAGTGTGGTTGTGGCGAGAGCTTCAGCGTCTAGGCCAGGCTTCAGCGTGTAGACCAGGCTTCAGCGTCTGAGACTGGCTTCAGCTTGTAAATAGAGCTTCAGCGTCCAGGCTAGACTCAACGTCCGAGCCGACCCTCAGCGCCTCGCCAGCCCATGCCGACGAGGCGCTTGCCATCTGTGCGTCATGCGACTCAGGCATGATGGATGCAGCCGGTGGCACTTGCCGCTATAATGCCGCCCACTTTTGTCGCGCGCATGCCGACAGAGCCCGTTTTCCGCCGTTCGGCATCTGCCGTGCGGCTCTTCAAAGCTTGTCTCAGGAGATTCACCATGACTCAGCGTACTCTGTCCATCATCAAGCCGGATGCCGTTGCCAAGAACGTGATCGGCGAAATCTACTCTCGCTTCGAGAAGGCCGGTCTGCAGATCGTCGCTTCCAAGATGGTTCACCTGTCCAAGGAACAGGCCGAAGGCTTCTACGCTGAGCACAGCGAACGTGGCTTCTTCGGTGAGCTGGTCGGCTTCATGACTTCCGGCCCGGTCATGATCCAGGTGCTGGAAGGCGAAGACGCCATCACCAAGAACCGCGACCTGATGGGCGCTACCAACCCGAAGGAAGCAGAAGCCGGCACCATCCGTGCAGACTTCGCCACTTCCATCGACGCCAACGCCGTTCACGGTTCTGACGCGCCGGAATCTGCTGCTCGCGAAATCGCCTACTTCTTCGGCGACAACGAAATCTGCCCGCGCGGTTGATTTCGCCTTGTACGACTGAGAAGCCCGGCCCTTCGGGGCACGCGTCTCCCAGCCGTGCATGACACGACGGCCCTGCCTGCGAGGCGGGGCCGTCGTGGTATCGGACGTGCTGAAGCGTCGCGCGACAGCATGCACCCCCTGAAGCAGATTCGACGCTTGAGCAGGTCCGATACGCTTTTCTGAAAGCCGCTGCAGCGCCCTCTCCCCACGCCATGTGACGCCCACGCGCACTGCGCTGATGATGAGAGCCTCTTGAGGTCTGCGAACCATCGCCACCTCCGCTGACAGCGTCGCCCTGCAGACGTCTATCCTTTGTGTGACGCCTGCCCATCCCTGACACGACCGGCCCATACCATGACTGATACCACTGCAACTGCCACCGATGCCGCGGCCCCTGCCGCCGTCAAGCTCACCAACCTGCTGGGCCTGCCGCGCCCGGCGATGGAAGCCTTCTTCGAAAGCATCGGCGAGAAGAAATTCCGCGCCACCCAGGTGATGAAATGGATTCACCAGGAAGGCGTCGACAGCTTCGACGAGATGACCAACCTCGCCAAGCCGCTGCGCGAACGCCTCAAGCAGGTCGCCGAGATCCGTGCGCCGGGCATCGTCTATGAAGGCGAGTCCAAGGACGGCACCCGCAAGTGGGTGCTGGAAGTCAGCGATGGCAGCTATGTCGAGACCGTGCTGATCCCGTCCGAGAACGGCAACCGTCGCACCCTGTGCGTGTCTTCCCAGGTCGGTTGCTCGCTGGACTGCAGCTTCTGCTCCACCGGCAAGCAGGGCTTCGAGCGTGACCTGACCGCCGCCGAGATCATCGGCCAGGTGTGGGTCGCCACCCGCGGCGCCGAAGACCGCAAGGACACCCGCAAGCGTCCGGTCACCAACGTGGTGATGATGGGCATGGGCGAGCCGCTGATGAACTACGACAACGTCGTGCCGGCGATGAAGCTGATGCTGGACGACAACGCCTATGGCCTGTCCAAGCGTCGCGTCACTCTCTCCACCTCCGGTGTGGTGCCCAAGCTGGACCAGCTCGGTGACGAGATGGACGTCAGCCTGGCGATCTCGCTGCACGCGGCCAACGATGAACTGCGCAACGTGCTGGTGCCGATCAACCGCAAGTGGAACATCCGCGCGCTGCTCGACTCCTGCCATCGCTACCTGGCCAAGTGTGACGACGCGCGTATCGTCACCATCGAGTACACCCTGATCAAGGACGTCAACGACCAGATCCAGCACGCCGAGGAACTGGCCGCGCTGCTCGACGAGCTGCCGTGCAAGATCAACCTGATCCCGTTCAACCCGTTCCCGCATTCCGGTTACGAGAAGCCGTCACGCAACCAGGTGATGCGCTTCCAGCAGCGTCTCTATGAGCTGGGCTACACCGCACCGGTGCGCGCGACCCGTGGCGATGACATCGACGCCGCCTGTGGCCAGCTGGTCGGTCAGGTCAAGGACCGCACCCGTCGCGCCGAGCGTTACATCAACGCCATCCAGCTCGACGCCGACTGAGCGGCTGCCAGCCCTGACCTGACGCTATCGCCATAGCCATGCGCCGCCCTGCCACCTTGACTTGTGGTAGGTGCGGCGCTTTGATGGGGGCGCTTTTGTTGCCTGCCGCGACCCTCGCCCGCAGGCACATCATGAGCCTTCATTCACGCGAGGATTGCATGCCGAGTCGTCTGCCCCGTCATCGCACCAATGAGCATGACCCTGTCGCCCATCACTCTGTCGCACAGGGCACTGTCGCACAGGGCACTGTCGCCCATGGCACTGTCGCACAGGGCCCCTGCCAGCATGATTCCCACACCCGCACCGCTGCTCGCGGCATCACTCGCCGCACCAGAGCCCTGCTGCTGTGCCTCGGATTTGCCGGCCTGACCCTCGCAGGCTGCGCGACACGCGTGGAAACCAACGACCCCTACGCCCCGCCGGATGACAACAAGGCCTCGAACGCCTACGTGGAACTCGGAGAGGCCTATCTGGGTCGTAATCAGCTGCAACGTGCCGACAGCGCCTTCCAGAAGGCACTCAAGCTGCAGAGCAGCAATGCCGAGGCCAAGGCCGGGCTGGCGATGATCTATCAGCGCCAGGGTGAGAACGTGCTCGCCGATGACTATTTCAATCAGGCCATTTCCAGCGATCCGTCCTTTACCCGTGCGCGCAACAACTACGCGGCCTTTCTCTACTCTCGCGGTGAATACGTCGAGGCCTGTCGGCAGCTCGAGATCGCGGCGGAAGACCTGACCTACGACAATCGTGGCCAGCTCTATACCAATCTGGGCCGCTGTCAGTTGCAGCTGGGCAAGACCAGCGAGGCCGCGAAGAGTTTCGAGCGTGCCGTCAAGATCAACCCGCGTGAGTCAGAGGCCTGGTTGGCGGTGGCACGCATGTCACATGACGCCGGCGACAATGACGCCGCCCAGTCGGCGCTGAGCCGCTACTTCCGCCTGGCAGGTACCGATAGCGACAGTCTCGCCCTGGCCGTCGATGTGGCCACGGCTCGCGGCGACAGTCGTCTGGCTGATCTCTACAGCCGCCAGCTGGAGCAGGTCATGACACGGGAATCCGGTCGCGCGGTGATTCGCACTCCCTGAGCGAGGCGCAACGACGCCTCTGATGGTGCCACCTCATGGGCGGGGTCGCTGCAAGCAGGACCGAGAAGACCGAAATGCCGGTGAAAATCTCGGCGCGGGCTTGGTATAGTGCCGACGCGGACGAACGTGTGTTCGTGCGCATCGATTGGCATGGGGGTCATCGCTTTTCACGCTGCTCACTCGCATGATGATCAACGAGTCGTGCAGCACCCGGCCAATCGCGCGACAGCATCAGTCAGCATGCTCCAGCATCAGTGTCAGGAGCAGTTTCCCGCAGTACCGGAAGAGCGCCCGGATGTGCGTTCGGTAGACAGTTTTTCCTTACAAGGATGCGCCATGAGCGAACATCAACCCGCCCCTGATCAGCACGCCAGTGATGCACTGCCTGGCACGCGCCTCAAGCTGGAGCGCGAGCATCAGGGGTTGTCGCGTGATGAGGTGGCGACACAGCTCAACCTGCGCCCCAGCCTGGTCGATGACCTGGAACGCGACCACTACGACCAGATTCCCATCGCCGCGTACCGTCGCGGCTATCTGCGTGCCTATGCCCGCCTGCTGGGCATGGACGAGAAGGCGATCGTCGGGCAGTACAATGCCCAGTTCGGCACCACCGAAGCCGAGCGCTACACCCCCAGTTCCACGCCGTCGGTGCGCCCGCCGGGCAAGATGGGCAAGTACCTGTTTCGACTCGTCAGCCTGCTGGTCATCGCCGGTCTGATCGGTCTCAGCTACGTGTGGTGGCAGAGTGGCGACTATGGCCGCACCTCGCCGGCGGAAACCTCCGCCCTCGAAGGCGGCAGCGATGCGGACAACGCCGCACCGGTCGTGAACGCCGATGGCTCCATCGAGCTTTCGCTCTCACAGTCCTCTGCCAGTGAAGCGGCGCCGTCCTCCACTGCTACCGCCACCGGTGATGCGTCTGCCGTCGAGGCAGCAGCCTCGTCCGAGGCGACAGCGCAAAGTGCTGACGCGCTCGATACAGGCGCGACCGCGGCCGCGCCGGGCGCTGCAGAGGCTGGCACGTCAGCGTCTGGCGCTGCCACGGATAGCGCCGCTGCCACTGACGTGAGTGCTGTCGCCGATGCCAGTGCCGACACCACACAAGAGAGCGCAGCAGAAGAAGCTGCGCCGGCGGCAGACCCGCGCAAGCTCGAATTGACGTTCAACATCAATTCCTGGACCGACATTCGTGATGCCGATGGCAAGCGCCTGCTGCGCGGCAACAACGAGGCCGGCACCAGCACGACGCTGGAAGGCAAGCCGCCCTTCACGCTGACCATCGGCAATGCCTCTGGCGTCGAATTGCGTTACATGAATGAAGCGGTCGACCTCACGCGCGTCACGCGCGGCAGTGTCGCCAAACTTACCCTCGGTGAATGATCCGGAATCCCATGCATAGTCACTCCCCCATCAAGCGCCGCGTCTCGCGCAAGATTCATGTCGGCAATGTGGCCGTCGGCGGCGATGCACCGATTTCCGTGCAGAGCATGACCAACACCGACACCAACGATGTCGCCGCCACCGTCGCGCAGATCAAGCGCCTCGAGGATGCCGGTGCCGATATCGTGCGTGTCAGCGTGCCGGACATGGATGCCGCCGAAGCCTTCGGCCGCATCAAGCAGCAGAGCAACATCCCGCTGGTCGCCGATATCCACTTCGACTACAAGATCGCCCTGCGTGTGGCGGAACTTGGCGTCGACTGCCTGCGCATCAACCCGGGCAACATCGGTCGTGAAGACCGCGTGCGCGCCGTGGTCAGCGCCGCCCGCGACAACGGCATCCCGATCCGCATCGGCGTCAACGCAGGCTCGCTGGAAAAGGACCTGCAGAAGAAATACGGCGAACCGACGCCGGCGGCGCTGGTCGAATCTGCCATGCGTCACATCGACCATCTGGATCGCCTCGACTTCCAGGACTTCAAGGTCAGCGTCAAGGCCAGCGACGTGTTCATGGCCGTCGCCGCCTATCGTGACCTGGCAGCGCGCATCGAACAGCCGCTGCACCTGGGCATCACCGAAGCGGGCGGCCTGCGCTCGGGCACCGTCAAGTCTTCCATCGGCCTGGGCATGCTGCTGATGGACGGCATCGGTGACACCATCCGCGTGTCGCTGGCAGCGGACCCGGTCGAGGAGATCAAGGTCGGCTTCGACATGCTCAAGAGCCTCAAGCTGCGCGCCAAGGGCATCAACTTCATTGCCTGTCCCAGCTGCTCGCGTCAGAATTTCGACGTCATCAAGACCATGAACGAGCTGGAGACACGTCTTGAAGACGTGATGACGCCGCTGAACGTCTCGGTCATCGGCTGTGTCGTCAATGGCCCCGGCGAAGCCAAGGAGACCGATGTCGGTCTGACCGGCGGCAGCCCCGCCAACCTGGTCTACCTGGACGGCAAGCCGGCCAGCAAGTTGACCAATGACACCCTGGTTGACGATCTTGAGCGACTCATCCGTGACAAAGTCGCGGAAAAAGAGGCCCGTGAGGCCGACACTATCATCCGCCAGAGCTGAGCTTGTCTCGGCTGGCTTGCGCGTCGTGATTGACGCGCCTTCGTCTCCCCACCCGCCTGCATGACCTCATGCGAGCGCCGTGGGGAGACGCGCAAGGATTCAGGAGAGAACGTTGAGTACCAAGATCCAGGCCATTCGTGGCATGAACGACCTGCTGCCGGACCAGTCACCGGTATGGCAATACTTCGAGCACCAGGTGGAAGCGCTGATGGGCCAGTACGGCTATCGCGAGATCCGCACCCCCATCGTCGAGCAGACCGCGCTGTTCAAGCGCTCCATCGGCGAAGTCACCGACATCGTCGAGAAGGAGATGTACACCTTCGACGACCGTAACGGCGACAGCCTGACCCTGCGTCCGGAAGGCACCGCCAGCTGCGTGCGCATGGCGATGGAGAATGGCCTGGTCCACAACCAGATCCAGCGTCTGTGGTACACCGGCCCGATGTTCCGCCACGAGCGCCCGCAGAAGGGCCGTTATCGTCAGTTCCATCAGGTGGGCGTCGAAGCCTACGGCATGGAAGGTCCGGACATCGATGCCGAGATGATCCTGATCTCAGCACGTCTGTGGCGCCAGCTGGGCCTGCTGGAGCACGTCACGCTCGAGCTCAACTCGCTGGGTAGCCTCGAGGCGCGTGCCGCCTATCGTGACCTGCTGGTCGAATACTTCGAACAGCACCTGGATGTCCTCGACGAAGACTCCAAACGCCGTCTGCACAGCAACCCGCTGCGCATCCTCGACACCAAGAACCCGGACATGGCCGCCGTCGTCGACGCCGCACCGCGCCTGGGGGATCACCTGGATGAAGAATCCCGCGTGCACTTCGAGGGCCTCAAGGCACGTCTCGACGCAGCCGGCATCGAGTACGTCATCAACCCGCGCCTGGTGCGTGGCCTCGATTACTACTCGCGCAGTGTGTTCGAATGGACCACCACCGCGCTGGGCAGCCAGGGCACCGTGTGTGCCGGCGGCCGCTACGACAGCCTGTTCGAACAGCTCGGCGGCAAGCCGGTACCGGCGGTCGGCTTCGCGATGGGCGTCGAGCGCCTCATCCTGTTGCTCGAGACGCTGGAACTGGTACCGCAGGACGTCCGCGAGACCGTCGATGTCTATCTGATGTCGATGGGAGAGCAGGCCGAAGGCGAAGCCATGCGTCTGGCCGAAGAGCTGCGCACCGCCCTGCCCAACCTGCGTCTGGTGCTGCATTGCGGTGGCGGCAGCTTCAAGAGCCAGATGAAGAAGGCCGACAAGAGCGGTGCACGCATCGCGCTGATTCTCGGTGAGAATGAAGTCATCGAAGGCACGGTGGCGCTCAAGTTCCTGCGCGAGGAACGCGACCAGGAAACGCTGAACCAGCGTGCGCTGGGCGAACGTCTCGACAGCGTCTTCGGCGCCTGAGACTGCCAATGAATATCGGGCGGAGAGCCAGCTCTCCGCCTCACGAATGCAAGTGCCGGCATGCCGGCCAGGTCAAGGAGACCGCCCGTGGCGGAAGAGCTCAGAAGCGAAGAAGAACAGCTTGAAGCCATCAAGCGTTGGTGGAGCGAGAACGGCAAGTCACTGATTGCCGGTGTCGTACTGGCCGGCGCCGGTGTCTTTGCCTTCAAGGCTTGGCAGAACTACGACGCCAGCCAGTCCGAAGCGGCCTCCGTGCGTTACCAGCAACTGATCAGCCTCGTCAGCCAGCCCAAGCTGGAAGACGCCGGCGTCAAGCAGGCGCGTACGCTGATCGGCGAACTGGAAAGCGAGCACGGCGACAGCCTCTACACCCAGATGGCGCACCTGCTGGATGCCAGCATGTCGGTCAAGGCCAACGATCTCGACGCAGCCGCCACGGCGCTGCAGAGCGTGATCGACAACAGCGACGACAGCTACCTGCAGGGGCTGGCCAGCCTGCGTCTGGCGCGCATCAATGTCGAGCGCGGCGACAACGACGCGGCACTCGCCCTGCTCAAGAGCCCGCCGGCGCCGCTGGCAGCGCAGTCGGCTGCGGTGCGTGGCGATGCCCTGGCCGCACAGGACAAGCGCGATGAGGCCATCGCCGCCTATCAGCAGGCCAGCACCCTGTCGCAGGAAAGTGGTCAGCCGGTCTACGGTCTCGACCTGAAACTCGCCGATCTGGCTGCGGAGTCTTCTTCATGAGCGTCACTCGTCGTCTGAGCGTACCGGCCTCGCTGCTGGCCGTGAGTCTGCTGGCCGGTTGCGCCAGCAGTGCCCAACCGGAATATGCGCCCAAGGAGCTGGTCGATTTCGATCGCCAGGTCGCGCTGGATTCCGTCTGGAGCGAATCGGTCGGCAATGGCCTTGGCCGTGCCCACTATCCGCTGTCACCGATCTTCGCCAACGACAAGCTGTTCGTTGGTGCCGAAGGCGGTGAGCTGGAAGCCCTCGCTGCCGACAGTGGCGACGACATCTGGCAGACACGGTTGCCGGCTGGCATCACCAGCGCACTGAATGCCGATGCCTCCCGCCTGTACGTCGGAACGCGCGATGGCAAGGTTAGCGCCGTCAGTCAGGAAGATGGCAGCATCGAATGGAGCACGCGTGTCTCCAGTGAAGTGCTGGCCGCGCCGCAGTACAACGACGAGCTAGTCGTGGTGCAGAGCGTCGATGGCACCGTGACCGCGCTTGATCGCTTCACCGGCGAAGAGCAGTGGGCCTACTCGGCCACGATTCCGGCCCTGACGCTGCGTGGCACCGGCGCGCCGCGCGTCATCCAGCCGGTCACCTTCGCGGGCTTTGCCAACGGCAAGCTGGTCACGCTCGACAACCGCTCAGGTCAGGAACTGTGGGACCTGCGCGTCGCCGTGCCGGCCGGGCGTACCGAGGTGGACCAGCTGGTCGATCTCGATGGCCAGCCGGTGCTGACGCAGGATGGTCGCCTGTTCGTCACCAGCTACAACGGTCGCCTGATCGCGCTGGACGCCCGCAACGGCGAGCCGCTGTGGGACAAACCGTCCTCCAGCTATCTGACGCCCATCGTGGTCGGCGATTACCTGTTCAGCATCGACAATGCCAGCCATGTGCTGGCGATGGATGCCAACACGGGCAACGTGCTATGGAAGTCCGAAGACCTGGAAGGCCGCTGGTTGACCTCTCCGGCCTTCGTCGATGGCAAGCTGGTGGTCGGTGACTACGAAGGCTATGTGCACCTGATCGACGCCCAGAGCGGCGAGATGGCCGGCCGCTATGACGTGGGGGGCGATGGCATCAGCATCACCCCGCTGACCGAAGGCAAGCGCATCTACGTCTACACCAACGATGGCGAGCTGACGGCGCTGGATCTCGAAGCGCCGTAAGCCACTGATCGAGCGCGCATGTCAGCCTGCCCCGCAATCTGACATGCGCCTCGTTCAGCCCTCGTCACGACAACGGCAGCCATCTGGCTGCCGTTGTCGTAATGCGCCATTGGTAGCAACTCCCTGTCAATGCTAGAATGCTGCCCCCGCTGATCAGGCCTGCCGCACGACGCAGCCATTGATTCAGCCACGAGATCTTTCCGCCGACAGTGCTAACCCCCTGTCGGCGGACCATACTGGATGCGTGCGACGCCTGCGTCGTCATCCAGTGCCCCAAGTCCGATATCATCGCTATCGCCCTGCCTGCACAAGGTGCTTTCCAGCCATCATGGTTCGAAGCAGACCGTACGGGGCCGGCATCGATGCTATCCCTGCGAATGCTGTGAGATTCCATGAACCCCGTGATCGCCCTGGTCGGCCGCCCGAATGTCGGCAAGTCGACGCTATTCAATCGCCTCACCAAGACCCGTGATGCTCTGGTCGCCGATTTCCCCGGCCTGACCCGTGACCGCAAGTACGGCACCGGCAAGGTCGGCGGCAAGCCCTACACCGTCATCGACACCGGCGGCATCAGCGGTGACGAGGAAGGCATCGACCTGATGATGGCCGGCCAGTCACTGGCCGCCATCGATGAAGCCGACATCGTGCTGTTCATGGTCGATGCGCGCGCCGGTCTGAACATGGCGGATGAGGCCATCGCCAACCACCTGCGCGTCAATCAGAAGAAGACCTGGCTGGTGGTCAACAAGACCGACGGCATGGACGAGGAGATCGGCAAGTCCGACTTCTGGACCCTGGGTCTGGGTGATCCGCGCGCCATCGCCGCCGAGCACGGCCGCAACGTCACCACGCTGCTGGAAGAGGTGCTCTCGCCCTACCCCGAAGTCGAGGAAGGCGAAGACGAGGACCTGCACCCGGAGCTGGACGATCGCGGCGTGCGCATCGGCATCATCGGTCGCCCGAACGTCGGCAAGTCGACGCTGGTCAATCGCCTGCTGGGCGAGGAGCGCGTGGTCGTCTATGACCAGGCCGGTACCACCACCGACGCCGTGGAGATTCCCTTCGAGCGTCGTGGCAAGCCTTACCTGCTGGTCGATACCGCCGGGATCCGTCGTCGCAAGAACGTGCGCGAAGTGGTGGAGAAGTTCTCCATCATCAAGACGCTGGAAGCGATCAAGAAGTGCAACGTCGCCGTGATGGTGCTCGATGCCCGCCAGGGACTGGTCGAGCAGGACCTGCACCTGCTGGACTTCGTGCTGACCAGCGGCCGCGCGCTGGTGCTGGTGGTCAACAAGTGGGATGGCCTGGAAAGCGAAGCCAAGGAGAAGATGCGCTCCGAGATCAAGCGTCGTCTGGGCTTCGCCGACTACGCTGACCTGCACTTCATCTCCGCGCTGCACGGCACTGCGGTGGGTGACCTCTACCCGTCCATCGACCGCGCCTTCGAAAGCGCCGTGGCCCGCTGGTCGACCAAGCGTCTGACCACTCTGCTGCAGGACGCCACCCAGGCGCACCAGCCGCCGATGGTCAACGGCCGTCGCATCAAGCTGCGCATGGCTCACCAGGGTGGCGCCAATCCGCCGCTGATCGTGGTGCACGGCAACCAGACCAACCGTCTGCCGGAAGCCTACAAGCGCTACCTGACCAACACCTTCCGCAAGGTGCTCAAGGTCAAGGGTACGCCGATGCGCTTCGAGTTCCGCTCCGGCGACAACCCCTTCGATGGCGCACAGGGGGCTGACGACCGCGAGCGCGCGAAAGAGCGTTCACTGGCGCGCACCAAGGAAGCTCGCAAGGAACGCAAGCAGCGCCGTTGATGGCGTGAACTGCGCCCGTGCGTGACGGCACGCCTGCCTGCCCCATGAAAAAGCCGCCCCTGCAGTCATCTGCAGGGGCGGCTTTTTCATGTCGCGAGCACTGACGCTTCAAGCACCTCAAGCGCCGCAATCATCTCAAGGGCGTCAAGCAACGGGCTCACGCCTCCAGCGTCTTCTGCCCCGCCCATAGATTGGCGAACTGCCAGGCGGCACGCCCGCTGCGCACCCCGCGCTGAGTGGCGTAGCGCAGCGCCTCGCCACGCGCGGCCTCATCGAAGCTGCCCGCGCCGAGACGCCATTCCACCCAGTGCTGACAGGTCTCCAGATAGGCGTCCTGGTTGAAGGGATGGAAGGCCAGCCACAGGCCGAAGCGGTCCGACAGCGAGATCTTCTCCTCCACCGCATCGCCATGATGCAGCTCGCCATCGACGATGTGGGTAGCCTGGTTGTCGCTCATATGCTCCGGCAGCAGATGACGACGGTTGGAGGTGGCGTACAGCAGCACGTTTTCCGGCGGCCCCGTCAGGGTGCCATCCAGCACGCTCTTGAGCGCCTTGTAGGCGTCATCGCTGCCCTCGAAGGACAGGTCATCGCAATAGACGATGAAGCGATGCGGCTGCTGGGCCAGCTCGGCGACCAGCGCCGGCAGTGCCGGTAGATCATGGCGATCGATCTGGATCAGACGCAGCCCCTCGCGGCCCAGGGTATTGAGCAGTGCGCGGACCAGCGATGACTTGCCGGTGCCACGGGCGCCCCACAGGAGCGCGTGGTTGGCCGGCTTGCCCGCGAGGAAGGCGCGGGTATTGGCCAGCAGCTCACGCTTCTGGCGTGCGATGCCGAGCAGGTCCTCGAGTGTCAGGGCGTCACGCGGCGCGATCGGCGTCAGGCGCCCTCCCAGGGGGTGGCGAGTCCACAAGGCGGCGACATCGCGTGTCCAGTCCACTTCGACAACCGTCGGCGGCAGCATCGGTTCGAGTCGGTCCAGCAGATGCGAGAGGCGGCGTTCAAACTCTGGCGACATGGTGATTCCCTGTCAGATACATGGGGTCCGGGCCGTGGCAGGCCCATCAGATCACGCCCAGTATCTCATGCCCGGCGGGGCCGGCTGGCCTGACGATGCTGTGATCTCAGCAACGTATCATTTCGCTGACTGCACCACTGCGCCTATCCGGTTATGCTGTCTGCACGTTTCTTGCACGTTCAGCGTCGCCCTGCCGTGCGCTCGAAGGTTGTCACGTCATCTAGCCAGGAGGCCCCAATGCCAGGATTGCTCGATCTCTCATCTCCCCGTGCCCTGCGTCGTCTGCTCCCGCTGGCGGCCCTTGCGGCGTCCGTCACCCTGAGTGCCTGCGCCAGCTCTCCGCTGGGCCGCAGCCAGCTGACTCTCTACTCAGACCAGGAACTGGAGAAGATGGGGGAAGCCAGCTTCAGCAAGTACCAGCAGGAGCTGCCGGTGGTGGAAGGGCGTCAGGATGCCTACGTCAGCTGCGTGGCGGATGCGGTGACCGCCAAGGTGCCCGCCAGCTATGGCATCAGCGGCTGGCAGGTCAAGGTATTCGAGGATGAGTCCGCCAATGCCTTCGCACTGCCGGGCGGCTATATCGGCGTCAACACCGGGTTGCTTGAGGTCGCCGAGAATCAGGACCAGCTGGCAACCGTCATCGGCCACGAGATCGCCCACGTACTGGCGCGCCACGCCAACGAACGTGTCTCGACACAATCGCTGACCTCCGCCGGGCTGTCACTGACCCAGGCACTGGCCGGCCTCGAAGGTACCGGTGGCGATCAGCTCATGGGCCTGCTGGGCATGGGCGCGGAATATGGCGTGCTCAAGCCGTTCTCGCGCTCCCACGAGTCCGAAGCCGACCTGCTGGGGCTGGACCTGATGGCCGAAGCCGGCTTCGACCCGCGCGCCAGCATCAAGCTGTGGGCCAACATGAACGCTGCCGGAGGCGCGCAACCTCCGGTGTGGATGTCGACGCACCCGAGTGACGAACAGCGCATGGCGGCTCTCAACGAGCGCCTCGAGACCGCTCTGCCGACCTATCAGCAGGCCCGCGCCGCCGGCGAGAAGCCCAACTGCGATCGTCTGCGCTGACCCCGCCAGTCTGGGGTGGCGTCATCATCCTCAGGTAACACACGCTCGCGCGGCCCCGGAGGCAACCCGGGGCTGCGCGAGCGTGTGGCGACCTCTATCCAGCTACCCGCCTCTTCCTTGTTTGCTAACCCCCGCCCCTCTCCGCCTCGTCCTGATTGGCTCACCCTGGAGACCTCTCCCTGGCCGGCTCACACTACCCGCCCTCTTATCCACCGACCTGACAGTTCGAATGTAAAAATAAGCCGTCAAATGTGTCGATATCCGCGAATCATGTAACCGCATTGCTAATCTGGGATCACCTGCTCGCCTGCGCACTGCTCATGCAGACACTTCATGCACAGCGGCGCGAGAGTATTCCCGACACTCGCTTGAGGATGCCTTACATGACTCGACACGCACTCATCATTGACGACGATCCGGATTTTCGTGAACTCATCAGCGGGCTGCTTTCCGCCCATGGGTTCGACTGCACGCAGAGCGAAGGGCTGCAGGACATCGCCTGCAATCCCGCCTGTCTGGAGACGGACCTCATCCTGGTAGACTACGAACTGGGCGACTTCACCGGCGATGATGTGCTCGGCTATCTGCGCGAACGCAATGTCGAGGCGGGTATCATCCTGATGAGCGCCTGTCACAACGACGACATGCAAGCGATGGTCGCCAGGGGCAAGCGCAGCGGCCTGGAGATGCTGGGCCAGCTCGGCAAGCCCTTCGACATCATGCACCTGGCTTCGCTGCTGGCAGAGCTGGACAAGCAACGCAATCCGCTATCACTCGATGAACTGGATGATGCTCTGACCGAGCGCCAGCTGCATCTCGTCTATCAGCCCAAGATCGACCTCGCCAGCGGCCAGCTCAGCGGCGCGGAAGCTCTTGTGCGCTGGCAGCATCCTCTACGCGGCATGGTCATGCCCAACCAGTTCATCGCCCTGGCGGAACGCAGCAACCGTATCGAGGCACTCACCTGGCAGGTCATCGAGCATGGCTTCCGCCAACAGGGCCAATGGCAGTCCCAGGGCCTTCACCTTGACCTCGCGCTCAATCTGTCACCTCAGCTGCTGCGCACCCGCGACATGCTGAAGACGCTGGATGCGCTGGCCAGTCAGCATCATGTCGATCCGCGCTCCATCACGCTGGAGCTCACGGAGAGCTGCGGGATCGACTGCCTCACCTACGCTCGCCACCTGCTGAACGCCATTCGCGACCGCGGCTATCGTCTGGCGCTGGATGACTTCGGCACCGGTTTCTCCTCGATGATGCAGCTCTACAACCTGCCGTTCGACGAATTGAAGATCGACCAATGCTTCGTCGGGCGCAGCGACAGCCACCCGGAAGCGCGCGCCATCACGCGTACCATCGTCGAGCTGGGCCAGCGTCTGAATCTCGCGGTGGTCGGCGAAGGCATCGAGACCGCGGAACAGCGCGATTACCTCTGCGATACCCGCTGCAATATCGGCCAGGGCTATCTGTTCGCGCGTCCCATGCCCGTCAGCGACTTCAATGCCTGGAGCCGCTGCCCGCCCAACGCCGTCAATGCACTCAGCCAGCGCCACGCCTCCGCCGTCCATTGAGGAGACTGGCGTCCCCCCGCAGCGCAGTACAGACAGCGGGAATGCCGCCACTCCCCCACTCCCCCACTACACAGACGCCACCCATGTCACCATGGGTGGCGTCTGTGTAGTGAAGGCCAGGATGAAGCGTGAAGGCCAGGATGAAGAGAGCGAGAGAAGACGGGAACGGGAGAACAAGAGGGACGCTAGTGAATGCTGTCGGCTGTCTATCACGCCATCACGTCCCAATACCGTCAGGAGAACAGATAGCCCTCTGCGAGGAGGCTGTCCCGCGTCGGCACACTCAAGGAGCGCAACGTGGCGACATGCTGGTGTACCTCAGGAAGGTCCTCGCTGATCACGGCCTCCTCCAGCGCCTTGGCGCCACTGGCTATGCCGCTGCATCCCAGCGAGGCTGACGCCCCTTTCAGGGAGTGTGCCTCACGCTTGAGCTCGGTGAGATTCATCTGCTTCAGCAAGGTCACCATCACGTCGAGGCGTCCTTCGAGTCGCGTCAGGTAATTACTCAGCAGTCGTGAATAGGCCTCGCCACTCAGGGTCGTGAGCAGCTCCTGACAGGTCGCGTGTTGCAGCAATGAAGGCACGGCATCGGGCATAGCGCGCGCGGCTGAGCCGTCAGTTGTCACATCGAGCGCCGGAGCAGCATCGATCTGCGCGTCCTGATCTTCAGCCGCTGACGAGCTGACGCCATCATCGCCTGATGCCTGCAGAGCAGCAGACGGCTCGCCAGCCGAGTCCTCTGGCTTGTCTGGCTCGAGCGCCTTCTGCTGCGAATCAGACTTCTGTGACTCAGCCTCCTGTGAATCAGAGGCCTGGACCAGATACTGTTGCAGCACCCGATGCAGATCATCACGCGTGAAGGGTTTGTGCAGCACCCCCTGCATGCCAGCCTCGATGCAGCGGCGGGCATCTTCCTGCATCACGTTGGCGGTCATCGCGATGATCGGCAGACGAGCGCTGGCGGGTTGCTCTGACTCGTGCTGACGCCAGCGACGTGTCGTCTCGACGCCATCCAGTACCGGCATCTGCATGTCCATGAACACCAGATCGACATCATTGCCAGCCTGCGCCAGCCATTCGAGTGCCTGTTCACCGTCTTCCACCACCGTGACCTGCTGCCCCAGATACTCGAGCATGGCCCGCGCCAGTGACTGATTGACCTCGTTGTCTTCCACCACCAGCACGCTTGCGTGGGGCAAGGGCGCGTCTCCCACCGCCTGCTGCGGGCAAGCCTCGGCGGCGGTCAATACCGGCAGCGGCACGCGGCACCAGAAGCGACTGCCAAGCCCGAGATGGCTCTCGACGCCGATCTCACCGCCCATTGCCTCCACCAGCCGCTTGCAGATGGCAAGCCCGAGCCCAGTACCTTCATGACGACGCGCAATCGAGGTATCCACCTGGGTGAAGGGGGCAAACAACTGGCTCACCTGGTCGGCGGCGATCCCGCAACCGCTGTCGTGAACCTCGAAATGAAGCGTCTCGCCGTCTTCCAATGATGCCCTCAGCCGGATGGTGCCCTGGGGACAGAACTTGAAGGCGTTGTTGAGCAGGTTGGTCAGTACCTGACGCAGGCGATTGACGTCCCCCTTGACCCAGACAGGCAGGTCATCGGCACGTTCTTCGAGGAAGATGCGCGAGCATCCCTTGCCGGCACTGCCTGTCTGGCGATGGTAATGCGCGGCCAGGGAATCGAGGAATTCGGGCAACGAGAAGCAGCGCTGATCCAGCTCCAGCTTGCCGGCTTCGATCTTGGAATAATCCAGCACATCATTGATGACGGCCTGCAGGCTCTCGGCACTCTGGCGCAGCATCGTCAGGTATTGCTGGCCACGCCGGGTCGAGACTTCCTCGCCGATGAGGTCCGAGACGCCGACCATGCCATTGAGCGGGGTGCGTATCTCATGGCTCATGATCGCCATGAATTCCGACTTGGCACGACTGGCCGCCTGCGCCAGCTGCACCATGCCATCCAGCTCCTGGGTGCGCTCCTCCAGCTTGCGGGTCTTGTAGGCCCGTCCACGACTCTCGACGATCAGCGCGACCACCAGCACGATGCCGCTCAACGTCATCAGCAGCACC
This sequence comes from Cobetia sp. SIMBA_158, assembly GCF_046566945.1. Taxonomy (NCBI): domain Bacteria; kingdom Pseudomonadati; phylum Pseudomonadota; class Gammaproteobacteria; order Oceanospirillales; family Halomonadaceae; genus Cobetia; species Cobetia sp. SIMBA_158. Next base: position 54,170 of record NZ_JAWJYL010000010.1, read on the forward strand.
AGCGACAGCGCGAGGGCATACAGGTTGAGGAGCTCCGAGCGCTCCTTGGTGCGCTGGATAGCGGCCTCCGCATTGATATTCAGCAGCAGATCGCCGGTCTGCTCCTGTAGCGAGGCAAGCCGGCTGAGTATCTGCACATAGAGGGACGCATCACGCTCCTGACGACTCGCCAGGTCCATGATGGCGCTGTCCAGCACCTTGATTCTGGGCAGCATGGCCATCAGCTGGGCATGCAGATCGGGCATCCCCGCCAGCATGCTGCCCAGTTGGCCGCTCTGCAGCAGCTGCACCCGGCTATAGAGGATGTCGAGCCGCAACAGCAGCTCGCTGTCATCCATCAAGGCGGGCGGCGTCGGGGTCTTCTGCTCCTCGGCCACCACCATGCGCAGCTCGCGCACTTCCCTGTCGAACTGATAGACCGCCCAGATCAGATTCTCACGCAGCTTGTGCTCGAGTGCCTGCTGACGCTGATAGACCAGAACGCCAGTCACCAATGCCGAGACGAAGAACAACGTCGCGGCAATGGCGATGGCGGTTCTGAAATGCAGAGAACGGAGTGGATTCATGCACGAGCATCCTGGCAGCGCTCATGAAACGGAGCAGAAGAGGCGGGTTCAGCGCTCGATATCGATTCGCTTCACCTGCCAGACAGAGCGGGTCATGATTTCCTCGTTGAGGAGATCCGGCTGCTCACTGAAGGGGTAGATGATGAAGATAGGGCCATTGTCGCGCACACGCAGTCGCTTGCCATCGACTTCCATGGCCAGTATCACCGGATGATCGAAATAGTCCTGCACCGGCGCGGTGGCGGCGTAGTCGTTGAGCGCCACGATACGCATGGTGCCATCCTCGACGCCCACCGCCTCCATCAGCGCCGAACCGAGCGGACCGCTGAAGCTCACTTCGCCGTCATGCCAGGGGGTGGTGGTCACGGTTTCCCGTTGCGTCAGCGCCATGAGCATGGCGCGATCGAAATGCGCCTCGCCTCCGGCGTTGGCATGGGTGACATCCCCGGTGACGCGCAGCACCACCGGCCCCTGCGGTGCCTCCAGGGCCATGGCGAAGGGGCAAAACGACAGCGTCAGCAACAGAAGCCAGTGGCGCATGCGGGGTAACGCCGTGGTGAGACATCGCAGGAGAATGAGAAGCGGCATGGGAAGACTCCAGGGGTCATGGACAACCATGGATGACGGCCGGAGATTCACCGTCTCGTTTCATCCTCGCCATTCACGGGCCAGCAGCGGCACCGCGCCATGAAGCAGCGAGAGGGAATGAACACGAGTATATGTCGCCATCGTCCTGCCAAACGTGAACCATTGTGACGCGGTCTCACGCAAGAGGCGCGTAGACTGCTTGCGATACCCACGCGGGGAGGCAGCGACATGCAAATCGGCATTCTGGAAGATGATCATGATCAACGTGATTACCTGACCCTGTGTCTAGAGGCCCAGGGACATGAGCTGGCAGGCTTCGAACGCGCCAGCCAGTTGTTGCGCGCACTGCGCGAGCGCAGCTTCGACCTGCTGATCATCGACTGGCAACTGCCGGATGCCTGCGGCATGGAGCTGACGCGCACACTGCGCAGCGAGCACGGCTGGCGAGGGCTGATCCTGTTCATCACCGCAAGCCAGGGAGAGGAGGATGTCGTGCATGCGCTTCAGCACGGCGCCGATGACTTTCTGGCCAAGCCTATCCGCCCTGCCGAGCTCACGGCGCGTGTGGAAGCGCTGGGCAGGCGTTTCGTCACCTCCAATACCAATTACCTGCAGCCCAAGGTGGCCATCAGCGATCAATATCGGATCGAGCCGGATGAACACACCATCTGGTGCGGCGAGGAGCCGGTCACCCTGACCCAGCGCGAATATCAGCTGGCCTCCCTGCTTCTGCGCCACGTCGGAGAGCTTTACTCACGCGCCTACCTGCTGGAGATGATCTGGGGGGTCAACGGGGACATCTCGACCCGGACGGTCGACACCCACGTCAGCCGCCTGCGGCGCAAGCTGGGACTGAACGGCAGCCGTGGGCTCAGACTGAAAAGCGTCTATCAGTACGGATATCGGCTCGAATCCTGTGCCACGGCCCCCGTCAAGAGCAGCTGAGCGCCAACAGCGAGGGCGTGAGCACGCTGAATCATGGCCAACCAAAAAGGAGCGGGGGACTCTGTCGAGTCCCCCGCTCCTTTTCATCGTCTATCGTCTGACTGGTCGGCTAGCTGGTCATCTGGCTGGCCGTCTGGCGGCCATCTGAATCGACGTGCATGCCCGGCAAGCGCACACGAATCACCCCTCCGCCAGCATCCTGCGCAACATATCCGCCACGGGCCCTGTCTCCGGGCGCTTGTGACGCCACAGGAAGTAGGACTCGGCCGCCTGCTCCACCAGCATGCCGAGACCATCCTCGACCCGCGCGCCGCGCTCGCTGGCCCAGCGCATGAAGACGGTCGGCTCGGCGGCATACATCATGTCGTAGGCGAGCGCCTGCGGAGAGAACAGCGAATCCGGCAACGGCGGCAGCTCGCCGCCCAGCGATGCGCTGGTGCCATTGATGACCAGATCGAACTCACCCTCGATGGCCGCATAGCTGCCACCGGACAGCAGGCAACCTTCCCCCGCCAGGTCGGCGAAGTCCTCGGCCAGCGCACTGGCCTTGGCGGCGGTGCGATTGGCGATCACCAATGCCGCCGGCTGCTTGGCCAGCAGAGGCTCCAGCACACCACGCACGGCGCCACCCGCGCCGAGAATCAGGATGCGCGCGCCCTTGAGCGGCGCCTCGAGACGCTCGAGATCACGGGTCAGGCCGACACCATCGGTGGTATCGCCATACAGCTGACCAGTCTTGCCGAGCATCAGCGTATTGACGGCGCCGGCGCGACGGGCACGCGGGCTCAGCACATCGACCAGCCGGAAGGCCTGCTCCTTGAAGGGCATGGTGACATTCGCCCCCTGGCCGCCTTCGGCGACGAACTCGGCCCAACCGGCCGCGAAGTCATCGGCCGGCGCCAGTCGCGCCTCGTAGCTCAGCGAGTCCTTGAGCTGCTCAGCGAAGGAGCGATGAATCAACGGGGATTTCGAGTGGGCAATCGGGTTGCCGAATACAGCGTAACGGGACATCAGGACTCCGGGACAATCACAGAAAAGCGTCAGGTCAATGCGGCGATCAGGCCTCTTCGCCCAGCCAGTCGCGGGCATGCAGGAAGTCACGATACAGCACCGCTTCGGCACTGCCTTCCTCGGGCTCGTAGCCATACTCCCAGTGCACCACCGGCGGCATCGACATCAGAATCGACTCGGTACGTCCGCCGCTCTGCAGGCCAAACAGCGTGCCGCGGTCCCAGACCAGATTGAACTCCACGTAGCGCCCGCGACGATAGAGCTGGAAGTTGCGTTCACGCTCGCCATAGGCCGTGTCGCGGCGGCGCTCGACGATGGGCAGATAGGCCTCGAGGAAGCTGTCGCCGACGGATTGCTGGAAGGCGAAGCAGCGTTCGAAGCCCCACTCGTTGAGATCATCGAAGAACAGGCCACCCACGCCCCGCGTCTCGTCGCGGTGCTTGAGGTAGAAGTACTCGTCACACCAGGCCTTGTAACGCGGATAGACATCACTGCCGAAGGCGATGCAGGCATCGTAGGCCGTCTGGTGCCAGTGACGCGCATCTTCTTCATGCGGGTAGAACGGCGTCAGATCGTAGCCGCCCCCGAACCACCATACCGGCGCTTCGCCCTCCTTCTCGGCGATGAAGAAGCGCACATTGCCATGGCTGGTCGGCACGTGCGGGTTGTGCGGATGCAGCACCCAGCTGACCCCGACGGCGTGGAAGCTGCGGCCGGCCAGCTCCGGACGTACCGCCGTCGCGGAAGCCGGCAATTCATGCCCGAAGACATGCGAGAAGTTGACGCCACCCTTCTCGAACACGCCGCCGTTCTCGATGACCCGTGAGCGACCACCGCCACCCTCGGCACGCTCCCAGCTGTCTTCACGGAAACTTGCCTGGCCATCGCAGGCTTGCAGCGCCTCGCACAGGCGGTCTTGCAGATCGAGCAGGTAGACCTTGACGTCTTCGAGATTGGCGTGGGCCACGATGCCTCCGGTAGAACGGGAATGAATGATGACGGGGCGACACCCGTCGTTGGCCGCTGCTGGCGGTGAACTGCCAGCTTACCGCGACACGCTGCGCTCGGCAGGTCGGAAAATGCCCCTCTTGGGCGCCTGGATGACGCGGCACTGATCTGGATCAACCCGAGGGGCGATCCTGCTGCTCAGGCGCGCAGCACCTTGCCGGTCGCGAGATCACGAATGGTGCTGGGACGCGGATTGCCGCCGAGCGGCCCTTCGAGGATCACGTCATTGACCAGCGCGTCGCCGAAGGCGTCACGCACCTCGTCTGCGGTTATGGCAGGCGATTCGCCTGCACGGTTGGCCGAGGTCGACACCAGCGGGCCGCCGAAGGCGGCGCACAATGCCTGGACCAGCGGATGGTCGGTCACGCGCACGGCCAGGCTGACGTGTTCACCGCGCAGCAAGGGGTGCGCACGGCCATTGTCAGGCACCAGCCAGGTATAGGGTCCCGGCCAGCTGGCCAGCAGCTGCTCACGCTGCTCGACGGTGACTCCCGCCAACCAGGGTTCCAGCTGGGCGATATCACCGGCGATCAGGATCAGGCCCTTGGCGGCGTCGCGGGACTTGAGCTTGATCAGCCGAGCCAGGGCCTCACCATCGTCGGGATCACACCCCAGCCCCCAGACGGCCTCGGTGGGATAGGCAACGATGCCCCCATTGCGAAGACAGGCAGCGGCACCGTCGAGGGCACGCTGATCCAGCGAAACATCACTGACATTCATGATCTGCTCGAACTCCTAGCTGCGGCAACACGATGGCGGCGATTCTAGCATGCTCACCGGCGCGAGACCGACGCTGCACATCGACGCAACACGGCGTCGCGTCGGGGGGGCATAGGCGCACCGCCCGGTTCACGGCATGATGAACGGGTCCATCGCCCTCAGGGTATTGCGAAACTGACGCAAAGGCTTGTTTCAAAAGACTATCGAGGTCATTTGAACGCTTTGCTGGACAGTCTCCAGCGCCGGGCCTGATGGCGTTTCACCCCCACTTTTCCTCCCCCTTTTCTTCAGACAAGGATGTGATCCATGCGCCGCGCTTTCTCACTGACCACCTCAGCCGCTCTACTGCTGGCATTGGCAGGCTGTGCCAGCTCTGGCACCCAGACGCCGACCGCGCCGGCGCCACGCCCTGCCCCGCAGCAGGATGCCGCGGCGCAGGCGCCCTTGAGCGACCAGGCGATGCTGGCGACCCTGTGGATACAGCGCAGCGCGGAGTTTCATGCCCTGTCACTGCAAGCCTTCAACGTGGCCCACGACCGCCTGAATCTGGCGCTGGCGCGTCGCCACGCGCAGAACAAGCCGCTGGCGGTGGTCGTCGATGTCGATGACACCGTGCTCGACACCACCAGCTACGGCGGCTGGGCACTGCGTGAAGGTCGTACCTACGACAGCCAGAGCTGGGCTGACTGGGTGGATGACGCCGTCTCCACGGCTTCACCGGGCGCCGTGGAGTTCCTCAACTACGCACACGCCAGCGGCGTCAATGTCTACTACATCACCAACCGCAAGGCAGCCGGCAAGCAGGCCACCATCGCCAATCTTGCCGCGCTGGGCTTCCCGCAGGCCAATGCCGAGCACGTGATGCCGCGCACCGACAGCTCCGACAAGACCGCGCGCCGCGCACGGGTCACGCAGGAGCATGACATCGCGCTGCTGATGGGCGATAACCTCGGTGATTTCGATCAGGCCTTCCAGCAGTCCACCACCCGCGCACGCAATGCCGAGGTCGCCCGCCAGGCAGGTCAGTTCGGCCGTCGCTTCGTGCTGTTGCCCAATCCGACCTACGGCGAGTGGGAAGGCGTGCTCTACGATGGCAACTGGAGTGCCAGTGAGCGCGAGAAGCGCGCCATGCGTGATGCGGCGCTCAATGCCTGGCAGTCCGAGAGCGGCAAGGTCAGCCTGGGCAAATGAGTTCAGGTTGCCGGCCTCTCGGATCATCACTGCCAGGTCGGCAGCCTCAGATCATCACTGCCAGGCCGGCGACTTTTGCTCAGAACGTCAGAGCCGTTTCCAGCCACCGGGAGCCTGCATGACTCGCCCCTCGAGCTCCAGTTCCAGCAACTGCATGCTCAGCTCGCTGACCGAGGTGCCACTCAGCTCGACCAGCTTGTCCAGCGCCAGTGGCACGGCCCCCAGAAAGCACAATGGCGCCGCCTCCTGACTGACAGGCGGCGTGGCAGCGCGTGACGCTGGCGGCGCCAGGGACGGCAAGGGCAGTGATGTCGTGGGTGTCGCGAAGGTGGCGGAGGCTGTCGCTTGCCGAGCCGAAGTGGCGGAGCGAGAGGCCGCAGAGACGGCAGCGGACTGCCTGGATGACGCCACCCGGGGCTGCGTTGACGGCTGCTCGGTCGAGTGAGCCGGCAGCAGGTGCTCGAGCTCCGCCAGCATGTCATCGACGTCGCGTACCAGCGTCGCCCCCTGACGGATCAACTCCAGACAACCGCTGGCGGTGATGTCATCGATGCGTCCCGGCAGCGCGAACACCTCGCGATTCTGCTCCATCGCCAACCGAGCACTGACCAGCGAGCCACTGCGCAGCGTGGCTTCGACCACCAGCACGCCAAGTGACAGGCCGGTGATCAGCCGATTGCGGCGGGGAAAGTGGCGCGCATGCGCGCCGGTGCCAGGCGGATGCTCCGAGAGCAGCAGACCGCCGCCCTCCAGCAGCCGCTGGCGAAGATGATGATGCTGGGCGGGATAGACCACATCGACCCCACAGCCGAGCACCGCCAGCGTCGAGGGGTTGGCCGCATAGTCGTGCGCGCCGAGACGCGCTGACGCCGCCAGGGCTCCCTGATGCGCCGCGGCATCGACCCCCAGCGCCAGCCCACTGGCGACACTCCAGCCACGTGAGACCAGCTCAGCCGCGAAGTCATGCGCATGCCGCAGGCCTGCCTGGCTGGCCTTGCGTGCGCCGACGATGGCCAGCATGGGCAACTCAAGCAGCGACTGCCGCCCCAACGCCCAGAGCGCCAACGGCGGGTCCGGCAGGGTGTCGAGCATGGCTGGCCACTCGGGGTCCGCGGGGGTGAGCAGATGATAGCCCTGTGCCGGCGCATGCCAGGCAAGGTCTGCCATCACCTGCTCATGGAGCGGCGAGGATTCGGGGCGCTCGCACCACAGGCGCAGCGGTGCCGCGAGGCGTGGCGGCAATACCGCCAGCCAGCCCTGCGGCCAGTCGGCCCGCTCACGCAGCTTGGCCGCGGTATGCGTGCCAAAGCCCGGCAGGCGCGCCAGAAAGACGAAATCCGCCCGCGAGGGGCCGCGTTGTTCGACATCGATCGACACGCCACACCTCCCGAGCGGATTATTGACTCACCCTGGTTGTTCACTTCAGCACGACGAGTCGTTTCACCACGCCGATGCTTGCGGATGACAGGGGCTTTCGATCAGCCGTGGGGCTCCAGCAGCTTGTCACCGACGCTCAATGGGCGGCCGGCCTGCATCACCAGCGCGTAGCTGACCTTGTCGTAGATACGAAATACCATCACCAGGCCACCTTCCTCACCGGGCAGGGTGATCGGCTCGCCGGTGACGGGGTCGGTGATCGTCTCGCCGCGGCGCTCGATACCGAAGACATACCCCGGCTGGATGCCTTCACGGCTGCCACGATTGAGCGCCACGATGTCATTGCGACCGATATTGCGCAGTCCATCGGGGGCCGCGAGAATGACGCCGCCCACATCTTCTTCGGGCGGCTGCGGCTGGAAGCTGGTGGTGATCGCACCACCATCCGCCGGCAGCAGCAGATCGCCATTGAGAATCTCGCGATTGGCCGACAGCACGCGCAGCACGCCGATATCGCCTTCGCGGCGCTCAAGCTTGATGTCGCCGATGCTGATCATCTCCAGCCCCAGAAACTCCTGGGTGTCCGGATCCAGATAGCGCTGGCCCTTGCGGTAGACGCTGTAGGTGTCATTGGCGGACCAGTTGCCACGGGCGTAGATGGTATCGCCGGCACCGCTGATCAGGCGGGTGTCATCCCCGGCCACGATATAGGGCGCATCGGTGAGCAGCGCCGGGTCAATCACGCGATGCTCTTTCAAGAAGGCCGAGATCTTCTCCAGCGGAATCGGCGGCACCGCCTCGCGCTTGGGAATCTTGCGGATCTGGGGAGACAGCTTCACGACCCCGCCCTGGCCGCGCTCCAGGCGCAGACGTGGCTCGCCATTCTCGTAGTAGAGCGAGATGCGATCGCCCGGATAGATCAGGTGCGGATTCTTGATCTGCAGATTGGCGCGCCAGACTTCCGGCCACAGCCAGGGTTCACGCAGAAAGCGCCCGGAGATGTCCCAGAGCGTATCGCCACGCACCACCACGTAGGTGGAAGGTACGTCATCACGCACGGTTGCTGCCTGTGCCAGCGACATCCCTGCGCTTGCCCCCAGCGTCGCCATGCCGAGGAGTGCCGTAAAGACGGCATTGCCGACCAGTCGTTTCATGCCCATTCCTGCGTCCCTTGCGTTATTGCCACCCATCGCTCGGTGGTGATGGTCTTGTTCTGAACTCCGCACCGCGCAGACCCGCTCTGCCCCGCGCCTGGTGGCTGCTGCCCCCTGTCCATCGCCATGTCAGATCAATCCTGACTATTGCCGCGATAGTAGCAGCATTGACGGCATTCGGTTCCGTTCCTCGCTTGCGCACACTACAATATCAGGCAAACCCTTTCTGACAGCACAACGGTAATTACACCAGCCATGGCCAAACGCGAAATCCTTGAATTCCCTGATGAGCGTCTGCGCAACGTTGCCGCCCCGATCGACACGATCGACGCCGAGCTGCAGACCCTGATCGACGACATGATCGAGACCATGTATGACGCCCGCGGCATCGGCCTCGCCGCGTCACAGGTCGACGAGCATCGCCGTCTCATCGTCATCGACGTCAGCGAAGATCAGTCCCAGCCGCTGGTGCTGATCAACCCGGAATACACGCCGATCGGTGACGAACAGCAACCGATGCAGGAAGGCTGCCTGTCGATTCCTGAATATTATGCCGAAGTCCCGCGCTATCTGAAGGTACGACTCAAGGCTCAGGACCGCAACGGCGATGCCTACGAACTGGAAGCCGATGGCCTGCTGGCACATTGCATCCAGCACGAGCACGACCACCTGCAAGGCAAGCTGTTCGTCGACTACCTCTCCCCGCTCAAGCGTGATCGGGTGATGAAGAAGATGCAGAAGCGTCACAAGCTGCAAGAAGCCTGATCCCTCACGCTCGGCCACACGGCCGATATTGAGCGCATGGCGGCACCGCACGAAGGCCGAGGGCAACCCCTCGGCCTTCGTGCGGTTACTGGTCCATCAGCCGCGTCTATCGCGCTGGCCGTCCTGCCGCAACTGTCAGCACCTTGAGCACGGCCGCCTCCGTGCTCCTACATGAGTCATAGCACATGTCGAAAGCCCTGCGCATCGCCTTTGCCGGCACCCCCGATTTCGCCGCCGAGTGTCTGTCCGCCCTGCTGGGCAGTCGCCACGAGATCATCAGTGTCCACACCCAGCCTGATCGCCCCTCCGGGCGTGGTCGCAAGCTGACCCCGGGCCCCGTCAAGCAGCTGGCACTCCAGCACGATATCCCCGTCCATCAGCCGCTCAACTTCAAGGACGAGGCCGATCGTCAGATTCTGCTCGACCTCGACGCCGACATCATGGTGGTGGTGGCCTACGGGCTGATCCTGCCGCAGGCGGTGCTCGATATTCCGCGTCTGGGCTGCCTGAACATCCACGCCTCTCTGCTGCCGCGCTGGCGCGGTGCCGCGCCGATCCAGCGTGCCATCGAAGCCGGTGACAGCGAATCCGGCGTCACCATCATGCAGATGGATGCCGGCCTGGATACCGGTGACATGCTGCTGATCCGCCGCACCCCGATCACCGCCAGCACCACCGGTGGCGAGCTGCACGATGCGCTGGCGGCCCAGGGTGGCGAGGCCATCGTCACGGCTCTCGACACCATCGCCGCCGGCGACCTGCCCGCGACCCGCCAACCGGATGAGGGCGTGACCTACGCCGCCAAGCTCTCCAAGGCCGAGGCCGAACTCGACTTCACCCGCCCTGCCGCCGAGCTGGACGCGCGCATCCGCGCCTTCAATCCGTGGCCGGTGGCCTGGACACGCCTTGAAGGCGAGCCGCTGCGCCTGTGGATGTCCCGCACCGGCGAGCGACGCCTCACCGACAGCGTGACGCCCGGCACCCTGCTGGCGCCCGGCAAGGATTGCCTGCGCATCGCCTGCGGCGATGGCCATGAGGTGCTCGAGATCACTCGCGCCCAGCTGCCCGGCGCCAAGCCGCTGTCCGTCAAGGACCTGCTCAATTCCCGTGCTGCGCGCTTCCCCGAAGGCCTCGTCCTCGGCGCAGATCACGCCCCTGATACCGATTCCCAGACCGAGACTTCCGCATGAGCCAGTCAGACAACCCGTCCTCCAAGGGCAACGGCAAGAAGCGCAACTCCCTGCCGCCGGCCCGCAGCAAGGGCGGCGCTCACAAGCATGGCGGCGCCCGTCGCAAGCCTGACAATGCACCGGCCTCGCCGGGTGCTGCGGTGCGTGTCGCGGCCGCGCGGACGCTGGCCCCGGTGCTGGCCGCGCGCACCTCGCTGAACCTGGACAGCCTGCCGTCCGGCGTCGCCGGGCGTGACCAGGGCCTCTACAAGGCACTGTGCTTCGGCGTCTGCCGTCAGCTGCCGCGTCTGGATGCCTTGGCGGGCAAGCTGCTGAAGTCGTCCTTCAAGTCGCAGGATCAGGACATCCACGCCCTGCTGCTGCTCGGCCTCTATCAGCTGCTGTACATGCGCATCGCCCCGCACGCCGCCGTCGGTGAGACCGCTGGCGCCGCCCGTGGCCTGGGCAAGGGCTGGGCCACCGGTGTGCTCAACGCCTGTCTGCGTCGTTTCCAGCGTGAGCAGGAAGCGCTGGAAGCCGAGGTCGACAAGGACCCCGCCGTCGCCCTGTCCCACCCCCAGTGGTTGCTGGATACCTTCCAGCGCAACTGGCCGGACGACTGGCAGGCCATCGCCGAGGCCAACAACGCCCAGGCGCCGATGACGCTGCGCGTCAATGTCGCCGCCATCAGCCGCGACGACTACCTCGCCCAGCTGGCGGAAGCCGAGATCGAAGGCGTGGCCTGCCCGTTCGCCGAGCACGGCATCACCCTGACCAGCGCCTGCGACGTCAGCGCCCTGCCGGGCTTCGAGGAAGGCCTGGTCAGTGTGCAGGATGAAGCGGCACAGCTGGCCGGTCAGCTGCTGGCACCGGCCGTGACGGCCATCAACGCCGAGGGTGAAGGCGTGCGCCTGCTGGATGCCTGCACCGCGCCGGGCGGCAAGCTGGCGGACATGCTGGAGCGCTTCCCGGGCCTGGATGCCACCGCCATCGACATCGACGGCGAGCGCCTCGAGCGCGTGGAAGAGACGCTGGAGCGTCTAGAACTGGGTGCCGGCGTCGTGTGTGCCGATGCCAGCGAACGCGACTGGTGGGACGGCGAAGCCTTCGACGTCATCCTGCTCGACGCGCCCTGCTCCGGCAGTGGCGTCATCCGTCGTCACCCGGACATCAAGCTGCTGCGTCGCCCGAACGACATCGGCGATCTGGCACGCCTGCAGGGCAAGCTGCTTGCCAATCTGTGGGGCATGCTCAAGCCCGGCGGCACCCTGGTCTACGGCACCTGCTCCATCATCACCCAGGAAAACGCCCGCGTGATGGACCGCTTCCTGGCCGCGACGCCGGACGCCAAGGCCGAGACCATCAAGGCCGACTGGGGCCGTGTCTCCGGTGCTGGCCGCCAGATGCTGCCGCAGGTCAATGGTCACGACGGCTTCTACCTGGCCCACATCACCAAGGCCTGCGCCTGATCACAGCCAGGTGAGCCGTGTCGGCGCGACGTCCGTGATGACATGAGACGCCACGCCTGACATTCCCGGACAGCCGCGCCCCGACTCTCGGGGCGCGGCTGTCTTCCGTCCTGGCACTGGTTTATCCTGTGCCGACTGAGCAACAGCGGACGAGCCGGACATGAAAATCATCATTCTGGGCGCAGGTCAGGTCGGCGGAACGCTCGCCGAACACCTGGCCCATGAAGAAAATGACATCACGGTGGTGGATACCGACAGCGAACGGCTGCGCGAGCTGCACAACCGACTCGACATCCGCACGGTCACGGGGCCGGCGAGCTATCCGCAGATCCTGCGGCAGGCGGGTGGCGAGGATGCCGACATGCTGATCGCGGTGACCAACTCTGACGAGGTCAACATGATCGCCTGTCAGATCGCCCATAGCCTGTTCCACACGCCGACCAAGATCGCACGTGTGCGCTCGACCGCCTATCTGACCCGCAAGGGCCTGTTCTCGCATGACGCCATTCCGGTCGATGTGCTGATCAGCCCCGAGCAGGTGGTGACGGACCACATCCGCCGCCTGATCGAATACCCCGGCGCCTTGCAGGTGCTCGACTTCGCCAATGGCGTCGCCCAGCTGGTCGCGGTCAAGGCCTATTACGGCGGGCCGCTGGTCGGTCAGGAGCTCGGTTTCCTGCGTCGCCACATGCCCAACGTGGATACTCGCGTCGCCGCCATCTATCGTCGCAACCGTCCGATCATCCCGCGCGGTGACACCGTGATCGAGGCCGATGATGAGGTGTTCTTCATCGCGGCACGCAAGGACATCCGCACCGTGATGGGCGAGCTGCGACGCGTCGATCGCAACTTCCGCCGGGTGGTGATCGCCGGTGGCGGCCATATCGGTGAGCGTCTGGCCGAGACGCTGGAGCACAGTCATCAGGTCAAGATCATCGAGCACTCGCTGGCGCGTTGCACCGACCTTTCCGAGCGCCTCGATCGCACCGTGGTCCTGCACGGCAGCGCCACCTCCAAGCGTCTGCTGCTGGAGGAGAACATCGAGGATTGCGACATCTTCTGCGCGCTGACCAACGACGACGAGGTCAACATCATGTCGTCGATGCTGGCCAAGCGACTCGGTGCCAAGAAGGTGCTGACGCTGATCAACAACGCGGCCTATGTGGACCTGGTGCAGGGCGGCGAGATCGACATCGCCATCTCGCCGCAGCAAGCGACCATCGGCGGCCTGCTGACCCACGTGCGCAAGGGTGACATCGTCAATGTCCACTCACTACGCCGTGGTGCGGCGGAGGCCATCGAGGCCATCGCCCACGGCGATGAGCGCTCCTCCAAGGTGGTGGGCCGACGCATCGAGGATATCAACCTGCCGGAGGGCACCACCATCGGTGCCGTGGTACGCGGCAAGGAAGTGCTGGTGGCGCATCATGACCTGGTGGTGGAATCCAACGACCACGTCATCCTGTTCGTGGTCGACAAGCGTCGCATCCGCGAGGTGGAGCGTCTGTTCCAGGTCGGGTTGACCTTCTTCTGATGCCGGCCTCCATGACTTCCGCCCCCCGCTCGCGCCCGCCCCGAACGTCACTCGGCGGCCTCGCCACGCAGCGCCTCTCCCAGGGAGGCGCCGCATGAGCCTACGCGTGATCTCTCGCATCCTCGGTATCCTGCTGATGCTGTTCAGCCTGACGCTGGTGCCGCCGATGCTGATCTCGAGGGTCTTCGAGGACGACACTCTGAGCGCCTTCGCCGTGGCGATGGGCATCACCCTGCTGACCGGTTTCGCACTCTTCTACCCCAATCGGCACGCCCGCAAGGAGCTGCGCAACCGCGATGGCTTCCTGATCACGGTGCTATTCTGGACCGTGCTGGGGGCCTTCGGCTCGCTGCCCTTCCTGCTCGCCGAAGACCCGAACCTGACCATCATCGATGCCATGTTCGAGTCGTTCTCGGGCCTCACCACCACCGGCGCCACGGTGATGACGGGGCTCGATCTGCTGCCCCACTCCATCCTCTACTACCGCCAGCAGCTGCAATGGCTGGGCGGCATGGGGATCGTGGTGCTGGCGGTGGCGATCCTGCCGACACTCGGCATCGGCGGCATGCAGCTCTATCGCACCGAGATTCCCGGCCCGCTGAAGGATTCCAAGCTGACGCCGCGCATCACCGAGACGGCCAAGGCGCTGTGGTACATCTACGCCGCGCTGACGCTGGTGTGCTTCGCCAGTTACTGGGCGGCCGGCATGAGCTGGTTCGATGCCCTGGGCCACAGCTTCTCGACCGTCGCGGTCGGTGGGTTCTCGACCCACGACGCCAGCATCGGCTACTTCGACTCCGCCAGCATCGAGATGATCTGCGTGTTCTTCATGGTGGTGTCCTCGATCAGCTTCGGCCTGCACTTCGCCGCCTGGCGCGAGGGCCGCATCAGCCATTATCTGCGCGACCCGGAGACACGCTTCTTCCTGATCCTGCTGCTGATCCTGACCTGCGTCACCATCGCCGGCCTGCTGCTCACCGGCAGCTACGATGACAGCAAGGCGCTGCGCCACGGCCTGTTCGAAGCCGTCTCGGTGGCCACCACCACCGGCTTCGGCGTCGCCGATTTCACCGGCTGGCCGGGTGTCTTGCCGATGATGCTGTTCATCGCCGCCTTCATCGGTGCCTGCTCCGGGTCCGCCGGTGGCGGCATGAAGGTCATCCGCATCCTGCTGATCCTCAAGCAGGGCGTGCGCGAGATCCATCGTCTTATCCACCCCAATGCCATCCTGTCGGTCAAGGTCGGCAAGATGCGCATCTCGGAGGGCGTGGCTGAGGCGGTGTGGGGGTTCTTCTCCGTCTACCTGATGCTGTTCGTGCTGATGATGCTGGGCATGCTGGCCACCGGGCTTGATCAGGTGACGGCGTGGTCAGCGGTCGGCTCGGCGCTCAACAATCTGGGGCCGGGGCTGGGTGAGGTCGCGACCCACTACGGCGATATCCCGGGGGCCGCCAAGGGCATCCTGATCCTCGCCATGCTGCTGGGGCGTCTGGAGATCTTCACCATCCTGGTGCTGTTCACGCCGGCCTTCTGGAGGCGCTGATAGCCGCCAGCGTGCCGAGAGCATCACCTTGAACGCAAACGCCCCCGCCGGAGGACTCCGACGGGGGCGTTTTCATTGTGGCGCTTCGACTATGACTCGCCAGTAGTGTCGTCACGGCGCGCCAGCAGGCGGCGCATCGGCTCGGTCGGCTCCAGCACATAGTGGATGCGGCTGGCACGATAGCAGTCGTTGAAGGCATCGAAGTAGTCATCCAGCACGCTGGCCGCGTTCTCCTCTCCCGCCTGACGCAGCAGCTCCGCCGCCACTTCCGCCGTGCACAGGTGCGCCTCGGAGGCAGGCTTGCGCAGGTGATAGCGGGTCAGACGTTGAGTGTGCAGCGGCAATACCGGCAGGCCGTCCAGATAGGGGCTCTTGCGGAAGATGCGCCGTGCCTGACGCCAGGTGCCATCGAGCAGGATGAACACCGGAATGCGCGCCTCGCCACTGGGGGTATGCGTCGCCACATCGGCGCCGACGCCGGCGATGGCATTCACATCGACCACGCGGTCGGCGTAGTCGGGCTGGTCATCCGGGAAGATGATGAAGGGCTGATAACGCTCATCTTCCAGCAGCGCCAGCAGGCGCGGGTCCGGCTCGACGCGATACCAGCTGAAGACCTCGGTGCCCGCCAGCACATCCGAGATCAGGCGCCCGGTATTGGTCGGCTTGTAATGCTCCAGCGGATGGGTGATCAGCCAGAACTTGATCCGCGACTCGGCAGTGACCTGATAGGGACACAGGCAATTGAGCCTGGGCAGGCGGCACGCCTCACAGCGAATCACCTGACTGCCGCGCGCCTTGAACTCGCGGCGCGGATGCCGTCCGTGCCATGCCTCCGGCTCGCCACTGGGCAGCGTGGTGATGCCACTGCCTTCGCCTGGCGCGCCGGTATCGATTGCCACAGCATCGCCATCGACGCTGGAGGCGACAGCGGAAGCAGATTGAGGCGCACAGGCGGCGATATCGTCGCCATCAGCCGGCGGGGGGCGGGAATCACACATGATGAGCAGTCAGAACCAAGGAAAAAGGGACGCGCATTCTAGCATGCGCGTCCCTTTCTCATATTCCTCTATCACAGCTCAGGCGGCCAACTCGCGGGATCAGACCTCGTAGCGGTGCTTGCTGCCGGTCACGAACTTGGGCGGACGACGCTTCCAGTAGCCTGCCAGCAGCGACCCCGAGACGTTGTGCCAGATGGAAAAGATCGCCCCCGGCAGCGCCGCCGTGGCGGAGAAGAACTGACTGGCCAGTGACGCCGCCAGGCCGGAATTCTGCATGCCGACCTCGATGGCGATGGTGCGCGAAGTGCGCTCATCCAGCCCGAACAGACGCGACAGGCCATAGCCGGCGCTCAGGCCGATGGCATTGTGTGCCACGACCGCCAGCGCGACCAGCGGGCCCAGCGTGGCGAGGCGCCCGACGTTGAGCGAGACCACGATGGCGATGATCAGCACGATGGCCAGCATGGCCAGACTCGCCAATGCCGACTCCCACTCGCGGATCAGATCACGCGCGAAGTGGTGCACGACCACGCCGAGCACGATGGGGGCGACCACCAGCTTGGCGATGCTCAGCAGCATGCCGCTGACCGGCACGTTGATATCGGTGCCCAGCAGCCACCAGGTCAGCAGCGGCGTCATCACGATGGAGAGCAGCGTCGAGGCCATGGTCATCGAGACCGATAGCGCCACATGTCCGCCGGCAAGCCAGGTCATCACGTTGGAGGAGGTTCCCCCTGCCGTGGCGCCGACCAGCACCATGCCCACCGTCAGCGCCGGGTCCAGCCCCAGCAGACGTGCGATCAGGAAGGCGGCCAGCGGCATCACGCTATATTGCAGCAGCAACCCAAGCGCGATGGGGCCAGGGCGACGTGCCACGCGTATGAAGTCGTCACGCGACAGGGTCAGGCCCATGGCGAACATGATCAGCGCCAGCAGAGGCTGAATGGTGTCCTTGAGCGCCACGAACGGCGTCGGAGCCACCACGGCGATGCCGGCAAAGACCAGCGCCCACAAGGGGAAGAAACGATTCAGCGTCTCGAACATGCTTTTCACTTTTCGGTCGCCCGGGGCATCGATTTCCCGGAAATTGCTGGCCCGCCTCCCATGGCAGGCCTGAAGGCGCGCATCATAACGTATCAGGCAGCCCCAGGTGGCCCTGATACAACCAATGGCGCACAAGGCGCGGTACCGCCTGACCGGCACTTTCGGCCAGCGGCAGCACGCCGGGCTCGGCCAGTTCATCGGCATTCGGGTCGACCAGCACGATGGGGGCATCCAGCGGCGCTGCTGCATAGAGGTTGGACGCCGGCATGACCTTGAGCGAGGTGCCGACGATCAACAGCAGGTCCGCCTCGGCGGCGATCTCCTCGGCGACCGCATAGAGCGGCACCGCCTCACCGAACCACACCACGTCCGGGCGCAGCTGACTGCCCTTGTCACACAGGTCTCCGAGGCGAATGCCGCCACGCGGCAAGGGATAGCGCAGGCCGTGGTCGACGCTGGAGCGCGCCTTGAGAATCTCGCCGTGCAGATGCACGACCTCGCGCGAGCCCGCTCGCTCGTGGAGGTCGTCGATGTTCTGAGTGATGACCGAGACGCGAAAGCCGTGCTGCTCCAGCTCAGCCAACGCCTTGTGGGCCGCGTTGGGCCTGGCGCGGCGTACCTGGGTACGGCGGTCATCGTAGAAGCGCAGCACCTGCTGGGGGTCACGTCGGAAGGCCTGCGGCGTCGCGATGTCTTCCAGACGATGTTCTTCCCACAGGCCATCCTCGGCGCGGAAGGTGCGCAGGCCGCTCTCGGCACTGATGCCGGCGCCACTCAACACGACCAGATGGCGTCCGTGACGTGCACCGGGGTCCTTGAAGCCTTCACTCATCTAGCACTCTCTCTGGCGTTGGACAGGATCGAACTGCGGGCATGGCGAACACACTCAGTCATCGATGAAGTCCTGACTGCGATCGACACCGAAGCGCCGCTTGTTGCGATAGGGATAGACATCGATCACGCGCCCTTGCGCGATGGCGTCCTGCAGGCCACGCCACCAGCTGGCCTGGAAGATCTCGGGATGCAGCTCATAGAACAGCTTGCGCAGCTGAATATCGGCAAACAGGAAGGGGCCGAACTCCTCGGGGAAGATGTCGTTGGGCCCCACCGAATACCAGGGCTCGCTGGCCAGTTCCTGCTCAGGGTAACGTGCCTCGGGAATCTCACGGAAGTTGCACTCGGTCAGGTAGCTGATCTCGTCGTAGTCATAGAAGACCACCCGCCCGTGGCGCGTGACGCCGAAGTTCTTGAGCAACATGTCGCCGGGGAAGATGTCAGCGGCAGCCAACTGCTTGATCGCATTGCCATAATCATTGAGCACCGCGCGGGTTTCCTCGCCGTCACACTCGTCGAGATACAGGTTGAGCGGCGTCATCATGCGCTCGGTATAGCAGTGACGGATCAGCACCTTGTTGCCGCGCAGGCTGATCGAGGAGCTGCACACCTCCAGCAACTCTTCGAGGCAGGCCGGGTCGAAGTGGTCCTTGCCGACGGTGAAGTTCGAGAATTCCTGCGTATCGGCCAGTCGCCCGACCCGGTCATGGCGTTTGACCAGACGGTACTTCTCGCGCACCTGATCACGACTCATGTCCTTGCCGGGGGCGAAGCGGTCCTTGATCAGCTTGAACACCAGCCGGTAGCTGGGCAGCACGAAGACCGCCATCACCATGCCGCGCACGCCCGGCGCGATGATGAACTGATCGGAGCGACTCGCCACATGCTGGTTGAGGCCGCGGAACAGCTCGGTCTTGCCATGCTTGTAGAAGCCGATGGCGGCGTACAGCTCGCCGATGGGCTTCTCGGGCATCAGGGTCTGCAGGAACCCGACCACCTCGCTGGGCACTTCGATCTCGACCTGAAAATAGGCCCGTGTGAAGGAGAAGATGATCGAGACCTCTTCCGGCTCGATGATCACGGTATCCAGATAGACGCCATCGCGCTCGGTATGCAGCACCGGCAACACCAGCGGCAGGGTCTGGCCGCCACCCTCGATGCGCCCGACCAGATAGGCTCCCTTGTTGCGATAGAAGACGCTGCGCAGCATCTCGAAGGCGGCGTCCGGCGCATCGCGCACCGCCTCAGGCAGCGTCGCGAGCAACATCTCGGCGCCCAGCGTCACATCGCGCCCCTGATGCTCGAAGGCGATCCCCAGCGGCGCCTCGTTGAGCACGGATTCGAGTGCCCCGGCCCAGTCACCCTCGACCGGAACCCGATGACTGATGCTCAAGCCGGAATGGCGTGCCGGCCTCTGGCGGGATGGCGAGACGAACATCCAGTCGTCGCGGATGTGACGATGGGAAAACACGCTGCAGAAGATGGAGTTGTAGAAGGTCTCGGCCAGCTTGTAGTCAAGGCGTTGATCGATCAGCGCCATGTACTGCCGCTTGGCCTCGCCCCACAGGGTGCACTCGCACAGGCGGTCGGGCTCGAAGGCGCGCTCCAGCCGCTCCATGGTGGCGGCGACCTTCTCGTCGTAGAGGTTGATACGTGCGGCGGAGGCCTGCTGGGCCTCACGCCAGTCGGCCTCGATGAAGCGCCGCCGCGCATCACTGGAGATCTGCTTGAAGCGTGATCGATATTCATCGAAGCCATGCAACACGGTCGCCGCCAGCCGCTGGCCCTGCTGGCCATTGCCGCGCTCGTCACTGTCCACATCATTGCCCATCGCCGCCTCCCTGCCCTTCAGTCACCTGACATGACCAAAGCATGCGGACTGTCGCGCCAGCAAGCGAGACGACAATGGTCGCGGGCCTTCAACCCTGGCTCACGCTAGGTGCGCCATCCACCAAGGCCGGGATGGCAGCGGACCGCCTGAAACGCAGAACGCCACCCCGCAAGCGAGGTGGCGTTCATGATGTCTGACGATGGCCAGGGGCGCGTGGCTTACAGCTCATGCCCCAGCGAGGCCGCCGAGTCGGCCAGCGGCTTGACGCGGCGCTCGGCCTCGAACAGGTCATCGGCCATGCCGGCCTGCTCGGAACTCATGTCCAGCGCATCGATGCGCGAGGCCTGGAAGCGGTCACGCTGCTCATCCAGGCCGGCGAAATCGAACAGGTCACGGTCTGCCAGATGTGACGGCGCCACCGAGGTGACGGCATGGAACATGGTTTCCAGCCGCCCCGGATGCTTCTTCTCCCAGTCCTGCAGCATCTCCTTGACCACCTGACGCTGCAGATTCTCCTGCGAGCCGCAAAGGTTGCAGGGGATGATCGGAAACTCGCGGGCGTTGGAATAGGCCTCGATATCGGACTCACGGCAATAGGCCAGCGGGCGAATCACGATATGGCGCTGGTCATCGGAGAGCAGCTTGGGCGGCATCGTCTTGAGCTTGCCACCGAAGAACATGTTCAGGAACAGCGTCTCGAGGATGTCGTCGCGGTGGTGGCCGAGGGCGATCTTGGTCGCGCCGATCTCGGCGGCGAAGCCATACAGCGAGCCGCGACGCAGGCGCGAGCACAGCCCGCAGGTCGTCTTGCCCTCCGGCACCTTCTCCTTGACGATGGAATAGGTATCGCGCTCGAGGATGTGGTACTCGACGCCCACCGACTCGAGCCATGCCGGCAGCACATGTTCCGGGAAGCCGGGCTGCTTCTGGTCGAGATTCACTGCCACCAGCGTGAACTGCACCGGCGCATTGCGCTGCAGGTTCATCAGGATATCCAGCATGGTGTAGGAATCCTTGCCCCCGGACAGGCACACCATCACCTTGTCACCATCACGGATCATGCCGTAATCGGTGATGGCGGTACCGACATTGCGCCGCAGGCGCTTCTGCAACTTGTTCAGTTCGCGCTTGGCAGTGGCCGCATCAGTGGGGCTGGACGAAAGCTCGCTATCGGGTGTGAACATGGGGCATCAGGCTGGCAGTTTGGAAGGGCGCACAGTCTAGCATTGGCCAGTAGACGGTCACAGAGGCAGCGTGCTTCAGGCGGGGGTGCCTGCCCCTGTCGGGCCAGGTGGCGTGACGCCGACGCAAGATACGCCAACGCCCGCAGTCAGCGGGCGTTGGCATTTGGTATGCGCCGTGGGCAACAGCGGCGCTTGCAGGACGTCCGTGCAAGCTAGAAAAGGCGCAGGCTAGAACAGGCGCAGCACTTCCAGATAGCGGATCACCACCCCGCCCAGCATCACGAGGATACCGAAGCGTTGCAGTCTGAATTCAAGCGCAGTGAGCGCAAGCTTGCGTGACCAGAACATCAGCACACCGCGCATGTCCTGTGTCCGGCGAATATAGAGGCCGTAGGCAAACAGCACGATGGCCAGGCCAAGAATCAACAGCGTATTGGTCGCGATCAGCATGTCGCACCTCGTGGGCAAGTACCCCTGAGTCATAAGGAAGGCAATCTCGGGCGGATGCCTTATCTGAAGCCGGGCCCCGAGCAGATGCCCGGAGCCCGACAGTCATCACCTGGCGCAGTGATGACGATCCTGAAGAGAAAGATGCCGTCCTCAGGCCTGACAGAGGCTGGCTGACAGCAGGTCCTTGTCACGCATGGCCTTTGCTCGCTGTCGCCGCTTCATTATGGTTATCAAAGCTGCTCGGTCTTGCATCCTGCATGGCTTGGCCGTCCTGCTGGCCGATAGTGCACTGGCGTGTAATCAGAGTCGACCTCTCGCCGCAGTGGGCGTGTCGTATGGCTGCCAGTGTGGACAAAGGCAGTGAGCTGGGCCATTGGACATTCCGGCAACAGACCTTGGAATAATAGCCTTGAGGATGATGTCGGCTGATGAGACGTCTGATACCGGGCCTGGCACGCATCCAACGCCTGCCCAGCCCCTGCCATAAGCTCCTGACATAAGCCCCGCTCAGGCCTGGCTGGCCAGCGAGGGCGACAGCGGTGCCTGCATCAGGCGCTGCGCCATCAGCGCACTGGTCACGGCGTCCCCCAGCGCAGTGTGGCGACCGATCACCGGCACGCCCAGGGCATCTGCCATCGCCTCGAAGCGCAGGTCCGGGGCGGCGTCCGGCTGCTCATGCTTGCAGCGCCGGACGTAATCGCGCGCCAGATCATGACGCTGGTTGGGCAGATCAAAGCCGAAGCGTGGCCGCAGGTGACGGTTGATCACCGCGACATCGAAGTCGATGCACCAGCCCACCAGCGGACGATTGCCGATGAACTCCAGCAGCTGTCGCAGCGCATCGCCCAGCGCTTCTCCGCCATGCAGATCGATACCGCGCAGACGATGGATGCGGATCGAGTCGCCCTGCAGCCCTTGCGGGCATTGCAGATAGAGCGACAGCGCGCTGGAGGTATGGATATGGCGCGCATCGAAACGCACCGCCGCCAGCGAGACCAGCTCGGCGTGGCCGACATCGAGACTGGTGGTCTCGCAATCCAGCGCCACACGCTCCCCGCCCCGCTCGGCGGCATGCCAGGGACGAAAGAGCTCGGCGAACTCCCCCTGCGCATGACGACGACGATCACTGGCGCGTCTCAGTTGTTCGAACATGCCACCTCCCCTCGGCCCTGAGGCCGGTTCAGTATTCCAGGTGATAACGATGTGACAGGCGCTGCTTGAAGTCCTTGACCCGACTCAGGGCATCGCGCAAAAGATCACGCTCCAACGAGGACAACGACTGGGTGATGATCAGGTTGCGACTCCCCGCCTCCCGCGCCGCCGTGGTCTTGTCCTGGCCATCCCTTCGCGAGTCGCTAGCCCCGCCAGCCCCCGCGCCGTGTTCATCCTCTTCCAGATGGCGCAGCTGCTGGCGCAGACGCAACTCGGCAAACAGGGACAACGCCTCGGCAAGGTCAGCGCTGTCGCTGGCCTCGATACGCCCATCACTGACCAGCGCCTCAAGCCGCGCGAAGGTGCCGGTGGCCATCACTCCGCGTTCCAGCGCCATGGTGCGAACGCCATGCACGATGGGGAAGATGCCGCCCTTCTTGATATCGATGCCGTGACGCGGCGAACGCAAGGAGCCGAACAGCGTCAGCGGAGTCGAGAAATGCAGCGCCGGGCGCGCGAAGTGCGACAGCAGCAGTTCATCGCGTGTGGCGTGACGCACCAGGTGGCCGCGCAAGCTGTCGACCAGCGCTTCATTGCCGCCGCTGGCGCGCGCATCGAAGACGATGGCCAGATTCATCAGCGCCTCGCCATCGCGCCCGGCGCACCAGCGTGCGATCTTGCCGCGCCAGCGCGACTCGGTGGCGACCCACTCCGGATTGGAGACCATGATATTGCCCGGGCATGGTGGATAGCCGAGACCCGCCAGGGCGTCACTGAAGCGCTGCAGGGTGTCCTCGTTTTCGGGCCACTGGTGGCCATCGGCGATGATCAGCCCATTGTCCTGATCGGTCTTGAGGATCTGTTCGCCACGCCCTTCGCTGCCCATCAGCATCAGGCAACTCGAGGCTCGGTGCTCCTCCGCCACCAGCATGGCGAAGGTGCGCTCGATCAGGCGCCCGTTGAGCGCACTCAACAGCGCCATGGCATGGCGCATGTGTACCCCCTGCATCGCCAGCGCCCTGACCATTTCCGGCAGACGCGCACTGGCCTGCTCAAGCGCCGCCATGTCAGAGGCGCGTTCGATCTCGAGACTCACCAGCTGACTGCGATTGGAGAAGAACCCCAGCACGTCGGTCAGCTCGATGACCCCGACGACCGCCGCGTCAGGCGTCAGGCGCTCCTTGACCACGACCCGCGCGACCCGGTGGCGGGTCATCTGCACCAGCGCCTGGAACAGATATTCCTCCGCCGTGACCGCCACCAGCGCAAAGCTGCCCAGCGAGGCGAGCGGATGATTGGCAGCCAAGCCCTGGATCACCAGCGCATTGAGCAGGTCCGTGCGTGTCACCACGCCCTGACGGCCCTCGACAGAGATGATCAGGCTGTCCGCCCCCGCCGTCTGCATGGCCTTGACGCCCTGCTCGATGCTGGCGCTGGCCGCCAGCTTGAGCGGCGGACGCATGCAGTCCATCACCCGCGCCAGCATGAAGCCCGCCTGGTCGCGACTCGCGCCCTGACGGGTGTCACGCTGTGCCGCCAGCAGCCGCGCCTTGTCACTCAGGCTGTGCTGGAAGTACTCACCGAAGGCAGGACACTCATCGCACAGCGAGAAGAACAGCTCTGCGGGCAGCTGATAGCACAGCGTCTCCTGCTCGCAGACGAAGCGGGTGCGGCAATGGCCATTGAGCAGCGTCAGCGCCCCGAACAGGTCCCCCGCGGTGTAATGACCGATGCGCAGACTGACCCAGGCATCCAGCCCCTCGCGCTGCGCCTTGTCGAGCGTGGCAGCGTCCGGCAATGCCGAGTCGGCGGCCAGTTCCGCCACCTCGCCCTTGTGAATGATGTAGACCGCCTCACCGACGGCCCCCGGCACCAGCGGCTGCGCCAGCGCCTCGAAATAGTGAAGGTCCACCCCTTCGGCCAGCCGTTGCCGAAGACGCTCATCCAACAGACTGAACGGCGGCTCCTCGAACGCGATATCCACCAGTGACGCTTGCATGACAGCGACTCCCCTCTGCGCGTGCACCGCTGATCGATGCACGAGCCCTCAAACCACGAGGCCCCGCCTGCAGGTGCAAGACGGGGCTTCGGGAAACGGGGGCCTGTTCGCGCCGATGCTGCGTGCTGCGCGAACAGGCCCTGCTGCCTGAATCAGTGATCCACTGCTGTTCCGGCCCCGCGCGGAACACGAATGTCCTCGAC
This sequence comes from Cobetia sp. SIMBA_158, assembly GCF_046566945.1. Lineage (NCBI taxonomy): Bacteria > Pseudomonadati > Pseudomonadota > Gammaproteobacteria > Oceanospirillales > Halomonadaceae > Cobetia > Cobetia sp. SIMBA_158. The sequence continues at coordinate 78,908 of NZ_JAWJYL010000010.1, forward strand.
GATATGCTGGATGTGCTCGGGCGGCGGCGGGGTCATCTTGCAGACGATGACCGCGACGACGAAGTTGAGCACCATGCCCAGCGAGCCGATCCCCTCCGGCGACACACCCAGCAACCAGTTCTCGGCGCTGTTGAGTTCCGGCGAGATGAACTTGAAGTAGACGATGTAGCTGAAGGTGAAGACCAGGCCGACCAGCATGCCCGCGATGGCACCTTCCTTGTTCATGCGCTTGGAGAAGATCCCCAGCAGGATGACCGGGAAGAAGCTCGATGCCGCAAGCCCGAAGGCAAAGGCCACCACCTGCGCCACGAAGCCTGGCGGATTGATGCCGAAGTAGCCGGCGATCACGATGGCCACGGCCGCCGCCATGCGTGCCGCCATCAGCTCCTGCTTCTCGCTGATGTCTGGTTTGAAGGTCTTCTTGAGCAGGTCATGCGAGATGGCCGACGAGATGACCAGCAACAGACCGGCCGCCGTCGAGAGTGCTGCCGCCACCCCACCCGCCGCCACCAGTGCGATGACCCATGCCGGCAGGTTGCCGATCTCCGGGTTGGCCAGCACGATGATGTCGCGGTCGATGTAGACCTCGCTCTCGTTGTCGGTGGGCGTGTTGCTCACCAGACGCTGACCGTACTCACCGCGGGCCGCCTGGCTGTCGGCGCTGCCTTCGTAGCTCGGCTTGCCCGCGAAGGGATCACCGCCACGCATCTGGATGATGCCGTCGCCATTCTTGTCGACCCAGCCGATCAGCCCGGTGTTCTCCCAGTTGTAGAACCAGCCCGGCAGCTCCTCATAGGCCGTCTCGTTGACGGTTTCGACCAGATTCACCCGCGCGAAGGCACCCACGGCCGGCGCAGTGGTGTAGAGCAGTGCGATGAAGAACAGCGCCCAACCGGCGGAGATACGCGCATCCTTGACCGTCGGCACCGTGAAGAAGCGCACGATGACGTGGGGCAGGCCCGCAGTACCGCACATCAGCGCGGCGGTGATGAAGAAGACATCGATGGTGGACTTGGAACCCTCGGTGTACTCGCGGAAGCCGAGATCGGTCACCACCTGATCGAGCTTGTGCAGCAGATAGACGCCGGTGTCATTGCCCTGAGCATCGACCAGGGTGCCGCCGAAACCGGTCTGCGGCAGCACGTGGCCCGTCATCATGATCGACAGGAACACCGCCGGCACTAGGAAGGCGAAGATCAGCACGCAGTACTGGGCCACCTGGGTATAGGTGATGCCCTTCATGCCGCCGAGTACCGCATAGAAGAAGACGATCGCCATGCCGATCACCACGCCGACGTTCACGTCCACCTCGAGGAAGCGCGCGAAGACGATGCCGGTACCGCGCATCTGGCCGGCGACATAGGTGAAGGAAATGAAGATGACGCAGACCACCGCCACGGTGCGCGCGACGCTGGAGTAGTAACGGTCACCGACGAAATCCGGCACCGTGAACTTGCCGAACTTGCGCAGGTACGGCGCCAGCAGCATGGCCAGCAGGACATAGCCGCCGGTCCAGCCCATCAGGTAGACGGAGGCGTCGTAGCCGACATAGGCGATGATGCCCGCCATCGAGATGAACGAGGCCGCCGACATCCAGTCAGCGGCGGTCGCTGCCCCGTTGGCGATGGGGTGAACGCCACCCCCGGCGACATAGAATTCCTTGGTGGAACCGGCTCGCGACCACACCGCGATCCCGATATAGAGCGCAAATGACGCGCCCACGAACAGATAGGTCAGCAGTTGAACATCCATTGGCAGTGTCCTTGGCGATGTCGATCATATTGTTCTTATTCACACAACGGCGCGTCACGACGAGCGGCCTGTGCCCGGCGTATCACTGACTCATTGCTCGTGAACATCGAAGCGCTCATCGAGCTTGTTCATCGAACGGGCATACAGAATGATCAGCGCGAGGAAGAAGTAGATCGCCCCCTGTTGCGCAAACCAGAAGCCCAGCTTGAAACCGAAGAACTGGATGTTGTTCAGCACGTCCACCAGCAATATCCCGCATCCATAGGACACCACGAACCAGACCACGAGATAGCCCATGATCAGTTTGATATTGGCGGACCAATACGCCTTGGCATTCGCTTCCTTCATGATGGTGTTCTCGCATTGTTATTGTGATTGGCGAAGTGGAGTGATTGGCGATCCGGAGATCGATGACCACCCGTCAGCGGATGATCCTTTCTCGGCGGTTGATGGGTATTTCCTGCGCCTTTCAAGGCATGACAGGAAACTTGGCGACTCGAATCTGACAGTAGACAAGGCCCTGCAACGCTGCAGGCTGACTTTAGTCGAGAATGTCAGCCATCCCTGATGGAGCAAAGTTGAGAACGATGCAATTCATTTGAAATCAACAAGTTGATTCATATCCTAAAGATGCAATCCCTTGGTCTATTGGCCAAATGGGCGAAGAATGATCAGCGAAAGCTTCGACGTATTGCGCGCATGACATTGGCCAATGCCGGAAAACAGGCCCGTTGTGCAGACGCCATTTCCGGCTTCTTGACGCCAATCATCGAGGCGTCTGCGTGGCAATGGATGACACAGCCTCTTCCCCACGACTCTCAAGACGCCGAGTCTGTTATGCACAGTGCTTGGGACTCGTGGCGGGGCTGCGTAGAATGGCGCTTCCAGAGAGGAGAGCGACATGTTCCAGGGTTGGTGGCTGATCGCAGTGGCACTCGCATATATCGCGGTGCTGTTCACGATTGCATGGCGGGGGGATCGCAACGCCAAGAAACACGGGTCGCCGAATCGGCGCCCAGCGGTCTACAGTCTGGGGCTTGCGGTCTACTGCACCAGCTGGACCTTCTACGGTAGCGTCGGGCAGGCCGCGACCAGCGGCTGGAGTTATCTGAGCATCTTCATCGGGCCGATTCTGGCCTGTCTGCTGTTCTGGCCGATCCTGCTCAAGATGATTCGGGTCGCCAAGCGCCAGAACATCACCTCGATCGCCGACTTCATCGCCTCGCGCTACGGCAAGACGCAGTCGCTGGCGGTGTTCGCCTCGCTGGTGGCTCTGGTCGGCACCCTGCCCTACATCGCCCTGCAGCTGAAGGCCGTCTCGAGCGCCTATCAGGTACTCACCGACACCAGCGATGTCACGCGGACCGCCTGGCTGGGCGATACCGCCTTCTATGTCGCGGCGATCATGGCGCTGTTCGCCATCCTGTTCGGCACCCGCCACACCGACGCCACCGAGCACCATGTCGGTCTGTTGCAGGCGATCGCCTTCGAATCGCTGGTCAAACTGGTCGCCTTCCTGACCCTGGGCGTCTATGTCACCTGGGGCATGTTCAATGGCCTGGGCGATCTGTTCACCAAGGCCGATAACTATCTGGAGCTGCAGCAGCAGCTGGAGACCCAGACCTTCGGCACCGGCTTCTGGGCCCAGACGCTGCTGGCGATGCTGGCGATCTTCTGCCTGCCGCGTCAGTTCCACGTCGCGGTGGTCGAGAACACCCACCACGATGACGCCCGGCGTGCGCGCTGGATGTTCCCGATCTATCTGGTCGCCATCTCCTTCTTCGTGCTGCCGATCGCCGCCGCCGGCCTGACCATGTTCCCCGATGGTTCGGTGTCACCGGACAGCTTCGTGCTGGCACTGCCGATGGCGGCGGACCAGACCTGGCTGACCCTGCTGACCTTCATCGGCGGCTTCTCCGCCGCCACCGGCATGGTGATCGTCGCCGCCGTCGCGGTCTCGATCATGATCTCCAACGAGATCGTGATTCCGCTGTTGTTCCGCCTGCGCTGGTTCGATACCGAGGCACGCGACTACAGCCATATCGTGTTGCTGGCGCGCCGTCTGACCATCGTGATGATCCTGGCGCTGGCCTACGGCTTCTATCTGCTGATCGCCGAGTACAGCACCCTCTCGGCCATCGGCTTGCTGTCGTTTGCCGCCGTCGCCCAGTTCGCGCCCTCGCTGATGGGTGGCCTCTACTGGAAGCGCGGCAATCGCCTCGGCGTCATCGTCGGCCTGAATGTCGGCTTCGCGGTCTGGGCCTGGACCCTGCTCGTGCCGGCACTGGCACAGGCGGGCCTGATGCCGGCCGAGATCGTCAACCAAGGCCCACTGGGCATCGACTGGCTGTCGCCGCATGGCCTGTTCGGCTTCCGCTTCAATGACCCGCTGACCCACGGCGTGATGCTGTCGCTCGGCCTGAACCTGTTCTGCTACATCTTCGTCTCGCAGATGACGCCGCAGCGCGTGGTCGAGCGCATCCAGGCCTCGCTGTTCGTCGACAGTGTCGAGACCCGCCAGACCAGCGTTTCGCGCCCCTGGACCGGCTCCACCTCCGTCTCGGACCTGCGCGTCCTGTGCGAACGCTTCCTCAGCCACGAGCAGGTCGAGCGCGCCTTCGAGGACTACGCGCGCCGCAGTGGCCAGCCGCTGGAGCTGCATGCACGCGCCTCCATCGACCTGATCCAGTTCACCGAACGCTTCCTGGCCTCGGTACTCGGCGCCTCCTCGGCACGCATCGTCGTCAACTCGGCGCTGCAGGGTCGCGGCATCGGCATCTCGGATGTCATCTCCATCGTCGATGAAGCCTCGCAGGTGCTCGAATTCAATCGTGCCCTGCTGCAGGCGACCATCGAGAACATCCACCAGGGCATCAGCGTAGTCGACCAGCACATGCGCCTGGTGGTGTGGAACCAGCGCTACCTGGACATGTTCCGCTTCCCTGACAACCTGATCCGGGTCGGCGCGCCCATCGATCGCATCTTCCGCTACAACGCCCACAACGGCGAATACGGCCCGGGCGACCCCGAAGAGCACGTCGACCAGCTGCTGGATGCCATCCGCAACGGCGAGCCGCACCGCTACGTGCGCTATCGCCAGGATGACAGCGTGATGGAGATCCAGGGCAATCCGATGCCCGGTGGCGGCTTCGTCTACACCTATCAGGACATCACCCAGCAGAAACGCACCGAAGAGGCGTTGATCCGCTCGGAAAACAACATCCGCATCTACACCGACAATGTGCCGGCGCTGATCGCCTACTTCGACAAGGAGTGTCGCTACCTCTTCACCAACCGTGCCTATGAAGCGGTGATGGGCATCGACCGTACCGCCGTGATCGGCGAGCCCGCCGAAGAGGCGATGCCGGAAGACATCTATCGCCAACGCGCGCCGTGGATGACGCGCGCGCTGTCCGGTGAGCGCGTCTCCTTCGAGATCTCGCTGGAAGCCCCGGAAGGCGGCGTGCGCTACATGCTGGTCACCTATACGCCGCACTTCAGCACCAAGGGCAACATCCTCGGCTTCTTCGCGCTCTATCAGGACATCACCGAGCGACGCCTGGCGGAGATCGCCCTCAAGGAGACCAACGAGAACCTGGAGGAGCGCGTGCGCGTGCGTACCCAGGAGCTGTCACAGGTCAACGAGGCCCTGCGCACCGAGAACCGCGTGCGCGCCGAGGCCGAGCAGGCACTGCGTCAGGCCAAGCAGCTGGCCGAGGATGCCAACGCCTCCAAGACTCGCTTCCTGGCCGCGGCCAGCCACGACCTGCTGCAGCCACTGAATGCGGCGCGCCTGTTCACCTCCGCCCTCGCCCAGCAGGTCGAAGGCGAGATGAAGACCACCACCAATCACATCGACAACTCGCTGCAGGCCGCCGAGGAACTGCTCAGCACCCTGCTCGACATCTCCAAGCTGGATGCCGGGGCGCTGGCGCCACGCCGCAGCGTGTTCCGTCTCTCCGACATCCTCAAGCCGCTCAAGGCCGAGTTCGAGGTGATGGCGGAAGACCGCGGGCTGGACCTGAAAGTGGTGATGACGCAGCTGGCAGTGGATTCCGATGGCCAGATGCTCAGACGCATCGTGCAGAACTTCCTCTCCAACGCGGTGCGCTATACCCGTCAGGGCCATGTGCTGCTGGGCTGCCGCCGTCTGGGCGACCGCATTCGCATCGAGGTCTGGGACACCGGCCCCGGCATTCCCGAGTCGAAGCTGACCGAGATCTTTCAGGAATTCCGGCGTCTCGATCAGACCGAGCGTCATAAGGAAAGCGAGAAGGGTCTCGGCCTGGGGCTGTCGATCGCCGAACGCATGAGCCGGGTGCTCGACCACCCGATCACGGTGCGCAGCTGGGTCGGCATCGGCACCGTCTTCGCCGTCAGCGTGCCGATCAGCAAGGAGCTGCCGGCGGCCGAGCTGCCGGATGCCGTGCCGGCTCGCAAGCGCGCCGGCAACAAGCTGACCGGCACTCGCATCCTGTGCATCGACAACGAGAGCCTGATTCTCGAGGGCATGAAGGCGATGCTGTCCGGCTGGGGTTGCGAGGTGTTCACGGCGACCTCGATCGGCGGCGCCAAGTCGGTGATCCGCAACCTGGATGGTGATCCAGATGCCATCCTCGCCGACTACCACCTCGACAACGAGGTGACTGGCCTGATGGCGCTGGACGCGCTGGATGAACGTCTGGCGGGCTCGGTGCCGGGCATCGTGATCACCGCCGACCGCACCGATGAGGTCGCCGAGGAAGTACGCCGTGCGGGCTATCACCTGCTGCTCAAGCCGGTACGACCCGCCGCACTGCGTGCGCTGCTGACGCGCACCCTGCAGGCCAATCGCGCCGAGAAGCACACCAGTGGCGCGAGTGATGCCCCCGACGCCGCGACGGATGACCCAGCCCCCTGATCAGGCGGGCTGGCCTGTCGCTCTTTAGCCCTCTAGCTCTTTCATCCATGACGCAAAAAGCCCGCCCTGTCAGTGACAGGGCGGGCTTTTTGTGGCTTGAGGGCAAGACTCTCGAAGAGAGCCTCAGCTCAAGCGCTGACGCAGGATCAGGAGCGGACTTTCGGCGGCTCGACTTCCAGACGCTGGGCCGCGATGACGGCCTGGGTGCGCGAATGCACGCCCAGCTTGCGCAGAATGGCGGTCACGTGTGCCTTGATGGTGGCCTCGGACACATTCAGCTCATAGGCGATCTGCTTGTTGAGCAGACCTTCCGTCAGCATGTTGAGCACGCGGAACTGCTGCGGCGTCAGTGACGCGATCGCCTCGGCGAAGCGCGATTCATCCTCGGAAGACTCGCCCATGGCCTCGGCGATATCCGTCGGCAGCCAGACTTCACCTTCGAGGATCTCGCCGATGGCTTCGGCGATGACGTCGAGGCTGGCGGACTTGGGAATGAAGCCGGAGGCGCCATAATCGATGGCGCGGCGCACCACGTAGGGCTCCTCGCTACCGGACACGACCGCCACCGGGATGTCCGGTGTCTGGCCACGCAACTGGATCAGACCGGAGAAGCCGTGGGCTCCCGGCATGTGCAGGTCCAACAGGATCAGGTCGGCATCGGGATGGCGGGCAACGACTTCGTTGGTCGCTTCCATGCTGTCAGCCTCGACGATCTCCGCCTGAGAGGCGACTTGTCTAAGCGCCTGGGTCAGTGCGGCACGAAAGAGCGGGTGATCGTCTGCAACGATGAACTTCTGGGCAAAGGCCATTGAGTCTCCTCCAAAACCCCGATGGTGATCATCACCGACCTTCCTGGCCGGTCAACAATCGCCGTTATTTTCTGGCATGTTACCCCATAAAACGTGCGTTTAACAAAGCAGCCCACCATCGGAAGATGTACTGATGTTTCGCTCGGGGAACACGAGTATCGCACGGATTGATGCCCGGCGAGCGAACAATCCGTGCGCTGATTCTGACAGCATCCTGGGGATGGTGAGTCAGACAACCCTACCCGCAACGCGACTGGCATGCCAGCCGATCAATGCGACACCGGCAATCAGCACGAAGCCGATCAGACTGGCGATATCCGGCACCTCCCCCCAGATGGTCCAGCCCGCCAGTGCCGAAAACACGATGGTGAGATAGGAATAGATCGACACTTCCCCCGCCGGTGCGAGGCGATAGGCGGTGGTCATCAGAATCTGACCGCCGGCCGCAAAGATGCCGATGCCCAGCAAGGCCAGCGCCTGAGGGCCGCTCGGCATCACCGGATTCATCAACATCGGCACCAATGTCACCACACTGGAAACCAGCGAGAAATGCAGCACGATGGTCGCCGAGGCCTCGCGCCCTCTCATCGCACGGATGAGCGTATAGGCCGCCCCCGCCAGCATTGCCGAACCCAGCCCGACCATGGCGGGCAACAATGCCTCCACCCCACCCTCGGCAAATGCCAGTTGCGGCTTGATGACCAGCGCCGCGCCAGAAAAGGCGACCAGCATGCCGACCAGCCGCCAGCCACCAAGGCGCTCGGCCAGGAAGAGGCCGGCAAACAGGCTGACGAAGAACGGCGATAGCTTATTCAGAATAGTCGCATCTGCCAGCAGCAGATGATCGATGGCGTAGAAGAAGCTCATCACGCCGCCGAGGCCGATCAGTGACCGCGCCATCAGCATCGGCTGGTGATGCCAGTGGCCCAGAAGACGCGCGCCCGCCATGCGCACCATCACCACCGCCACGCCGAGACTGACCAGGTTGCGCACGAAGACCTTCTCGAACAGCGGCAGGTCGCCACTCAGCTTGACCATCGCCCCCATCAGCGCGAACGAGATCGCCGACAGGCACATCAGGATGACGGCGCGAGGACGATTCTCGCCCTCAGTGGACGACGACGCGGCGGCGGGAGAACTGGCGGGAGAACGGGCTGGCTGAGAGGCGGGGCAGGATGCATCCGACTTGCCTGCTGACATGGGGGCGGCCTTGATCATGAATTGATTGGGGAAATGCGCAGCGAGGCGCGAACGGACTCCGCGGGCACATGCGCTGCCACGTCATTATCAAGCCAGCGCCTCCTCGATGGCCAACCTTTCACGTCTCGCACTTCGCAAAAGCGCGGGTCAGGAATACGAACAGGCAGATGCTCCCGGACAGGCGCACAAAAAAGCGCGGGAGCCAGGCTCCCGCGCTTCGCTGTCGCTGCGTGTCTTGTCAGGCCTCGAAGACCGTCACTCGACGCGTTCAGCGGTTGGCGCGCTGCTCGATCAGGTCATCCACCACTGACGGGTCCGCCAGGGTCGAGGTATCGCCGAGGCCGTCGGTCTCGTTGGCGGCGATCTTCCTGAGGATGCGGCGCATGATCTTGCCGGAACGCGTCTTGGGCAGCCCCGGCGCCCACTGGATGACATCCGGCGAGGCGATCGGGCCGATGTCCTTGCGCACCCACTGGGTCAGCGTCTTCTTGAGTTCATCACTGGCTTCGATACCGTCGTTGAGCGTCACGTAGATGTAGATGCCCTGGCCCTTGATGTCATGGGGATAGCCGACCACGGCGGCCTCGGCGACCGCTTCATGCGCCACCAGCGAGGACTCGATCTCGGCGGTGCCCATGCGGTGGCCAGAGACGTTGAGCACATCATCGACGCGCCCGGTGATCCAGTAGTAGCCATCCTCGTCACGACGACAGCCATCACCGGTGAAGTACATGCCCGCATAGGTGGAGAAGTAGGTCTGCACGTAGCGTTCGTGATTGCCCCAGATCGAACGTGCCTGCCCCGGCCAGCTGTCGAGAATCACCAGGTTGCCTTCGGTCGCGCCCTCGAGGATGTTGCCCTCGTTGTCGACCAGCGCCGGCTGCACACCGAAGAACGGCAGCGTGGCGGAGCCCGGCTTGAGATCGGTCGCACCCGGCAGCGGCGCGATCATGATGCCGCCGGTCTCGGTCTGCCACCAGGTGTCCACCAGCGGGCAATTGCCATTGCCGATCACGCGGTGGAACCACTCCCAGGCCTCGGGGTTGATCGGCTCGCCCACCGAGCCGAGCAGTCGCAGGCTCGTGCGCGAGCTTGAGTCCATCACGCTGTCACCGTGTGCCATCAGCGCACGCACGGCGGTCGGGGCGGTATAGAGAATGTTGACCTGGTGCTTGTCGACGATCTCGCCGATGCGCCCGTGGGTCGGATAGCTGGGCACACCCTCGAACATCAGCGTGGTCGCGCCATTGGCCAGCGGCCCGTAGACGATGTAGCTGTGGCCGGTCACCCAGCCGACATCCGCCGTGCACCAGTAGATATCGCCATCGTGATAATCGAACACGTAGCGATGGGTCATCGCGGCATAGAGCAGATAACCGCCCGTGGTGTGCTTCAGACCCTTGGGCGTGCCGGTGGAACCGGAGGTGTAGAGGATGAACAGCGGGTCTTCCGCACCCATCGCCTCGGCCGGGCAGTCACTGGACTGACGGTCCACCAGCTCATGGAACCAGGCATCGCGACTGCCCCAGTTCACCTCACCGCCGGTACGCCGCACCACCAGCACGTGGTCGACACAGTCGGTGCCATCACGCTCCAGCGCCTCATCGACGTTCTCCTTGAGCGGCACGCGCTTGCCACCTCGCAGTGACTCATCGGCGGTGATCACGATGCGCGAGCTGGAATCGACGATACGCCCCGCCAGCGCGTCCGGCGAGAAGCCGCCGAACACCACCGAGTGCACGGCACCGATGCGCGTACAGGCCAGCATCGCCATCGCGGCTTCGGGAATCATCGGCATGTACAGCGTGACCACATCGCCCCGCTTGACGCCCAGTTCCTTGAGGCCATTGGCAAACTGGCTGACACGCGCGTGCAGCTCGCGATAGGTGATCGACTGGGACTCGTTCGGGTCGTCCCCTTCCCAGATGATGGCGACCTGATCGCCACGCTCGGCGAGGTGGCGATCGAGGCAGTTGTGCGCCACGTTGAGCTTGCCGTCCTCGAACCAGCGCACATCGACATCACCGGGGCCGAAGTTGGTATTGCGGATCACCGAGGGCGCATCGAACCAGTCCAGTGACTGGGCCTGCTCGGCCCAGAATGTCTCCGGCGCCTCGACGGACTGCTGATACATGGCCTGATAGCGCTCGCGGTCTGCCCAGGCGTGGGCGGCGACATCGGGAGTGACCGGATGAACCTTGGCATGTTCGCTCATGTGGCGTGACCTCTGACGGATTGGCTGGCGACTCGCTGTCCCACGCGGCATGCGTGAAGCGCAGGCGAGCCGAGGCAAGTCCATTTCAGCTTAAACCCAAGCATGGGGGGGCCACACACTAGACCTTGGTAGATAAATTTTTACTAATTATTTCAACTGTTTATCAACAAATTACACCAAGGTCACAGCGACGTTCGGAGGACAGAAACCGCCCGAAAAGACACCTTCTGGCGCGACTCGCACTTTGCAACGACGCGCCAGCGAGCGAAATGCGCCTCAACGCGCAGTCGACGCATTGCGCGCCGGATCATTCAATGGCCCGCTCAATTCCTGGCCACAGCGCCGACAGCGATAGCGGTGACCGCGCTGGGCATTGGCGTGGCGTCGCGAGCTGAAATAGTGCGCGGTATCGCAGCCACAGCCATAGGCCCAGGGCATCGGACTGGCAGTCGAGACATCCATGCGATGCGTCACCTCCGGCGGGATGCCGTAGAGGTTGGTCATCACCTGCTGCCACTCGGGGCCATGCGGTTTGACGCGTGTCTTGCCGGCGCGCTCGACCACCTCCATCACCACCCAGTGCGCGACCTCGTGAGGGACGGTCTGGCTGAGGAAGTGATGGCGGTTCTCGCTGAGCAGTTGCCAATTGAAGCGCAGCCGCTGGCGCGCCGAATCCGCCGTGCCCGCCGTGCGCCCCTTGAGGCGGCAGGAGACCGACGGCATGCGCAGCTCTGGGAACAGGGCACGCGCGCGCGCCAGACATGCCAGCACCTGCGCCTCCAGCGTCGCGTGCAGAGCAGGCGCCGTCAGCGCCTCGAGCGCGGCGGCATCGGCCAGCGGCAGCGGCGTCGCGGGGGTCTCCCCCAGGCAGGCCAGGGCATGATCGGGCGCAAAACGGTGACGACTGACGACACGACGAGTGGATGATGACATGACACGAAGACCAGACAGCAGAGCGAAGGAACGGATGAGCTGATGACGAGCGAGCGTACCACTCCTCGAGGCGTGAAATGATACACTAGCGCCATTCACGCCTGCCCGGTTCCCCTTGGTTCACCCAGGTAGCCAGGCGGCACTGTTCGACTTCTCCCCTTATCGCACGTGAGACTCCCCCATGGCCGAGCCTGTCCAGACCCAGCCGCTGCTGGATGATGAATCCCTCGACATCCTCGACGAATTCCTCGAGTCCGACATCGTCGGCCCGGAAGCTCTCGATATCATCAGTGCGCATGGCTTCATGCTGGCACTGGCCATCGCGCCGCGCGAAGTGCCCTCCAGCCTGTGGCTGCCGGAACTCTTCCAGGGGCAGCCAAGCTACGAAAGCCCGCAGCAGGAAGCGGAAGTCGTCTCCCTGTTCGAGCAGATGCGTGCCAACGCCATCGATGCCCTCGAGCACGGCGTGCTGCCGGAACTGCTGTTCGAGCTGGAACTGGGCGGTGTCGACCCCGTCGAGACACCGATCGGCGACTGGTGTGCCGGCTTCATGGAAGGCGTGTTCATGGACGAGGAGGCCTGGTTCGGCACCCAGGAAGAGGCGGCCGCCGAACTGCTGCTGCCGTTCATGGCCATCTCCGGCGTCTTCGACGATGAAGACCCGGAGATCGGCGAGCTGATCGCCGACCCGATCGGTGCCCAGCGCTTCGTCAACCAGCTGCCGGAACTGCTGCTGGATCTCTACCTGCTCTACCGTGTCCCGCCGGAAAGCCCCAAGCCGTCGCCGCGTCGCAAGGGTTCCGCCGCACCGGGCGCGGCCGGCATTCCGCGCAGCAAGCACGCCGGCAACAAGGGCGCTGGCAAGGGTGGCAATAAGAACGGTGGCAAGGGCGGCGGCAAGAAGCGCTGAGCTCGCCATGGCGCTCTTAACGCCATGCAGCCTTTAAAACGATAACGCCGGGCGACCTCATGGGTCGTCCGGCGTTTTGGTTCCACGCAGCCGCGTCTGACAGCTGAAAGCCGGTCAGCGCAGCCGCGTCACCAGGCTATCCAGGGTGCCATAGCCCCACTCGCGACAGCGCTGCATCAACGGCCGACGCTGCCAGGCGGCCTGGGTGATCTCGACACTGTGGGCGAAGTGATGCTCGAACAGCGTGGCGACGTCGGTGGCAAAGCGATGGTCCTGCACCTCCTGATTGGCCTCCAGATTCCACTGCAGGCTCCAATGATCGAAGTTGCACGACCCCAGCGTCACCCAGTCATCCGCCAGCGAGAACTTGGCATGCAGAAAGCGGGGCTGGAATTCATGGATACGCACGCCCGCCTTGAGCAGCCCGGCGTAGAAGCGCTGCCCCGCCGAACGCACGCCCGGGTGGTCATGATGCTGGCCGGCGATCAGCAAGCGGACATCGACACCCCGGCGCGCCGCGCGCTTGAGACGCCGCCGCATGCTGAAGGTCGGCACGAAGTATGGCGTACAGATCCACAGCCGCTTGCGTGAGCTGCTGGCCTGATGCTGCAGGGAATGACGGATGGCCTGATAGCGGAAACCATGCCCCCAGACCACCCGCCCGCGCATGCTCAGATAGCCCTCGACCCGGCACGCCCGCACATTGATGCTGCGCACCGCCAGCCGGCTGCCATGGCCACGACTGGCCGCGGAGTCCCACACGCGTGCGAACAGGCGCACCCAGTCACTGATGCACGGCCCCTCGATGCGTATCGCGACTTCCGACCAGGCCTCGGCGAAGACGTCCACCGCACCGAAGCCGCCGGTAAAGCCCACCTCCCCATCGACCACCAGAAGCTTGCGATGGTCACGCGTCAGATTGCGCCCCAGCCGCCACCAGGAGAGCGGGTTGTAGATCCTGAGCTGGATATCGGTCTCGATCATGCGCTGGCGATCAGCTTCCTCAAGGCCCAGCGAGCCGAATCCATCCAGCAGCACCAGCACCGTCACGCCGCGGCGGCGCGCGCCACATAGCGCATCGATCAGGACGCGACTGAGGTGGCCGCTCTCGGCCAGATACAGCTCGAGCAGGATGGAATGGCGCGCGGATTCCACCGCCTCCAGCATGCTGGGCAGAAACCGCGCGCCTTCCGGCAGCAAGGTGAATCGATTGCCTGATCGCCACATTCCCAGCATGCCTTGCCTCCCGTCATTTCCCTGCACGGCACGATACAGATGACGATGCCCATGACGGTGCACCGCCAGATGCTGCCACTGTGCGCTTCGTCACTACGCACTCAGTCACTAAGTACTCTGTCGCTACGCACTCAGTCACCAAGTACTCAGTCACCAAGTACTCAGTCACCAAGTACTCTGCCACGGCGTCTGCGGGCAGAATGCGTATAATGTTCAATATCATGCTTGCGCTGAGCGCTACCAGCCAGACCATGAAAACGTCGCAATCAACCCTCATTCATCGTCCCGATGCTTTATTCGTGAACGCCGACAGATTGTCGTTTCCGGTAGTCCGTCCTTGTCCACACCTGCGAGAGCCTCACCATGTCGCCAGTCACCTTAGTCTTGCGCCCGTTGCGCAATGTCAGTCGCCGTCTGCTGGACAAGTGGGTGGAGCTGCGCGCGGTGGAGCCCGACATCAATGCGTTGGACCACAGCGCCTTGAACCTCGATCCGACGCTGCCGGTGGTCTACGTCTTCCCCTACCAGGCATTGTCCGACGAGCTGGTGATCGAGCAGCTGTGCGAGGCACGTGGCCTGCCCTCGCCGACCCTGCCTCTGAGCATAGGCGACCTGCGCCTGAGCCACTCCCGTCTCCGTCTGTTGCGGCGCTCGCGCAGCGACAGGAGCCTGCTGTCACGTCGACTGGCCAAGTTGATCGCCGCACTGGAAGACGCCCCGAGTGATGTCGAGGTGCAGCTGGTGCCGGTCAGCGTGTTCTGGGGGCGTGCCCCGGGCAAGGAATTCGGCTTCTGGAAGTTCATCTCCGCCGATAGCTGGCGGGTGACGGGCGTGCTGCGCCGCGCCATCGCGATTCTGGCGCATGGGCGCTCGGTGGATGTGCATTTCGGCCAGCCGCTCAGGCTGCACGAAGCGCTCAGGGAAGGTCCGCAGGACTCGGCGCTGGCGCATCGCCGCATCTCGCGCCTGCTGCGCGTGCACTTCCGGCGCGTGCGTACCCGCCTGCTGGGGCCAGACCTCTCCCACCGCCACACCATGATTCGCAACCTGCAGAAGGCACCCGCCGTGCAGGACGTGATCAGCGAGCTGGCACGCGAGCAGAATCAGCCGCCGGCACGTCTGGAGAAGCGCGCCCTGCAGTATGGTCGCGAGATCGCCTCCAACATGGGCTATCCGGTGCAGCGCTTTCTGGCGCATGCCCTCAAGCGGCTGTGGCACAAGCTCTACGACGGCGTCGAGGTGCGTGGCATGGCGCAGGTCAAGGCGATCGCCGGCGACTGCGAGCTGATCTACGTGCCCTGTCATCGCAGCCATATCGACTACCTGCTGCTGTCCTACGTGCTGTTCCACGAGGGCCTGATGACGCCCCACGTCGCCGCGGGCAAGAATCTCGACATGCCGATCATCGGCCCGATCCTGCGCCGTGGCGGCGCCTTCTTCCTGCGCAGAAGCTTCCGCGGCAATCGCCTGTACGCCACCGTCTTCGACGAGTACGTGCATCAGCTGATCACCCGTGGCCACCCGCTGGAGTACTTCATCGAGGGTGGCCGTTCACGCACCGGCCGCATGCTGCCCCCGCGCCCGGGCATGCTGGCGATGACGCTGCGCTCCTTCCTGCGTGATACACGCCGCGAGGTGGCCTTCGTGCCGGTCTACATCGGCTACGAGAAGGTCTTCGAGAGCCTGAGCTATCAGCGCGAGCTGTCGGGGGCCAGCAAGAAGAAGGAATCACCGCTGGACCTCATCCGCGTGCTCGGCCAGCTCAAGCAGCCCTTCGGCAAGGTCTACCTGAACATCGGCGAGCCGCTCAAGCTGGGCGAATGGCTGGATGAGACCGCGCCGGACTGGAAGGCCAGCCGTCATCAGCGCCGCCCAGAATGGCTGACCCAGGCGGTGCCGCAACTGGGGCATGAAATCGCCACGCGCATCAATGCCGCCGCCGCGCTCAATCCGGCCTCGCTGACGGCGCTGGTACTGCTGTCCACCGCCCACCACGCCATCGAGGCCAGCCTGCTGCAACGCCAGCTGGCGATGCTGGTGCGTCTGGCCGACAAGCTGCCGGGTCGCCATGACCACAGCCTGCCCGAGGGCACGCCGGAAGAGTGGGTCGCACACTGTGCCCATCTGGGGCTGGTCACCCTGCGCCCGCAGAGTCTTGGCGAGCTGGTGATCGCCACCCCGGAGCAGGCCAGTCTGCTGACCTGGTATCGCAACAACGTGCTGCACCTGCTGGCGTTGCCGGCGCTGATCGCCTTCGCCTTCCGCAATACGGCCCAGTACACCCTCGAGGCACTGGAAGATCAGATCAGTCCCGCCTGGCCGCTGCTGGTGCGCGAGCTGTTCGTCCCCGAGGCCCCTGAGCTGAAGGCGGATATCGCCGCCACGCTGACCCTGATGAGCGAGGAAGGCCTGCTGGAGCATCAAGCCGCGACTGGCGACACTCCGGAGCGCTGGTCACGCCCGGTGGCCAGTCAGGAGCCTTCCGAGCAGCTGCGCCTGCTGGCTCAGCCGGTACAACCGACGCTGGAGCGCGGCTATCTGTTGATCGCCGCCCTGTTGCAGCACGGCAGTGGCACGCTGGACCGCGAGTCCCTCGAGAGCCATTCCGGCGCCCTGGCCGAACGCCTGACCCTGCTGTCGGGCCTCAATGCACCGGAGTTCTTCGACAAGCGTCTGTTCAGCGGCCTGCTCGATACCCTGCTGGAGCTGGAGTTCATCTGGCTGGAAAGCGGCCAGCTATGCTTCGGCGAAGCGCTGGAAGACCTGCAGGTGCACGGCCGCGACCTGTTCGATCCCGCCCTGCGCCACCGCCTGCAGCATGTGCGCCTGCGCGAAAGCGAGAATGAGAACGAGGCCGAGAAAGCGAGCGACGCCCCGACTGAAGGCATGGCCGAGGCGCAGCTTCCAGCCCTCGACGACAGCGAGGCCGCTGACGAAGCCGCATCAGCAGACCACAAGGCATCCGACACCTCCTCTCAGCGCGAATGAGATGATGGGCCGAGGCCCATAGAGCAAAAAAGCCCCCGCCGCGATCAGATCGCGAGCGGGGGCTTTTGCGTTTGGCGGAGGCTGTTACATCGCTGACGCCATCGTCAGGCGTCAGCGCTATCAGCGCAGCGCCTGCTTCACATAGATGTCGTAGCGGCTGGTCTTCTCCTCGACCACATGACTCGGCGCGAGCCCGCCGATCGGTTCGGCCTTGCGTGGGCGCTTGACCACCACGCGATGCGTCGCGACCTCCAGCGCCGCCTCGAGCAGCGCCGGGGCATCCGCATCATCACCGGCCAGGGCGCGGAAGACACGCATCTCCTTCTTGACCAGTGCCGACTTGTCACGGTGCGGGTACATCGGGTCGAGATGCACCACCTGAGGCGGCTGATCCCACTGCGTCACCAACTCCCCGAGCTCCCGCGTGGCATCGCCGTGCAGCGCCTGCATGCGCAGCGCGATCGCGCGAATCTCGTCATCCGCGCAGCCCTGTGCCCGGGTCAGGCCATCGACCAGAATCGCCGCCGTGGCCGCCACGCGTTCGATCATCAATACCGGTGCCCCAAGACTCGCCAGCACGAAGGCATCGCGCCCGAGCCCTGCGGTGGCATCGACGATGCTCGGCAGTGCGCCTCGATTCAGGCCACAGGCCCGTGCGATCAGCTGGTTGCGCCCCCCGCCGAAACGACGGCGATGATCGGCACGACCGGCGACGAAATCGACGCACAGCGGCTTGCCGTATTCGCGCTCGTCTCCGGCGATCACCAGGCGCGGTGCGCCCTGCTCGTCCAGCGCCACCTCAAGCTTGAGCGCCGGCATCTCGTCATCTTCCCGCAGTGCGATACCGAAATGTGCCGCCAGCATGGCGAGTTCCGGGCGCGTTTGCAGCCGAGAACGGGCAATGGCGATCACGGGAGCGGCATCGGCGGCTGCATCATGGGCAGCGAGGGAGTCTTCGGGTGGCAGCATGGATGGGCTCTATGAGAAACGGTGAAGCGAAACGGTGAACGCAGGAAAAGGGAAACTCGCATGGCATGCGGTCAGGCTGACAAACGCCGACGGCGCCGCAAGAGCGACGCCGTCAGGGGACAAGCTTACGTCATCGCGCGCATGGCTTACAGCAGCAACAGCATGCCGAACAGCATCATGCCCAGCAGCAGGCGGTAGATGACGAAGGGCAGCATGCCGATGCTGTCGATGGCCTTGAGGAACAGCTTGATGCACACCAGCGCGGAGACGAAGGAAAGCACCACGCCGAGGGCGACATCGAACAGCTGCGCCTCACTGCCGGTCTCGATCAGCTCCAGGCCCTTGAGCAGGCCCGCTGCCACGATCAGCGGAATCGACAGCAGGAAGGAGAAGCGCGCAGCGCTCTGACGCTCGAAGCCCAGCAGCAGCGCGGCGGTGATGGTGATGCCCGAACGCGAGGTGCCGGGAATCAGGGCCAGCGCCTGGAACAGGCCGATGATCAGCGCGCCCTTGAGCGTCAGCGTCGCCAGGTCACGCGTGCGTGCGCCCTTGACGTCCGCCCACCACAGCAGCAGACCGAAGACGATGGTGGTGGTACCGATCACCGCGATCGAGCGCCCGGCCGTTTCCACCACATCGCCCAGCAGGCCGCCGAAGATCACGGCTGGCAGCGTCGCCAGCAACACCGCCCAGCCCAGACGGCTGTCTTCGGTCTGGCGCGCCGCCAGCGTGCCGCTGCCGCTGAACTGACCAAACCAGCCAGCGAGAATATTGGCGACATCCTTGCGGAAGGCCATCACCACGGCCAGCAAGGTACCGACGTGTACCGCGACATCAAACGCCAGCCCCTGGTCCGGCCAGCCGAACACCTGGGAGGGCAGAATCAGGTGGGCGGAGGAGGAAATCGGCAGAAATTCCGTCAGACCTTGAATGACGGCCAACGCCACCACATGCATGAGTTCCATGAAACATCCTTTTAAGAGAGACGGGCCTCAGTGGCCCACACGGACGACAGACATCGTCTGTGGCACTGCACGTGCCGTAGTGACAGAACAACGCTTTGCGTCAAGCCGCGCCGCGAGTGTCGGGCGCGACATGATGATGCGCAAACCTTATGTCAGCCTTGGCTGAACCCACGATGACGCAACGAGATGGCAATCCCTGGTGCCATCAGCGCCACGCCACCTCATTGCGCAGATAGACCGGCTGGGCCTCGACCGCCGACACCGCTTCACCGCGGGCATATGCCTGGGCGGCCAGCATCACCATGGCCTCGGCATCCGGTTGCGGCTCGGGAAGTTGCAGTGCCAGGCTGGCACGCACGCTCTCGGGCAGCTCGTCGTGCATCACCAGCCCCGAACCGACCGCCAGCCAGTCGTGTTCGCGCAGCGCCGCAGGCAGCTCCAGCAGGCCCGGAGCGCAGACCTGCTCGGGTAGCACCTGCTCGACCTCGATCTCGCCGTCAGCGCGCGTCACGACGCGATAGGCGCCGGTGTAGAGCTCGCCCATGCGTGCATCCAGCATCGGCAGCACGAAACGCGCGTGATGCAGGCGGTGGGCCTGCAGTGACAGGGCCGCCAGCGTCGAGACGCCGATCACCGGCACATCGAGACCAAAGGCGAGGCCCTGGATGGTGCCAGCGGCGATGCGCAACCCGGTGAACGAGCCCGGTCCATGGCCATAAGCCAGGGCATCGAGGTCGTTGAGGGTCAGATCGGCAGCGGCCAGCAGCGCCTCGATCATCGGCATCATGCGCTGGGTGTGCTGACGGGGAGCCTCACAGCGCTCGGCAGTAACAACGCCGTCTTGCCACAGGGCAACGGAACAGGCGGAAGAGGATGCATCGATGGCCAGAAGCGTGGTCATGGGCGGTTCGTCGTCAGAAAAATGTGACGCGATTCTACCCGTCCCCCGCGGGCAGCAAAAGACGCAGGCTGTCCACGGCTGGTGTCGGCCGCGGGCGTCACTCCTGCTGCAACCCCCACGCCCACGCCGTCAAGCGGCCTGCCGCAACGCCTAATTCCTGATTCGCGCCAGTATGCGAAGAACAAAAAAACGCCCGCAGACAATGTCTACGGGCGTTCTTCGTCAGGCGACCGGCTTCACCAGCGCAACCCGATCTGTTCCAGCTGAGCCACCTGAGGCGTGCCGGGCAATCAGTGCTCCAGCGCGCTGACCAGCTGAGCACGAATGTCGTCGACGGAGCCGACGCCTTCGATGCGGTGGTAGGCCGGGGCCTGGGCATCGCCAGTGGCAGACCAGCTGGAGTAGTACTCGACCAGCGGTTCCGTCTGCTCGTGATAGACGGACAGGCGGTTGCGCACGGTGGCTTCGCGGTCGTCTTCACGCTGGATCAGGGCTTCGCCAGTGACGTCGTCCTTGCCTTCTTCGCGCGGCGGGTTGTACTCGATGTGGTAGACACGACCGGAATCCGGGTGCACACGACGACCGGACAGACGCTTGACGATCTCTTCGTCAGCGACGGCGATCTCGACCACGTGGTCCAGCTTCACGCCCGCTTCCTTCATGGCGTCAGCCTGCGGAATGGTGCGCGGGAAGCCGTCGAACAGGAAGCCGTTCTCGCAATCGGGCTGGCTGATGCGCTCCTTGACCAGGGCGATGATGATCTCGTCGGACACCAGTCCGCCGGTATTCATGATCTCCTTGACCTTGAGTCCCAGCTCGCTGCCGGCCTTGACCGCGGCGCGCAGCATATCTCCGGTAGAGATCTGCGGGATGTTGAAACGCTCGCAGATGAACTGGGCCTGGGTGCCCTTGCCGGCGCCGGGGGCGCCCAACAGGATCAAACGCATCGGTACTGCTCCTTGAGTGTGCAAATGAAAAGCATCAAACGGGTGTAAAGGGTCATCTGGCGCTGGTGCACCTTGCCCTCGGCGGCAGATAGCCATCCAAGGCGCTCTGGTCGTCGACACGATCGAGGTGAAGCGGCGAAACTCGCGGCGTCGAGACGCTCGACTACCTCATGAGGGCCGAACGCATCGAGCGTATCGATGACCAGGATGAATATGGGCAGCGGACCAATATGTGCTGCGCGAAACGACGGCGCGCACGGATGATCTCATTATGTCATCGCCATGCAATGTAGAGCTGACGATACCGTTCACACGACGCCGGCACAAGCACACCAAAGGCGCGTATGCCGCCCTTTGGCACTGTTTTGGCGCGCAGGAGGGCCTGTCGCCCTCCTCGCCGGTTCCCGACCTGCCATACACGGCTGTCATGACACGAAAACGCCCCCTGCGGCACGCGGTCGCAGAGGGCGTCTTTCCACTCACGCCGGGCCACCTTGCCCAGTCGCCGTGGCGTGATCAGGCTGAGTCATGTCAGCCGTTGCTGTGCCAGTGTCTCACTCGGTGACGTCTTCCGCCTGGCTGCTGCGACGCAGACGCACTGCCTTGGCGCGCTTGCTGCGCAGACGGATGTTGAGCATTTCCACCGCCAGTGAGAAGGCCATCGCCACGTAGATGTAGCCCTTGGGCACGTGGACACCGAAGCCTTCGACCATCAGCATCATGCCGACCATGATCAGGAAGGACAGCGCCAGCATCTTGATGGTCGGGTGACGATCGACGAAATCGCCGATGGGCTTGGCGGCCACCATCATGATGCCCACCGAGATGACGATGGCGATGACCATCACCATCAGGTGGTCGACCATGCCCACCGCCGTGATCACCGAATCCAGCGAGAAGACAATATCGATCAAGGCGATCTGGACCATGATTGCCATGAAGCTGGCGCTGCCTTTCTTCGCGCCCTCTTCGGCAGGGTCTTCGCCTTCCAGGTTGGCGTGGATCTCGTGGGTGCTCTTGCCGAGCAGGAACAGGCCCCCGAAGACCAGAATCAGATCGCGTCCCGAGAAGCTGAAGTCGGCCACGCTGAACAGGGGCGCGGTCAATGACATCAGCCACGACAGCGACATCAGCAGCACGATGCGCATGCCCATCGCCAGGCCCAGGCCGATCATGCGCCCGCGCTGACGCTGGGACTCGGGCAGCCGCGCGACCAGAATCGACAGGAAGATGATGTTGTCGATGCCCAGCACGATCTCAAGCGCGGTCAGGGTCGCCAGGGCCACCCATGCCGAAGGGTCCATCAACCATTCCATTGTCTTGCTCCTTGTGTGTTGCGAGAACCGGCCTTCCCGGGTCGTGCCAGCACGATGCGGCAGATCGCGGCAGGTTGGCGTGAAGCATCGCATGTTGTGCAGGGCAGCAACAGCTGTCGCCGCCCTGCCACGCCAACGGACATGCACAAAAAAACGGCCTCCCGAAGGAGGCCGTTATGTCAGCCAGACCTGTCAGCGACGGACGCCGAAACCTTCCAGGAAGGTCACGGCACCCGCGCCTCATGCCATAGGCATCATCAGAGCAGCATGCGACGCACGTCGGTCAGCACCTGAGCCAGATACGCCGTGAAACGTGCTGCATCCGCCCCGTTCACCGCACGGTGATCGTAGGACAGTGACAGCGGCATCATCAGACGCGGCTGGAAGGCAGCGCCGTCCCACACCGGCTTCATCTGCGCCTTGGAGACGCCCAGGATGGCGACTTCCGGCGTGTTGACGATCGGTGTGAAGGCAGTACCGCCAATGGAGCCAAGGCTCGAGATGGTGAAGCAACCACCGGTCATCTCTTCGCGCTTGAGCTTCTTGGTCTGCGCCTTCTTGGCCAGTTCCACGGACTCCTTGGCCAGGTCCAGCAGGCTCTTCTGATCCGCATTGCGGATCACCGGCACCATCAGGCCGTCCGGCGTATCCACCGCGATACCGATGTGCACGTACTTCTTGTGCACCAGGGTCTCGCCGTCGGCCTTGAGGCTGACGTTGAACTGCGGATACTTGGCTAGCGCGTGAGCCGCCGCCTTGATCATGAACGGCAGCGGCGTGAGCTTGGCACCTGCCGCTTCCGCCTCGGCCTTCATGGACTTGCGGAAGGCCTCGAGCTCGGTGATATCGGCTTCATCGAACTGGGTCACGTGCGGGACGTTGAGCCAGCTGCGATGCAGATTGGTGGCACCGGCCTTCATCAGGCGGCCCATCTTCTTCTCTTCGATTTCACCGAACTGGCTGAAGTCCTGATCCGGCACCTGCGGGATACCGGCACCGCCGGTGGCCTGCGCGGCAGGTGCTGCCGGTGCGGACTTGGCCTTCTGCATCATCTGCTTGACGTAGGCCTGGACATCTTCCTTCACCACACGGCCCTTCGGACCGCTGCCGGAGACGTCCGCCAGGTCGACACCGAACTCACGTGCCAGCAGGCGAACCGCAGGTCCTGCGTGGACCTTGGCACCCTTGCTCGGCTTGTGAGCGGCCATCTGGGCTTCCGGGCTCGGCGCACCGGCCGGTGTCGGAGCCGGCTTCTGCTCGCTCTTTTCCGCCTTGGGAGCAGCCGGCGCTTCGGACTTGGCAGCCTTCGGCGCAGGCGCGGCACCCGCGACCTCGATGTAACCGATCAGGTCACCCTCGGAGACGGTGTCACCTTCCTTGACGGAAAGCTCCACCACCTTGCCCTTGTAGGGGCTCGGGATGTCCATGGTCGCCTTGTCGGACTCGAGCGTGATCAGCGCGTCTTCCTCGTTGACCTCGTCACCGACGGCCACGGCCATCTCGATGATCGGCACGCTGTCGCTGCCGGACAGATCCGGGACACGCAATTCCTTGCGCTCCGGCTCACCGGAGGCCGGCTCTTCTTCAGCAGCCGGTGCCTCGGAAGACGTATCTTCAGAGGTGGGCTCGGAGGAAGAAGCCTGCTCGGCCGGCGCGGAATCAGACGCGCTGTCACCGCCTTCACCGGCGATTTCCATCTGACCGATGACGTCGCCGGAAGCGACGCTGTCGCCTTCCTTGACGGTCAGCTTGACGATCTTGCCCTTGTGCGGGCTCGGGACGTCCATGCTGGCCTTGTCGGATTCCAGCGTGATCAGCGCATCTTCGGCGTCGACTTCGTCGCCTTCGGAGACGGCCATCTCGATGATCGGCACGGCTTCGGAGTCGCCCAGGTCCGGCACGACGATGTCGACGGTCTGGGTGCCACTGGAAGCGGCCTTCGGTGCAGGAGCGGACTCTTTCGGCGCTTGCTGCTCAGAGGCTTCCTGCTTGGGAGCCTCTTCCTTCGGCGCTTCCTGTTCGTCAGAAGCGTCAGAGGAGGTGTCACCACCGCCTTCGGCTTCCAGCTCCAGGATATCGTCGCCTTCGGAGACGGTGTCGCCTTCCTTGACGAGAATCTTCACCACCTTGCCGCCCTTCGGTGCCGGCACATCCATGCTGGCCTTGTCGGACTCAAGAGTGATCATGGTGTCTTCGGCGGAGATGACATCTCCCACCGCCACCGCTATCTCGATGATCTCGACATCGGAACTACCGCCAATGTCGGGAACCTTGATGATTTCGCTGCTCAAGATCGTGCTCCTTCCAAAACGTGCACGGGGAGCGACACCCGAATCACCTGCGCATCATCATGATGTCGAGGAGGGAGTGCCGCTCGCCTGTTCCGCGATCTCCGCTCAGACGTTCAGCGGATTCGGCTTGTTGGGGTCGATGCCGTAGGTCTTGATCGCTTCCGCGACCACCTTGCGGTCGATCTCACCACGATCCGCCAGCGCCTTCAGGGCCTGGACGGTGACGAAGTTGCGGTCGACTTCGAAGAAGTGACGCAGCTTCTCGCGGGTATCGGAACGACCGAAACCGTCGGTACCGAGCACGTGATAGTCAGCCGGCACCCAGGCACGAACCTGGTCAGCAAACAGCTTCATGTAGTCAGTGGCAGCCACGACCGGGCCGTCACGTCCTTCCAGACACTGAGTGATGTGCGGCTTGGCCGGGGTCTCTTCCGGCTTGAGGAAGGCCTGACGATCCAGTTCCAGCGCTTCGCGACGCAGCTCGTTGAAGCTGGTGACGCTCCAGATGTCGGCGTCGACACCGTAGTCCTGCTTGAGCATCTCGGCGGCTGCCTCGACTTCACGCAGGATGGTGCCGGAACCCAGCAGCTGAACCCGTGCCTTGCCGTCCTTGCCGCCTTCCTTGAGCAGGTACATCCCCTTGATGATGTCCTCTGCGGGCACCGTCTCGAGTGCTGGCTGCTCGTAGTTCTCGTTCATCACCGCCAGGTAGTAGAAGACCGGCTCGTGCTGCTCGAACATGCGCTTCATGCCGTCCTGCACGATGACCGCCACTTCGTGAGCGTAGGTCGGATCGTAGGTGCGGCAGTTCGGGATGGTCGAGGCCAGGATATGGCTGTGGCCATCCTGGTGCTGCAGACCTTCGCCGTTCAGGGTGGTACGACCGGCAGTGCCGCCGACCAGGAAGCCACGTGCCTGCAGGTCGCCTGCGGCCCACGCCAGGTCACCGATGCGCTGGAAGCCGAACATCGAGTAGTAGACGTAGAACGGCATCAGCGGCAGGTTGTGGTTGGCGTAGGACGTTGCCGCCGCCACCCACGCAGACATGGCGCCTGCTTCGGAGATACCTTCCTCGAGGACCTGACCTTTCTGGTCCTCGCGGTAATACATGATCTGCCCCTTGTCAACCGGCTCGTACTTCTGGCCTGCCGCGGTGTAGATGCCCAGCTGACGGAACATGCCTTCCATGCCGAAGGTACGCGCTTCGTCAGGAATGATCGGCACGACACGCTCGCCGAGGGTCTTGTGCTTGACCAGCCCGTTGAGCACGCGCACGAAGGCCATGGTGGTGGACACTTCGCGGCCGTTGGAACCCTTGAGCTGGGACGCGAAGATCTTGTCGTCCAGCGGCGGGATTTCCAGCGTTTCATACTCGGTGCGACGCTGCGGCAGGTAGCCGTTCAGACGTTCGCGCATGAGGTGCATGTACTTCATTTCCGGGCTGTCGTCCGCCGGCTTGTAGTACGGCACTTCCTCGAGCTGCTCGTCGGTCAGCGGAATACCGAAGCGATCGCGGAATGTCTTCAGCGCTTCGTGTTCCATGGTCTTGACCTGGTGGGCTTCGTTGGCCGCTTCGCCATCGCCCATGCCCATGCCGTAACCCTTGACGGTGTGCGCCAGGATGACGGTCGGACGACCATTGGCGTTGTTGACCGCTTCGTGATACGCCGCGTAGACCTTGTACGGGTCGTGGCCACCACGGTTCAGACGCCAGATATCGTCGTCTGACATGTCCTTGACCAGATCGGCCGTCTCCGGGTACTTGCCGAAGAAGTGCTCACGCGTGTACGCGCCGCCATTGGCCTTGTAGTTCTGGTAGTCGCCGTCGACCGCTTCGTCCATGCGCTTCTGCAGGATGCCTTTCTTGTCCTGTTCGAAGAGCGGATCCCAGAAGCGACCCCAGGTGACCTTGAGCACGTTCCAGTCGGCACCACGGAAGACGCCTTCCAGCTCGTCCATGATGCGGCCGTTGCCGCGCACCGGACCGTCAAGACGCTGCAGGTTGCAGTTGATGACGAAGATCAGGTTGTCGAGATTCTCGCGGCCAGCCAGCGAGATGGCACCCAGGGATTCCGGCTCGTCACACTCGCCGTCACCCATGAAGCACCACACCTTGCGGTCGTACATGGACTTCAACTCACGCGAGTTGAGGTACTTCATGACGTGCGCCTGGTAGATCGCCTGGATCGGGCCCAGGCCCATGGAGACGGTCGGGAACTGCCAGTAATCCGGCATCAGCCACGGGTGCGGATAGGAAGACAGGCCGTTGCCGTCGACTTCCTGACGGAAGCTGTCCATCTGCTCCTGGCTGAGACGACCTTCCAGGAAGGAACGGGCGTAGATGCCCGGCGCCACGTGACCCTGGATATAAAGCAGATCGCCTTCGAAATCTCCTTCCGGTGCACGGAAGAAGTGGTTGAAGCCTACGTCGTAAAGCGTCGCACTGGACATGAAGCTCGAGATGTGACCGCCCAGGCCCTTGTGGGCGCGGTTGTTGCGGATCACCTGAGCGATGGCGTTGTAACGGATAAGCGAACGGATACGACGCTCCATGAACAGGTCGCCCGGCATGCGCGCTTCGCGATGCACGGGGATACTGTTGCGATGGGGCGTGGTCACCGAGAAGGGCACCTGATGGCCATCACGACGCAGGCGGTCAGCCAGGCGTGACATCAGGTACTGGGCACGATCCTCACCCTCACGATCCAGAACCGATTCCAGGGAGTCCAACCATTCCGTGGTTTCGATCGGATCGAGATCTTCTCTTGCCTCCAGACTCATAGACGTCTCTCCGAGTGAAGAAATTTTTTGTCAAACGTTTCGACGAACAGCGATATCGAAACCAGTGGCGCTCTTCAGTGTGGGCACGACCTTCTGAGTGGGTCGCATCTCCGATAGACCTGTCGTGACCGGGTCTTGCCGGCCGTCAATCTCGACGCGCATCCTGCGCCAAAGCAGGGCACAAGATGCAGTCATTTGGCGTGAAAGATACCGCAAACACCCCCGCGTGCCAATTCAGGGCAGCAAGACTCACCGGGCAGGTGCAAGGCTTGGCTGCCCCGCGGAAGCACTGGCCTCATGCGCCTCGCGGTCGGGACTCATACGCCAGACTGAGCCGCCCTCGATGGCCGTGATGTAGTAAAACTACCAACGCGCCCCGCCACTGGGCGTTTCCTGCCTGGAGACGCCACACAATGCTGCAATGCACCATCGCGAGGCACCTGCGACCTTAGTCATGAATGTCGTCCAGCAGGCGATCGAAGTAAGCCCAATCGAAGGCCGGACCAGGATCCGTCTTGCGCAACGGCGCAATCCGCGCATGCGAGGTGATGCGCTCGCGCGTCAGCGCGGGATAGCTCGCCATCAGGCCGGCCACGGTGCGTGCCAGGGTGCGATATTGGACATCGCGATAAGGATGCACCTCATCGCCCTCGAGTTCGATGCCGATGGTGAAATCATTGAGCTCGACGCGTTCACGCTGACCGTCATGCCAGCGCGAGCGACCGGCGTGCCAGGCACGACGATCGAAGGGCACGAACTGCACCAGGCGACCGTCGCGCTGGATCAACACATGCGCCGAGACGCGCAGCTGATGGATATCGGCAAAGTAAGGGTGGGCGCCAGGGTCGAGCTGATTGGTGAACAGCTGCTCGATGGCCGGGCCGCCGAAGCGTCCGGGCGGCAGGCTGATGGAATGCAGCACCAGCGCCGAGACTTCTCCCTCGGGACGAGCATTGTGATTGGGAGACGGCACCTGACGGGCGCTCTCCAGCCAGTGCTCGGGGGTGACCGCCAGACGCGTCAGGTGGCCCGACCGCGGGGAAGAGGACAAGGGGGGCATCGAAGACTCCAGACGGGAAGGTCGTCGCACGCGGGGACTGACCGCTCGCGTGGCTTTTCCTATAATGGCGCACATTATGGCATGCTCGGCAGCCACGGGTCTGTGCCACTGCCCTGGCACACGCACAGACCCCGGCTCCGGCAGCACTCTTCGTACAAGGATCAGACGCGCATGAACTTCCACGACGCCCTCGCCGAGGATATCCGTACCAGCGCCGCCCGCCTGCTCGCCGAGGATGTCGGCGGTGGCGATATCACCGCCGAATTGATTCCGGAGCGCCAGTGGGCCAAGGCGCGCGTGATCAGTCGCGAACCGGCCATCCTGTGCGGTGTGCCCTGGGTCGATGAGCTGTTTCGGCGCCTCGATCCGCGCGTCAGCCTCAAGTGGCTGGCCAGCGACGGTGATCGCCTCGAGGCCGACGCGCCCTTCCTGGAGCTGGAAGGCCCGGCACGTTCACTGCTGACCGGCGAGCGCGCGGCGCTCAACCTGCTGCAGACACTCTCCGGCACCGCGACCCGCGCCAGCCACTATGCCTCGCTGGTCGAGGGCAGTGGCGTGCGCCTGCTCGATACCCGCAAGACCCTGCCGGGCATGCGTGTCGCGCAGAAGTACGCCGTCAGCTGCGGCGGTGGCCACAATCATCGCATCGGCCTCTATGACGCCTTCCTGATCAAGGAAAACCATATCGCCGCCTGTGGCAGCATCGCGGCGGCGGTGCGTGAGGCGCGCGACATCGCCTCCGACGTCACCTGCGAAGTGGAAGTCGAGAATTTCGAGGAGCTGGCCCAGGCACTGGATGCCGGTGCCGACGTCATCATGCTCGACAACTTCGACAACGATCAGCTCATCGAGGCCGTGGCGCGCAACAAGGCGCATGCCAAGCCGGCCGTGCTGGAAGCCTCCGGCAACGTCAGCGAGGCGACCCTGCCGGGTATCGCCGCCACCGGCGTGGATTGCATCTCGATCGGCGCGCTGACCAAGGACGTGACCTCCATCGACCTGTCGATGCGCATCTACACTGTCGAGACCCGCTAGCCAACGACAGGTGAATGCCTTCCTGCTGGCCAGCTCCTGTCCTGCAGAGGTCGCCGCTGACGCCGGCCCAGCTGTCACGACACATTGCCATGCCGCCAGGGAGGCGCCACATGTCCCCGCCATCTCCTCATCAACCGCCACCTGAAGCCCCCAGGGCATCAGGCGGCGGCTGGCAGACGCGCCGCTGGAGTCTCTACGCGCCGATCTATGACCGTGTGGCCGCCCGCATCCTGCGCTCCGCGCGGCGTGATGCCATCGCGACTCTCGATATCCAGGCGGGCACCCGCGTGCTGCTGCTCGGCGGTGGCACCGGGCTCGACCTGCCCTTCCTGCCCCGCGACATCGAACTCGAGGTGATCGACGCCTCCCCCGCCATGCTGCGCCGCTGCCGCGAGCGTGCCGAGACGCTGGGCTTCGATGCCAACGTCAAGCCGGGCGACGCCATGGCGCTCGACTTCCCCGATGGCTATTTCGATGTCGTCATTGCCCACCTGATCATCGCCGTGGTGCCCCAGCCCCAGCGCGCCTTCGATGAAGCGCTGCGCGTGCTGGCCAGCGATGGCGAGTTGTCGCTGCTCGACAAGGGCCTGCGTGGCAATCGCCCGGCCGGGCGACTGCGTCGTCTGCTCAATCCTCTGGCTCAACTGGTGGCGACCAACCTCAATGTGCCGCTGGACAACCTGCTGGAGGGCCATGCGGTGCAGCGACTCGAGGACCGCGACCTCGGCCCCGGCGGGGTGTTGCGCCACATGCATCTGCGCAAGATCTGATCTGCACTGCCGCTCCCCCCTTGCATTGCGCGTTCGGCATCGCCATGCAATGAGCACACCCGGACGACGAAAGCGACACAGCTCGAGGCACCTGACTGGGCTCTCGTCGCCGTCGCTCCCTGCAAGGAGGTTTGCATGCAGATTGATCTACGCGGCCGCAGCGCCATCATCAGTGGTTCCACTGCCGGTATCGGCTTCGCCATCGCCACAGGGCTTGCCCGCGCAGGCGCCAGCGTCACCTTGACCGGCCGCACCCAGGCGCGTGTCGATGAGGCCGTCGCCAGCCTCAGAGACAAGGCGCCCGGCAGCGAGGTACAGGGCGTGGCCGCGGACCTGGGCACACGCGAAGGCTGCGACACGCTGATTCACGCCGTGCCGGACACTGACATCCTGATCAACAATGTCGGCATCTTCGCCCCGCAGGATTTCTTCGACACCGACGACGACACCTGGGAGCAGTTCTTCCAGGTCAACGTGATGTCGGCGGTACGCCTGTCCCGCCATTATGCGCGCGGCATGAAGGAGCGCGACTGGGGCCGCATCCAGTTCCTGTCCAGCGAATCGGCGCTCAACATCCCCAGCGAGATGGTCCACTACGGCATGACCAAATCCGCGGTGCAGTCCGTCTCACGCGGGCTCGCCAAGGTGCTGTCCGGTACCCAAGTGACCGTCAACGCCATCCTGCCCGGGCCGACCCGCTCCGAGGGCGTGCTCGAGATGCTCAAGCAGAACGCCGAGGAGCAAGGCAGGTCACTTGAGGAGGTCGAGGCCGACTTCGTCAAGCAGGCCCGCCCGACCTCCATCCTGCAGCGCCTGGCAAGCCCCGAGGAAGTCGCCAACATGAGCGTCTACGCTGCCTCCGAGCAGGCCAGCGCCACCACCGGCGCCGCACTGCGCGTGGAAGGCGGCATCGTCGACACCATGGCCTGATCGTCTGATCACGCGGCATGACTGACACCATGCCAGACACAAGACGCCCCCGCCGGATGACCGGCGGGGGCGTCTTCATTTCCGATATCACCGTGACGCACGCGTCACTCGTCGAGACGTTTCTCGAAGCGCTCGCGCTTGAGACAGATGCCATCGCGCTTGACGTGCTCAAGCCCGAGGCTGAGCCAGCCACGGCGGGCCAGGCCCGGTGACAGCGTCAGACTGGCCTCCAGGCTCATCACGCGCACCTTGCGCTCGCGCAGGTCGCGCTCGGCCGCCGCCAGCAACTGGCTGCCGATGCCCTGCCCCATCAGACTCGGATAGACGTAAAGCATCTCGATGCGCGCGAGCGGCCATTCGGGGGCGTACTCGCAGAAGCCGATGCAGCGGCCATCACGCTCCGCCACCAGCACCTCGAAGCGATGCTGACGCGCGGCCCAGCGTTCGGCGTCGCGCGGGACACGCGCGGCCCACTGCTGGCGCTGCGCCAGATCATAATGACCGGCAGCGCCCTGCATGACGGCCTGGTAGAACACCTCGGCCTGATCCGCGGCATGCTGCGGCTGCGCCGCCACGATATGAACACGCTCCCTGGCCACTTCACGGCTATCGGTCTGGCTGTGCAATCGTTCGTCCTCCTTGTGTCCTCGAACGAGGACGATGTATTCATGGAAAATCTGACAGGCCCACGGCTGACACCTGTCACTGAAGCGTCCTGTTCAGCCGCTGAAGGACACCTCATCGAAGCGGCTGGCCCGCGGGTGATCTCCGGTGACCATGTCCGGCTCTCGCACCAGCTGCCAGGTATGGAAGCCGGCGGCTGCAGCGGCGTCCAGCTCGGCGACGACATCCGACAGGAACAGGATCTCCGCGCCCGGAATGCCCAGCTGACCGGCGATGCGGCGATAGCTCTCGGCTTCCTGCTTGGAGCCCGTGGTGGTGTCGAAGTAGCCGGCAAACAGCGGAGTCAGATCGCCGACATCGGAATGCCCGAACAGCAGCTTCTGGGCCTGGATGGAGCCTGAAGAGTAGACATACAAGGACAGGCCGCGTTCCTTCCAGTCGCGCAATCCCTTCACGGCATCGGGATAGACATGGCCGGTGAAGTCGCCGTCCGCGTAGCCCTGTGCCCAGACCATGCCCTGCAGTGCCTTGAGCGGCGTGGCCTTGCGGTCGGCGTCGATCCAGCCTTCCAGAATGGCGATCACGGCCTCGAGATCGGCCGCGGGCGCCTCGGCCAGCTCGCGGGTGGCGGCCAGCTGCTCGGCGACGTCCTCACGCTCGGCGTTGGCACGCACGAAATCGCCCAGATTGGCGCGCGCATAGGGGAACAGCACCTGATGCACGAAGCGAATCGAGCCGGTCGTGCCCTCGATATCGGTGACGATGGCGCGAATCATGCGGACTCCTGGGAATGCGGGGCTGCGGTCTGGGTAAAGTGCTCGGCCAGCGCTTCATGACGCGGGAAGCGGGCAGCGATGTCATTGTCGGTGAAGTTGGCGATCCAGCCTTCCGGATTGGTGAACAGGCGGATGGCGGTGAAGTCCGGCGTCGGCCCCATGTCGAACCAGTGCGGCGTGCCGGCCGGCACGGCGATCAGGTCATCCTTCTCGCAACCGACCGCCAGCACGCGCTCGCCCAGATGCAGATAGAAGATGCCGCTGCCGCGCACGAAGAAGCGCACCTCATGCTCCGCGTGGCGGTGCTCATCGAGGAACTTGCCGCGCAGGGCGTCGCGGTCAGAGTGATCCGGCGTCAGGCCGATCACGTCGGCGGTGACGAAGCCGTTCTCGGACTTGAGACGCGCGACATCGTCGGCGTAGGCCGCCAGCACCTGCGTCTGGTCGGTGGGGTCACTCATCTCGCAGCCCGCCGTCCAGCGCTCGAAGCGAATGCCTTCGGCCTCGAGTTCGCTGGCGATCTGCGCGCCATCATTGGTGATCAACTGCGGACGCGAGGCGTCCTGCTCGGCGTAGATGGCCAGAAAGCTCATCGCTGTCTCCTCAGTTCCAGTTCACAACCCATCAGGAAATCGAGCGCTTCGACATGGCGGCGACAGGCCGTCATGCTGCTGGCCCAGGTATAGAGGCCATGGCCGCGGATCAGGTAGCCGTGCAGACCGGCATCGGCGGCCAGCCGGGCGCGCACGTCCAGCGCCAGCGCCTCGATATCCTGAGTATTGTCGAAGACGGCCAGGCGTACCGCCGTCTCATGACTCTTGACGCCTTCCAGCGCCTTGTTGAGCTCGAAACCCTCCAGGCTCAGGGTGTCGCCCTCATGACACAGCGACAGCACGGTGGCGGCCCTGGAGTGGGTATGCAGAATCGCCTGCGCGTGGGGCAGGTCTTCGTAGAGCTGGCCATGCAGGCGCGCCTCGTCAGAGGCCTTGCGGGAAGTGCCCTGCAGCCTGACGGCAAAATCGCTGACCAGAATGTCGCCACTGGTCAGGCGGCCCTTGTGGCAGCCCGAGGCGGTGACCGCCATCAGGCGACCGCTGAGACGACAGGAGAAGTTGCCACCGGTGGCCGGCACCTGCCCGGCAGCATCCAGCGCCTGACCGGCCTCGATCAACTGTTGGCTCGCCAGTGCAAGGCGGTCGAGGTCCAGTGTCGACGGCAGGCCGTCGGCAGCGGCAATGGCGATAGGGTCTGACATGATCAAAGTTGCCCTCAAGAGTCGCGCGGGGCATTCACGCCCCGTCGCCAGCATCACGATTCAGCGCCACGCGGCGCTGCTCTCGCGGCAGACTACACAAGCCGACCCAGTGAGACCAGTCATGCCGTGCGACGACGAGCATGGCATCATGGCGGCCTGGAATGTCACACGACATTCTGCGCCATCATCACTTCAGCCTCTGCCACGGTCATGCCATGTCCTCTCCCGATCAGCCCGCCAACCCCCACCCGATCGCCGATACGGCCGAGCGCCCGATGAGCGACGCCGCACTGGCCAGGCGCCTGCCGCTGCTGCCCCCTCATCTGCGTGAACAGGCCGCGGCGCTGGGGCAACAGGCCATGCAGCCGGTGGGCATCATCGAAAGCTGCTACCCGGACAAGTTCGGCATTCCCCGCCAGCCGGGGCTGGCGCGCCACGCCACCGCCATCCTGCACCTGCTGCCACCCTTCGATGACCCGGACTGCGTGCGCGACATCGAGGGCTTCAGCCATCTGTGGATCCACTTCCTGTTCCACGCCAGCCCCACACGTTGGACGCCCTTGATCCGCCCGCCGCGCCTGGGGGGCAACGCGCGCACCGGCGTCTTCGCCTCGCGCAGCACCCACCGTCCCAACCGACTGGGGCAGTCGGTGGTCGAACTGGCAGGCGTCGAGACGGCGGCCAACGCCACGCCGGATGGCGGGCAGTCGGGCAAGCGCAACGGCGTGCGCCTGCTGCTGCGCGGCCATGACCTGCTCGATGGCACGCCGGTGATGGACATCAAGCCGTATCTGCCGTGGGTCGATGCGGTGCCCGAGGCGCGTGCCGGCTACGCGCCTGCGCCACCGCCACGTCACGCCGTCGCCTTCAGCGCACCGGCCGAGCAGACACTGGCGACGCGGGCCGACAGCGCCACGCTGCGCGCGCTGATCGAGGAAGTGCTCGCCCAGGACCCGCGCCCCGCCTATCACGCCGCCAGGCCCGCCGATGGCAAGCGCCAGTATGGCGTGCGGCTGGTGGACGTGGATGTGCGCTTCACGGCCCGCACGCAACCCGATGGCTCCTTGACGATGGAGGTCGCGGCCATCGTGGCCGTCTGATCAAGCCCTTGCGCGAGCCAGGGCAGCGCCTTGTCCAGTGGGGGGCAACGCCTTGCATGAAGCGGATCGAAGGATTGCGCGCGCCAGATCAAGACAATGCCAGATTGGATTGGCAAACCGTCACGAGTCCTGACCATACTGGGCGTGCGTTCCTTCATCTCCACTCGCTTCACCGGGAGTCCGCCGCATGAGTATCCGTCTGCTTGCCTTTGCCGCCAGTACCCGCAAGGCCTCCGTCAATCGACGCCTGATCGAGCGCCTGGCGCACCACGCCCGACAGGAAGGTGCCGAGGTCAGTCTGCTCGATCTCAACGACTTCCCGATGCCGCTCTACGATGGCGACAGCGAAGAGGCCAATGGCCGTCCCGCCAGCGCCGACCGCCTGCAGGAGATGCTGGCCAGCCATCAGGGGCTGCTGCTGGCGACGCCGGAATACAACGGCTTCTTCAGCCCGCTGCTCAAGAACACCTTCGACTGGCTGTCACGCCCGGCGGCGGATGGCCAGAGCGGCATGGACGCCCTGCGCGGCATGCCGGTCGGCATCGTCTCGGCCTCACCCGGTGCAATGGGCGGCATGCGGGCGTTGCCCTTCGTGCGCCTGTACCTGAACAATCTCGGCATGCTGGTCGCGCCCCAGCAGATCGCGGTCTCGCGCGCCGCCAGCGCCTTCCACGAGGATGGCAGCCTGGATGACGAAGGCCAGGACCACGCCCTCGCGGCTGTCGCCCGCCAGGTGATCGACCTGGCCAGCCTGCGCGCCTCCTGAAGCGCCACGCCTCTTTCCTCACAGCTACGTTCCCGGCCAGACACTTGGCGCCTGCCAAACAGGAACGGCCCCCTGCCATTGGCAGGGGGCCGTTCCTTGATGCGCTGTCTGTGACGTCAGAGCGTCAGTGCATCACCTCAGACTTAGACCCAGATTCAGGCTCAGGCCGAGAAATCGATACCAATACGGCGACCGACTTCCTCATAGGCTTCGATCACGCCGCCCAGGCCCTGACGGAAGCGGTCCTTGTCGAGCTTCTCGCGCGTCTCGGCATCCCACAGACGGCAGCCGTCCGGCGAGAATTCGTCACCCAGCACGACCTCACCCTTGAAGACACCGAACTCGAGCTTGTAGTCGACCAGCAGGATGCCGCCGTCGAGGAACAGCTGCTTGAGGATGTCGTTGACCTGGAAGGTCAGTTCCTTGGCGCGCGCCAGATGCTTGGGCTCTGCCCAGCCGAAGGTCTCGACCAGCGACTCGTTGATCATCGGGTCGCCCTTCTCGTCGTTCTTGAGGAACAGCTCGAAGGTCGGCGGATTGAGCTCGATGCCTTCCTCGACCCCCAGACGACGCACCAGTGAACCGGCGGAGATGTTACGCACCACGCACTCCACCGCCATCATGTCGAGACGCTTGACCAGACATTCGTTGTCGCTGACCAGACGCTCGAAGTGGGTCGGGATACCGGCCGCCTTGAGTTTCTCCATGATGAAGGCATTGAACTTGTTGTTGACCATGCCCTTGCGATCCAGCTGCTCGATACGCTTGCCGTCGAAGGCGCTGGTATCGTCGCGGAATTCCAGCAGCAGAAGATCCGGGTCGTCAGTGACGAAGACGGATTTGGCCTTGCCAGCGTAGAGCTCTTCACGCTTTTCCATGAGATTCCCCCTGATGACGCTAGACGCGTCGAGTGTTGAGGCGGTCGACGATGAATCGATCACGCTTGAGTCTGTCACGCCCAGTCGAGAAGGACTGTGGCGCTGGTGTATGAGGTGATTCGAGAGCTGTCCATCTGGTCAGCTCATCCGGAATCACAAACGCCCGATCGCGAAGCGACCGGGCGTCATGAATATCAGGCGATGGCCTGCCAGCCAAAGCCGCTGTCCTGCGCGGCGATGATCAGGCGACTATCGTCATCCGCAAGCCAGGGGGCCAGTGCCTCCCGGGCCAATGACGGATGGTTGTTGCTCTCCGACAGGTGCGAGGCCACCAGCCGCTGCAGGCGCGCCAGCCCCAGATAGGGCAAGGCGGCGCATGCCTGGGCATTGGCCAGGTGGCCGAGCCGCCCCCCGACCCGCCGCTTGAGGCTGGGCGGATACGGCCCACTGGCCAGCATCTGCGGATCGTGGTTGAACTCCATCACCAGTGCGTCGCAATCGGCAAAGCACTGCAGCACATGCTCACTGACATGACCGAGATCGGTCAGCACGCCGAGGCGACGCGTGGCCGTCTCACCGCGCCGGTTGAACACGAACTGCACCGGCTCGCGCGCATCGTGGGGCACCGTGACCGGCAGAATCTCGAGATCCTTGATCGCGAACTCCTGCTGCGGCGTGATCAGATGCCGACTCGGCAGCGCACCGAGCTTCTTGGCACGCCCGGCAAGCCAGGTGCCAGTGGTCAGATGCACCGGCACACCATGACGACGCGCCAGCGGCCCCACGCCGCTCAGGTGATCACCATGTTCATGCGTGACCAGCACGGCGTCCAGCTGCGAAGGATGCACGCCGAGGCGCGCCAGGCGCGCCTCGGTCTCCTTGAGGGTGAAGCCGCAATCGACCAGCACCAGTGCCTCGCGAGTGCGGATCAGCGTGCCGTTGCCCTTGCTGCCGCTGCCCAGCGAAGCCATCGCCATCACGCCCTGGGCGTCGCCACTCGGCCCACGGGCGGCCGTCAGGCCAGTCGCCAGCGCCCCACTGCCTGCCACCGGGAGGGGGATCTGAAACGACGCAGCCGCCTCACCCGACGAGTCGTCAGATGAGGCGGCGCAGGGCGTGTCGAGCCACATGCTCAGCGCAGTGTCGACGCCACGGCGTCGAGCAGCTCACGCGCCAGTGCCGGCGTGGTCTCTTCACCATCGGCACGGGTCGCCGTGACCAGGGTGTGGTCATTCTCGGCGCGCAGCTTGAGTACCATCGGCACCGGGTCACCATCGCCGCCGATACCCAACCAGCCGCCATCACGCTCTTCACGCGGGATGTAATCGACCATGAACTCGCCACGCGAGCGGTCCTGATCGGTCAGCGTCTGGTAGTCGGTGTTGAAGTTCTTCTGCAGCTGATAGAGCAGCTCGGCCCAACTGCGCTCGGTGTCCAGCGCCAGGTCGACCTGCCAGGTGCCATCGCGACCTTCCAGGCGCACGCGGTCATCACGACTGAGCGACTGGGCCGCCAGCGAGACACCACTATCGGCGGAAGACGCGGCCAGATAGCCGCTCAGCGCGTTCAGGCAGCTGCCGGCGACATCGCCGCCCTGCTGACAACGCACTTCGGAGGCATCGGCACGCAGCCCCTGGCTGACGCTGATGATGCCCTGGGCCGTGGTGATCTCGCCCTTGCCGGCATCGATGCTCTGCACATCAAGGCCCTGGTCGCGCACGAAGGACTGCAGACGTGTCCATACCGCTGCCGGCGCGGCGTTCACGGCCAGCCAGCGGGCATCGCCGCTCTGACGCATGGCGACGAACTCACGCCCGCCCTGCTCGCTGGTCGCCAGCGGCTGGGGACGCGGTGCCTCGAAGTCGTCGCTGGCCAGGAAGTCACTGCTGGCCTGCGGCACCGGCATGGAATCCTGGTAATCACCACGATTGATCGTGTCCGGCAGCTCCAGCGGCGGCGCGATGCTGGCATCGGCATACTCGCTGTTGCGATCGTAGTAGTAGCCATCACTGGAACAGCCTGCGACCGCGAGCGCCGTCAGCAGGGCCAGTGGCACGAAACGCTGACTCATCAGTTGAGCACCTCGGCCAGTTGCAGTGCTTCCTCGACCGTGGAGTGGTACTGCTCGGACAGCCAGGTCAGCGGCAGACGCACGCCGGATTCCGGCGACAGGCCCATGCGGTGCATGGCGAACTTGACCGGGATCGGGTTGGACTCGACGCCCATCGCGGAGTGCAGCGGCATCAGGCGCGTGTTGATCTGGTGAGCGCGCTCGGCATCGCCGGCCACGGCGGCTTCACACATCTCGTGCATCAGGCGCGGCGCGACGTTGGCCGTCACGGAGATATCGCCATGACCGCCCATCAGGATGAAGTCGCAGGCCGTGGGGTCGTCGCCGGAGTAGAGCGCGAAGTCAGTGCCCTTGAGGCGGTCGATCAGTTCCTGACCGCGCTCCAGGTTGCCGGTGGCATCCTTGAGGCCGACGATGTTGTCGAGCTCGGCGAGACGGAAGACCGTCTCGTTGTAGATATCGGAGCAGGTACGACCCGGCACGTTGTAGAGAATGACCGGGATACCGGCCTGCTCGGCGACGGCCTTGAAGTGCTGGTAGAGCCCTTCCTGGGTCGGCTTGTTGTAGTACGGCGCCACGGAGAGGCAGTAATCCGCACCGACTTCCTTGGCGTAGCGAGCCAGTTCGACCGCTTCGGAGGTGGCGTTGGCGCCCGTGCCGGCGATGACCGGAATCTTGCCGGCGACCGTCTCGACCACGCAGCGGATGACATCGAAGTGCTCCGCGAAGGACATGGTGGTCGGCTCGCCGGTGGTGCCGGCGGCGACGATGGCATCGGTGCCATTTTCGAGGTGGAAGGCGACCAGCTGGCGCAGGGCGTCCCAGTCGATCTCGCCGGTGGCCTTCATCGGGGTCGCCAGTGCGACAATGCTACCTGTGATCATCCCTCGAATTCTCCTCTGGTGCCTGATGCGCCAGGCGTGTCCCTGCGCTGTTGAAACAACGGATCTCGGGGACAGACATCTGACATAAATTGGTTGACGCAGGACTCTGATTGCGTGGGCACGCCGACACGCGAGTCGCGTCAAGGGTGATGATGTTACAAAGACCATCGAAGCCTGTACAGACGCCATCTGCACCCGTTGTGCAAAGCGGTGGATTCCCTCGCCTGTCCGCGGGGCAGATGCACGGTGGATGGGCGCGATGGCGCCGGTCGCCAAGACGGTGAAACACAAGAGTTCTGCCCTGTCTTTGACAAGTCAGGACGCCCTGCGTGTAATGCAGGACACACCGCAGAAGCGGGCAAGCGCGATGCCCATCACTGCCGGTTTTTTTCATCATTCAGCACTGTCAGCCGCCACATGGCCGTCAGTCACCGCCAGGAGAGCACGATGAGCGTCAGCCTCGGTCAGCCAATTCCCGACTTTACCGCCCAGGCCACCAGTGACACCGAAGTCACTCCGGCCAGCCTCAAGGGCAAGC
Organism: Cobetia sp. SIMBA_158; assembly: GCF_046566945.1. Lineage (NCBI taxonomy): Bacteria > Pseudomonadati > Pseudomonadota > Gammaproteobacteria > Oceanospirillales > Halomonadaceae > Cobetia > Cobetia sp. SIMBA_158. Next base: position 118,708 of record NZ_JAWJYL010000010.1, read on the forward strand.
AAGCCGTCATCTATTTCTACCCGAAGGACCACACGCCGGGCTGCACCACCGAAGGCGGTGACTTCCGCGACAACCTCGAGGAATTCGAAGCGGCCAACACCGTGATTCTCGGCGTTTCCCGCGACAGCCTGCGCACCCACGAGAACTTCCGCGCGAAACAGGGCTATCCGTTCGAGCTGATCAGCGACCCGGACGAGACCCTGTGCAAGATCTTTGACGTCATTCACATGAAGAAATTCATGGGCAAGGAAAGTCTCGGCGTGGTGCGCTCCACCTTCCTGATCGACGCCGACGGCAATCTGGCGCGCGAATGGCGTGGCGTGAAGGTCAAGGGCCATGTCGAGGAAGTGCTGGAAGCCGCCCGCGAGCTCAACGCTGACCGCTAGTCTCGAATGGCAGCAGCTCGAGTGGCAGCTGTCCGTGTGACAGCAGCTCGTGGAGAAACAGCTGAGCAGAGAGCGCCTGTGCGCCAGCCGCCTCAGCCATGAAAAAGCCCCGCCGATTGGCGGGGCTTTTTCGATCAGGCGCTCTTGTCCGCGACCCGATTCTCCTCGGCGCGCGCCCGGCGCGGCCAGGCGTAGAGCAGCGACTTCATCAGGGTCGCCAACGGGATGGCGAAGAACACCCCCCAGAAGCCCCAGATGCCGCCGAAGAACAGCACCGCGAGGATGATCGCCACCGGATGCAGATTGACCGCCTCCGAGAACAGCAGCGGCACCAGCACGTTGCCATCCAGCGCCTGGATGATGCCGTAGGCGATCATCACGTACATGAAGGTATCGCCCAGCCCGTAATGGAAACCGGCGACGGCGGCGACCGGCAAGGTTGCCCCTGCCGCGCCGATATAGGGAATCAGCACCGAGAAGCCGACCACGATCGCCAGCAGCGCCGAATACGGCAGCCCGAAGGCGACGAAGGTGACGTAGCTGACGCCGCCGACGATGACGATCTCGATCACCTTGCCGCGCACGAAGTTGGCGATCTGGTCATCCATCTCGTTCCAGACCCGGCTCATCAGCAGACGCTTGCGTGGCAGCAGCGCCAGCGTGAAGTCCACCAGCCGCTCGCGGTCCTTGAGCATGAAGAACACCAGGATCGGCACCAGCACCAGGTAGATCACCACGCCCATCAGGTTGCCCAGCGACGCCAGCGACAGCGATACCGCGCGCTGCCCGAACTGGGTCAGCTCACGTCCGGCGGCGCCGACCCACTGCTGGACCTGCTCCGGCGTGATCAGGCCGGGGAAGCGCTCCTGAAGCTCGCCCAGCCAGCGCTGCCCGGAGGCGAACATGCCGGGAATCTCCTGGATCAGATTGGCCAGCTGATGCCAGACCAGCGGCAGCAGAATCAGCGCACTGGCCAGCATGATGCCCATGAACACCAGCGTCATCAGGCTGACCGCCGCCAGGCGCGGCAGGCCGCGGCGCTCCATCCAGCTCACGCCGCTCTGCAGCAGGAAGGCGACGATCAGGGCGGTGAAGAATGGCGCCAGCATGCTGCCGAGCAGAATGACGGCGGCGAACACCAGCACCAGCACCAGAAACAGCACCACCGCTTCTTCGTCGGAGAAATAGCGTTCGATCCAGCCACGCAACAACGTCTTCATGGTCATGACGGATCTTCCTCGCACAGCGCCTTGATCACGAAGCGATAATCGCCCTCTGGCGTCTCTTCACGCGAGACCAGCGCGTGATCGCTCAGCGCCAGATAGGCAGGGATGTCGCCCCAGGCGCCGGCGTCGCTGGCGAGGACCTCGAGTTGCTCGCCGGCACTCATGCCAGCCAGTTTGAGCTTGGTGCGCAGCAGCGGCAACGGACAGTGCAGGCCGCGCGCATCCAGCGTCTGCAGGTGGGTATCGGCCGTGGAGTCAGCCATCGGATTCGCAGTCTCAGCGCCAGGTCGTTCGAATGCCATCTGCCCTTCCGTTCTCGTTATGATGTTCTGCCGCACGCCATGGAGGGTGCAGCTTGAAAACGCCCCGATTTAAGGGCACCTTGCCTGACAAAGCAACTTTCCGCCCTGCGCGGCTGCGTCTTGCCCGGGCTCACGCAGGGCCGTCAACGCCAGTGCGGCGCCCGGCAATCCTGCGAGCCGACCGCACCTTGCGCCATATCGAAGAGGATTGCCTGCATGTCGTTGCTGCCCCCCTTGAGCGGACGCGTCCGCATCGGACGCCGCGGGCTTGCCACCCTGTCGAGCGCCCTGCTCGGCCTGTTGCTGATGGGCGCGCCGGTCGCCAGTGCGCCGGCCGCATCCCACAACGACTATGGACTGCCTGACCTGGGGAGTGCGAGTGGCGGCATCTCCAGCAACGATGAATATCGTATCGGTCGCGCCTGGCTACGTCAGTTCCGCGCCCATGTGCGTGAATGGGATGATCCCATCACTCTGGACTGGATCGGTAGCATCGTGCGTCAACTGGCGCCGTGGAGCGAGCTGGATGACCGCAATTTCATCATCACGCTGGTCGCCAGCAGCCAGCTGAATGCCTTCGCCGTGCCCGGCGGCGTGGTCGGCGTCAATACGGGCCTGTTCGCCTTCGCGCCGGACCGCGACGCCTTCGCCTCGGTGCTCGCCCACGAACTGGGCCACCTCTCCCAGCATCACTTCGCGCGCAACATGGAGCGCCAGGCCGAGACGCGCCTGCCGACGCTGGCCGGCTTCCTCGCCGGCATGGTGATCGCGGCAGGCGGAGGCGGTTCAGCGGGCATCGCGACCATGGCCGGCACCCAGGCCGCTGCCATTTCCGATCAGCTGGCCTATTCGCGCCGCTTCGAGCAGGAGGCTGACCGCGTCGGCATCGATGCGCTGTCACGCGCCGGCTTCGACCCCGAAGCCATGCCGCGCATGTTCCGCGCCATGCAACGCATGGCCAGCCTGCAGGGCGGCAATGCACCGGAATTTCTGCTCACGCACCCGGTGACCGAGGCGCGCATCGGCGACACCCAGGCCCGTGCCGACGCCATGCAGAAGGTGACCCCCGACCCGCTCGCGCAGCTCGCCTACGCGATGATCCGCGCCCGCGCCCTGCTGGCGCTCAATCTGCGCCAGCCCGAGCAGGGGCTGACGACACTGCGCGAAGACAACCCCGACCCCGACGCGATTGCCTACTATCAGGCGCTGGCCGCGGCGGAGCACAACCAGGTCGACAAGGCACTGGCCGCGCTGGACCGCCTGCACGACAAGCATCCTGACCTGACCTTGATCAGCGCCAGTGCGGTCGAGGTCGCGCGGGATGCCCGGCGTTATGAGGAGGCGACCCGCCGCGCCAGACGCCTGCTGCGCCTGCAACCCGACTACCTGCCGACCCGACTGGCCATGGCGGAAGTCGCGCTGCAACAGGACCCCGCCGCCGCGCGCCAGCAGCTGGAGGACATGCGCCGCGACCATCCCGATGACCCCAAGGTCTGGAGCCTGGCCTCCGAAGCCAGTGGGCGCAGCGGCCACACCGCCGAGGCCTTCCTGTATCGCGCCGAATTCGACCAGCTGGAGGGCCGCATGGACAAGGCCTTCGCGCAGCTCAAGCTGGCCGACGAGGCCGCGCGCAAGAACGGCGACTTCAGCATGGCCAACCGTATCAGTTCACGCCGGGAGGACTTCAAGCGCTATCGCAACGCCATCGAGGAGTTCTGAGGCACGCTCCCTCTCGCTGCACCAGGCAAACAAAAACCGCCGCCCCGGGGAATCGGGAGCGGCGGTTCTGGTTCATGCAGGCAGCAATCGGTGGCGATCAGCGTCAGCGCTCAGCCGCGATTGAATTCCAGCATCCGCGTCAACGGCTTCAGGGCGCGCTCACGCAGGTCATCATCGACGAAGACTTCCTCGGCATTGGCTTCCGCCGGATCGCGACGCAGCACGGCGGCCAGATTCTCCAGGCCGTTCATCGCCATCCACGGGCAGTGCGCACAGCTCTTGCAGGTCGCGCCATTGCCGGCGGTCGGCGCCTCGTACAGCTGCTTGTGCGGCGCAGCCTGCTGCATCTTGAAGAAGATGCCACGATCAGTCGCGACGATCAGCTGCTGATTGTCGAGCTCGACGGCGGCCTTGATCAGCTGCGAGGTGGAACCGACCACATCGGCCAGCTCGACCACCGACTGCGGTGATTCCGGGTGCACCAGCACCGCGGCGTCCGGGTAGACCTTGAGCAGGTCACTGATGCCCTGGGCGCGGAACTCGTCGTGGACGATACAGGCACCGTCCCACAGCAGCATGTCGGCACCGGTCTGCTTCTGCACGTAAGCGCCCAGATGCTTGTCCGGCGCCCAGATCAGCTTCTCGCCCCGGGCGTGCAGGTGCTCGATGACATCGACGGCGATCGAGGAGGTCACCACCCAGTCGGCACGCGCCTTCACGGCCGCCGAGGTATTGGCGTACACCACCACGGTGCGGTCGGGATGGGCATCACAGAAGGCCGCGAACTCGTCTTCCGGGCAGCCGAGGTCCAGCGAGCAGGTCGCCTCCAGCGTCGGCATCAGCACGCGCTTCTCCGGCGACAGGATCTTGGAGGTCTCGCCCATGAAGCGCACGCCGGCGACGATCAGTGTCGAGGCGTCATGGCGGGCACCGAAACGTGCCATCTCGAGCGAGTCGGCGACGCAGCCGCCGGTTTCCTCGGCCAGCTGCTGGATGGCGTCGTCACAATAGTAATGCGCGACCAGTGCGGCATCACGCTCGATGAGCAGCTGCTTGATCTCGTCGATCAGCGCGGCATCCTCGGCGGCGGGGCGTGTCGGGCAGTAAGCGCGGGCCAGATGCTCGCGCACCTGCTCACGGACGGCATTGTGGGCCTCACGACCCGGCATGGCATTAGTCAGGCTGTTCATGTGTCTCTCACCTAGCCCACAGGGGCTCCCCCTGTGCTGAGTGGGTCAGGACTCGGCCCGGACACGAACGGCCCGTGGCGGCCCTGCCAGCGCTGCAGCTGGGCTCCCCAGACTGCGGCGTGTGCCTTGGGCGTCTATCGCCCGCAGCGTCGTCCGCACTGGGCGGACATGAGCCTTGGCTCGCCCACAAGGATACGCCTGGCGCGATCACGGCTCCAGTCGACTTGGGGACAACGGACTCTTTCCTTTCGCGTAACAAAAATTGCCCCGCGCCAATGAAGGCACGGGGCAAGATCTGGTGGGTCGTGAGGGATTCGAACCTTCGACCAATTGGTTAAAAGCCAACTGCTCTACCACTGAGCTAACGACCCAAAACTGGGTGGCGGATGGTGGGTCGTGAGGGATTCGAACCTTCGACCAATTGGTTAAAAGCCAACTGCTCTACCACTGAGCTAACGACCCGCCGCCGGGTGCTTTGCAAGAGACCATTCCAGAGAATGGTGGGTCGTGAGGGATTCGAACCTTCGACCAATTGGTTAAAAGCCAACTGCTCTACCACTGAGCTAACGACCCTTGCGAAGCGGGACGTAAGATACCGCCGATCCCGTTTCGACGCAAGCCTTTTGCAAAAAAACTTCAAGCAAATGACCAGCTTGTCCGCTGGCACCTCGCGAAACGCCCGCGCCAGCGCGTGGCCAGCGCCTGCGCCAGCCCCTGTGACAAAGACCCGCAAGCCCGCGATGGGCGCGGGCTTGCGGGTTACCACTTAGGTCGCACGAGCTTATGCCATGTCAGTGAATGACGGCATGTTGCCGCCCTCACCGACTGCGCCATCAGCGCGGCTTGCGCGTACGCTGCGGCGGCTTCTTCATGGCGCGCACCGGACGACGCTTCTGCTTGTCGCGGCTCCAGCGATTCTGCTCGTCCGGCGTCAGGGCCGGCGCCTTGCGATGCTCGAGACCTGCCAGCGTGGACAGTTCATCGATCTCGCTCTGCTCCATCTCCACCCACTCACCGGCGCGAGCGCGCTTGTCGAGGAAGATGTTGCCGTAGCGCACGCGCTTCAGGCGGCTGACGGTCAGGCCCTGGGAATCCCACAGACGGCGAACCTCACGGTTGCGGCCTTCCATGATCACGACGTGGAACCAGCTGTTGATGCCTTCGCCACCGAATTCCTGCACATCGGTGAAACGTGCCGGGCCATCTTCGAGCATCACGCCATTGACCATGTTGACGACGTGCTCGCGCTTGACCTCACCCATGACACGCACGGCGTACTCACGCTCGATCTGGGTCGACGGGTGCATCAGACGGTTGGCCAGCTCACCATCGGTGGTGAACAGCAACAGACCGCTGGTGTTGATGTCGAGACGACCGATCGCGATCCAGCGCTCGCCCTTCAGACGCGGCAGACGCTCGAAGACGGTGCGGCGGCCTTCCGGGTCCTTGCGCGTGCACAGCTCGCCTTCCGGCTTGTTGTACATGATGACGCGACGCGCCGTCTCTTCGGCGCCCTTAAGGCTCTGCGGACGATCGTCGAGGCTGACCTGGTCACGCGGGCCGACGCGATCGCCCAGCTGGGCGACCTTGCCGTTGACCTTGACGCGACCGGCGCTGATGGCGACTTCCATCTCACGGCGGGAGCCGAGACCGGAGCGCGCCAGCACCTTCTGCAGTTTCTCGTCTTCAACCAGCTTGTCGCCCTTGGCCTGCGGCGGCAGCGGACGCAGTTCCGGCGCGTCGGCGGCGGCCGGCTTCTTGCCGACATTGGCCTTGCTGCCACGCGTGGACTTGCCGGTATCACGGGTCGGGCGGGCCTGCTCGCCACGCTTGTCGGCAGAATCAGCCGCGCGCTTGTCCGCGACATTCTTGTCCGCGAAGGCCTTGCCGGTCACGGCCTTGCCACCGGCGTGCTTGCCGCCAGCCTGCTTGTTGCCTGCCTGGCTGCTGCCGGGGCGAGAGGTCTTGCGCTTATCAGAGTCTGTCTTGCTCATGACATGAACCATTTCATCTATAGGAGTTTCGCCTACGCAGGGTCGTCATCATCGACGGTCCCGGCAGCGGAGGAGTCGTGCGGCTGCGCATCGGCAGCGTCGTCATCCTCGTCTGCACCGCGCAAACGTTGGCTGAGGCGCGCTTCGAGTGTGGCGAAGTCGAACCCCGAGCCGGTGGACGCCATCCCGGCGTGGTCATTTTCCGCCTGTGAGGCGGAGGGTGCTGCTGTGTTCGGTGTGTCAGCCGAGGCGCCGGAGGTATCGAGTGCGCGCATCTTCAGCGCCTCTTCCAGCTGCTCGGCGGTGACGTCCGGCGGTTGCCAGTCGTCGGGCACCGGGGTGCCAGTGTCGGTCTCAAGACCTGACTCAAGCCCTGCCTCAGTCTTTTCCCCAGTCTCTGCGTCAGGTGCTGACTCAGGCGCTGTCTCACGCTCTGGATCAGCCCCCGCATCAGCGCCGTCTGCCGGTGCCTCCTCCGCCTCGCCGTCCGGGTCGTCCGGCAGCGGCAAGGTCTGAGAGGGCGGCACATCATACAGGTCTGCCTCGAGCTGTTCGAGTCCTTCGAAGCCTTTCAGTTCATGCACCGGCGGCAGCTCTTCCAGCGTCTTGAGCCCGAAGTCATCGAGGAACTGACGCGTGGTGGCGAATACCGCCGGACGCCCCGGCACATCACGGTGACCGACCACTCTCACCCAGCCGCGCTCGACCAGGGTGCGCATGATCGAGGAGCTGACCGTCACGCCACGCACCTGCTCGATATCGCCGCGGGTCACCGGTTGACGATAGGCCACCAGCGCCAGGGTCTCCAGCAAGGCGCGCGAATAACGTTGCGGACGCTCTTCCCACAGCCGCGATACCCAGGGGGAATACTGCTGGCGAACGCGCAGCCGCCAGCCACTGGCGGTCTCGATCAGCTCCAGCGCGCTCTTGTCGGCCGGGTGACGCGCTTCCAGCTTGCCCAACGCCTCGCGCAGCGCGGGCCTGGTCGGGCTTGAATATTCATCGAACAGACCGGCCAGGCGCTCAAGCGTCAGCGGCTCGCCGGCGGCCAGCAGGGCCGCTTCGATGATCTGGTCCAGCGGGACATCGCGCAAACTCATGACGCCGCGTTCTCCTGCTCGTCGGATGGGGGTAAGGATGGTGACGTCTGCGCATCATCGGACGCTGCGTCATCATACGCTGCGTCATCGAACGCCCCCTGATCGGCCGCCACCTCGTCTTCGTCGGCGAATTCCAGCGCCAGCCAGTCCTCGTCATCCTCGGGGTCCGGCTCCGGCGTGCGGGCGCGCACGTGAATCGGTGACAGCGGCGCGTTCTGGACAATCTCGATCATCGATTCCTTGGCCAGCTCCAGAATCGCCATGAAGCTGACCACCACCCCGGCACGCCCTTCCTCGAGCGTGAACAGCTTCTCGAAGGGCGTGAAGTGCTCATGGGTCAACAGATTCATGATCGCCAGCATGCGCTCGCGGGTCGACATCACCTCACGCGAGATGGTGTGCGCCTGGACGAGGTCCGCCTGACGCAAGAGGCCGGACAACGCGCCGAGCAATTCCGACAGGTCGACATCAGGGTGCACCACCCGCGTCTCGAGCTCGGGCAGGTCTGCCGTGGCCACGAACCAGTCGCGGCCCTGACGCGGCATCTCATCCAGCCCTTCGGCGGCCAGCTTGGTCTGCTCGTATTCCTGCAGGCGGCGAATCAGCTCGGCGCGCGGGTCCTCTTCCTCGTCGTCATCACTCGCCTTGGGCTGTCGCGGCAGCAGGCTGCGCGACTTGATCTCCGCCAGCATCGCGGCCATCAGCAGGTATTCACCGGCCAGATCGATCTGCATGGCGTGCATCAGCTCGACATACTCGATGTACTGATGGGTGATGGCCGCGACATTGATGGCGAGGATATCGAGGTTCTGGCGACGGATGAGGTAGAGCAACAGATCCAGCGGCCCCTCGAAGGTCTCGAGAAAGACACGCAGCGCCTCCGGCGGGATGTACAGGTCCTGCGGCATCTCGGTGAGCGCGGTGTCGTTGACGCGCGCCAGCACCGTCGACGCCGCCGTCGGGGGCGTGACGAGAGGTGCGGGCTGATGCCCATCGGTGAGGGCAAAACTGGCGCCATCGAGCAGGTCGCTCATGACATCTCCTGCAGGAGGCGGGTGAAGGTGGGTCTGGGGGACGGGCATTCTAGCGGCTCGCGCCCCATCCCCCAAGTCTTTACGCCGCCGGTGATACGCCGGGGCCGCGCTCGACGCCGCCCGCCTCTAGCGATAGGTCAGGCCGATCACGCGCCGCAGCTCATCCAGGGTGTCACGCACGGTGTCGCGGGCCCGCTCGGCGCCTTCAGTCATCATGGTGCGCACCTTGCCATGCTCCCCTTCCAGCGCCTCGGCACGCTCGCGAATCGGCGTCAGCGCCGCGTCGACATGCTCGATCAGACAGCCCTTGCAGTCCAGGCAGCCGATGCTGGCATCACGGCAGCCCTCCTCCGCCCACTGGCGGTCCGAGGCGGGCGTGAAGCTTTCATGCAGCGTCCACAGCGGGCAGCGCTGCGGGTCGCCGGGGTCCTTGCGGCGCACGCGCGCAGGGTCGGTGGGCATCTCGCGCACGCAGGCCGCGATATCGTCGCGCCCGCTGCGCAGGAAGATGGCGTCTTCCCGTGCGGCCTTGTGTGTCTTGAGCTCCATGCCCAGCAGCGGCTCGACCTCGCCCTGCCAGTGTTCCGGCTCGCCGAGGATGCGCCGCCCGCCGCCTTCCAGATAGCCGAGCAGGCGCTCCTGCTGGTTGCGGTTGAGCTTGCTGGTCTCGGCCAGCAGGCCACGCGCGCGCTCGAAGGCCTCGAGATCGCCCTCTTCCTGATAGTCGCTCAACCATTCGCGATACAGGCGACCGCTCTTCTTGCCCAGGCGCGCGATGGCGCGTTCGGCCTGCTCCTCGAAGCCGGCATCGCGGCCATAGCGATGATTGAAGCGCCGGGCGACCTCTCGGGTGAACTCGATATGCGCACGCTGCTCGGGGCCGGCGGGCACCACCTGCCCCCGCAGCGCCAGAATGTCGGCCGCCTGCATCAGGGGCGCACCAAGCATGGCCAGACTTGCGCCCTGCTGCTCACCGAGCCCGGCGACCATCTCGCGGTAGCTGGGCAGACGCTCCAGCCAGGCCTTGGGCGTGACGCTGGCCAGGATCATGTGCACATCGGTCAGCTCCGGCACCCACGACTGGATGAACAGGGTAGCGACCTTGGGGTTGACCCCACAGGCGAGACAGTCGATCACCATCGCCCAGCTGTATTGCTCGATCTCGTGAGGCGCGTGACCGCTGACCGCCAGCGCGTTCCAGTCGGCGACCAGAAAATAGGCATCGTGATGGTATTGCAGCTCGGTCCAGCGCCGGATCACTGATTGATAGTGTCCGAGTTGCAGGTGTCCGGTGGGGCGTAAGCCGGACACCAGCCTGGCCGAGGTATCGGTGGCACTCACCTTGTGAGTTCTCCCTGAGGCGTATGAAGCCGCCAGTCTAGCAACCCGACGCCCCGATCAGCATCCCCGCGACGTCGTGTCCCTGACAACATGCGCCACGCGACCAGGTCACGCTGCGGCCAGCGCGCCGCTCAGCCGGCGGCGATACCTGTGCGATAGCGCCCGGCGTAGTCGAACAGCTTGTCGCGGATCTGCCAGTAACGCCCGCTCTTGCGCCCGATGACGAAGTCCGGCGCCTTGAGACGCTCCTTGCCCGCCAGCACCTCGGCGATGTCCTTCGGTGCCCAGTCACTGCCCGGCGCGCGCAGATGACGTGCGAGGAAGCTCAAGCGGAAGGCGTGGCGCTGGGCGGAGGTCTCGAGCGCGAACCACTCGGACAGATCGGTGCCATCCTCGTCGTAATAGGTCACCTTCAAGCGTGGCAGACCGCGCCCGTTGCGCGTCTCCTCCAGCTGCCAGCCGCTGACGCGCAGCACCCGTGCGTCACGCAGCTTGAGCGCATCGCGCAGCTTGTCATCCGGGTCGACCAGCCGTGCCTGACAGGCATGACAATGGCGGGCGGCGATGTCATTGGCCTCGCCACACTGCGGACAGGCCTTGGCGCGATAGCGGAAGTCGCACTGCACCAGCGGCCTGCCCTCGCCCTCCGGCGACTCGACCAGCCCCTGGCAGCGACGCCCGAAGTGCTCGACCACCAGCTCGCCATCCTTGCGCCCCCAGAACAGATTGGCATTGCCACACACCGGGCACTCGACCTGCACGATCTCGGTGTCGCCGGCCGGCTTCGGCGTCGCCACCTCCGGCGCGTAGAGGTCCCAAGGGTTGCCGGCGTAGTCGAGAATCAGACAATCCGTCTTGCCGGGGCTCAGACGCAGGCCGCGCCCGACGATCTGCTGATAGAGACTGACGGATTCCGTGGGCCGCAGGATGGCGATCAGGTCGACATGCGGCGCATCGAAGCCGGTGGTGAGCACCGCCACATTGACCAGATACTTGAGCTGCTGGGCCTTGAAGGCATTGATCAGCCGCTCGCGCTCCTCGCCGGGCGTCTCGCCGGTGATCAGCGCCGCCTCGCCGTCAGGCAGGAGTGCAGTGACTTCCTCGGCATGCTCGACGGTGGAGCAGAACACCATCACGCCGCGCCGCTCGCGTGCCTGGGCGACGATATCCAGCACGATGCCCGGCGTCGCGCGGGAGCCCTGCACCACCTCGTTGAGCTCCGCCTCCTGAAAGCTACCGCCGATACCGGGCGCCAGCTGCGAGAAGTCATAGCGCGCCACCGCCACATCGACACGCCGCGGCTCACTCAGAAAGCCTTGCCGCACCATCAGGCGCAGCGGCTGCTCGAAGACGCAATCACGGAAGAAGCAGTCGTCATCCCCGCGCACCATGCCGTGATAGTGACGATGGAAGATGAAGCCCTGACCGAGACGATACGGCGTCGCCGTCAGTCCCAGCACCTTGAGGCGGGGATTGTGCTCGCGCAGATGATTGATGACCTTGCGATAGCTGGCGTCCTTCTCCAGCGAGACCCGGTGACACTCATCGATCACCAGCAGCGTGAAGGGCGCCGCCTGAGCATCAGCCGTCGGCTCAGCCGGCGTGAAGGCATCGAGGTTGCGCACCACTGACTGCACCGAGCCGAACACCACCTGACGCGAGGCCTGCTTGCGCTTGAGGCCGGCACTGAAGATGTCGGCGTCCTTGCCATAGGATTCGTACTTGGCGTGGTTCTGCTCGACCAGCTCGCGCACATGCGCCAGCACCAGCACACGGCCACGCGCGATACGCGCAAGCTCCGCGATCACCAGCGACTTGCCGCTGCCGGTGGGCAGCACGATCACCGCCGCCTCATCACTGCGGCGAAAGTGCTCGACGGTACGCCGCACGGCCTCCTGCTGATACGGACGCAGCTCAAACATGCAGCGCCGTCCAGCGAGATACGCGAGTGGGAGCGCAGCCGGCAGGCAGGCCCAGGGATGTGAGGGCTGACAGGGACGTGAGGGCTGAGAGGAAAATTGACATCAAGGGGCCGCCGAATCGCAGGAAGGGACAATGCCCCCATTATCCGCATCAGCGACTGCAGCGGCAAAGTGGGTGTGGATAACCTGAGCCCGTAAGTCTTGGCCCGTCAGGATCAGAAGCGCGGCGCGCGTCCCTCGAGCTTGGCCTTGATGCACTCGGTCTGCTCCGCACGCCCCAGCAGCGAGGACTGCAGCTCTGCCTCAAGCGCCAGCGCCTCGGCTTCCGGCGCAGCGAGGGCCTCGTCATAGAGACGCGTGATGGCGCGGATGGCGCTGGGAGAGCGCCCGGCAATCTGGCGCGCCAGGGCCAACGCCTCTTCCTGTGGGCTGGAGATGATGCGCGTGACCAGGCCGGCGCTCTGCGCCTCGTTGGCCTCGACCTTGCGCCCGCTCCACGTCAGCTCGTGCAGCCAGTCCGGTCGCACGCCACGCGCAGTGACGCTGATGCCCATGTCCGGAATGATGCCCCAGTCGATCTCGAGCACCGCCAGACGCGCATCAGGATCACACAGCCGGATGTCCGCCCCCAGCGCGATCTGCAGGCCGCCACCGAAGACATTGCCATGCAAGGCGGCGATGACCGGCACCCCGACATCTCGCCAGCCCAACGCCAGCTGCTGCACGGTATTGCGCTGCGGCGCACAGCCATTGGCCCCCGCGACCAGCAACTGCGGCACGCGGGCGGCGTCGCCCATGATGGCAGCGATATCCAGCCCCGCACAGAAACTGGGCCCCTCTCCCGACAGCACGATGGCGCGCAGGCCTGATTCCCGGGCGCGGGCATGCAACTCCTGCTGTACCGCCAGCAGGGCATCGATCATCTTCCAGTCGATGCCGTTGTGCTTGTCAGGGCGATTGAGGCGCACGTCGGCGACATGCTCACTGATCGAGAGGGTCACATAACGTTCAGGCGTGAGGTGGGTAGCGTCAGACATGGCGGTCTCCCTGCGACGGATAACGAGCAAGCACGCGCTCGAACGATTTCACGACAGTGCCGAGCGATGGCACTCATCCAGTGATAAACCCAAAAGGCGCAGGCAACCACACTGCGTTCGTCGAGCTGCCCGCGGGCATGACTCGCTACGTCTCAGTGTGACTGCCTGCACCCGGTTGTTGAACGGTCGTTTGGTCGCAGAGGTGACGATGGTCTACTCGCGCTTGGCGCCCGAGACCTCTGACAGTGATTGCGGCTGGAAGCTCTCGGCCTGGGCCATCGCCCAGACACGACGATAGAAGGGATAGTCATCCCCTTGCGTCAGCAGTGCGCCCTTGGTCAGGAAGGGATGCAGGTGCGAGAACAGCTTGACCTCATTCTCGGAGACACGATGCACCAGGTGGTCCGGGGTGATCTGCCAGGGCGTGTGCAGGCCCGCCGCCGACAGGATCTCGGCCAGCGCATGCAGGGTGTTGTGGTGGAAGTGACGCACCTGATCGGCCTTGTCTTCCACGACCAGCGATTTCTGGCGCAGATCATCCTGGGTGGCGATCCCCGTCGGGCACTTGTTGGTGTGACAGCTCAGTGACTGGATGCAGCCCAGCGCGAACATGTAACCGCGTGCGGCATTGACCCAATCCGCGCCCAGCGCCATCACGCAGGCGATATCGAAGGCACTGATGATCTTGCCGCTGACCCCGATGCGCACCTCATCACGCAGCCCTGCGCCCACCAGCGAGTTGTGGACGAACTGCAGCCCTTCACGCAGCGGGGTGCCGAGATGGTCGGTGAATTCGGTCGGTGCGGCGCCGGTGCCGCCCTCACTGCCATCGACGACGATGAAATCGGGCACGATCCCGGTCTCGAGCATCGCCTTGACGATGGCCATGAACTCCCACGGCTGACCGAGGCACAGCTTGAAGCCCACCGGCTTGCCACCCGACAGCTCGCGCAGGCGCTGGATGAAACTCAACAGCTCAAGCGGTGTGGAGAACTCACCGTGATTGGACGGCGAGATGCAATCCTTGCCCATCGGAATCCCGCGCGTCTCGGCGATCTCCTCGCTGATCTTGCTGGCTGGCAAGACGCCCCCGTGGCCGGGCTTGGCACCCTGGCTGAGCTTGATCTCGATCATCTTGACCTGCTCGCTGGCCGCCTGGCGGGCGAACTTCTCGCCATCGAAGCGCCCTTCCTCGTCGCGGCAGCCGAAGTAGCCACTGCCCAGCTCCCAGATCAGATCGCCCCCGAATTCGCGGTGATAGGGACTGATGCTGCCTTCGCCGGTGTCATGGGCGAAGTTGCCCAGCCTGGCGCCCTTGTTCAGGGCGCGGATGGCGTTGGCGCTCAAGGAGCCGAAGCTCATCGCCGAGATATTGAACAGCGAGGCATTGTAGGGATGCGAGCACTGGGAGTTGCCGACGTTGAGACGAAAGCCCTTGGGGTCCGGCACGCTCGAGGTCTGCATGGAGTGACCGATGAACTCATAGCTGTCGGAATAGACATCGAGCAAGGTGCCGAACGGCTGGGAGGAATTGTGCTGACGGCCACGCGCATAGACCAGCTCGCGCTGCTTGTGGGAAAACGGCAGCTGATCGGTGTCCGACTCGAACAGGTACTGACGCATTTCCGGACGCAGCGCCTTGAACAGATAACGCATGTTGCCGATCACCGGATAGTTGCGACGCACGGCGTAATCCGGCTGCTGCATGTCGTAGATGCCGACGGCGACCAGAAAGGCCATCAGCAGCGTCAGCGGCCATATCCAGGGCGTCAGCTCCGACAGCCCCAGGCAGACCAGCAAGCCGAGGACACAGAGCCCGAAGACGGAGTAGCGAGGTAACAGCGACCATTTCAGTTTCATCAAAGCTTCCTTTGCCAGCGAACAGCAATGTCAGGGCTGTCGTTGTGGGAGGGTCAGGGGTTGCGGTCAGGGGTTGCGCCCAGGGACTGCGATCAAGAGTTGTGACCACGGTCTGCGACCAGTGCGGCGGCCACGGAACACACCATGCCTGTCAGGCAGGCATCATCATCGATAGCGATGGCGATGGCGATGGCGACGTCACGATGACGCCAGCCTGCCGTATGCCGGGCCGACTGTCCTGCTCAACGGTGGAACCCGCTGTTGAGCCAGTCGCACCACGATGCTCTCGGCATGTCTGTAAACAAGAAGACGCCTTCGTGGCGTGAACCACGAAGGCGTCTTCCGTTACTGCATTTCGCCACTGGTGGCGTGCGCCAGCCTCATCGACCGAGGAGGCCGAGTCGCTGGCGCGTCACGTCGCTCAGTCAACCCAGCGACGGGCATTGCGGAACATGCGCAGCCAGGCGCCATCCTGCTGCCAGTCGTCCGGACGCCAGGAGTTGGTGACGGCTCGCGCCACGCGCTCCGGGTGCGGCATCATGATGGTCACGCGACCATCATCGGTGGTCAGACCGGTGATGCCGGACGGCGAGCCGTTCGGGTTGGCCGGATAGCGCGTGGTGGTCTGGCCGTAGTTGTCGACGTAGCGCAGCGCGACCTGGCCGCTGCTCTGCATCTTGCGCAGGTGAGCGCTGTCGCGGAACTCGGCACGCCCTTCGCCATGCGCGATGGCGATCGGCAGGCGCGAGCCTTCCATACCATCGAGGAACAGCGAGGCGCTCTTCTCGACTTCGACCATCGCGACACGCGCCTCGAACTGCTCGGACTCGTTGCGCACGAAGCGCGGCCAGGCCTCGGCACCCGGGATCAGCTCCTTGAGCTGGGAGAGCATCTGGCAACCGTTGCAGACGCCCAGCGCGAAGCTGTCGTCACGGTTGAAGAAGCGCTCGAACTGCTCACGCGCACGCGCATTGAACAGCACCGACTTGGCCCAGCCACCGCCGGCGCCCAGCACGTCACCGTAGGAGAAGCCGCCACAGGCGACCAGCCCCCGCATGGTGTCCAGATCGATACGCCCTTCGAGGATGTCGCTCATGTGGACATCGACAGCCTCGAAACCGGCACGGTCGAAGCTTGCCGCCATCTCGAGCTGACCATTGACGCCCTGCTCGCGCAGGATAGCCATGCGCGGACGTGCACCGGTGTTCAGGTACGGCGCTGCGATATCCTCGTTGACGTCGAAGGTGGCCTGGGCGGTAAGACCCGGGTCACGCACGTCGTTGATGGACTCGAATTCACTCTTGGCGCAATCGGCGTTGTCACGCGCGGCCTGCATGCGATAGCTGGTCTCGGCCCACAGGCGCTCGGCACTGGCGCGGGTGGTGGAGAGCAGGTTCTGGCCCAGCAGCGTGATGTTGATCTGCTCATCGGCACGCGGCGTGGCGATCACGCCACTGTGCTCGAGGCCCACGGCCTTGAGCTCGGCGAGGATGGACTCGGTATGTTCGCGACGTACCTGCACCACGGCACCCAATTCTTCGGCGAACAGCGCGCCGGTGGCCTGACCCGGCTCGGCGGCGGTCCAGTCGAGGGAGATGTCGAGACCGACACGTCCGGCGAAGGACATTTCCATCAAGGTGGTCAACAGACCACCATCGCTGCGGTCGTGATAGGCCAGCAGCTTGCCTTCGACATTGAAGCGCTGGATGGCCTCGAAGAAGTGCTTGAGGTCTTCGGGCTTGGCAAGATCCGGCGCTTCGTTGCCGACCTGACCATAGACCTGCGCCAGCGCGGAGCCACCGAGACGGTGAGCGCCATGGCCAAGATCGATCAGGATCAGGTCCGTTTCCACGGCCTCGCCATTCAGCGTGCGACGCAGCTGCGGCGTGAGGGTACGCATGGCATCGGTGACCGGCGCGAAGCCTGTCATCACCAGCGACAGCGGCGCGGTGATCGACTTGTCTTCGCCATTCTCGTCCTGCCAGGCGGTGCGCATGGACATGGAGTCCTTGCCGACCGGGATGGTCAGGTCCAGCGCCGGGCACAGTTCCATGCCGACGGCGTGGACGGCCTCGTAGAGCGCCTGATTCTCGCCGGTGTGATCGGCAGCGCTCATCCAGTTGGCGGACAGCTTGATGTCAGACAGCTTGGCGATCGGCGCGGCGGCCAGGTTGGTGATCACCTCGGCTACGGCCAGACGCGCGGACGCCGCCGGCGAGATCAGTGCGACCGGCGTACGCTCGCCCATCGCCATCGCTTCACCGACATGGCTGTCGAGGGAACTGGTGGTGACGGCGCAATCGGCCACCGGCACCTGCCACGGACCGACCATCTGGTCGCGCGCGACCATGCCGGTGATCGAGCGGTCGCCGATGGTGATCAGGAATTTCTTGGAGGCGACGGTGGGCAGCTGCAGCACACGGGTCATCGCTTCGCGCGGGTCGAGGTTGTCGAGACCCAGCGCCGGCAGTTCCAGCGTCTGGCGCTCGAAGCTGCGTGACATCTTGGGCGGCTTGCCGAACAGCACATCCATCGGCAGATCGACCGGACGCGTATCGAAGTGGCCATCCTTGACGACCAGTTCGTGCTCCTCGAGGGCTTCACCGACCACGGCGTACAGGCAACGCTCACGCTCGCACAGGGCTTCGAAGGTGGCCAGATTCTCCGGTGCCACCGCCAGCACGTAGCGCTCCTGGGATTCGTTGCACCAGATTTCCAGCGGGCTCATGCCGGATTCAGCGCTCGGCACGGCGCGCAGGTCGAACAGGCCGCCGCGACCGCCATCCTTGACCAGCTCCGGCAGTGCGTTGGACAGACCGCCCGCGCCGACGTCGTGGATGAAGCAGATCGGATTCTTGTCATCCAGCGCCCAGCAGCGATCGATGACTTCCTGCACGCGACGCTCCATCTCGGCGTTGTCACGCTGCACGGAGGCGAAGTCGAGGTCTTCGCTGGAGCTGCCGGAGGCCATGGAAGAGGCAGCACCGCCGCCCAGACCGATCAGCATCGCCGGGCCGCCCATCACGATCAGCTTGGCGCCGACCGGAATATCGCCCTTCTCGACGTGCTGGCTGCGGATGTTGCCGTAACCGCCGGCGAGCATGATCGGCTTGTGATAGCCACGACGCTCGATGCCGCCGGCACCGAAGGCATCCTGCTCGTAGGTACGGAAGTAGCCGTTGAGGTTGGGACGGCCGAATTCGTTGTTGAACGCAGCGCCACCGATCGGGCCTTCGAGCATGATGTCGTAGGCGGTCTTGATGCGCTCCGGCTTGCCGTAGTCGTGCTCCCACGGCTGTTCGAAGCCCGGGATACGCAGGTTGGAGACGCTGAAGCCGGTCAGACCCGCTTTCGGCTTGGAGCCGACACCGGTCGCGCCTTCATCACGAATCTCGCCACCGGCACCGGTCGCGGCGCCCGGATAGGGAGCGATGGCGGTCGGGTGGTTGTGGGTCTCGACCTTCATCAGGATGTTGATCGGTTCCTGATGATAGGTATAGATGTGGCCTTCGCCTGTCGGGAAGTAACGCCCGGCAGTCGGACCTTCCATCACGGCGGCGTTGTCACTGTAGGCGGACAGCACGCCATCCGGATGATGCTGGTAGGTGTTCTTGATCATCTTGAACAGCGAGTGCGACTGCGCTTCGCCGTCGATGGTCCAGTCCGCATTGAAGATCTTGTGGCGGCAATGCTCGGAGTTCGCCTGAGCGAACATCATCAGTTCGATGTCGGCAGGATTGCGGCCCAGAGTCTTGAAGGACTCGACCAGATAATCGATCTCGTCATCGGCCAGCGCCAGGCCCAGGCTACCGTTGGCCTTGGCCAGGGCTTCGCGGCCACCGCCGAGGATGTCGACATGGGCAAGCTTGGCAGGTGCCTGATGCTGGAACAGACGTGCCGCGTCCTGAGTACGGGTCAATACCGTCTCGGTCATGCGGTCGTGCAGTCGAGAAGACAGCGTGGCGAAGAGCTCTTCGCTCAGGGGCGCGTCCAGCTTGATGCGGTAGGCGATGCCACGCTCGAGGCGGCGGACTTGCGGCAGGCCGCAGTTGGCAGCGATATCCGTGGCCTTGGAAGACCAGGGAGACAGCGTGCCGAGGCGGGGGATGACGAGGAAGAGATGTCCTTCCGGAGCGCTCTCGTCACGACTGGGGCCGTAGTCCAGCAGGCGCTCCAGTGTTGTCCGATCGGAACTGCTCAGTTCACCATCGACCTCGGCCAGATGAAGGTACTCGGCATGAAGAGATTCCACCTCCGGCACCAGCTCGCGTAATGCAGCCAGTAGACGGGTGTGACGGAAGGCGGAAAGGGCAGGCGCGCCTCGCAGTTCGAGCATGGTCAGGGAAAGCCTCTGAAGCAGCGTGAACGGACAACCGCCAAACGGCGGCAGCAAGCGCATATCATACGTGAAAGGCGAGCCTTAACGAAGCCCGCAGGCGACATGCGTTGGATGACAGTGTGTTGAGCTGCCGGTATGGTGGAAGCCCTGCCGTGAATGATGCTGACGCATGCTCAAGACTTCGCCCTCTTCTCTCATTCCGCCCGTGCGACAGCTGCTGCGCCACGCGCGGCGTTTCCTCGTCGCGGCGCTGGCCCTCGCCTTGCTGATACTGCCCGAGCGCACCCTCATCGAGATGCCCACGCGACTGGACGATGTCCGCGCGCGCGACTTCATTCAGGTCGCCACGCGTAATACCCCCACGACCTTCTATCGTGGCCGTCAGGGGCCTACCGGTTTCGAATACGAGCTGGCACGGGACTTCGCCGATTATCTTGGCGTGAGTCTGTCGATGGATTCCGAGCACAATATCGAGAGCCTGACCCAGAGCGTGCTCAATGATCAGGCCGATCTTGCGGCCGCGACCCTGCCGCTGGATCTCTCCGAACAGGACCTGCGCTTCTCGCGCCCCATCCTCGAATTGCAGGCGATGGTGGTCTATCGGCGCGGCATGCATCCACCCAAGGAATTGAAGGATCTGGTCGGCAAGCGCATCGGCGTCATCAAGGGCGCCGGCACCAGCTTGGTACTGCGCGAAGTCCAGCAGGACATCCCCGAGCTCAGCTGGAAGGAAACCGGCGAGCTTGAGGTGGCGGACCTGCTGCAACGCATCGAGGAAGACAAGCTGGATGCGGCGGTCGTCTATGCCCATCAATTCAAGCTCAATCGCCTGTTCTTCCCAAATGTGGAGAACGGCTTCGACGTGGGCGATCCGCTGACGCTGGCCTGGGCCTTCCCCGCGCATGGCGACATCTCATTGCTGACCGCCGCCAATGATTTTCTCGAGACACGCCGCCAGGATGGCACCCTCGATCAACTGGTCGAGCGCTATTTCGGCCATGATGACTATCTCGAGTATGTCGGCGCACGCACCTTCATCCGCCAGGCACGCGACCGCCTGCCGCGCTATATCGATACCTTCAAGGAAGCCGCGCGCGAAACCGGCATCGACTGGAAACTGCTGGCCGCCACGGGCTATCAGGAATCGCACTGGCAGCCCAAGGCCACCTCTCCCACAGGGGTGCGCGGCCTGATGATGCTGACCAATGTGACGGCGCGCGAAATGAAGATCGCCAACCGTTTGGATCCCGTTCAGAGCATCGATGGTGGCTCACGCTATCTTGTGAGTATAAAGGGACGCTTGCCGGACGAGATCAAGGAACCGGATCGTACCTGGATGACGCTGGCGGCCTACAATGTCGGCCTGGGGCACCTGTTTGACGCTAGACGGATCGTGAAGATGAAGGGCGGCGACCCGAATCGCTGGAAGGATGTCCGCGAAGCCCTGCCCTTGCTGCAGAATCGTGAGTGGTACCAGAAAGTCCGTTATGGTTATGCACGCGGCGGAGAACCTGTCATCTATGTCCGCAATATCCGTCGTTATTATGAAATACTGAATTATGTTTACCGTAGCCAGCAGCAGTTCTATCAGCTGGATGAGCGTCCGATTACCGACGACGAAGGCGACAGCAATCCCTTCGATACAGTGCCTCCGATTCTCTGAGGATGGAGTTCGGACCGTCAGCACTCTGGTGCCTCAAGTGCACGCATCTTCACCACGCATCAAGAGCCTCTAAGGACAGGGAATGACACGCAGACTCGTCTTGATGTCGCTAAGCCTGATCGCGTTCGGCATCGCCTTGCTGGGGCTCTGGCCGTCTGCCGGCAATGAAGCCAATGCGCTGTTGCTGATGATGCTGGCCCTGCAAGCTGCCGGCCAGGCTGCCTGGCATTGGCGCAACACCTCCCTCAGTCAGCTGTTCCTCAGCGCCTCATTGATCCTCAATATCCTGCTGATCTGTACCTTCCTGCTACCGGAAAGCTGGGTGGGAGTGGACCACTGGGGAGACCTGCTGATCAATCTGCCGGGCGATTGGCATATCGCCAATATCCGCCCGCCCATCCTGATACTGTTCGCCTGTTTCGGCCTCACGACCTGCGCCCTGTTGCGCATGCGACTGGGGTTTGGCTCTGCCATCCAGCTGACGCAAGTCACGCTGCTGTTGCTGTTTGCCATGATGTCCGATGCCAGTCTTTCCGTCGCCAGCATGGTGCTGGCAGGCCCGGAACGCATCACGCTGACCAGCTTCGTCAGTCTACTGTTGATCGCTCAATGGATCGATCTACAGCCGGCATTCATGCAGATGTGGCGCCGCAATCTCATACCGCTGATCATTTCCTCCTCGATCACCCTGGTCTGTCTGCTCGCCTGGCAGCAGCAGAGCCAGGACGAGAACAATCGCATCAACCAGTCGACCTACGTACTGGGCGACAAGATCGCCACGGAGCTGTCTCGTGAGATCAACGACCAGCTCAATGCAATGCGACGTTTCGCCGGTTTCTGGAGCCTGATGGGGCAGACACCGTCACGCGGAGAATGGCAACGCCTGGCACGCAGCTATTACAAGGATTTCGATTACTTCCAGAACATCGCCTTCATCGACCCGGACAGCGTGATAACGCGCGTCTTCCCGGACAAGGGCCGCAATCATGATGTACTGGGCGTACGCCTGCTGGATGCTCAGCCGGACACGCCGCTGCGCAACCCGCTGGAACTCGGCATCGAGGGCCATACCGGCATCATCGACCTGATTCAGGGCGGCAAGGGCATGGTGTCCTACCTGCCGGTGCGCGATCCTCGTGATGGCACCATCCTGGGGGCGATCGCCATGGTGGTGGATCTGGCCCCTCTGCTCGACAGGGCCATGGACACGGCACGCAATGAGGCATTTGCGGTCACCCTGTCAGAGCGCGGCAACATCTATATCCATGTCGGCCCCGAAAGTCGTCTGGCGCCCTGGGGCCATCGCATCCCCATCGAGCTACCCGCCACCGACCTGACCCTGGGTCTGCAGCCGACACAGCAGTTCCTGGCGGCCACTCGTGGCCGTCTGCCGGAGGTGACGTTGCTGACGGGCATGCTGCTGGCCTACCTGCTCTTCCTGGTGATCTACATGTATCGCCGCGTCTCGCAGGAGCACGGCATCGTCAAGAATGCCAATGATGCACTTCGCGAAGAGATGGTGCGGCGAGAGCGACTGCAGAACGAGATCCAGTGGCTGGCGCGTCACGACGAGCTGACCCAGCTGCCCAATCGTCGCTATTTCCTCGAGCAGGTGCAGAGCTTCAGCGGCAAGATGCCTCTGACGGTCATGATTCTGGATATCGACTTCTTCAAGACGATCAACGACAAACTGGGGCACTTGGAGGGAGATCGCTACCTGCAGAAGATTGCCGCCGTCTCACGGGCCCCCGTGGAGTCTGCCGGCGGCATACTGGCGCGCTTCGGTGGCGAGGAGTTCGTGGTGTGCATTCCGGAATGCCCGCGCGCGGTAGGCCGCACTCTGGCGGAAGAGCTGCGGCGTGCCGTGCAGGCTGCAGGGCTGCCGCAGCCTGCTACGGACAGCGTCGTCACGGTATCCGTGGGCATGGCATGCGTGGCGCGCGCTCCATTGCGGCTGGATGCACTGCTGCAGGCAGCGGATGAGGCGCTGTATCGCGCCAAGTCCAGTGGTCGCAATCAGGTTCAGATCGCTGCCTGACGGTCCATGGAGACCATCATGAGAGCAACGCCGGGGGATCAGCTCGGGAGGACCTGCTCGGGCGGATCTGAGCGGAAGGTTCAGCGCGAAAGGTTCAGCGTGAAAGGATCAGCGCGGAAGCTCACCGCGCCGCTCAGCGAAGAAGGACTTGAGCAAGCGCTTGGCGTGAGCGGCCAATAGCCCCCCTTCCACCACGACGTGATGGTTATGCCAGGGCTGTGCAAACAGATTGGCACGCGATTCCACCATGCCGGTCTTCGGCTCTGCTGCCCCGTAGACGACCCGCTTTACCCGCGCGTGGATCAAGGCGCCACTGCACATCATGCAGGGTTCCAGCGTCACATACAGCGTGCAATCGTCGAGACGATAGTTGCCGAGTCGGGCCGCCGCCGCGCGCAAGGCCTGCACCTCGGCATGTGCCGTCGGGTCCGGGGTGCTGACCGGCGCATTGTAGCCAGTGCCGATGATGTCGCCCTGGGGATTGACCACCACCGCGCCGACAGGCACCTCGCCAGCCTCGAATGCCAGCCGCGCCTGGTCCAGCGCCCGATGCATATAGTAATGATCCCCACGTGGCCCACTCCGGGCCTGCGGCGCTATCGCCAACTCGTCACTCACCGTTGTTCTCCGGTATCCTGAGGCCATTGTTTCGCTCACCATGATAACGGCTTGGCGCTCGCGCTTCCTCCTGCATTGCCACCGCGCGCAGCCTGGCACTGCTCCGAGCGCCTGCCCCTCAGTACAAGGATAGATTCATGACCCAAACAGCCACTGCGCCTCTTGAGGCACTGGTCACCCTGCTGGGTCTTGAGACCCTGGAAGAGAACCTGTTCAGAGGGCACAGTCAGGACCTCGGCTTCCCTCAGCTGTTTGGCGGACAGGTACTCGGACAAGCGTTGTCCGCAGCGACACGCACGGTACCGGTCGAACGCCAGGTCCACTCTCTGCATGGCTACTTCCTGCGCCCGGGCGATGCCCACAAGCCTGTCATCTATCAGGTTGATGGCGTGCGTGATGGCGGCAGCTTCACGACCCGCCGCATCAGTGCCATCCAGAATGGCAAGACCATCTTCTTCTGCAGCGCCTCCTTCCATGGCAAGGAGGCAGGCTTCGAGCATCAGCTCGCCATGCCCGATATCGAATCTCCAGAGCAGTTGATCGAACAGGGGGCACGTATCGAGCGCTACGAAGGCCATCCCATCGAGTTCCTGCGCCTGAAGGCGCCGATCACGGCGAGTGATGATGACGCCTGCCCCCCACCACGCCAGCGGCTATGGTTCCGACTGGCAGGCGAGCTGCCGGAAGATGATGCCCTGCATCGCTACCTGCTGACTTACAGCTCCGACTTCAATCTGCTGGCGACAGGCCTCGGCGGACATGGCGTGCGGTTCGGTTCGCCCGAACTGCAAATGGCGAGCCTGGATCACTCGCTATGGTTCCACCGCGATGTACGCGTCAATGATTGGATTCTCTACGAGATGGATAGCCCGTGGGCGGGAGGCGCACGTAGCTTCGCTCGCGGCAGTCTCTACAACCGGCACGGCGAGCTGGTGGCATCCAGCGCTCAGGAAGGCCTGACACGCCTGCGCAAACGCCCCTGAACAAATCGCCCTGTGCGAATTGTCCTGAGCTAATCGTCCTGAATAACAATGCCCCTCCTGAGACATTCTCAGGAGGGGCATTGTCATTTTTGGCTGCGTCTATCTACAACCTACAACGCTGAGAATAACGCACTGCGATTCACTATTATCGCGTCAATAGAGGAGTCACTTCAGTGCTGTCCTGACGCGCGTGCAGTTTTCATCCCGGTAGCGCTGCTTGTAGTCATTGCGCTGGGACTGCCAACTTCGCATCTGGCTCGACGACCCGCCGCCGCGACGCCTATCGGTATAATATTCGATCTTGTCCTTGATGAACTGACAGCGCTCTATCTTCCTCTCTCGCTCCCCGGCAGATGCCATTTCTGACGACATCAGCCCCAACAAAAGAGCCATCATTCCTGCCAATCGAAGTCTTGATAACGAATATGAAAAGCCCCTCGACATGTCGCCTCCTTGCGCCTATTCATGGCTAACATCAATGAGTGATATTCAATGACAGCGCAGACACCGAGCAGGTGCTGCAACAGTAAAGATATCTCCCGATAAAGATATCTCTCAACAGCGTGGAATGCCTGTCGATCAAGTACACTCAATGGAGAGCCAGCACGTTTTCCCAGTGATACTGATCTATATACAAGGATGCCTCTACATCCTTGTATCATATAGCTCATGTAGCCATGTCTTGTGCTGTACGCATTTACCCCAGTACGGCTGTTCTTGCGCCAACGTTTACTGAGCACCACTTTTCCTGCGCACAAAGAGAACCGCCCCTGCAGCAAGGCTGCAGGGGCGGTTCGGTATAAGTGCCTGACGAGGATCGGGGCGGCCATCCGCTACTCTCACATGAAGAAACTCTACACTACCAAATGAATATCAATATGATGGGCCAGCGCTAAGAGCTCCATACCAGGCGCTTCAAGCCGCATAAAAATACACCCCCACAGTAAAAGCTCCAGGGGAGATTCTTGGCAAAACCAGGGATAAAGAAAAAGCGCACATCATTTTTCGTCAATGACAGAACCATCACAGCACGATGATGAGCCAAAGACTTTCTTCTTGTGCAGCCTGGGAAGGTTATCTCTCGTACCACTTTTCCATGCACGTCCTTCTGCACACGGCTTTCTATTGCGCCAATTTTTTCCTGCGCACAAAGAGAACCGCCCCTGCAGCAAGGCTGCAGGGGCGGTTCGGTATAAGTGCCTGACGATGACCTACTCTCACATGGAGAAACTCCACACTACCATCGGCGCTAAGCGGTTTCACTTCC
>NZ_JAWJYL010000011.1:0-127336 GCF_046566945.1 Cobetia sp. SIMBA_158
CGGTGACAGCACGGATGCCGATGCGGCCGCCGATGCCCTGGGCAGCGACACGCCGACCACGGTCACCGGTGTCGTGAAAGGCACTCTGGAAGACGATGACGCGCTTGCGGCAAACGTCAACGACACGACCGGTACCGAGATCGCCGGCAGCTACGGCACGCTGACCCTCAACAGTGACGGCAGCTACAGCTACGTGCTGGACAACGGCAATGCCGAGGTCCAGTCACTGAACGATGACAGCGACCCGCTGAGCGACGTCTTCACCTACGGCATCACCGATGCCGATGGCGATGTCTCCCGCACTACGCTGACCATCAATATCACCGGCTCGGCAGACGCAGCGCCGGTCATCACGCTGGCTGACAAGGAAGTGACTGAGGGCACGGGTGAGACGGTCACTGACACCTTCGAGGTGGCAGCGGATGCCGGCATCGCCAGCGTCACCATCAATGGTACGGACATCACTTCGGCGTCAGTGGATAACCCCATCGTGATTCCGGGTGCGACTGATGACGAAGGCACGCTGACCATCACGGGCTACGATGCCGGCACCGTGTCCTACACCTATGTGGAGGATGGCACGGCTGCGGACCACTCGGCTGGCGACGATAGCGTGTTCGACAACTACGCCGTGGTCGTCACTGACCTGGCCGGGCAGAGCACCAGCGACAGTCTTGACGTCAAGATTCTGGATACCGCGCCGACGGCCAAGCCGGATGAGCGCGATATTGATGAAGATGCGACGGACGAGCTCACGGGCAACGTGATCGACGGTGCCAATGACAATGAGGACGTCCTGGGTGCAGATGCGCCGTTCATGGTCTGCAAACTGAACGATACCGGGATTGCCGACGGCGGCAGTGCCACGGTCACGGGCGACTACGGCACTCTGACGCTCAACAGTGACGGCAGCTATACCTACGTTCTGGATACCACCAAGACGCAGTCTCTGGCAGAGAATGAACCGGCGGAAGATGTCTTCACCTATGTGCTGGAAGACAGCGATGGTGACTACTCCAGCACTACGCTGACCATCAATATCACCGGCTCGGCCGACGCAGTGCCGGTCATCACGCTGGCTGACAAGGAAGTGACCGAGGCCACGGGTGAGACGGTCACTGACACCTTCGAGGTGGCAGCGGATGCCGGCATCGCCAGCGTCACCATCAATGGCACGGATATCACTTCGGCGTCAGTGGACAACCCCATCGTGATCCCGGGCGCGAGTGATGACGAAGGCACGCTGACCATCACGGGCTACGATTCCGGCACCGTGTCCTACACCTATGTGGAGGATGGCACGGCTGCGGACCACTCGGCTGGCGACGATAGCGTGTTCGACAACTACGCCGTGGTCGTCACTGACCTGGCCGGGCAGAGCACCAGCGACAGCCTTGACGTCAAGATTCTGGATACCGAGCCTGTCGCCAATGACGATACCTACACCATTACCGAGGGCGATACGGCAGCGAATAGCGGTCCGGTCCTGAATACGAACGTGATATCCAGTGTGGTGGGTAACGGTCTGGATGAGCTGGGCGCTGATGGCGTGACCATCACGCATCTCGATGGCATTTCACTGGCAGACAATGAGGGTAGCGTTACCGTCGATGGCAGCTACGGCAGCTTGACCATCGAAAGCGATGGCTCTTTCAGTTATGACCTGGATGACGAGAAAGCTCAGGTATTGGACACTGGCGAAGTTGCCAAGGAAGAGTTTGCGTACATCATTACTGATACGGATGGCGACAGTGATACTGCTGTCATCACGATCAATGTGGAGGGGACAAACGACAAGCCAGTGGCCTATAACGATGGTGCGTTCCCTGTCGAGGAAGATACGCCAGTCAGTGGCAATGTCCTGTCCAATGATACCGATATTGAT
The DNA here is from genome assembly GCF_046566945.1 of Cobetia sp. SIMBA_158. Lineage (NCBI taxonomy): Bacteria > Pseudomonadati > Pseudomonadota > Gammaproteobacteria > Oceanospirillales > Halomonadaceae > Cobetia > Cobetia sp. SIMBA_158. Next base: position 1,886 of record NZ_JAWJYL010000011.1, read on the forward strand.
GGTGATGAGTTGAGCGTCGTGAGCTTCACTGTTGACGGCGTTACGTACGACTCGGGCAAGACAGCGGATCTTGGCGAAGTCGGCACACTTCTGATCAATGCTGACGGTACCTTCACCTTCACGCCCGGTGAGAATTACAACGGTCCGGTACCCAACACCACCTATGTGATCACGGATGGCATCGAGTTTGATGAAGCCATTCTCAGCTTCAAGGACGTCGCAGCGATTGATGACCCTGTCGTCATCAGTGCCGATGATGGCGCTGTTGCCGAAGATGGTGTGACGGAAGCTTCAGGGACGCTGACCGCGACCGATGTCGATAGTGACGCGCCGACGTTCACGCCGGCCACTGACGACAGCAGTCTCTACGGTACCTTCGTCGTCGATGCTGACGGCAACTGGACCTATGCACTGGATAACGACGCTGCCGCTGTGCAGGGGCTGACATCTGCCGACACGATCAATGAGCAGTACATCGTGCAGCTCAGCGATGGCTCCAGCACGACAGTGGATATCGTCATCAAGGGGACTGATGATGCGCTGCCGGTCATCAGTTCACTGGAAGACCGGTCCGTCACCGAAGCGACCGGAAGCACGCTCACCGATACCTTTACCGTGAAAGCTGCGGCAGGTATCGCGGCAGTGACGATCGCTGGCGTGGATATCACGGATGCCAACACCTCACCGGTAGTGATCTCCAATCCAGATGGCGAAGGGACGCTGACCGTCACTGGCTATGATGCCGACACCGGAGTGGTCTCCTACAGCTATGTGGAAGATGGCACTGCGGCTGATCATTCCGGTGGCGATGACAGCGTCGTCGATGGTTTCACCGTCGTAGTGACGGATCTGGCAGGCCAGAGCACCAGTGACAGTCTTGATGTCACGGTGCTGGATACGGTGCCGGTAGCCAACGCTGATGCGCGCAGCATTGGCGAGAATCGCACTTCTGCCATCACCGGCAATGTCGTGGAGGGCACATCGGCGACTGCCGATACTCTGGGTGCCGATGCGGTAACCGTGACTGCCGTCATCGCCGGAACGGAGACTGCCCCGGTGAGCGATGGCGCGGCGGCCGTGATCACGGGTGAGCACGGCGAGCTGACCCTGGCGGCGGATGGATCCTACAGCTATCAGTCAGCACACGACGACCTGCAGTACCTGGCGGCCGGTGAGTCGGTCACGGATGTCTATACCTATGTGATCACGGATGCTGACGGTGATACTGCCACTACCACGCTGACCATCACCATCAAAGGTAGCAACGATGCGCCGGAGATAAGTGTCAGCAGTGGCGACAGTGCCGCCGCCAGCCTGACGGAGACGGGTTCACCGCTGAGTGCCAGCGGGACTCTGTCGGTGGATGACGTGGATCTCAGCAATAGCGTGACGCCGAGCGTTACCGGCGTCTCCAGTGATGGCGATACCGGCACGTTGGACAACGATGACCTGCTTGCGCTGCTGGGTGTGGATACCGGGGCCATCATCGATGACGAGAGCACTGAAGGTACGCTCAACTGGTCCTTCGACAGCAGCGCTGCCGGGGAAAGCTTCGACTACCTGTCTGCAGGCGAGTCGCTGGTCTTGACCTACACCGTCACTGTCACGGATACGGCGGGAGCGACAGCTACCCAGGATGTCACCATTACCATTCAGGGGACGAATGATGCCCCGGTGGTGACTGCGACTGAAGGCCGCGTCAGCGAAGAAGGGCTCGAAGGTGGTATCGCCGACAGCGATGCGGCTGATGGCTTCACGGATACCACCGATGCCACCACCGTCACCGGTACGGTTTCCGTCACGGATGTCGACAGTGACAGCGTGTCGCTGGTATTGACGGCTCCTGCCACGGCCATCACCTCCGGTGGCAGTGCGGTGACCTGGTCCGGCAGCGGCACCCAGTCAATGGTGGCAACCGATGCTGATGGCAATGAAGTCGCGACGGTGACCATCGATGACAGCGGCGCCTATACCTTCACTCTGAGTCAGGCGGTCGATCACTCGGGTGATGGTGAAGATGTCCTGTCTCTGGACTTCGGTGTGCTCGCAACGGATAGCGAAGGCGCCAGCTCCACCGGCACGCTGACCATCGGCATCGAGGATGATGCCCCCGAGCAGCAGGAAGCGCAGAGCTTCTCGTCCACCTTGGTGGATACCAATGTCACAATAATGCTGGATATCTCGGGTTCAATGAGTACGAGTGATGGAGTTGACAATAGCACTCGTCTTCAGAGTGCTATTGATTCGGTCAAGGTGCTTCTAGATTCTTACGATGATTTCGGTGACGTGATGGTCAACCTTGTTGTCTTCCAATCTTACGCATCGTATGCGCCTGGCTGGGTAACGGTCGAAAGAGCTTCATTGTTATTGGATACATTGGAAGCCGGTGGTGCTACCAATTATGATTCTGCTCTTGATACGGCAATGTGGAATTTTAATGCAGATGGTGCTCTTGAATCGGCACAGAATGTGTCTTATTTCTTCTCCGATGGCATACCTAATCGTCCTTCTGGAACTGCTGGGATTTCAGCTGGTGAAGAAGTCGAATGGCAACAATTTTTGATCGATAATTCAATTAAGTCTTACTCAATTGGTTTGGGAGGCTCTGTCAATGAGAGCAATCTTGATCCGATTGCCTATGACGGTTCAGCGGATGAAGACCTCGATAGCACTGTCGTTACCAGCTTTGAGGATCTCGACGATACCCTCGCCGCTACTGTCCAATCACCGGTCAGTGGTCAGCTTGTCTCGGGCAGCTCCGTGGATGGCAGTCTGTTGGGGGCGGATGGCGGTTATCTGCAATCGGTCACCGTGGATGGCACGACCTACAGTTATGACCCGGCCACCAACACCGTGTCTGCAGTGGGCACGGACAATAGCAGCTACGATGCGGGCAGCCTGGAGTTGACCATCTCTACGGACCTGGGTGGCAGCATGCTGTTCAATCTGGGGAGCGGTGACTTCGCCTACACGCCGCCTAGCAATGTTACTGAGCGCTCCACAGACAGCTTCGATTACGTGACGGTCGACAATGACGGGGATACCAACGCCTCAAGTGTCAGCATCGACGTCGACAAGCTGTCGGTCCTGATCGGGACCTCTGGCAACGAGACCCTGATGGGCGATGGCGATGGCCCGTTCTATGCGGACTATCTGATTGGCCAAGGCGGCAATGACACCCTGAGCGGTGGCGAGGGCAGCGATCGTCTGGAAGGTGGCAGCGGCAACGATACGCTGCGGGGCGGCACCGGCAACGATATCCTCTCTGGTGGTGAGGGCGATGATCTTCTAGTCGGAGGTGCCGGCAATGACATCCTGACCGGCGGCGATGGTGCCGATACCTTCCAGTGGCTGAGCGGTCATGACATCAACAGCGAAGGCGGCAGGGCGACGGATACCATCACCGACTTCAGTGTCGCGGATGGTGATGTCATCGATCTTTCCGATCTGCTTCAGTCCAACGATGATGCCGATACGCTCTCGAGCTTCCTGCACTTCGAGTCAGATGGAGAAGGTGGCACCAATATCGAGATCAGTGTCGATGGATCCGACGGCAGCAATATCACGCAAGAGATCAATCTGCAGGATGTCGACCTGACATCAGGTGGTGACACGGATACGCAGATCATTCAATCTCTGCTCGACAGCAACAGTCTCAAGACGAACGTTGACGGCTGAATCGATGTGATAGGGGAGATGGCTTAGGCTGTCTCCCCTTGCTGTATTAGACTTTGCCGTAGAGACATCTGCGAAGTGCCCTACTAAGGAGGACAGGTTGAGCGATCAACCCACGCCATTAAGACCGGAGCCCGTTGGCGAGAGGGAGGGCGACCCCCTTCTCAATGCGCTGGTCTTCATGGCGCGTTACCACGGCAATCCCAGATCTGCAGCAGTGCTGGTCGATGGCCTTCCCATGGAGGAAGGCCGTCTTCCCCTGGCGCTTGTCAGTCGTGCCGCGGCACGTGCCAATCTGAGTGCCAAACTGGTCAACCAGCAGATCACGGCCGTCAGCGACATGCTGATGCCGTGCATTCTCATACTCAAGGAAGAGCGTGCTGTCGTCTTGCTGGAGGTCGACAACGACGCAGGCAAGGCCAGGATTCATCAGCCTGAGGCCGAGGGTGATGAGCTGGTCGACATCGAGTCTCTGGCTGAGCGTCATGATGGGCGTGTCGTCTATCTCAAGCAGGAGCACCGCTTTGATGAACGCGCACCGGAAACACTCAAGCAGAGCGATGGCCATTGGTTCTGGTCAACGCTGAAGCTGTCGCGGCCGATCTATCGTGACGTGATTCTGGCGTCGATATTGATCAACCTGTTTGCCGTGGCATCGCCACTGTTCGTGATGAACGCCTATGACAAGGTCGTGCCCAATCTGGCCTTCAACACGCTGTGGGTCTTGGCGACGGGCATGGCGATCATCATGGTGTTCGACTTCGTGATGCGCCAGACACGTGCCTACTTCATGGACACGGCCGGCAAGAAGTCCGAGGTGTTGCTGACCTCGAAGCTCTTCTCCAAGACCATGAACCTGCGGATGGAAGCGCGTCCCGGCTCCGTCGGTGGCTATGTGAAGCACCTGCAGGAGTTTGATTCGATCCGCGAGTTCTTTACCTCCGCGACCCTGACCACCCTGGTCGATCTGCCGTTTGCCCTGCTGTTCCTGCTGGTGATCTGGATCGTGGCGGGGCCATTGGTTCTGGTGCCCTTCGCCGCGCTCGTGATCCTGCTTGTCTACAGTCTGGCGATCCAGAAGCCGCTGCGCAGCAGCATCGAGCAGGGGTCGCGCCTGGCGACGGAGCGCAATGCGCGCCTCGTCGAAGCGGTCTCCGGCCTCGAGAGCCTCAAGCTGGCCAATGCTCAGGGCGAAACCCAGCGTCGATATGAACGCGCCGTCGGGCAGATCGCGCATTGGGGGGTGAAAAGCCGCAACCTGACGACCTCTGTCAGCTCGTTGAGCATGTCGCTGACACAGGCCACCACGGTGGCGCTGGTCGTGTTCGGGGTCTATCTGATCGCGGATGCACGCCTGTCTGTCGGTGGCTTGATCGCTGCGGTCATGCTGTCCGGGCGAGCGTTGCAGCCGCTGGGACAGTTGGCGTTGCTGATCACGCGCATCGGTCAGACTCGCAGTGCCATGAGTGCGCTTGAGCAGATCATGGCATTGCCGGAAGAGTCGGAAGATCGTCGTTACGTTCACCGCGAGCACCTGCAGATGCGCATCGAATTCGACCGCGTCGGCTTTGCCTATGCGCCGAACACGCCGCCTGCCGTGTCGGATATCTCACTGACCATCAACCCAGGTGAGAGGATCGCGATCATCGGGCGTATCGGTGCTGGCAAGAGTACCTTGCAGCGTCTTGTCTCTGGCCTGTATCGCGCCACGGCGGGCAGCGTTCGAATCGATGGACTGGATCTCAATCAGCTGCATCCCGCTGACGTACGTCGGCATATCGGTCATGCGGGCCAGGACAGTTCACTGTTCTTCGGCTCCATTCGCGACAACATCACCCTCGGCCAACCACACGCCAGTGACGTACAGGTCGAACTCGCGGCTGATGCCTCCGGTGTGACCGAATTCACTCGTCATCACCCTGAAGGACTGGACCGTCAGGTGGGTGAGGGTGGGCGCATGCTCTCCAGCGGTCAGCGTCAGACGGTCTTGCTGGCACGCGCGCTCTTGATGCGTCCTCCGCTCTTGCTGCTCGATGAGCCCGGTTCGCACATGGATAACCGCGCCGAGCTGCGCCTGCGCAGAATGCTCAAGTCCCTGCCACGCAGCCAGACGCTGGTGCTGGTCACCCACAAGAGCAGCATGCTCGACGTGGTAGACCGCGTCATCGTCATGGAAGGGGGGCGCATCGTCGCCGATGGTCCCAAGCAGCAGGTGCTGAGCGCCCTGAATGAAGGCCGTGTCGCCGGGCGCAAGCAGGAGGTGAATCGTGGCTAAGGCACCGATTGAGCAGCGTGACCTTCACCATCTCGACGATGTCAGTTCGGCCGTGTTGCTGGCGACTCCCTGGAAGTCGCGCATCCTGATCTGGATGGTGCTCGCATTCGTGGTCATCTTCGTGATCTGGGCCAGTCAGGCGAGTCTGGAGGTCGTCACGCGCGGGTCCGGCAAGGTCGTGCCCTCGACGCACCTGCAGGTCGTCCAGAACCTGGAAGGCGGTATCGTGCGCGAGATCTATATCAAGGAAGGTCAGGTCGTCTCGCCGGGGGAGCCACTGCTGCGCATCGACGACACCAGTGCAGGTTCCGATCTGCGCGAGCGTGTCTCGACCCTCGATGGCCTGCAGGCCACCATCATGCAGTACGACACCGAGCTTGATTCCATCGAGGTCAACGCCTCCGCGGATGCCTGGAAGGATCAGGTGAGCGTGAAGAATATCGAGTTGCCCTTCGACGAAGAATTCAAGGCACGCAGTCCCGCTCTCGTGTCGCGTGCGATGACGGCGTATCGCACGCATCTGAATCAGCTCAACAGTGGCCTCAATGGCGCGCGTGAACAGATTCTGCAGAAGGAGCAGGAGTTGCGTGAGTTGAGATCGCGCATCAACAGTCTCGAGCGCAGTTATCAACTGTCACGTCGCGAGCTCGGCATGACGGCCCCGCTGGTGCGTGAAGGCGTGGTCTCTCAGGTGGACCTTCTCAAGATCCAGCGTGAGGTCAACGACCTGCGGGGTGATCTTGAGTCGGCGCGTCTGGCCGTGCCGGGCAAGCAATCGGAGCTGGATGAGGCCATCTCGAATCGGGTCGGCGTCGCGCAGGAATTCCGCTCACGTGCTGCGGAAGAGCTCGCCAAGACCCAGGCGGATCTGGGTCGCTTGCGTGAGGGGCGCACCAGTCTTCAGGACCGACTCGATCGTACTTTGGTGACCTCTCCGGTTCAGGGCGCCATCAAGACGCTGAATATCAATACCATAGGTGGCGTCATCGAGCCTGGGGAAGACCTGATGGAGATCGTTCCCATCGAGGATCAGCTGCTGGTTCAGGCGCGAGTCGCTCCCAAGGACATCGGCTTCCTGAGAATCGGACAGCCGGCCGTCGTCAAGTTATCTGCCTACGATTTCACCATCTACGGTGGATTGGAAGGCAAGGTCGATCAGATCAGTGCGGATACTGTGCAGGATGAAGAAGGCAACAGTTTCTACGAGATCAAGGTGCTGACGGAGCAGAACCACCTTGGTAGTGACTCGGATCCGCTCACGATCATCCCGGGCATGCAGGCCAGTGTCGATGTGATCACTGGCAATCAGACCGTACTGCAATATTTGATGAAGCCGATTCTGCGCGCCAGGCAAGGTGCCTTGCGTGAACGTTGATCAAGGATTTGATGGATTCGAGGGTAACTCATAATGAAAAAGACACTCTTGGCGTTGAGCATCGCCGCAGGGACGGGGTTTGGCGTTCAGGCTTCGGCTGCGACTCTTGAAGAGGCCGTATCCCGAGCGGTAATGGAAAACCCGCGCACGCGTGTTCAGGTTTCACGTCACATCCAGCGACTCGAAGAAGCGGAAACCCAGCGCGGGGCGTATCGCCCGACGGTGGATCTGACCGGTCGCCTGGGTTATGGCAAGTTCGACTCGGAAGATGACGGCGTCAATGACGATGACGACTGGCATGATTACACGCGCCTTGATCTGACCATCCGTCAGCTGCTCTGGGACGGCAACACGACAATCGAGCGCATCCGCCAGGCCGAGACAGAGGCGGATTACCAGCGCCTGCAGGTCGCGGCCGAGGCCAATGACATCGCGCTGGATACGGCCGGTGCCTATCTGCAGGTCATGCGTGATGAGCTGATTCTCAAGTATGCACAAGCCAATCTCGAGGCTCACCGTCGCATCTCGAATGATATCGGGCGGCGTGCGGAATCCGGCCTTGGTGCGCGCAGTGACGTGCGTCAGGTGGATGGTCGTCTGGCCAATGCCGAAGCCAGCGTGCTGTCATCGATCAACAATCTCGAGGATTCCCGCTCTGCCTATCTGCGTCTGGTGGGCGAGATGCCGTCGGACCTCAGCATGCCGGGCATCGACACCAGCCTGCTCAGCGAGGATGTCGAGAGCGCCTACGTGCAGGCCAATCAGCGCAACCCGCTGTTGGCGGCAGCGCGGGTCTCCATTGACGCTGCACGCCATGAAGTGAACGCCGAGAAGGGCGATAACTATCCCGAGTTCAGTCTCGAGGGCAATCGCACGCTGGACAATGATTATGATCAGGACAAGAGCAAGTCAGACGACTGGAGCGTCGAACTGGTCATGCGCTACAACCTGTATCGTGGCGGCCGTGATCAATCCGAGATCCGCGGTCGTCAGGCAGCGCTGGAAGCGGTCGAGCACGACAATGATCGCGTGATGCGCGATGTGCGTGACGAGATTCGTCTGGCATGGAATGCCCGCGAGAACCTCAAGCGTCAGATCGATTACCTGGAAAGTTATGTGCGTGCCGCGACCGATACCCGCGAGAGTTATCGCAAGCAATTCGATATCGGGCGCCGCACATTGCTGGACCTTCTGGATAGCGAGAGTGAGCTGTTCACCTCTCAGCAGAACCTGATTCGCGCCCGTTTTGATCTGGAAACCGCCAACTATCGCCTGCTGTCGGCGACCGGCGCTCTGCTGGATTCCATGAATGTTGCCGTCCCCGTCCAACAACAGGGCTAAGCCACTCACGGCGCTCCCGCACCCTGGATGCGCCGTTGCCATGCTGATGGTTGATGAGGAAATCAGATGAGTCTTTCGCGCCGCCTGTTTACCTTGATGTTGCTGGTATTGTTGGGGTTCTCCCTCGGTATCTTCTTCATCCAGGTCAACAACACCCGTGATGCATTGGCCGAACGACAACGCGTCGAACTCTCGAATCTCGCCCAGAGCCTGAGTCTCGCGCTGGTGCCACATGTAGAGCTTGGCGATGCCGCCAGTGCCGAAGCCCTGATACGTGCCACGGTGGATGGTGGTCATGTGCGCGATGCCAGGCTGGAGAGCGTGGCCATCGCGACACCCATCGCTTTCAATGTCGTGCGCGAGAGTCTGGCCCCGCAGTGGTTTCGTGACCTGATCCCCATGCCGGTGGAATCGGCGAGCCGCGAGCTGCCGGGTGGTTGGGCGTCGCTGGGCACGATCAGCCTGACCGGCGAATCTGCCCAGGGCTATGACCAGCTCTGGCAGCTGGCCAAGCGTCTGGCGCTGTGGCTGTTGCTCGGCGGCCTGATCACGCTGCTGATTGCCTCATTGGTCATGCGCCGTCTGCTGCGCCCGTTGGAGCGTCTCTCGTCTCGCCTCAATGAGATGGAGACGCAGCGCTTCGACGCGCCGCTGGAAGAGACCAGCGTGGCGGAGCTCAAGGGCATCACCTCGGCGGTCAATCGTCTGGGACAGCGCCTGCAGACCCAGTTCGAGGCTCAGGCCGCGCAGTTGGCGCGTCTGCAGCGCCAGGCGGAAGAAGACTCGGTATCGGGGCTTGGCAACCGCGGCTATTTGAATCGAGCGGTCGATGAGTGGCTGAGCGAGCCAATGGGTGGCAGCTTCGCGCTGCTGCGCGTGTCGCATATCGAGGTGGTGTATCGCGAGCAGGGCTACAAGGGGCGTGACGCCCTGGTGAAAGCCATCGCGCGCAAGCTGGAAGATCGCGAACTGGCGGGTGAGGCGATCATCGCCGCGCGTCTGGCCAATAGTGATTTCGGCCTGTTGCTGCCGGAAACCGACGAGACTCGGCTTCAGGAGTTTCTCACGCTATTGGCGGAGGACATCGACAATCTGCTGGATGCCAATCCGCTGGTGGATACTCCGCCGGAGAACTGTGCCCTTGGCGCCGTTCGGCGTGAGCCGGGCATGCAGCGCACCCAGATGTTTGCCGTAGCAGATGCCACGCTTCGTCAGGCCATCGAGCAAGGATCGGGCGTGGAACTGGCCCCTGCGGGTGGCCGTGCGCGTCCGCGAGGCGAGTGGCGCGAGATCATCGAAAAGGCTCTGGATTCCCCCAAGGGGCTCGATTTCGTCGCTCAGCCGGTGTTGCTCAATGATGGTGGCGAGCTCCACCGCGAGCTGTTTGCCCGTCTGCGCGATGGTGATGAACTGCATCGTGCGGGTGATTTCCTGCCCGTGATTCGCCATTTCCGCATGGGGGCGCAGTTTGATCTGCGCGCTCTGGAGTGGCTGGCGTCCTATATCGACAGGATTGAAGTGCCCAGGCTGGCGCTCAACCTGACCGAAGAAACCTTCGACGATGAAGCCAGTTATATTGGTCTGCTCAACTGGTTGGCGGCGCATCCGCGCCTGTGCAAGCGTCTGGATATCGAGGTGTCCGAAAGCATCGCCCTCAGGCATCAGGAGCGTATCAAGATGCTGTTCCGACATGCTCGTCGACTGGGCGCGCGGGGTGGCATCGACCGCTTCGCCCGTGAGCTGAAGGAGCTCAGCTATCTGTCGGCGCTGCGGCCTGATTACGTCAAGATCGACCAGGCGTTCTTCAAGCGCGAAGATGTCGACACCGAGCTGTTGCAGAGTCTGTGCATGACCGCGCATCAGGTCGAGTCGCAGGTCATCGTGACCCGCGTCGAGTCCGAGGCGGATCAGGAGCGGGCGATGTCGCTGGGCGCAGATGGCTATCAGGGCTTCGTGTCACCGGCAGTCGATGTCATGGCAAGGCTCGCCAATCCAGCAGAAGATATGCCTCGCTAAGTGACATTCAGGGTGCCTCGACATGAATCATCGCCGCTGGTGGGAGGGTCTTGCGGTCGGGGTGCTGCTGGCGTTGTCGCTCGGTGCGGGTCTGGCACAGGCGGTGGATTCCCGCCAGTTCATCCAGATCTACGGGACAGGTGGCTGGAATCGTGTGCAGCAATGGCAGCAACTGTTGCAGCGTCTGGAGGGCGCGCCGATCAGGCGTCAGTTGAGCGAAGTGAACGATTTCTTCAATCGTCTCAACTTCACCGATGACCTCAGCGTCTGGGGAGCGACCGATTACTGGGCGACGCCGCAGGAGTTTCTGGGGGCAGGGGCTGGTGATTGCGACGACTTCGCCATGGCCAAGTACCTGACCCTGCGCGAGCTTGGCGTACCGGAAGACCGCCTGCGTCTGCACTACGTCAAGGCGCTCAGCCTCAACCAGTTCCACATGGTCGTGACCTATCAGGGCGCCAATACGCGCAATCCTGATGTACTGGACAACCTGAACAGTTCCATCCTGCCGGCCAGTGAGCGCACGGACCTGCTGCCTATCTACAGTTTCAATGGCAGTGCGCTGTGGATGAGCAAACGTCTGGAAGGGGGCAAGCGCATCAGCGACAGCCGAGGCCTTTCAAGTCTGTCTGATTGGCAGAAGCGCCGCGCACAAGGGGTGCTGAGAGTACCGCGTCATAAACGGCCATGAGCCTGGCGGCGAAAGCCCCCTCGAGGAATGGCGATTGAGCTCTGCCAAGCACTATTAAGCACTACAGCATGACAAGACACCCCGTGACCTTCCGGTCGCGGGGTGTCTTGTCATTCAGGCGTTGCTGGCCAGAGCCCTTGCGAGCTTCCCCGTACAGATTGCGGGGCACGCATTAGCGGGGCGTATTGCCGCGCAGGTGCAGGATCTCGAGCAGATTGCCGTAGCGATGGCGGCTCGGCATCGTGGCCAACCCCGAAAACAGTAGCCAGAACATGCGCCGGCCACGTGTCAGACGATGCGTATGCTGCAGCAGGCGTGACAGCAGCTGGCTGTCATCGAAGCCCTTGAAGTTGGGCGTCATGCTGACCTGTTCTCGCACCAGTACCGGCGCCATCTCCAGCCGATAGAGCTTTTCCAGTTCCTGGAAGCTAAGCCCCTGGGCTTCGACGACTTCTGCCATGTGCTGATACTCGGCTTCACGTGGGTCGCGCTCCAGCCACAGTGGAGACAGCGCCAGCCAGATGTCCTGTCGGCGCTCGAGCAGGGCGGCCACATCGGGGGCGAGGTGAGCGTTCTGATCGTTCATGAAAACATCCTGGGCAGAGCCTGTCGGACAGTGCGGCTGGCAATCAGCGGCGAATGCAGGACGGCAGTGGAATGGCAGTACGTGAAAAGGCCTACATGATACGGCAGCCGCCGCGGCTGGCTCCAGTGATATGCAGGCAGATGGCGGATCATGACGGCAGGGCGGACAGCGTCGCCGACAGCCGCTAGAATAGCGCCCATGAGCTGGCACTGAGCCTGCTTTACGGGATTCGAACGCCCTATTTCACGATACGCTTCACCACCCAAGGACGGCCATTGCCTGCTGTCAGGGTGAAGCGAGTATCGCATCGGCGGGTACACGCCGGGCCAACAGCAAACGAGGTTCTTTACGTGATCATCAAACCCAAGGTTCGTGGCTTCATCTGCACCACCACACATCCCAAGGGCTGCGAGCAGAATGTCGCCGAGCAGATCGCCATCACCCGCAAGACAGTCGGTGACAAGCGTGACGGTGGTCCGAAGAAGGTGCTGGTGATCGGTTCTTCCAGCGGCTATGGCCTCGCGGCACGCATCACGGCAGCCTTCGGCTATGGCGCCGATACCCTGGGCGTGTTCTTCGAGAAGCCGGGCACCGAGAAGAAGGCCGGCACCGCAGGCTGGTACAACTCTGCCGCCTTCGACAAGTTCGCCAAGCAGGAAGGCCTCTACAGCCAGGCCATCAATGGCGATGCCTTCTCGCACGAGACACGCGCCAAGGCCATCGAGCTGATCAAGGCCAACATGGGCGAAGTCGACCTCGTCGTCTACTCACTGGCCTCTCCGGTGCGCAAGCTGCCGGATAGCGGTGAAGTGAAGCGCTCCGTGCTCAAGCCGATCGGCGAGACCTACCGTGCGACTGCCATCGACACCAACAAGGACGCCATCATCGGAGCGGAGGTCGAGCCGGCCACCGAGCAGGAAATCGAAGATACCGTCACCGTGATGGGTGGTCAGGATTGGGAGCTGTGGATGCAGGCGCTGGACGATGCCGGCGTGCTGGCTGAGGGCGCCCGCTCCGTCGCCTTCAGCTACATCGGTACCGAGATCACCTGGCCGATCTACTGGCACGGTGCGCTGGGTCGCGCCAAGGAAGATCTGGACCGCGCCGCCGGCAGCATCCACGAGAAGCTGTCCGCCAAAGGCGGTCGTGCCCACGTGGCCGTGCTCAAGTCCGTGGTCACCCAGGCCAGCGCCGCGATCCCGGTCATGCCGCTCTACATCTCCATGGTCTACAAGATCATGAAGGAGAAGGGCCTGCACGAAGGCACCATCGAGCAGCTCAACCGCTTCTACGCCGAGCGCTTCTACGGCGAAGGCGAGATCGCCACCGACGAGTCCGGCCGTCTGCGTCTCGACGACTGGGAGCTGAAGGACGACGTCCAGCAGGCCTGTCAGGAACTGTGGCCGCAGGTCACCAGCGACAACCTGTTCGACATCACCGACTACGCCAGCTACAAGCAGGAATTCTTGAAGCTGTTCGGCTTCACCCGTGACGACGTCGACTACGATGCCGATGTCGCCACCGATGTCGAATTCGATGTCGTTCAGATGTAAGAGCGCCTCAATATAAGCGCGCCTCAGCATAGGCGCCGAGGGCTTGGCAGCTCGCTGAGCGCTGCCCGCTGAGCACTGCATGTTGAGCAATGACGACGCCATCCTTCGGGGTGGCGTCGTCGTGAGTGGTGCCCTCATCTCGAGCGTCATGCCAGTCCGGGCCAGGCACAAGTGCCAGAGGCATGGCACAATATGGCGCCACCCTCACGCGACGGACCTCGACTCACACTCATGCCCGTGGATTCACTGGTTTCCCCCCAGGCCCAGCAACGCCAGATAGGCTTCGTGCTGCTGCCCGGCTTCTCGTTGTTGTCCCAGGCCTGTGCGCTGGAGCCCCTGCAGGTGGCCAATCAGCTCGCGGGGCAGACACTCTATCGGGCCGTCACCTTCGCGCTTGACGGGCGCGGCGTGGCGTCCGCGGCGGGCTTGAGTCTCTCGCCGGACAGTCTGGTCGCCAGTGATTCGCGCCATCTGGACGCCCTGTTCGTGTGCGGTGCTCAGCCGGCGGGCGAGGCAGGCCTGCAGGAGGTAGCCTCGAATCCCGCGCTGCTGGCCTGGCTCAAGCGTCTGGCCGAGCGTGGCGTGATGCTGGGCGGCATCTCCACCGGCACTCGTGAGCTGGCCCGCGCCGGGTTGCTCGATGGCTATCGTGCGACGATCCACTGGCAGCGCGCCGAATCCTTCCGCCGCGACTTCCCGCAGGTCAACGTCTCCCATCAGCTTTATGAGCTGGACCGCGATCGTGTCACCTGCGGCGGCGGTACCGCGGCGATGGACATGATGATGACGCTGATCGCCCAGCAACATGGTCGCGCGCTGGCCGAGAAGGTCTCCGAGCACTTCGTCTGCGAGCGTATCCGGCTGGCGGACGAGCCGCAGCACGTGCCGCTCAAGAACCGTTTCGCCCATGCGCCCCAGCCGCTGGTGGAGGCCGTGACGCTGATGGAGGCCAATATCGAGGAGCCGCTGTCCACCCACGAGATCGGCGAGCACCTCGGCATCTCGCGGCGTCAGCTGGAGCGCCTGTTCAAGAAGCATCTGCAGGCGGTGCCCAGCCGCTACTATCTGGATCTCCGCCTGGCGCGCTCGCGTCAGCTGCTGCGCGAGAGCGATCAGCCGATCGGCGAGATCGCGCTGGCCACCGGCTTTTCCAGCGCCGCTCACTTCTCCACGGCGTTTCGCAACCATTTCGGGCGCAGCCCCCGCGACGAACGTCTCATGCTGCAGGCCTGACCCCTGCCCTGGATGACAAAAGTCGCCTCCTGACATAAGTCGTCGTCCTTTCGCTGAAAGTCTTTGTCATCTCGCCTCCCTATACTCGAGTGTCATGACTCGTGGCTTGCCGAACATCGGCCGGCCATGCCAAGACCCCGCGATGAGGAAGAGACGATGACCCAGCTGACCCGTGCCGATTTCGACCATGCCATGGTGCCCAACTACGCACCCCAGGCTGCCATTCCGGTACGCGGCGAGGGTAGCCGTCTGTGGGATCAGGAAGGTCGCGAGTACATCGACTTCGCCGGTGGCATCGCCGTCACCTCGCTGGGTCACTGCCACCCGGCGCTGGTCAAGGCGCTCAAGGACCAGGCCGACAAGGTCTGGCACCTGTCCAACGTCTACACCAACGAGCCGGCACTGGCGCTGGCCAAGGCGCTGACCGAGCGCACCTTCGCCGACAAGGTCTACTTCTGCTCCTCCGGTGGTGAGGCCAACGAGGCCGCGCTCAAGCTGGCGCGTCGTTTCGCCCACGACACCCATGGCGAGAAGAAGGACAAGATCATCTCCTTCCGTCAGTCCTTCCATGGCCGTACCTTCTTCACCGTCAGCGTCGGTGGCCAGCCCAAGTATTCCCAGGGCTTCGGGCCGATCCCGGGCGGTATCCAGCACGCCGAATTCAACAATCTCGACTCCGTGCGCGAGCTGATGGGCGATGACACCTGCGCGATCATCGTCGAGCCGCTGCAGGGCGAGGGCGGCATCATCCCGGGCGAGCAGGCCTTCCTGGAAGGACTGCGTGAACTGTGCGACCAGCACGATGCGCTGCTGATCTTCGATGAAGTCCAGAGCGGTGCCGGGCGTACCGGCCACCTGTACGCCTACCAGCACTTCGGAGTGGTGCCGGACATCCTGACCACCGCCAAGGGCATCGGCGGCGGCTTCCCGCTGGGCGCCATGCTGACCACCGATCGCATCGCGCCGGCCATGGCCATCGGCACTCACGGTTCCACCTACGGCGGCAACCCGCTGGCGTGTGCCGTGGGTCTGGCGGCGCTCGAGACCATCGACACGCAGGAAGTGCTCAAGGGCGTCGCCCACCGCCACGAGTTGCTGCGCAACGGTCTGGAAGGCATCGCCAAGCGTCACGGTGTCTTCAAGGAAGTACGTGGCATGGGTCTGTTGATCGGTGCCCAGATGGCGCCGGATTACGCAGGGCGTGCCAAGGACATTCTCAACCTGGCGATGGAAGAAGGTCTGATGGTGCTGATCGCCGGTCCTGACGTGCTGCGTCTGGCACCGTCGCTGGTGATCAGTGAAGAGGAGATCCAGAGCGGTCTCGACAAGCTCGACCGCGCCGTGGCGAACTTCGTCGCCGCCTCTGCATCTGCATGAGCAGCGCCATGAGCAGTGCCCCGATGCTGGTGGTGCGGCCTGCCGAAAGCCGCGATCTGCTCGCCCTTGAGCGGCTCGCGGCCACGGCCACGCCTCGCCTGACCAATCTGCCGGCACATCGTGACCGCCTCGAGGAGCGTATCCTGCGCTCCCAGCGCAGTCTGCGTGCCGAGATCGACTTCCCGGGCGATGAGATCTACTGCTTCGTGCTGGAAGATCTCGACACCGGCGAAGTGGTCGGTACCGCCTCGCTGCGCGCCGAGGCTGGCGCGCGGGAGGCCTACTACACCTATCGTCAGGAAACGCTGATCCACGCCTCGCAGCAGCTCAACGTGCGCCACGAAGTGCAGACGCTGTCGCTGTCGCATGAGGTGTCGGATGCCACGCTGCTGTGCGCACTGTCGCTGGATGCCCGCTACCGCGAGACGGATGCGGACAGCCTGCTGCGCCGCGCACGCCTGATGTTCATCGCTCAGTACCCGGAACGCTTCGCCACCGAACTGGCGGTGGCCTTCCCGGGCTATCTGGAAACGCGCGACGAGCGTCAGGTCAGCCCTTTCTGGGACAGCGTCGGTCAGCACTTCTTTGATCGTGATTTCAATGAAATCAATCAGATGGCGGGGGTGCGCTCCAAGAGCTTCATCGCCGAAGTCATGCCGCCGTTCCCGCTCTATCTGCCGCTGCTCACCCCCCAGGCGCGCGCCGCCATCGGGCGTGAGAATCCGCGCCATGAGTACGCCATGCGGGAGATGCTCGCCGAGGGCTTCTCGCGCTCGCGTCATGTCGATATCTTCGATGCCGGCCCCTTGCTGCTGGCGGAGTGCGAGCGTCTGCACACCTTCAAGCAGTGCGGTTGGCATCCGGTGCGTATCCGCCCGCAGGAAAGCCTGCCGGATGCGGTGCCGGCGATGGTGGCCAACCAGCGTCTCGGCGATTTCCGCTGCGTGCTGGCGCGCTATGCCCTGACGCCGACCGGCCAGTTGATGCTGACGCCGCAGCAGGCCGAGGTGCTGGGCGTGGAAGAGGGGCGTGCGGTGCTTGCCGTGCCGATGCCATTGCCGACGATGGATGAGGGAGAGTTGTAATGCGCATTCGTCCTATCGCTCGACACGATATCGAAGGCCTCAAGGTACTGGCGCGGGAAACCGGTGTCGGCTTCACCTCGCTGCCGGACAATCATGAGTTTCTCAGTGCCAAGATAGAGCGCACCCTGGCCGCCTTCGAGGGCCGCGAACCCAGCGATGATCGCCTGTACTTCTTCGTGCTCGAGGATGATCGCGATGGCAGCATTGCGGGCTGCTGCGCCATCGAGGCCTGCGTGGGCACCGATGCGCCGTTCTATCACTATCGTCTCGGTTCGCTGGCGCATTCCTCGGTGCAGCTCGATCTGCATCGCACCCTGGATACGCTGACGCTGTGCTCCGATCACACCGGCGATGCCGAGGTCTGCTCGTTGTTCCTGCGTGAGGGCTGGCGCAAGGACCGCAACGGCGCGCTGCTCTCCAAGGTGCGCTGGCTGTTCATGGCCCAGTTCCGCGCGGCTTTCCCCGACAAGGTGCTGGCCGAGATGCGCGGTGTCTTCACGCCCGAAGGACGCAGCCCGTTCTGGGAGTGTCTGGGCAGCCACTTCTTCCCGATGGACTTCAATGAGGCCGACCGCCTCACCGGCATGGGCCAGAAGAGCTTCATCGGCGAGCTGATGCCCAAGTTCCCGATCTATACGCCGTTTCTCTCCGAGCCCGCGCGGGCCGCCATCGGGCAGGTGCATGAGCACACCCGTCCGGCGGTGGCGATGCTCAAGAAGGAAGGGCTGCGCTGGGAAGGCTACGTCGACATCTTCGATGGTGGCCCGACGGTCGAGGCCTATATCGATGATGTGCGTGCCGTGCGTGACAGTCAGCTGGCGAGTGTCGAGGTCATCGCGGGTGATGCCCCGGCCTGCGAGCGTCCCGCCGTGATGGCTGCCACCACCGGCATGGCCGACTTCCGCGCCAGCTGGATCAGCCACGACGTCACCCGGGGCGACTCCGGCGCCTGCCATGTGCGTCTGCACCGTGATGAGGCCGAACGCCTCGGCGTCACCGGCGGCGACACGCTGCGCGTGCTGGCCGGCTGAAGCGTCCGACACGGGCCTCCGCTTTTTTGCGCCATCTCGCAGGCGTATACCGCCTTGCGTCCTTTTGCCATCAGCGGGGCAGATCGCCAACTGCCCCGTGATCTCCTTGTTCAGCGCCGCTCGCGCGGCGCGCCCTTTCGATGAGGCATGCCATGACCACTACGAATTCGACTCCCGCCACACTCAACGTGCGTCAACAGCTCTTCATCGACGGCGCGTGGCAAGCGGGTGAGGCCGGATCCTTCACCAAGACCGACCCCGTCTCCCACGCACCTCTGTGGCAGGGCGCCGCTGCCACTGCCGAGCAGGTCGAGCAGGCCGTCGCGGCAGCGCGTCAGGCATTCCCTGCCTGGGCGCGCCTGGGCTTCGAGGCGCGTCTGGCGGTGGTGGAGCGCTTCCGCGATCAGCTGGAGCAGCACCGCGAAGCGCTGGCGGTCAGCATCGCCAGCGAAACCGGCAAGCCGCTGTGGGAAGCGCGCACCGAGGTCGGCGCGATGGTCGGCAAGATCGCGATCTCGGTGAAGGCCTATCACGAGCGTACCGGCGAGCGCGCCAGGGATGTCGCGGGCACCCAGGCAGTCCTGCGCCACCGTCCGCACGGTGTGATGGCGGTCTTCGGCCCCTACAACTTCCCAGGCCATCTGCCCAACGGCCACATGGTGCCGGCGCTGCTGGCGGGCAATGCCTGCGTGTTCAAGCCCTCCGAGCTGACCCCGGCCACCGCCGATCTTACCCTGCAGTGCTGGGAGGCCGCGGGCCTGCCCGCCGGCGTGATCAATCTGGTGCAGGGCGCGGCGGAAGTCGGCCAGGCCCTGTCCCAGTCTGAGGGCATCGATGGGCTGCTGTTCACCGGCAGTGCCAAGGTCGGCAAGCTGCTGCACCGTCAGTTCGCCGGTCAAGTCGGCAAGTTGCTGGCGCTGGAACTGGGCGGCAACAACCCGCTGGTGGTGCGCGATGTGCAGGATGAAACCGCCGCGGTGCTGGCGATCATCCAGTCGGCCTTCGCCTCGGGCGGTCAGCGCTGTACCTGTGCTCGACGCCTGATCGTGCCGCAGGGCGAGGTCGGTGATCGTCTGATCGAGACACTGGCCACGGCGCTGCGTGAGCTGCGGGTGGCGGGGCAGTTCGCGCAGGACGCCCCCTTCTATGGCGGCCTGGCCAGCGTCGCCGCGGCCGAGGGGCTGCTCAAGGCGCAGGACGATCTCGAAGCGCTGGGCGGCAACGTCATCGTGCGCATGCAGCAGGTGGAAGAGGGCACCAGTCTGCTCAGCCCGGCGCTGATCGATGTCACTGGCCTTGCGCTCGAGGACGAGGAATTCTTCGGTCCGCTGCTCAAGATCCACCGCTACGCCGATTGGGACGACGCCCTCGCGCTGGCCAATGACACCCGCTACGGCCTCTCGGCCGGGCTGATCGGTGGCGATCGCGCTGACTGGGACGACTTCCTGCTGCGCATTCGCGCAGGCATCGTCAACTGGAACCGTCAGACCACTGGCGCCTCCGGCGACGCGCCCTTCGGTGGCATCGGCGACAGCGGCAACCATCGCCCCAGTGCCTATTACGCCGCCGACTATGTCAGCTATCCGGTCGCCTCGATGGAAGCCGAGGAGCTGGCGCTGCCCGCGAGCCTGCCGGCCGGTATCCGTCTGTAAGACCGTCCGTTCGGGCACCGCTGCCGCTTACCCATTGTTGACCACGACGCTCGCCGTGCCTGTTTGCTGAGCTGGCAAGGCGTCGTGGCAGGAGACCTTCATGTCCGATACTCCGTATCAAGAGATCAATTTCGACGGCCTGGTCGGCCCGACCCACAACTACGCCGGTCTGGCGCATGGCAACGTGGCCTCGATGCGCCACGGCGGGCTGGCCTCCAATCCGCGCGAAGCCGCGCTGCAGGGCCTCGACAAGATGAAGTCGCTGGCGGATCTGGGTTATGCACAGGGGATTCTGCTACCGCAGCAGCGCCCGGACCTTGGGGCGCTGCGTGATCTCGGCTTCACCGGCAGCAACGCCCAGGTGTTGAAGGCGGCCAGCGAGCAGGCGCCGCAGCTACTGCGCGCGGTGTGTTCCGCCTCCAGCATGTGGACGGCCAACGCCGCCACCGTCACGCCGTCGCGCGACAGTGGTGATGGCCGCGTGCACTTCACGCCGGCCAACCTGCAATCCAGCTTCCACCGCTACCTGGAGCCCGCGACCACCGGGCGCATCCTGGGCGCCATCTTCGCCGACGATGGCCACTTCGCGCATCACCCCGCGCTGCCCGCGACGCCGGCCTTCTCCGATGAGGGCGCCGCCAACCATACGCGGCTGTGCGATGGCCACGGCGGGCCGGGCGTGCACCTCTACGTCTATGGCCGTCAGGCCTTCGGCGGTGACGGCGTCGAACCGCGTCGCTATCCGGCGCGCCAGACGCTGGAAGCCAGTCAGGCCGTCGCGCGTCAGCATGGCTTGAGCGAAGAGCAGGTGGTATTCGCCCAGCAGCACCCGGACGCCATCGATGCCGGCGTCTTCCACAACGACGTCATCGCGGTGGGCAATGGCCCGGTGCTGTTCTATCACGAGCTGGCCTTCCGCGATGAAGAGGCGGTGCTTGACGAGATTCGCGCCAAGCTGTCCACGCCGCTGATCCCGATCCGCGTGCCGTTGGAAGCCGTCAGCCTCGAGGATGCCGTCTCCTCCTATCTGTTCAATTCTCAGCTGCTCTCCAACGACGATGGCAGCATGACGCTGGTGGTGCCGGGTGAGTGCCAAGAGAACGAGGCGGTATGGAGCGCGCTGCAGAATGCGATTCTGGCCGGCCCGAACCCGATCGGCGAAGTGCTGGTCAAGGACGTGAAGCAGAGCATGCGCAACGGCGGCGGCCCGGCTTGTCTGCGTCTGCGCGTGGTGCTCAGCGACGCCGAGCGCGCCGCGCTGTCCGGGCGCGTGATGATGACCGATACGCTGCACGCCGAGCTGGGTGACTGGGTCAAGCGTCACTACCGTGACAGCCTGACACCGGCAGACCTCGCCGATCCACAGCTGGCCGAGGAGACACTGTCGGCACTGGATGAGCTGACGCGGCTGTTGAAGGTCGGCAATGTCTACGCCTTCCAGCGCTGATCGTCCCCGCTGAAGTCCACAACGACACAGCCCCCATCGGTCTCGCCGGTGGGGGCTGTGTCGTTGTGGAGATGTGATCAGAGGTCTGAGATGTGAGCGGCGGATGCCGTGGCGCGATTCAGGCCAGCTGTGGCTGGATCACGCGCGTGGGCTCGCGGCGCACCGGCCAGTGCACGATGGCGGCCAGCAGACCGAAGATGCCGCTGGAGATCCATAGCAGGTCGTAGCTGCCGGTCAGCTGATAGACCACACCACCGCCCCAGGCCCCCAGGAAGGCACCGACCTGATGAGCGGCCAGCACCATGCCGAACACGAAGGCCTGACGCTTCTGGCCGAAGTAGAGCGCCACGGCCTGACTGGTCAGCGGCACCGTCGACAGCCACAGAATGCCCATGATCGCGCCGAAGGCGTAGAGCAGCATGCTGCTGGGCGGGATGACCACCATCGCCATCACCAGCGCGGCGCGGCACAGATAGATCAGCATCAACAGCTGCGGCGGGTGACGGCGGCCGCCCCAGGCACCGAACAGGATGGTACCCGCGATATTGAGCGCGCCGATGATCGCCAGCGTGTTGCCGGCCACGTTCAGGGGCAGGCCGCAGGCGACCACGAAATTGGGCAGGTGGGTGGCGATGAAGGCGACGTGCACACCGCAGACGAAGAAGCCGCCGGCGAGCGCCAGAAAGCGCCGGTCCTGCAGCAGCGGGCCCTGGCTCGGGATATCCTCCGCTGGTGCCTCACTGCCGGCCGGCGGGCGACGCAGCAAGGGCAGAGCCATGGGAATCAGCAGCAGACAGCTGGCGCCGAGAGCCAGCATGGCGATCTTCCAGTCGATCAGCACCAGCATCGGGGTCGCGACCGAGTAGATCAGCTGCCCGAAGGAGCCGCCGGCCGAGGCGATGCCCAGCCCGATGCCACGATGCTGAATGGGAACCACGCGCGTGACGGCAGCCAGCACCAGGGGGAAGGTGGTCGCGCCGATGCCGATGCCGGCCAGCACGCCGGCGCCCAGCATCCACACCGTCGGGGTCGGCCAGAGGGCGGTGACGCCCATGCCGACCGCATAGCACAGGCTACCGACGAGGAAGACGCTGAGCGTGCCGAAGCGGTCCGACAGCTTGCTGGCGATGGGCGCGGCCAGCCCGAAGACCAGATTCTGGATGGCAAGCGCGAATGACAGACTCCCCATGCCCCAGGTGAGTTCGCTGGCCATCGGTGGCAGCATGAAGCCCATGGCCTGCCGCGCGCCGGTATTGATGGCGAGAATCAGCGCTGCCAACGCGATCGCTGCCTTCCAGTTCAGTTGCATGTCTGGCCCACCCCTGTCGTTATCATTGTGCTGCGGACTCCACTGCCTGTGGGCGGAAGATCACCTTGAGACCTTGGTCTCTATATTCCACTTTATTCTCATGGATGGGCGCATCCCGAATACGTCAACGACGGTAGCAGAAGCGACAGCGCAGTCGTTGCTTGTCACGTACGGTCGTGGCGCGGACGTCGCCGACCCCGCCACCTCAGGAGGTAGTGATGCATATCGGTCTGCTGCAATGCGATGACGTCAATCCGGCCCTCATCGAGCGGCACGGCAACTATCCCGCCATGTTCCAGGCCCTGCTCACTAGCAGCGATCCGGATATCCGGCTCAGCGTCTGGCGCTGCCTGGATGGCGAGTTTCCCGAGCAGCTGGATGCCTGCGATGGCTGGCTGATCACGGGGTCAAAACATGGCGTCAATGATGGGCTCGCCTGGATCACGACACTGTGCGAGTTCGTCCGGCGCGTGCATGCGGCAAAGCTGCCGCTGGTCGGTGTCTGCTTCGGCCATCAGGTGATCGCCAGGGCCTTGGGGGGTGAGGTGGAGAAACATGCACGCGGCTGGGGTGTCGGCCTGTCGTTCAATCGTGTCTGCGCGCAACGCCCCTGGATGCAACCGCCGCAAGCAGGGCTGGATCTCATCGTCAGCCATCAGGATCAGGTCAGTGTCCTGCCTGACGATGCCCGGGTGCTGGCGGACAGCGCCTTCTGCGCCTTCTATCTGATCGAGGTGGGCAGCTGCCTCGGCGTGCAGGGGCATCCCGAGTTCAGTTCCGCCTACTCACGTGACCTGATGAGTCTGCGTCGCGAACAGATCGGCGAACATCGCGTGCGCGAGGGCGAAGCCTCCCTGAGTGTCGCACCAGACAGCGCCGTGATGACGCAATGGATGCTGGCCTTCATTCGCCACTGGCGTTGAGGCCTGACCAGCGCAGGGCGCTTTTTTCACGACCCGTCAGCAACGGGCAGCAGCCATCAGGCGTCGGCAGGGACTGTCAGCTATCAGGCGCCGGCAGGCATCGGTGACGAATCGTGCCCGGCTTGCGTGGAATCCACTGCCGATCGCACCCCGCGAAACGCTATACTGTCATGCATGTCACATGCGCTGTTTACCATGGCGGGTGCCATATCCCGGTCTGGTGACATGCCCCGGTCTCGCGACACTACACTGTTTCCCGTTTGGCACCATGGTGCTGAGTCGTGACCTGTAGAATTTCGCCATTCGGGGTATGCCAATCGCGCAGCCTGCCCGACATGCAACGTGCCGTTCGCCCCCTGACACCGGACACACGCAGCGTCAGTTTACTGACGCCATGTCGAGTCGTGCCGTCGCGCCGCTCTGTATCCCAGCCCTGTATCCCAATCCTGTCCCTGCTTCATGCTCCTGAGGAGAAGCCCCTTGGCCAACTTCACTCTGAACGGCAAGGCCGTCAGTCTCGAGGTCGATCCGCAAACCCCGCTGTTATGGGTGCTGCGTGAGCACCTGGGTCTGACCGGCACCAAGTTCGGTTGCGGCATCGCCCAGTGCGGCGCCTGTACCGTGCACCTGAACGGCACAGCGGCGCGCACCTGTGTCCTGCCGGTTCTGGCCGCCGAAGGTGGTGACATCGTCACCATCGAGGGGCTGGCCGAGAACGATGACCACCCGCTGCAGCAGGCCTGGGTCGAGGAGCAGGTGCCGCAGTGCGGTTACTGCCAGTCCGGCCAGATCATGCAGGCCGCCGACTTCCTCAAGAATACGCCCGACCCCACCGATGAGCAGGTCACCGCCGCCATGGCCGGCAACCTGTGTCGCTGCATGGCCTACGTGCGCATCCATCGCGCAGTGAAGCGTGCCGCCACCATCGCCAATGAGCGTGCCACCAGCCAGGTGAGCGGTCAGCAGACCGACGCCACGGCCGCGACTGCCGGCGTCGGCACCTTCGATCCGCGTGCCACGGCAGGCACCGTATCCCATTCTGCTGTCGAGGAGACGTCTCATGGCAAGGTTTGATGACAAGCTGGCCGCGCATCAGCGCGAGCTTGCTGCCGCGCACAAGACTTCCTCAAGCCGCGGCGGTATCACGCGGCGTGGCTTCCTGATCGGCAGTGTGGCGGGTTCCACCATGCTGGCCTTCGGTGTGTCCGGCGCGGCACTGGCTGCCGGGTCAGACGGCAAGGGTTCGGCCAGCGAGACGCTGTCCGCCGGCGCCTTCGAGCCGACCATGTGGTACGCCATCGCCACTGATGGCACCGTCACCGTGCATATCACCAAGTCCGAAATGGGCCAGCACGTCGCCACCAGCCTTGCGCGTCTGGTGGCCGAGGAGCTTGAGGCCGACTGGGACAGCGTCAAGGTCGATTATGTCGACAGCGCTCCCAAGTGGGGCTACATGATCACCGGCGGCAGCTGGTCGGTTCACCAGAGCTACCAGCCGCTGTCACAGGCCGGCGCGGCGGGGCGTATCGCGCTGATCGAGGCGGGCGCTCAGCAGATGGGCGTGGCGGTCGAGAGCTGCAAGGCACGCAAGGGACGCGTCATCAGTGGCGATCAGTCGCTGAGCTATGGCGAGATCGTCGCGGCGGGGCTGGAGCGCAGCTTCTCCGAGGAGGAGCTTGCGGCCATCGAGCTCAAGCCGGCCTCCGAGCGTCGCGTGCTGGGCACCAAAGGCAACGCGCTGGACGTGCCGCCCAAGACCAACGGTCAGGCCGTCTATGGCATCGACTACACCCTGCCGGCAGAGATCGAGGCGCGTGTCGGCAAGACATTGCATGCGCGTCCGGTGATGCCGCCGAGCCGCTTCGGCTGCAAGGTCACCGCCGTCGATGACAGCGAGGCCCGCAAGGTCATCGGTTATCGCCAGACCATCGAACTCAAGGACCCGTCCGGAATCTGTCAGGGCTGGCTTGCGGTCATCGCCGACAACTTCTCGGCGGCCATGCGCGCCACCGACCTGCTCAAGGTCGAGTGGAGCAAGGGCGACAGCTATCAGGTCGACGAGACGGCGATCCAGGCCGAGGGCCAGCGTCTGGTCAGCTCGCCGAGCCGCGACAATGGCTCGCTGCTGGTGGATCAGGGCGACCCTGCACCGCTGCTCGAGAATGCCATCACCACGGTGGAATCCACCTTCACCACCTCAAGCGTGCTGCACTTCACGCTGGAGCCGGCCAATGCGCTGGCCTACGAAGAAGATGGCCACTGGCACATCCACTGCGGCAACCAGCAGCAGTCCCTGCTGACCTCGCTGGTCACCAAGGCGCTGGAGCTCGAGGAAGGCAAGGTCACCCATCACCAGCTGTATCTGGGCGGTGGTTTCGGCCGTCGTCTGCACGGTGACTACGCGGTGCCGGCAGCGCTGGCCTCCAAGGCCGTGGGGCGTCCGGTGAAGATGATCTTCACGCGCCCGGATGACAGCCGCTTCGATTGCGTGCGCTCGCCCTCGGTGCAGCGCCTGCGTTCCGGTCTCGATGCCGAGGGGCGTGTCGTGGCCTCCGAGCACGCCGCCGCCGCCGGCTGGCCGACGGCAGCCCTGATGCCGGCCTTCATGGCGGAAGCCATCGAAGGTGGCGGCAAGCTGGACTCCTTCTCCATCAGCGGCGCGGACCACTGGTACAACGTCGGCACCCAGCGTGTCTGGGCGCAGCAGAACAAGGTCGCTCACGAGGCCTTCGTGCCCGGCTACCTGCGCTCCGTCGCACCGGGCTGGACGCTGTGGGCGGTCGAACAGCATATCGATGAGCTGGCACTGGCGGCCGAGCAGGACCCGGCCGAATTCCGTCTCGCGCTGCTGGACGCCGAAGGCCGCAACGCCGGCAAGGCGCCGGTCAGCACCGGCGGTGCCGAGCGTCTGCGCAACGTGCTCAAGCGCGTGATGGAGAAGTCCGGCTGGAGCGAGCGCGACAGCCTGCCGGCAGACACCGGCATGGGTGTGGCGCTGAGCTTCGGTCAGGAGCGCAGCATGCCGACCTGGGTGGCCTGCGTGGCACGGGTCAAGGTCGATCGCGCCACGGGCGAGATCAAGCTCGAGAAGCTGACCAGTGTGGTCGATGCCGGTACGCTGGCGCATCCGGATGGTGCCATGGCGCAGCTGGAAGGTTCGCTCCTGTGGGGCGTCTCGATGGCGATGCATGAAGGCACCGAATACCGCGAGGGCGGCCCGGTGGCGCAGAATCTGGGCGCCTATCAGCCGCTGCGCATGCATCAGGTGCCGCAGATGGATCTCGAGTTCGTCGACAGCACCGAGATGCCGGTCGGTCTCGGCGAGCCGGGCACCACGGTGGTCGCACCGGCGATCGCAAACGCCATTCAGCATACGGTCGGCGTGCGCCTGCGTGACCTGCCGATGCGTCCGGCGGCGCTCAAGGCCGCGCTCAGCGAGGCCTGATCCTCACCGGTGAATGCCTCTGATACCCGCCACTCCGGCATGCCCGGGTGGCGGGTTTCGTGTCTTCAGACCGCGTGCAGGCTTCTGAAATGAGAGACTTTTGATGCAACACCTTGATCTTGAAGTGATCCATCAGGCGATCGACTGGCTGGCACCCGCAGATGGCGAGCCATCCGCGCGCCCGATCTGGCTATGCACGGTGCTGGCCACCTTCGGCTCCTCACCGCGTGAGCCGGGTACCTGGCTGGTGGCGCGTGCCGATGGGCAGCATCGTGGTTCGCTGTCCGGCGGCTGTGTCGAGGAGGACTTTCTGGCACGCCTGGCTGACGGGGAGTTCACCGCACCCGCCCAGGTGATCCGCTATGGCGAGGGCGGCCATCAGGGCGCGGGGATCGCCTTGCCCTGTGGCGGCATTCTGGACGTACTGGTCGAGCGCTTCACGGCCTGTGATGCGGACATCGCGCATCTCGAGGCGTTGCGCGCGGCGCTCGAGGGCCAGACGCCGCGTCTGCGGCAGGTGATGCTGGAGGGGGATGGCGCGCGTGCGCTTCAGCACGACAGCGGGCTGGGGGAGCGGGTCGAACCACTCAAGGGCCACGCGGGCCAGGCATGCGGCTATCAGCTGCGGGTCGGGCCGGTGGCGCGTCTGCTGCTGGCGGGCCTCTCGCCGGTGGCGGAAGCCTGCGCAGCCTTCGCCGTCAGTCTCGGCTTCGAGGTGATCATCTGCGAACCGCGCGAGGAAGTGCTGGCCGACTGGGATGCCCGCAAGGCGCCGCTCGGGGGCGTCAGCCTGCGCCGTGAGCTGCCGTCACGCTTCATCGCCGCCGGTGGCTGTCATGCCGCCACCGCCGTGGTCGCGCTGACCCACGACCCGCGTATCGATGACCTGGCGATGATCGAGGCGGTACGCCAGCCCGCGTTCTATATCGGCGTGATGGGTTCGCTGCGTACCTCGCAGGCGCGCGCCGAGCGGCTGGCACGCAGCGGTGGACTCAGCGCCGAGGAGATCGCGCGCATCGTGATGCCGATCGGGCTGAATCTGGGCAGCAAGACACCGGCCGAGATCGCGCTGGCGGTGATGGCCGATATCGTGCGCATCCGCCGTGGCCGCGCTCGCGAGAGCCTGTGAAGCCGCTCAGGGAGCAGGCAGGGAGGTCGCCCATGAATGAGTCGATCATTCTGGTCATGGCCGCGGGGCAGAGTCGCCGCTTCGACAGTGACAAGCGTCAGGCGCGTCTGGCGGATGGCCAGACACTGCTGATGGCGACGCTGTCGCGGGTCATGTCCTGTGAGGTGGACTGGCGTCTGCTGCTGCGTGAGGACGATGATCCCGCCGCACTGCTGGGAGATGACTTCGCGCGTGAGCATGCCGGGCGGTTTTGGCGTGCGCCGCAGGCGGGCAATGGGCTCGGTGCCAGTCTCGGCGATGCCTTCCGTCAGCTGGAAGATGATGCTGGATTGGCGCATGTGCAGGTGGCGGCGGTATGGCTGGCGGACATGGCGCAGATCACGGCGCAGACCTTTCATGTCCTTCGGGCCGAGGCTCAGGCCGATGGCGTGCATATCGTGCGACCGAGGCTTGAAGGCGAGGGCGGCCCCGGGCATCCGGTGCTGTTCGGGCGGGCGCTGTGGGCAGAGCTTGCGACGCTTGTAAGCGGCGAGGGCGCGCGCGAGGTGATCGCGCGACATCGCGAGGCGCTGCGTGAGGTGGCAGTCGGCGATGCTGGTATCCATCACGACATCGATACGCCAGCGATGCTGAAGCTCAGAGGCTGAGGCATAAACTGAAACTGAAATTGAAAGAAGTCACGTGCTCTGGAAACAGGCCCCTCCAGACAGCAAAAGGCCCCGTCACTCCAAGATGACGGGGCCTTTTGCTGTCTGCCTTTCGCGTTACAGCGTGCGCATATCCAGCAGCTTGATGCTCTGGATGCGCGGCTCGCCCCAGCTCAGGTCGAGCACCCACTCGGCGTCGAAATGCGTGTGCAACACGCTGCCATCGCGCATGGCAGCACGGTGCTCACCGCCCATGCGCAGGGTGGCGCTGTCGAGGCTGTTGCGCTGGGCACGCACCCAACCGAGTGCATGGCCATTGACCAGCAGCTCGCTGCGACGCTGCTCCCAGTTGGCCAGGTACTCGCTGCCGGTCAGGGTTTCATCCAGCAGCTGGATGGAAGCCTCCTCGCCCAGCAGTTCCGCCAGTTCGATAGCAGGCGCCATGCGGTTGAGCATGGAGAACCAACGGTGCGCGAAGTTTTCGAGTTCGGCCTCGAGGGCCAGATCATTGAAGGTATCGGCGTACATGGCACCTGCTCCCGAGTGGGTAAATATTGATGGGCATTATGCCGAGAGTCGTGAGCAGTAAACATGCCACGAACGGAACGGCAGTGTTGCCAACGGGGAGTCAATGCTTCAACGGTTGCTGAAGCCGCGACGCCCCGTGGCGTTTGCCTGTTCTCGATCTCTCGGGAGAGTGATCGTATCAGTGGTCGTATCAATGAATGCGGCGGCCTGACTCGGCATTGCTGTCCGGTGTGTCAGTGTCCTGATGCGCTTCACGTTTCTCGACCAGACGACGGATACCGACATAGAACAGCGGTGTCAGCAGCAGGCCGAATACGGTGACGCCGATCATGCCGGAGAACACCGCCACGCCCATCGCCTGACGCATCTCACTGCCGGCACCGGTGGCCAGTACCAGCGGCACCACGCCCGCGGTGAAGGCTACCGACGTCATCAGGATGGGGCGCAGACGCAGGCGACAGGCCGTCAGCACGGCGTCCAGACGACTCTGGCCAGCATGCTGCTGCTCACGAGCGAACTCGACCAGCAGGATCGCGTTCTTGCACGCCAGCGCCACGAGCACGATCAAGCCGATCCGCGTGAAGATGTTGTTGTCGCCCCCCGTCAGCCACACGCCGGCCAGCGCCGACAGCAGCGTCATTGGCACGATCAGGATGATCGCCAGCGGCAGCGACCAGCTCTCGTACTGGGCGGCCAGCACCAGGAATACCAGCACCACCACCAGCGGGAAGATGTAGATCATGGTGTTGCCGGCCAGCACCTGCTGGTAGGTCACCTCCGTCCACTCGTAGCCGATGCCCTGTGGCAGGTTGTCGGCCAGCACTTCCTCGATGGCGGCCTTGGCCTGATCACTGGAGACGCCCGGCGCCGGTGAGCCATTGATGTCGGCACTGACGAAGGTGTTGTAGTGCATCACGCGGTCCGGGCCGGTGGTCGGTGTCACCTTGACGAAGCTGCCCAGCGGAATCATGCGGCCGTTGTCGCTGCGCACCTTGAGGTTGCGGATGTCATCCGGGTCGAGACGCGCCGACTGCTCGGCCTGGGCGCGTACCTGATAGGTACGCCCGAAGCGGTTGAAGTCATTGACGTACAGCGAGCCCATATAGACCTGCAGGGTTTCGAAGGCACGTTCCACCGGCACGCCCATGATCATCGCCTGCTCGCGATCCAGATCGATGTCGTACTGCGGCACCTGGATGCGGAAGCTGGAGTAGACACTGCTCAGACGCGGGTCAGCATTGCCCTTGGCGGTGATGGTCTGCACGGCGGAGAACAGCTCATCGAAGCCCTTGTTGCCGCGGTCCTGCAGCTGCAACTTGAAGCCGCCCGTGGTCCCCAGACCCAGAATCGGCGGCGGCGGGAAGACGGCGACGAAGGCCTCGTCGATGCCGGCAAACTTGCGGTTGAGCTCGGCGGCGATCGCCTGGCCGGAGAGCTGGGGCGACTGGCGATCCTCGAAGTCATCCAGCGGCGTGAACAGGATGCCGGAATTGGAAGCATTGACGAAGCCGTTCACCGACAGCCCCGGGAAGGCCACGGTATGGGCGACCCCCGGTGTCTCGAGTGCCAGCTTCTGCATCTCGTTGATGACCTCGGTGGTGCGATCAAGGCTTGCCGCGTCCGGCAGCTGAGCCATCGCGACCAGATACTGCTTGTCCTGTCCCGGGATGAAGCCGCCGGGCACGCTGTCGAACAGCTTGCCGGTGGTGCCGAGCAGTGCCAGATAGATCACGCCGACGATGACACCGAAGCGCAGCAGCTTCTTGATCAGGCCGGTGTAGCCGTTGGACATCGCATTGAAGGCCCGGTTGAACGGCGCGAACAGCCAGCGTCCGAACAGGCCATCGATGAGGCGTGTCAGCCAGTCCGGCTTGGCACCGTGGGGCTTGAGCAGCAGGGCCGAGAGCGCCGGCGACAGGGTCAGTGAGTTGAAGGCCGAGATCAGCGTCGAGATGGTGATGGTCAGCGCGAACTGCTTGTAGAACTGGCCGCTCAGGCCGCTGATGAAGGCGGTGGGCACGAAGACCGCCGTCAGCACCAGCGCGATGGCGATGATCGGGCCGGTCACCTCGCGCATGGCGATCTGGGTCGCCTCGATGGGAGAGTGGCCCAGCTCGATGTTTCGCTCGACATTCTCCACCACCACGATGGCGTCATCGACCACGATACCGATGGCCAGTACCAGTCCGAACAGCGACAGCGTATTGATCGAGACACCCATCAGCTGCATGACCGCGAAGGTGCCGATCAGCGAGACCGGCACCGCGATCAGCGGGATGATCGAGGCGCGCCAGGTCTGCAGGAACAGGATCACCACGATCACGACCAGCAGGATGGCCTCGAACAGGGTATCGATGACCGCCTCGATGGAGCCGCGCACGAAGACGGTGGGGTCGTAGACGATGTCGTAGCTGACACCATCGGGGAAGGCATCGGACATCTCGCTCATGCGCTCGCGGACCGCATCCGACAGCGCGATGGCATTCGAACCGGGGCGCTGGAAGATCGGCATCGCCACCGCATCCTTGCCGTCGAGTTGCGCGCGCAGCGAGTAGCTGTCGGCACCCAGTTCGACACGTGCGACATCCTTCAGACGCGTCAGGCGGCCATCCTCATCGACACGGATGACGATGTTCTCGAATTCCTGCGTGCTCTCGAGACGTCCGCGCACATTGAGCAGACGCTGGAACTGGTTGTCATCCGGGGCGGGCTGGGCACCGACGGACCCGGCGGCGACCTGCTGGTTCTGGGCGCGCAGCGCACTGATCACGTCACCGGCAGACAGCCCACGCGCCGCCACGGCGTCCGGGTCCAGCCATACGCGCATGGAGTACTCGCCAGCACCGAACAGGCGCACGTCACCGACCCCGTCGAGACGGGCGAGGTTGTCCTTGAGATTCAGGCGCGCGTAGTTGGATAGCCACAGCTGGTCATAGCGGCCATCCGGAGAGGTCAGGTGGACCACCATCGTCAGGTTGGGCGAGGCCTTCTCGGTGGTGATGCCAAGCTGCTGGACTTCCTGTGGCAGTCGCGGCGTGGCGCGTGCCACGCGGTTCTGCACCTGCACCTGGGCCTTGTCCAGATCCGTGCCCAGCGCGAAGGTTGCCGTCAGGGTCAGGTTGCCGTCGGAGGTCGCCTGGGAGTCCATGTACAGCATGCCTTCGACGCCGGTGATCTCCTGCTCCAGCGGCGTGGCCACGGTGGAGCCGATGACCTCCGGGTTGGCGCCCGGATAGTTGGCGCGCACCACCACGGTGGGTGGCACGACTTCGGGATACTCGGAGATGGGCAGCTTGACCAGCGACAGCAAGCCGCCGATGACGATCAGGATCGACAGCACCGCGGCGAAGACCGGGCGCTTGATGAAGAAACCGGAGATGTTCACGAACGACCTCCGGCTGCCTGACGGTCAGCCTCGGCGAGAGTCGCGGCCTTCTGGTCATTGTCCTGGTTCAATTGGCGGGCAGCTTGCTGCCCCTGCAGGCGGGAGACACGTGCCGCCAGTGACTTGAGGGCGCCGTCATCCTCGATGTCGACCAGCTTGGGGCTGATCGGCATGCCCGGACCTGCCTTGGCAGGCCCTGCGGCCAGCACGCGGTCACCGGCGGCCAGGCCATCGGTGACGGCACGCAGCGGGCCGAAGCGCGGGCCGGTGGTGATGCCGCGGTAGGCGAGGGTGTTGTCCTTGGCGACCACCAGCACGAACTGACGGTCCAGATCGGTGCCGATGGCGCGCTCCGGAATCAGCACGGCATCCCGGATCTCGGGCGAGGCGAGACGCAGGCGTGCAAAGGCGCCCGGACGCAGGGCGGCATCATCGGCGCTGAAGGTGGTACCGATCCGCAGGGTGCCGGTATCGATGTCGACACTGTTGTCGATGAAGTCGAGCTCACCGTGGAAGGGGAAATCCTGCTGACCGGCCAGCTGCAGTTCGACCGGCAGGTGATCATCGGCGCTGACGTTCGCGAAGTCCTGATTCCAGGTCAGTTCGCTGATGTCGATATAGGCGTCCAGCTGGCGGGTCTCGACCAGTGTGGTCAGCACGCTCTGGCCAGCCTGCACGGTGTTACCACGCGTGATGCGCGCATTGGACAGGCGGCCGTCGATCGGGGCACGGATGGTGGCGTAGTCCAGATCCAGGCGCGCACGTTCCAGCTGAGCGATGGCACCCTTGAGCTGAGCGCTCAGACCGGTGGCATTGGTGCTGCGC
The DNA here is from genome assembly GCF_046566945.1 of Cobetia sp. SIMBA_158. Lineage (NCBI taxonomy): Bacteria > Pseudomonadati > Pseudomonadota > Gammaproteobacteria > Oceanospirillales > Halomonadaceae > Cobetia > Cobetia sp. SIMBA_158. Next base: position 35,414 of record NZ_JAWJYL010000011.1, read on the forward strand.
GAATCGGCCTCCTCGCGGGAGATCAGGTGGCGCTTGACCAGGCTGGCGGCACGACCGGACTCGCTGCGCGCGTTGGCCAGTTCGGCCTTGAAGCGAGCGACATCGGCTTCCAGTCGCTCGACCTCAGTCTTGAAGGGGCGCTGATCAAGACGTACCAGCGGCGTGCCGGCGGTCACCTGGCTACCTTCGGTGAACAGCACTTCTTCGACTTCGCCGCTCACGCGTGGGCGCAGTTGTACGCGCTGGGGAGATTCCAGGCGCGTGGTATAGGTGTGCCAGGCCGCCACCGGCTGCGAGATGGCAGCGACGACTTCCATCGTGGGGGGCGTCTGTTGCGCGCTGTCGTTCGCTTCACCACTGCCTTCACTGCAGGCGCTGAGCGTCAGCAGGCCGCCGAGGGTCAGCAGCAGGGAATAAGCGATACGAGAAAGGCGCGCCGGACGTGAGTTCAGTCTCGACATGGGAATCTACCGTTGCAGAAGGAGTTGCACGGCATCCTAGAGAGACTGCGCATTATCGATAAGTCCCATCAGACACACTGCTTTAATGCTGAAATTGCACCAATTGTGTAGATGGCATGCTTTCCACGTGATGCGCTTGAGCGATTGGCCCTGTTCAGGTCGTGACAGGGTTGTCACAAGACAGGTGGCTGAATGTCACTGAACACTGCCTCAACGCAAAAACCCCGCGGCAGATGCCAACGGGGTTTGTTGTCGAACATGTCACTTGTGTCTAATGCCGCTCATCTCATGGCGCAGACATCACGACATGGCTGGCATGCCGCTTGAGTCGAACTTACTGCTTCTCGCCGAAGTACTTGGTATGGATGGTGTCGTAGGTGCCATCGGCCTTCAGTTCGGCCAGGGCGCCATTGATCTGCTCGGCCAGGTCCTTGTCACGCTTGCGCATGGCGATACCGAAGCCGTCGCCGAAGTACTTCTTGGGCTCGGTGACCACTTCACCCACGGCCTTGTAGTTGCCGTTGCCGCCGTCGATCAGGGTGGACTTGCCGACCGGGAAGTCGAGGAAGGCGATATCGAGGCGACCCGCGTCCATGTCCAGCACCAGGTCATCGGCGGTGGTGTAGCGTTTGACCTCGGCATTCTTGCCATAGAGATCAGTGACGTAGTTGTCCTGCAGGGTACCGCGCTGCACGCCGATGGCCTTGCCGGCCAGGGCTTCCTGGGAGGTGGCGCTCAGCTCGCTGTCGGACGGGGCGAACCAGGCGGACGGCGGGGTGATGTAGGTGTCGGAGAACAGCACCTTCTCGCGGCGTTCCTCATTGATGGTCATCGAGGACATGATGGCGTCGTACTTGCGCGCCATCAGGCCGGGAATGATGCCGTCCCACGCCTGGATGACCCACTCGCAGTCGCGGTTGATCTTCGCGCAGATGGCATTGCCCAGTTCGATATCGAAACCGGTCAGCTCACCGTCGGGCGTCTTGTATTCCATCGGCTCGTATGGCACATCGACGCCGATGCGCAGCGATTCGGCCGCCTGAGCGCCACCGGCCATCAATGCTGCACCCAGCAGGGAGATTCCCAGAAGCTTCTTCATGTCAGTCCCATCCATCATTGTTGTTGGTCATACTGGCTGATCAGTGGCATCAGACACTCCCTCCTGAACACCAGCCATCTGAGCCGCGGACATAAGGGGGCGTGTCATGCCAGTGGCTCCACACTAGCCCAGTCCGAGGCTGTGGTGAAGAGGGTCAATGGACAAATTCAAGCGGTCGTTAAACGAGATGAATTCCTGCCGTTATATCCTTATATAAAAAAAGCGCCCTACAAAGGGCGCTTTTGACGTTCAGCTTAACGGTTTCAAGTGTGCCAGCAGGCGTTTCTCCAGTTGCCGGAATATGGCAATGATGGTGAAGGTCAGACACAGGTAGATGGCGGCGACGAACAGGAATGCCTCGAAGGGCGCGTAGAAGCGTGCGTAGATGTCACGCGCGGCGCCGGTGAGGTCCAGAAGCGTCACCACGCTGCAGATGGCACTGGCATGCAGCATGAAGATGACTTCATTGCCGTAGGCCGGCAGCGCCCGGCGGAAGGCACTGGGCAGAATGATGCGACGCATCATTCTGGCGCGTGACATGCCGTAGGCGCGGGCGGCTTCCATCTCGCCCTTGGGGGTCGACTGGATGGCACCGTGGAAGATCTCGGTGGTGTAGGCCGCGGTATTGAGCACGAAGGCCAGCAGCGCCGGCACGAAGGGATCACGGAAGTAATCCCACAGCCAGGTCTCCTGGATGCTGGGCACATGCACGCTGGTCACGCCCAGCGAGATGTCGAAGCCGTCGAAGAACACCACGCCGTAGTAGATCAGATAGAGCTGGATCAGCAGCGGCGTGCCCCGGAATACATAGGTGTAGAGATAGACCGGCATCTTCACCCAGCGACGACGCGAGCCGCGCAGGATCGCCAGCGGCACGGCCAGTATCAGGCCGATGAGCAGCGCCAGACACACCAGCTGCACTGTGGTGACCAGCCCTTCCCAGTAGTGCCACAGGGTGGTCGCGGTGAAGATGTAGTTGTCGCTCAGCGCATCCTCGAGCATCTGACCCAGCTGGGTGATGATGCCTGAAGGGCCTGCATCATTCAGTTGTTCCATGCGCTGGCCTCCCCGAATCCGGCGTTATAGCGCTTCTTGAGGCGTGCCAGCCCCCATTCGGACACGGTGGCGATCAGCAGATAGCCCGCCGCGACCGGCAACAGGAAGGTGAAGGGCTCGTGGGTCGCCTTGGCGGCCTCACTGGCGACACGCACCATGTCGACCAGCCCGATCACCGACACCAGGGCGGTGGTCTTGAGCAGCACCATCCAGTTGTTGCCCAGCCCCGGCAGGGCGTGGCGCATCATCAGCGGGAAGCGAATGCGCTTGAAGACCTTCCAGTCGTTCATGCCATAGGCGCGCCCGGCCTCGATCTGCCCGGCATCCACCGCCATGAAGGCGCCACGGAAGGTCTCGCCCATGTAGGCACCGAAGATGAAGCCGATGGTGACGACGCCGGCAGTGAACTCATCGACATTGACGAAGACGTCGATGTCGTAGCTGTCATACAGCCAGTCGGTGACCATGTTGATGCCGATCTGGCCGCCGAAGAACAGCAGCAGCATCAGCACGATGTCGGGAACGCCGCGGATGATGGTGGTGTAAAGCGTCGCGAGCCAGCGCAGAGGCGTGGAGCGCGACATCTTGGCCGTCGCCGTCAATAGCCCCAGCGCGATGGCCAGCAGCTGGGCCAGCACGGCCAGCTGCACCGTGACCCAGGCACCTTCCAGCAGGCTGGGCCCGTAGCCTTGTAGGTCAATCATGGGAAATCTCCCGTGAAGCGCCGAATAACCCGTTCAGCGGCTTACTGGTGGTTGTCGGACGCAGTGGCGGCGCTGGCGAAGTACTTGTCGTTGAGACGCTTGAGCGTGCCATCGGCCTTGAGCGCTTCCAGGGCACCATCGATGGCCTTCTTGAGGTCGCGGTCGCGCTTCTTCATGGCGATGCCGAAGCCGTCGCCGAAGTACTTCTTCGGCTCGCTGATGGCGCTGCCGGTGTTGACGAAGTTGCCGTCGTTGGCGTTGACCAGGGTGTCCTGACCGACCGGCAGGTCCAGGAAGGCGACATCGACGCGGCCGCTGTCCATGTCCAGCACCAGGTCATCGAGCTTGGTGTAGCGGCGCACTTCTGCCGTGCGGCCGTAGAGGTCGGTGACGTAGTGATCCTGCAGGTTGCCGCGCTGCACCCCGATCACCTTGCTCGCGAGCGCCTCGGCATCGAGGGTGCCCGCGCCCGCCAGCGGACTGTCCGCCTTGACGAACCAGCCGGACGGCGGCGTGAAGTAGGGCTCGGAGAACAGCACCTGACGCTCACGCTCCGGATTGATGGTCAGCGCCGACATGATGACGTCGTACTTGCGCGCCATCAGGCCCGGGATGATGCCGTCGAAGTCCTGCTCGGTCCATTCGCAATGGGTGGCGAGCTGGGCGCAGATGGCGTTGCCCAGTTCGATCTCGAAACCGGTCAGCTCACCGCTGGGCAGCTTGTAGCCGAAGGGCGCGTAGGGCACGTCGATGCCCAGGCGCAGCGGGTCCGGCACATCGGCCGCCTGGGCGGCGCTGGTGGTGATGGCGAAGGTGGAGAGACCGAGGGTGAGACCCAGCAGGGCACGTGTCGCGAACTGTTTCATTACTTGTCATTCCTGAAGTCTTGGACACCTCGAGGCCTGCCGTTGGCATGGCGCTCGCGGTGCTGAATCATGTACCGGTCACGGGATCACCGTGCCGGGATGTGCCACAGGCCGAGCGGTAGGCTCAGCGATGGGCCAAGGGCCATTCATCAGTACTGGTGATCAGGGCGCTTGCTCAGTACTTGGGCGCCAGGAACTGCTTGAGGCGCTCCGACTGGGGATTGCCCAGCACGTCTTCCGGCTTGCCGGCTTCCTCGACCAGCCCCTGATGCAGGTAGACCACCTGGCTCGAGACATCTCGCGCGAAGCTCATCTCGTGGGTCACCACCACCATGGTGCGGCCTTCCTCGGCCAGGTCACGCATGACCTTGAGCACGTCACCGACCAATTCCGGGTCGAGGGCCGAGGTCGGTTCATCGAACAGCATCACCTCCGGCTCCATCGCCAGTGCGCGTGCGATGGCGCCGCGCTGCTGCTGGCCACCGGACATCTGCGCCGGATAGTAGTCGGCGCGCTCGAGCAGGCCGACGCGGTCCAGCAGACTGCGTGCGTGGGCGATGGCTTCCTTCTTCGGCTTGCCGAGCACATGGATCGGCGCCTCGATGACATTTTCCAGCAGCGTCATGTGCGACCACAGATTGAAGCCCTGGAAGACCATCGACAGGCGCGCGCGCATGCGCTCGACCTGACGCCAGTCCATCGGTTCGCGGCCACGGCGGCTTTCCTTGAAGCCGATCTGCTCGCCATGCACGAAGATGTCGCCGCCGTCCGGCTGCTCCAGCAGGTTCATGCAGCGCAGAAAGGTGCTCTTGCCGGAACCGGACGCGCCGATCAGGGTGATGACATCGCCCTTGCGTGCTTGCAGTGACAAGCCCTTGAGCACCTGATTGGTGCCGAAGGACTTGGTGATGTTGCGGACCTCGAGAGGCAGCGCGTCGCTGCTCGGGCTCTCGGCCACGGAAGATCTCATGGTCATGCAGTTACTCCAATCCGGACGTTGCCAGCCCTGGGGGCAATGACACGCCACGAGTCCGCCGCGGGGCGGTCGGGCTCGGGATACAGGTTCGTTGCCGACATGGCACGGCTGCCTGGCACTGCCTTTCACTGCCGCTCGCTGACTTGCGCGACGCAGACGTGATGAGGCGGCAAGGCGTGGCACGGGAGGAGTGGCGGAGAATGCCGTCAGGGGCATGGCCAGTTCCTCACGATCAGTCCGATTGATCGTCGTTCTCGCTGCCAGTGACCGTCTACAACAGGCGAAAAATGCCTGTGCTTGCATGTCGTGGACGGGAAAGGGGGCCGATTCTACCAGCTCAACGCAGGGTTCACCGCTATCTGGCGTGGAGGAATGTTACGACTTTGGTGGAGCCTGCAAGGACGCACGCGGATGCCGTCCGGCCGTGGGGGAGGAGTCTTCATGATCAAGGTCGCCTGTTGTCGTTGTCGTAAGGCTTTCGTCAGTGCAATCGCGCCGGCATCGTGCTGCGCCCTGAGGGGGATGGGCGGGCAGAACGCCGGCGCTTGTGGCTCAGTGCCGGTCTGTTCAGTGTCTGGTGACTCAGTCTGTCGGTGTCGAGCTCTCGGCCAGCAGCAGGGCGGCGCGGGCGCCTATCTCCACCTTGGCGTTGGGGAAGACCACCCGCAGTGGCGTATCGCCGATGATGCAGGGGCCAGCAGCGGCGTCTTCGGCCACCACGCTGCCGGGGGCGAAGGCGGTGAAGTTGGCGACATCCTCGCTGAAGCACAGCGTGAAGTCGGCTGACTGACGCATCAGTTCCACTTCCACCGTGAAGTAGTCGATGGCCTGTGGGTCCGCTTCGGCGGGCGCCGTGCCGGTCGCCAGTGCCGCGAGCAGGGCTTTCATCGGTGCGAGTGCCGCCATATCGTTGGCGCCGAAGGGGCGTACCTGGCCCAGCTCCAGCGTGAAGGCGTCGGCATCATGGTAGTGGCGCGAATAGTGCGAGAAGGTCCAGCTGTGCTGATGCTGGTGCAGCACGGCCTGGATGCCGGCGGCGCTCAATATCGGCCACTGCGATGCGCTGATGGCGTCGCCATCACTGAAGGGCACCACCGCGAAGCGCGGATAGAGGCTGTCGCGGATGGCGGTGTGCATGTCGTAGTGCAGACGGCGCGTGCCCTCGGCCAGCGGGAAGCGAGCATAGAAGGTGTCCACGGCCGCCATCAGCTGGCGCGCGCGCGCCGGCTCATCATCGGACGGACAGTCGTTGCCCGTGACGCTTGCCTCGGCGCGCTTGAACAGCCGATTGAGATTGGTGGTGATGAAGCGCTCGCCACGGCGGATGGCAGGTAGGTTGCCCAGAATCAGCAGCAGCGGCGCCCCGACGATCAGGTGGCCGCTCTCCAGGCCCGCGATCAGCTCACCGAGCAGCTCGATGGGGGCGGTCTCGTTGCCGTGGATACCGGCGGAGATCACGCACGGGCGCGCCTTGGGCCCCGTGACGTCGGGGGTGATCTCCAGCACGCCGGGCGCGACGATCTCATAGCGACCGCCGGGAATACGGCCCATGCCACGGGCGCTGGCGTGGCCTTCGAGTGTCAGGTCTAGCCAGTCGGCAATCACGAGGCAGTCGGCTCCTGGCGAACATTGGTGGATTCGAAGATCTTGTCGGCGCTGGCCGCCACGAAGCCCTGATACAGCTCGCCATCGGCGTCGGGATAGCGGCGCGCGAACTCGTAGTAGCAGGTGGAGATCTCATGCTCCTCGCCACCGGCGAAGGTGAAGGTCTGGCGGTCGGCGAGGGTGGAGGCCTGCTCCAGCAGCACCTCGGGCGAGCCCTTGATGCGCCCTCCGGCCGGATTGATGCCAAGGCCAAGCGACTCGACGCGCGTCAGCACCTTGTCGAGGGTGTCGTGATGGCTGAGCGCGTTGACGCTGATGGTGAAGTGGTTGGCGCGCAGGCCGATGATCGACAGCCAGGCCGCATACTCGCTCTCTTCCATCAGGCGCTGATACTGCTCGAAGCTGGGCGCTTTCCACAGGCGGCCAGACCACAGCACGGAGGGCTGGGTGGCGGCATCCGGCGAGATCTGGCTGACCAGGCCATCGATGATCGCCTGGGCGCGCTCGGACAACTCATGGCATTTCAGCTCGGAGAGGAAGACGCGCGGCATGTCGGGAGACGGCGGTAGATAGCCGAAGGCGCGCAGTTTCTTCTCGCGGAAATCATAGGGTGCGAAGCGGGTGTAGCCCAGCGCCAGCAGGTGAGGCTCCAGCGCGCTCAGGGTGATGGGCCCGCGATCGAAGGTGCGGAAGGCGACGTGGTCGTTGACGATGGTCTCGCCGTCAGCGATGAAGGCATCCTGGATCTTTTGGGCCTGGGGCGTCATGGCGACGTAGTCATCCCACAGGGCGCTGAAGAACTGCTGGATATCCATGGCACGGGCTCCCTCTGAACTGAGTTGCCCAGTGCAGCGAGGCGTCACTGGCACTGGGCGACAGCATCAAACGATTGGCATCAGGGCAGCGCACTCGGCGAGGCGCTACCCCGGAAGATTGTCAGCTCACCATTGGCGAGCCACGCGCGCGTGACAAGATGCGAGGTCGGTTGGATGAAAGCGGCTGTCCGCACCATATAAACGTCACGCGCCGGTTTAGACCTTGGTGTCAGGCCTTGGGTCTTGGGACCGGGTTCGGTGTCAGCTATCGGTGTCAGCGTTCGGTGTCATCAGGAGAGGGGCAGGCGTTGCCCTGTTCGACCTTGATCAGCGCGTCGGTCGCGAAGCCGAGCTCGGCGGCCTGCTCGACCAGCGCCTGGTAGGTGCCGTCATCCAGCTGCGGCTCACGCGCCAGTATCCACAGGTAGTCGCGATCGGCACCGGCCACCAGCGACCACTGATAGTCGTCATCCAGCGCCAGCACGTTGTAACCGCCATAGAAGGGGCCGAAGAAGCTGACCTTGAGGGCCGCCGTCTCGCTGCCCTGAGTGAAGTAGGCGCGACCTTCGGCCTGGCTCCATTGCCCTTGCTCGGCGTTGTAGCCGCGATTGATGACGCGCACTCCGCCGTCCTCGCGGGGCGAATAATCGGCGCTGACGCAGCTCAGGCCCTCCTCGAAGCTGTTGGGCAGGCGGGCGATCTCGTGCCATTCGCCGTAGTAACGTTCGAGCTCGAAATTCTCGACGGGCTGGGTGCCGGAGGGGACTCCGGCGCAGCCGCCGAGAAGTCCGAGGAAGCCGAGAGAAAAGGCAATATGCGGCAGGCGTGTCATTGGCAGGCTCCATGCGTCAGGACGCCCCATTGATGAGTCGTGGGGCGTCCTGGCGTGATGCGGGTCATGAGAAAAAGGACGCAACGGCATCCTTGTCTCATTGGGGCGTCTGCCGCTGTCTCAAGAGGGAGGGTGACGCGGCGACATGCTCGAGGAGACGTCGAGCGTCGAGCGTCACAGTACCAGGCGGAGCGGATTGCCGGTGACGACGACGCCCCGACCGCGTTGCTTGGCCTCGTACATGGCGCTGTCGGCGCGCGCGATGACCGTTTCCGGCGTGGCGCCCGAGAAGGGGAACAGGCTGATGCCGATACTGGCGCTGACGGCGATGATCAGCGGCTCGCCATCGACCTCCAGCGTGATGGGACGGCTGATGGCGTCGATCAGACGCTCCGCCAGCTGCTCCGGGCCCTTGCGGCCGTTGCCCTCACGGCTGATCAGTACCAGAAATTCATCGCCGCCCAGGCGACCGACGATATCGTTGCCGCGCAGGGTGTTGCCCAGGCGCTCGCCGGTGATGCGCAGCACCTCATCGCCGATGGCATGGCCGTGGCGGTCATTGACCGGCTTGAAGCCATCGAGGTCGATGAACAGCGCGGCCTGCACCGTGCCGGGAGTCTGGATGTCGAGTATCTGGTCGAGGCGTGTCAGCAGGGCGCGCCGGTTGAGCAGCCCGGTGAGCGAGTCGCACATCGCATGGTCGCGCAGATCGTCCCGCTCGCCGGTGATATGGCATTCATGCAGGAAGAGTTGTCGGCTCTGGCGCTCGCGCGAGTAGGCGCTCATGCCCGCCAGCAGATTGACGGCCATCATGAAGAAAGCCTCGTTGGCTTCCACCAGGACATCGGAGCCAAGATGCATCAGCGCGCAGCTGGCGGTGCAACCCATCCATATCAGCAGTCCGCAGCCCATGGCATAGACGAACTGCAGCCCCAGCAGGGTGTAGGTCCAGAAGACCACGGTGATCAGGGTGACGAAGTAGACCGGGAAGTCACCATGCTCGTCCTCATGCTGTCCGGCGGCGTGGCTCTCCACCAGGTGCTCTCCGGCGTGACCGTCCCCCACATGGAACATCGCCAGCGTCCCCAGCGCTGCCACCAGCGAGGCCAGGCACAGGATGCCGTTGACGTGGTGCCTGAAGCGCGGGAGGCGTGACAGCAGGAACAGGCCCAGCACGCCGACCAGAACGCTGGTACGCAGCAGCAGATAGGTCTCGTAGTGATCCAGCAGACTGATCTCGATCAGCCCATAGGACGCGAACAGCAGACAGCTCAGCGGGATGGTGATCCGGCTGAGCTTGTGTGAGGTCTCGATCTGTCGACGCCGATAGCGTCGTTCCAGGGTGTCATCCGCAAAGCAGAGTGTCATGGGATTCATGGGGCGATACCTGAGTTGCCAGACTCTCAGGATGCCACTGCCTTGCGTGGTATGCCCTGGAGGTACCGCCGCAACCTTTGCGTGCGGTTCAACGCTATTTCAAGCACTCCGCGGCATGAGGGCTTTAGTGCTCACGACTGAGTGAGGTTGGTACCGGCCAGCTGGCGCGCCGTGACGCGCAGCGCGGATTCCACCATGTCGTAATCCACATAGCAGCCCTGCAGGTGGCGGCGGCCGGTCGTCGGGTCGAAGGACTTGCGGCCGTGCATCACGCGGCGGTTGTCGAAGGCCACCATCTGGCCGGCTTCCAGCTTGAGATGCAGGCGGAAGGCCGGTTCCCGCAGGATGCTCCAGTACTGGCGATAGGCGCTGTACCAGGCCTGCATCTGTTCCAGCGGCAGGCGCAGGCTGTCGCGGATCCAGTTGTTGAAGCGCACCTCGATGACCTTGTCGTTGGCATCCAGGTGGATCACCGGCTCGCGCACCACCAGGTCGGTGGTCTCGTCGGCAAAGCGGAAGTCCACCGGGGTCTCGGCCAGCAGCCTGAAGGCCTGCGGGTCCCGCTCGCGCAGGGCTTCGGCGACCGCCATGCCGTCTCCGAAGATGGAGTCACCGCCTTCGGCCTCATTGGCCAGGCAGTAGAGCATCTGGATGTCCGGCGGCTGACGCCAGTTGGGAAGATCGGTGTGCAGTTCCAGCGCGATCGGCGTGTAGGCGGCGTTGTTGGGCGCCTGCTTGGAGAAGACCTCGAAACGGCCACCGAAGTTGGTCGCGCGGATCGGGCCGATGGTCGCGGCCACCTGGTCGATCTCGCCGCCTGCCGTCGGGCCGGCATCCAGAATCGCGAAGCCGTCGCGGCACAGCGCTTCCAGCCAGCCCAGACGCGCCTGCCCACCGGCCATGTAGTCGGCAAAGGCGGTGACATGAGGCTGATGGCCCTGCTGCCAGGCCTGGCTTGCGGGGACCGGCGTGGCCGGCGGCGCATCACTCGGGCGACGTTGCAGCAACCAGCCGGCATCGAAGCGGCTGGTGTGGCCGTCCTGCCAGACGACGACGAGATTGCCTTGCTCGACAAGCATCTGGTGCACCGTCAGGGCCGCATCGTCCATCAGCATGAAGGTGCGCTCGAAGGTCTGCGGATGACGGCAGAGATCGCAGGCGCAGTGGTCGCGCAGCCAGATCAGCGGCAGTTGGGTCTGCTCACCGCTGGCCCATGCCAGTGACGCCAGGGTCTCGTCGTGGTCTGCCTTCACCAGCGGCGCGCCCTCGTGATGGGGCAGGTATTCCTTCATGTCCCACTGATGGCGTGCCTGTGACGCTTCAGTGTCTTGGGTGTCAGGGGCAGATGCGATGAGAGTCTCCATGGGCGCCGTCCTATGTCGTGTGAGCAGTAGCAGGTGAGCCAACGCGTGTCGCGTGCTGGGTCGTATGGCCGAGCCGTGTCGCTGAGCCGTGACCCGAGAATGAGACCATTGTCCCCCTCGTCATCACGGCTGGCCAACGCGAAATATGACGGCCATGACTTAGCTGAGCTAATGTGTGCGATTGACCTTCATGCTCTGATGCGAGATAGCCATGCACGAACCTTCCCCCACGACGCCGAATGCCTTGCCGCGCCCCCTGCCGCCGCTGGCCTGGTTGCAGGCCTTCGAAGCCGCTGCGCGCCTTATGAGCTTCACGCGTGCCGCCGAGGAGCTGAGTGTCACCCAGTCGGCCATTAGCCAGCGGATTCGCCAGCTGGAGGACCGCCTTGGCCAGCCATTGTTCGTGCGTCATGCCCGCAGCCTCAATCTGACGCCGGCCGGTCAGGCCTGGTTGCCAGCGTTGCAGGATGGCTTCCAGCGCCTGCAGGAAGGCACGCTGGAAGTCTTCGGCCCCTCACGCGCCGCACCGGTCAGCCTGCGGGCAACCCCGATGAGCCAGCAGGCCTGGCTGTTGCCGCGGCTGGCGAACTTCCACCGTGACCAGCCCGAGATCGCGCTGCGTCTGGTCAGTGCCTTCTGGCAGAGCGACTTCGATGGCGAGCAGGTGGATATCGAGCTGCGCTACGGCCAGGGTGACTGGCCGCAGGTGGAGGCGATCCAGGTGGGGGCAGGGCAGGAGAGAATGGCCGTCGTGGCGAGTCCGGCGCTGAGTGCGCAGCTGACCACGGCGGCGGACCTGGCCGGCATGACGCTGCTGCATGCCGCAGGCTTCGCGGTGGGCTGGCGGCGCTGGCTGGTGGCGGCAGATCAACTGGGGCTGGAGAAGACGACCTCCACCATCAGCTGTGACACCCAGGTGATGACGCTGGAAATGGCGCGTCTCGGCATGGGGGTGGCGCTGGTGCATGAAGGCCATTTCCGGCAATGGCTGGCGTCCGGCAATGGCGGGCTGGAGCAGGTCTTCTCGCTGACGATCCCCGCCGAGCAGAACTTCTGGCTGGTGCGCTCCAATCAGCGCCCGATGCGGCCCACCGCGCAGCGTGTCTGGGATTATCTGTTGGCGGAGCCACAGTGAGCGATGCAGAGGTTGCTTTTGCGATCCCTGCTGATCGAGTCGGCGTGTCTGCTGGCGCGCTTTCGAGTGATATACCGTTAGCTTGTGGCGGTCCCCTGCGTGGTAAGCGACCGCTATCTCTTCTCTATCGCGATTTCCTTGTCTTGCTGGCGCCTTGTCTGCCAAGCGTGTGGTCATATCTTCCAAGCGTGTAGTCAGATCTGCCAGGCGTGGTCAGTCGGAAGGCGGCGGGCAGCGCGCCAATGGCGACTGCTGGAAGAAGCGTTCCAGCAGGGCATACAGCGCCGGATAGGCCGCATTGAGCTCAGCCGGTGCGCTGAAGAAATACTCGCAGCAGACGGCGAAGCACTCAGCGGGGTGGCTGGCGGCGTAGTCATCGATGGGCGTCGGCTCACCGCGTGACAGGCGCGCGCTCAGGTCATCCCACACGGCAGTGAAGGTGGCGTGCCACTCCGCCGCGCTGATATGACGCGGCAGGGGCGGAAAGCCATCGGCATCGGTGGCGTTGGCCATGTCGAGCTTGTGGGCGAATTCATGGATCACCACGTTGAAGCCGCTCCAGTCACCGCTGGCGGCCAGATCCTGCCGGGTGACCACCACTGGCCCCTGATACCAGGTCTCGCCGGCGCGGGTGTCCTCGAAGACATGCACCACACCGGCGTCATCCATCTCTTCCACCTCACGGCGGATGGCCTGCAGCGGCAGCATGATCTCGTGCACGCGAGCGCCGGCGTCCTGCCAGCGCTCGGCATGCGCCCAGCCGTTGAGCAGCAGCATCGCTTGGGCAGCCAGTGCCAGCGCCTCGACCTGTGCGAGCGGCTCGGCGCTGGTCAGCTTCCAGTCGTTCAGCTGATGGCGGGCGCGCCGTTCAAGACGCGCCAGTGCCTCGGCGTCGAGTCCCTCGAGAATCGGCAGGCGCTCGCGGACTGCCTGCCACGCGTCATCCGGCGCTGTCTCGCCAGCGGAGGAAGCGGCCGAGACAGCGCAGGCGTCGGGGGCTGAAGTATCACGGCCGTGGCGAGCGGAGCGCTGCCACAGCCGTTGCCACCAGTGCGTCATCGCCTCAGTCCTGACGGCTGCCGGACTTCCACGACCAGTCACGCAGACGCAGCTCGAAGAGGTCCTTGCGGCGGTCCTTCAGATTGGTCACCGAGCCTTCGCTGCGCACGACCTTGAGACGCTCCAGATCGAGATCCGAGAACATGATCATCTCGGTGTTCGGCGTGGTCTCGGCCATCACCGCGTCATGCGGGAAGGAGAAGTCCGACGGCGAGAACACCGCTGACTGGGCGTACTGGATATCGAGGCTTTCGATGGATGGCAGGTTGCCGACGCTGCCGCAGACCACCACGTAGCATTCGTTCTCGATGGCTCGCGCCTGGGCGCAGTTGCGCACGCGCAGGTAGCTGTTCTTGGTGTCGGTCCAGAACGGCACCATCAGGATGTCCATGTCCTGATCGGCCAGCAGGCGCGACAGTTCCGGGAACTCCACGTCGTAGCAGATCAGCATGCCGATGCGTCCGGCGTCGGTCTCGAACACGGCCAGCTCGTCACCGCCCTTGATGATCCAGTCGCGGCGCTCCTGCGGCGTGATGTGCAGCTTGGCCTGACGGTCGATCTCGCCATCGCGGTGACACAGGTAGGTGACGTTGTAGAGCTCGTTGTCGTCACCGATCTCGACCATGGAACCGGCCACGATGTTGATGTTGTAGGCCACCGCCATGCGCGAGATTTCCTGCTTGAAGCGCTCGGTGAAGCCGGCGAGGTAGCGGATGCAGCGCACCGGGTCGCTCTGGTCTTCCAAAAGGCCGATCAACGGCGTATTGAACAGCTCCGGGAAGACGGCGAAGTCACTCTGGTAATCCGACAGGGCATCGACGTAGTACTCGACCTGTTGCAGCACGGATTCGACACTGTCGAACTTGCGCATCTGCCACTGCACGGCGCCGACGCGAATCATCGTCTTGCGGCTTTCCAGCACGCGCTCGGCGGGCTCGAACAGGATGTTGCTCCACTCCAGCAGCGTGGCGTAGCCCTGGGAATCCTCGTCTTCCGGCAGATATTGACGCAGCAGGCGCTTGACCAGGAAGCCGTTGGCCAGCTGGAACGACAGGATGGGGTCATGGATCTCGCGACGCTCCACCTTGTCGATGTACTCGGAGGGCGAGAGCTCGGCGGCATATTCGTGGTACTGGGGGATGCGTCCACCGGCCAGAATCGAGCGCAGATTCATCGAGCGGCACAGGTCCTTGCGCGCCTCGTAGAGGCGGCGACCGAGGCGATAGCCGCGGTAGTCGACGTCGATCAGCACATCCAGACCGTAAAGCGCATCGCCATCCTCCTTGTTGAGGATGATCTCGCGCTGGCCGATCAGGTCGTCGTACTTGTGCGGGTTGGAGAAGGCGTCGTAATCCACCAGCGCCGTCAGGGCGACACCGACCAGCCTCTCGCCATCCTCGATCACGATCTGGCCATCGGGGAATTCGGCGATCAGGCGGTTGATGGTGTGCTCAGGCCAGGCGCCACCGATGTCGTCGTAGATGCCGTCCATCAGGCGCTTGAGCTGGGGGTAGTCTGACTCCTGCAGGTTGCGCAGGTTCAGGTGCAGGTCTTCGACGGACATCGAGACTCCTTGGAAAATGAAAGAGGGGGATCAGGGCAGGAAGTGGCTGGCGCGAAAGCGATGGGCCCCATTATTCGCGCTGTCGAGGCCGGGTGTCATCAATATCCTTTGGTCAATGTCCGGCCCTGGTCATGCAACCCTCATCAATGGGTCCAACCTCGCGTCACTGCAAGGGTGAGCGAGCCTTCGCGCCTTGAGTGGCGCTCAGCGCGATGTTGAACGAATGCTCATTTTGCTTGCATTTGCGCAGCACAACGTCCAAAACAATGCCAAGGGCAGGGCGCGCGCAGCGAAGTCATGCCGTTCATATCAAGCTTGAAAGACACCAGGCCCCAATGACCTCAGGCCTTAGTGACACCAGACCTCAATGACACCCAAGGAGACCCGCATGACCCCAGTCCTTCATGAATTGCGTGGCCGTGATGACCGCCTGCGTTTCTCGCCGTTCTGCTGGCGCGCGCGTCTGGCACTCGCCCACAAGGGCCTTGCGGCCGAACTCGTGCCGATGCTGTTCACCGACAAGAGCCCGATCGACTTCTGCGATTCCAGCACGGTGCCGGTGCTCAAGGATGCGCACGGCGTGGCGATGGACAGCTATGACATCTTCAAGCATCTGGACGCGCATTACCCGGACAGCGGTGATGGCCTGCTGATCGGCGATGCACACGCCGAGGCACGCCTGAACTTCGTCAAGGTGTATACCGAGCAGGTCATGGCGGTCGGCTTCTTCCGCCTGGTGGCGCTGGATCTGCTGGCGGCCATCCACCCGGATGACCGCGAGTACTTCCGCACCAGCCGCGAAGCCCGCTTCGGCATGCCCTTCGAGGAATTCAACAACGTCGAGGCCGCACGCGGCATCCTGGACAGCGCCTTCAAGCCGCTGCGTGGTCTGCTCGCCAATCAGCCCTTCATGGATGGCGATGCCCCGGCGGCGGCGGATTACCTGGTCTTCGGCTTCTTCATCTGGGCACACATCGTCTCCGATACCTCGCCCTTCGGCGAGACGGAAGACGCGAGCGACCCGCTGGTGCAGTGGCGCGAGCGCATGATGGACCTGCACGACGGCATGGCGCGCAAGGCGCCACGTGCCAGCGAGATTCCGCAATAACGTTCGCAGTAACGCCCGCAGTAAAGAACATGCTCGCTATGCCCCTGGTGAAAAGCTGCACGAGGGGCCTGGCGATGAGCATGATCTCCTCGATGGCTCGAACGCTCATGGGCGTTCGAGCCATCTTGCTATGTCCTTGCACAGGAGCCCACAGATGATAGATCTGTATTACTGGACCACACCCAACGGCCACAAGATCACGATCTTCCTGGAGGAAGCCGGTCTCGAGTATCGCCTCATTCCGGTGAACATCAGCAAGGGGGAGCAGTTCGCGCCGGAGTTTCTGGCCATCTCGCCCAACAATCGCATGCCGGCGATCGTCGATCATGCGCCAGCCGATGGCGGTGAGCCGATCTCGGTGTTCGAGTCCGGTGCGATTCTGGAGTATCTGGCCGACAAGTGCGGCAAGTTTCTGGCGCAGGAAACACGTGCCCGCAATGACGTGCTGCAGTGGCTGCACTGGCAGATGGGTGGCCTGGGGCCGATGCTGGGACAGGTGCATCATTTCAAGCACTACGCGCCAGAGCCGGTGGAGTACGCCATCGAGCGCTATCACAAGGAAGGCGAGCGTCTGTATGGCGTGCTGGAGCGCCAGCTTGCGGAGCGTGACTTCGTGGCGGGGGATGAGTTGAGCATCGCCGACATGGCCATCTGGCCGTGGCTGAAGGCCGAGAAGCAGGAGATCGATCTGACGCGCTTTCCGGCGGTCGCCGCCTATCGTGCCCGCATCGCCGCGCGTGATGGCGTCAAGCGGGCAATGGCGCGTATCGATGACATCAATCCGGCCGCCAATGTGGCGATGGATGAGGAGGCGCGCCGTCATCTGTTCGGCCAGCAATCCTGACGGGCAGTCAGTACTGCTGTGAAGTCGTGAAGCTGTGAAATTGTGGAACTGAGAAGTCGTGAAGCTGAGAAGTTTGAAGCAACCGCTGATCTGTCGGCCTGCAGGATTGTCAGGCCGACAGATCAGCGGGTCCAGTCCGTCGGCACGCGACGGCGGATATGGTCGAGCAGCGCGCCGAGCTTGCGCGGCGGATGCCCGAAGGGATAGTGCAGGCTGACCGGAATCGACGGCCCCTTCCACTCGGGCAGGCAGGCCTCGAACTGTCCCGGGTGCGCCGTCGCCCGGGTGCGCACGTGGTAGTCCGGCAGCAGGCCGATACCGGCGCCGTGGGCGATATGGTCGGCATGCACCACCACGTTGTCGACCGTAAAGCGTGACGGCGGCAGGCTCAGGCGATACTCGCCTTCCTCGGGGTGATTGAGCACCAGATTGGGATGGTGGCGATCGATCAGATTGACCCAGTCATGGGAGGTCAGCTCGCTGGGGTGCTGCGGATGGCCGTGCTGGCGCAGATAGCTGGGGTGGGCATAGAGATGCTGCTGCTGCTGACCCAGAATCTCCTCGCGCAGCCCGGTGTCCTTGGCCGGCCCTTCCCACAGCCACAGCATCACCTGGTCGTCATCGCGTGACGGCGGCAGATGGTTGGCGGTCAGGGTCAGGCGAATGCCCGGATACTCTTCGATGAAGTCGGTCAGCACATGATTGAACCAGCCACGCAGGAAGTGCGGGTGCGCGCTGACGGTGATGTCACCGCTGATCTCCTCGCGCAGTTCATCCAGCGCGATCTGCGAGCGCTCGCCCAGCGACAGCATCTGCTGGCAGTACTGATAGAACAGCGTGCCGGCCTCGGTGGGAATCAGGCGGTTGGCCTGACGATGCAGCAGTGGCTGGCCAAGCTGGTGTTCGAGATGGCTGATCCGGCGGCTGAGCGTGGACTTGGAGATACCGAGATGCTCGGCTCCTGCGCCCAGATTGCCGTAGCGCATGATGGCATCGAAGGCACTGAGGCCCTGAAATTCGTCAAGTACTGGAGGCATGACTTGGTGGCACCCGCCGCTGTTGTCTGCCGTTGAAGCGGCAAATAGCGTGAAAGAAAGCATGAAAGCAGGAATCGCGTCGTTGCTGGGGTGTGGGCCAGCGTCTCCCTGCCATTTTGGCCAGCATTGTAGCCGATCTGGTCGAGCGAATGGCATACATGTGAGTGATTCGCGTTTGCCTGTAGCCGGATGCGGTGAAACATCCGCCAGCCGGCGGCCGTCGCTGACCAGTCCAAGCCTGATGGCAGATGGGCGCTGACAGGCAGCCAGCGTGCCTCAAGCGAGCCTCATGCCGCTGGCGTTCGACAATCAGGGTTGGCGGTTTCCGCGCCCCGCGCGGCAATTGCGCCCACATGAGATGCACATGGCGAGCGAGCGCGGCATCATGGCGAGATCAATGCGCAGCAGGCCTCGTCGCTGCGTTTCACTGTTCAAGGACCCTGTAGATGTCATTCGCTACCCGCTTGCGCGCCCGGGCCGCCTTGCTTGCCTCTCCGCTACGGCTTGCGTCATCAGTGCCAGCTCCTTCATCAGTGCTATCTCCTTCATCAGCGCTGTTGAGGGCCGCCAGCCTGGCGGCCCCGTTGATGCTGGCACTGCTGGCCGCGCCGGTTCAGGCAGACGAACGCCCCCAGATTCGTGTCATGGCCGCCGCCTCGCTGCATGATGCGCTGGATGCCATCGAGGCGCGC
Organism: Cobetia sp. SIMBA_158; assembly: GCF_046566945.1. Lineage (NCBI taxonomy): Bacteria > Pseudomonadati > Pseudomonadota > Gammaproteobacteria > Oceanospirillales > Halomonadaceae > Cobetia > Cobetia sp. SIMBA_158. The sequence continues at coordinate 54,008 of NZ_JAWJYL010000011.1, forward strand.
TACGAGCGTCTCGCCGACGTGGACATCATGCCGGTCTACGCCTCGTCCTCGACCCTGACGCGTCAGCTGGCCAATGGGGCTCCGGCGCAGCTGTATCTGTCGGCCAATGAGCGCTGGATGGACTGGCTGGAGCAGCAGGCCGGCATCGTCGTCACCGGCCGTCACGACCTGCTGGGCAACCGTCTCGCGCTGGTCGCACCCGGCCCCAGCCAGCTGGACGCCAGTGTCAGCAATGCCGAGGATGTCACCGATGTGGCCGAGCGCCTCGCCGCCACCGGCAGCAATACTCGCCTGGCCGTCGGCGACCCCGACCACGTGCCCGCGGGCATCTATGCGCGCCAGTCGCTGGAAGCGCTGGGGCAGTGGCAGACGCTGCGCTCGCGTCTGGCCAGCGCCGAGGACGTGCGCGCCGCGCTGGCACTGGTCGAGCATGGCGAGGCCCCGCTGGGGATCGTCTATGCCACCGACGCCGCCATCAGCCATCGGGTGCATCAGATCGGCCTGCTGCCGGACAGCAGCCATGATCCCATCCACTATCCTGCCGCCTTGATCAGTCGTGGCGGTGATGCGCCATCGTCACAGGCCGAGGCCTTCTCGGCCTGGCTTTCCAGCAACGAGGCCGGTGCCATCTTCCATCGCTTCGGCTTCAGCACGCTCGCCCATCAGGCTCCTGCTGCGCAGCCAGAGGCCGACTAGCCGCTGGATCAGCATCGAGGCCTCGTGGCACACGCTGGCATGTCATCGACAAGATGAGGCCGCTACACTGGGAGCCTGCTGTCACATCGGCGTGATCAAGGCGGGCAGGGCTGTCTGCCGGCGCTTCGCGTCACGTCATGTGCGAGAACCTGTCTTCGTCTGAGGAAGATCCATGCTGAGTGCGCTGGAATGGGAAGCCCTGAGCCTGAGCCTCAAGGTAGCTTGCGTCGCGGTCGGCCTGAGCCTGATTCCCGGTTTTGCGGCGGCCTGGTGGCTGGCGCGGCGTGAGTTTCGTGGCAAGGCGCTGGTCGATGGTCTGCTGCATCTGCCGCTGGTGTTGCCGCCCGTGGTGGTCGGTTATCTGTTGCTGGTCACCTTCGGGCGCAATGGTGCCATCGGCCAGTGGCTGGCCAAGATCGATATCGTGCTGCCCTTCACCTGGCAGGGCGCGGCGCTGGCGGCGGCGGTGATGGCCTTTCCGCTGATGGTACGCGCGATGCGCCTGTCGCTGGAGGCCATCGACCCGGGTCTGGAGGCCGCGGCCCGCACCCTGGGCGCCAACCCGCTGCGCGTGCTGTTCACGGTGACCATGCCGCTGGCGCTGCCGGGCATTCTCACCGGTGGCATGCTGGCCTTCGCGCGTGCGCTGTCGGAGTTCGGTGCCACCATCACCTTCGCCGCCAATATCCCCGGCGAGACCCGCACGCTGCCGTTGGCGCTCTATACCCTGATCCAGACTCCGGGCCAGGAAGGCGCCGCGGCCAGGCTGTGCACCATCGCCGTCGTCATCGCGATGCTGTCGCTGCTGGCCTCCGAATGGCTGGCGCGTCGCGCGCGACTGCGCATGGAGGGGCGTGATGCTTGATTTCCACCTCCATCGTCAGCAGGGCGCCTTCACGCTGGATGCCACGCTCAAGGTACCGGCGCGCGGCGTCACGGCGCTCTTCGGGCGCTCCGGCAGCGGCAAGACCACCATCCTGCGCCTGATCGCAGGCCTCGAGCGTCCCGACCATGGCCATCTGCGCCTGGACGGCGAGTGCCTGACGGGCGGCGAGAACGATATCTTCGTGCCGGCGCATCGTCGCAGGCTCGGGGTCGTCTTCCAGGAGCCGCGCCTGTTTCCGCACTACAGCGTGCGCGGCAATCTCCGCTACGGCATGCCGCGCGCCCTGACACCCGCCCAGCGCCAACAGAACCAGTCACGTCTGCATGAGATGGTGATGCTGCTGGGCATCGAGGACCTGCTGTCGCGCATGCCCGGCCAGCTGTCCGGTGGCGAGGCGCGACGTGTCGCGATCGGCCGCGCTCTGCTGTCACGCCCGCGCATGCTGTTGCTGGATGAGCCGCTGACCGGCCTCGACGGCGCGCGCAAGCAGGAGCTGCTGCACTACATTGCGCGGCTGGCGCGCGAGATCGAGATCCCGATCCTGTTCGTCAGTCATGACACCCGCGAGCTGTTCGCGGTCGCCGACCGTCTGGCGCTGGTGGACAACGGCCGCATCACCGCCAGCGGCGAGATCGGTGACATGCTGTCACGGCTGGACCTGGCACCGCAGACCGGCCGCTTCGAAGCGGGCTCGCTGCTGACCGCCGAGGTGCTGTCGCATGATGATGACTGGCAGCTGACGCGTCTGGGGCTGGGCGCCGGCTTGAGCCTCAAGCTGGCGCGGCTGGCGATGCCGGTGGGGCGTCGTGTGCGACTGCGGCTGCGGGCACGTGACATCAGCATCGCGCTGGAGACGCCGACCCATACCAGCCTGCGCAATGCCTTGCCGGCCGTGATCCACGAGATCGAGAGCGAGCGCGGTCATGCCAGCGCCGAGCTGGTGCTGGGCATCGCCGGCCAGCGGGTGAGGGCGCGAGTCGACCGTCTGGTCTGTCAGGAGCTGGGCCTCAAGGTTGGGCTGGGCGTCAAGGCGCTGATTTCCAGCGTGGCGCTCTCGGGTCCCGACGTGATCAGCCTGGACGCCATGGATGACGACATCCCCGTGGTGAATGCGGCCCAGACAAATACCGCACAGGCCAAGGCGCCAAATGACGCAGGCTCTGCTTCGTCCGCGAGCTGACGCTGCTCGCACGCACCGTTCGCTGACTTCCCGAATTGATGGACTCTGGCAAGGAAACCTCTCATGCAGTTGACCCACCTGTGGCGCTATCCCCTCAAGTCCGGCGCCGCTGAGGCGCTTGAGACAGTGACGCTCGGCGAGGAAGGTCTCACGCAGGACCGCCGCTTCGTGGTGGTCGCGGCGCGCGGCAAGTTCGTCACCGCGCGCACGCATCCCCAGTTGCAGCGCCTGGCCTTGCGCGAAGATGCCAGCGGCCAGTGGCGACTGTGGCATCTTGATCGCCCCGAATGCGGCAGCGTCAGCTTTGTCACCGATGACCAGACCGAGCGTCTCGACATCCAGGTGTGGGCCGATCGGTTCACTGCCTTGAGCGTGAGCTTTGAGGCTGATGCCTGGCTGAGTGAGCAGGTCGGCATGCCGGTCAGGCTCAGCTGGCTGGGCGAGCGCTCGGAGCGCTATCGCGAGATCATCGCGCAGCGCGTCAGCGCCGCCGATGGCTTCCCGTTGTTGCTGGCCAATCAGGCTTCGTTGGCGGCGCTCAACGCCCAGACCCCGAGTGCGGAGCATGGCATGGATCAGTTCCGCCCCAACCTGGTGATCAGCGGCGCCGAGGCATGGGCCGAGGATGGCTGGCAGGAAGTGCGCATCGGTGAGGCACGCTTCACGCTGGTGTCCTCCTGCACCCGCTGTGCGATGGTCAATGTCGACCCGGCGACGGGCGACAAGCGTGGCGACGGCGAGCCGCTCAAGACGCTGGCACGGGTGCGCCGCTTCGCGGATGGCCAGGTGCACTTCGGCTACAACCTCGTCGCGCTCGATCCCTCGCGCAAGCCTACCTTGCGTGTCGGCGATGAGGTGGAAGTCACCGCCTTCAAGTGATGTCGCTGGAATCTTGCCTACAGGCCTGAACGAAAACGCCCGCCATCATCGATGGCGGGCGTTTTCGTTCAGGGGACGCTTGGCAAGGAGCCTGGCAAGACAGTAGGCAAGGCGCTTGGCAATACGATAGGCACGACGGTATGCAAGTTCAGCCCGGGGGCCCGAACAGGGCAGGCTGGCCATGCGCCTCGCGCCAGACATCCAGCGCCGCACGGTGCAGCTGGCTGTGACGCCATGCCAGCGCCTCGATATCGCGGTCATAGCCGCCGCCGATCACGCAGGCCACGGCGGCGGCCGCCGCGCGACAGCGCTGGATGACATGCCGCTCGCGGCGGTAGAGGCCGCTGTCGCTCAACTCGAGATGGCCGAGCCTGTCCGCGGCATGCGGGTCAACACCGGCATCGAAGATCACCAGCTGCGGGCGTACCCGCGCCAGCACCTCCTCAAGCGTACGCTCCAGCACCGCCAGATAGTCCGCATCGCCCATGCCCCTGGGCAAGGGCACGTCCATATCACTTTGCTGCTTGCGCGCCGGGAAGTTGCTCTCGGCATGCAGTGACAGTGTGAAGACCCGCGGCTCGTCGGCGAAGATCAACGCCGTACCATCGCCCTGATGCACATCGAGATCGACGATCAGCACGCGCTTCACGCCGTCCTCCAGCGCCTGATGCGCCGCCACGCCGATGTCGTTGAGCAGACAATAGCCGCTGGCGGCCTCCGGGTGGGCGTGATGGGTGCCGCCCGCGGTATTGCAGGCCAGTCCGCGCTTGAGCGCTTCGCGTACGGTGGTCATGGTGCCGCCCACGGCCAGCACGCTGCGCTCGCGCAGTGCCTCGCTCCACACGAAACCGCTGCGCCGCTGGGCCTGCGCGCTCAGGGTGCCAGTGAGGAACTCATGCACATAGCGGCGGGTATGCACGCTGAGCAGGTCGTCCTCCTCGGCGGGCTCGGGCGTCACCCAGTCGACGGCCGAGGCGCAGTCGGCCAGTTGGTGGTCGAGCAGACGCTTGAGCACGCTGAACTTGTCCATCGGGAAGGGATGCTTCTCGGGCAGCGCGATCCGATAGCCGGGATGGTGAATCAGCGCCAGCGGCGGGCAGTGGGCATCAGCGACGGGGCACAAAGTGCACCTCCTGCCCGTCGGTGGTCAGCTGGCGGATGGCGGTGGGACGGCCGTCGCTGTCCAGATCGACCAGCCCGATGCCGCAGGCGTTCAGCAGGCGTTCGCCCTGGCTGGCCGCGTCGTGACGGCGCGGCGTGACGCGCATGTTGCGCCGGCGCGTCAGCAGATTGAGCGGCGAGCGCGGGGCGTACAGCCAGCGATTGAGACGGTCGAGCACATCCAGCAGGCCGACCGGGAAGCGATTGCGGATGCCGCTGCTGGTGATCTGCCAGATGCTCGGGCTCGAACGGCGATGCTTGAGGCGCACATCGTAGGCGAAGGAGTAGTGCACATCGCCGGACAGGATCACGAAGTTCTGCGGCGTACGCGAGTGGCGGAAGATGTTGAGCATCACGCTGGCCGCGCCGCGATGCGCCATCCAGTTCTCGGCATCGACCATCAACGGCTTGCCCGCCAGCGTGAACAGCTTCTGGATGCTCTCGATCAGCTTGACGCCGAACATCGGCGCCGGGGACACCAGCACCACAGCCGGATGGCCGACCAGCCGTTGCTGAAGCTCGCTCAGCGCCTCCCAGTCCATCAGCCCCGAGGGATGCGAGAGCTTGCGCTCGCTGCGCCAGCGGCGGGTGCGCGTATCGGCCACGATCAGCGGCGGCGTGGTGTCGAGCTGATAATCCCAGCTTTCACAGCGATGCAGGTGGGCGATCAATGCCTCCTGACGCTCGACATCGAAATGGCCGTCTGCGGCCTTGTCAGTGTGATCAGATTGCGCCGTGTCAGTGCCAGTCAGGGCATGAGTGAACAGCGCCCGGGTCTCCTCCAGCAGCTCTGCCAGTGGCTCCGGCCCGTTGCCGGCGGCCTGACACAGTAGATAGCCGGTCAGCGCATTGCCGATGATGCGGCGCGAGAAGGGGTGGCCATAGGCGGCTTCCTCCCAGGCGGCGCTGAGGTTCCAGTCATCGGTGACATCGTGATCATCGAAGATCATCAGGCTGGGCACATTGGCTAGCAGGCGACGCACCTGACCGAGTCCGCCACAGAAGCGCCGCAGATGGCGGGCCTCGGTGGCATGGCGCTCGCGGGTGGCGTCGTCATGGCCCTCGAGCGCCGAGGGATCTTCCAGCGTGATGCCCAGCGCCTCCCACGGCACGTCAGACCACACCAGCAGGTACATGGCGATGACTTCCGACAGGCCGATCAGATGGTTGTCGGCACCGGTGGAGGTGAAGATGGGCTTGCGCTTGGCACCGAAGAAGCTGGCGGCCACGCCTTCGTTGGCCGGCATGTCCGGCAGCAGCTGCGGGCGATGGTAGAGATGGGACGGATGCTGGCGCAGCTCGCGAGTGTCGGAGACTTCGGCCTCCATCAGCGTCTCCTCCGGCAGCCCCAGCCCCGCGATCAGCTGATCGATCGCGCCCAGCATCGGCCCCGCGACATCGTCGGCGTAGATCTGATCGCCGGTGAACAGCATCACCTCCGGCCACTCGGCGACGCTGTGACGACGCTCGCTCAACCAGCGATCCAGCGCCACCAGTCCGTCGCCACCCGGGCCCTTGGGTGGCGGCGTCTCAAGACGATCGGTCGACGCAGCGTCTTCCGCACTCTGCTGCGCCTGCTGCTCGTCGTCACTCAAGCCGTGATGCGGCTTGCGGCAACTGCCATGCGCGACACGCGTCAGGCGCGACGGCAGTCGAAAGCGCGGCAGGCTTTCACCGGGGTAGCAGATCTGTGGCGCCCAGTCGGCGATGCCCTGCCATTCGGGCGTGTCTGTCGATGATGCTGACACTTCCGTTGCCGTTGACGCTGCCGTTGTCGCTGACGGCTCCGCCAGGCCCAGCTCGTAGGCGATGGCGCAGTCGGCGGGCAAGGGCGTGTCGGGATGCGCTTCGATCAACAGCAACCAGGCGTGCTCCCCCAGCGGCATCGCCAGATGCTCCGTCAGCCGACAGCTTGATGTCGTCGGCAGGCCATCCTCACCTCGCGTGGGAGGCGTCGCGTCCTGCTCCGGCAGCAGCCACACCCGCGCCTGCTGTGGGCGAGAGGTCACCAGCCACAGCATCACGCCCTCGGCGGTGACACGGCGCAATATCGGGCCTGCCAGCACGCGGGGCAGGGCAGCAGTCGGTGTGGGAGAGCCGTTGGCAGGCAGCGAAGCGGACGAAGTGACAGACATGAAGCAGGCTCGATGGCAGGTGGAGACGGATAGCGGTCAGCTGACTATTATCAGCTGACGCTTATCAAGCGATAGCGGAACAGGCGACGAACGCCAGCCATGGGCGCAGGCGTGGGCCTGGGCGTATGAGTGGCTCCGTGCGTTGAGTGTGACAACTCGTCGTGGCGCGAGGTTCGCAGGCTCGCAAAGCATGCGCGAGCTAGCGTAAAGTTGGGCCCTTGAATGCACATGGCGTTCGCACAATAGCATGGGAAACCGGCATGAATGATCCATCGGCGAAGCGCCTCGTGAGTCCGCTGTCCAGGCCAGTCAATCGCGGGCACGGCTCGCGCAGCTCCATCTGGCGCAAGATCGCCCTGGCCGCAAGTGTGACAGCGAGCCTGGCCGCGACCTTGGCAACAAGCCTGTCAGCGAGCCTCTTCAGCCCTGCGGCCCTGGCCGCCGAGGCGCCGCTGGCGACAGGCGAGCGCCACGTGCTGGCGGCCAATGACTGCCTGCCTGCACCCAGCGGGCCGGTGGTGTTGACGGTCGAGGGCGCTGTCAGCTGTGGCAATGCCGGTTCCCTGCAGGCACCGCGGGCGCGTTTCGATCTGGCGATGCTCGAAGCCATGCCGTCGCGCGTGGTGGCTACCCATACCCCCTGGACCCAGGGACGTGTCAGTTTCTCCGGCCCGCTGCTGCGCGAGCTGGTGGCGCGGGTGTCTGAAGATGCCAGGGGGCTCAAGGTGCGGGCACTGAATGACTTCGTGGCCGAGATTCCCCTCAGCGACATCGAGGACTTCGATGTCCTGCTGGCCACGCGGCGCGACGGCGAGCGCATGCCGGTGCGTGACCTCGGGCCCTTGTTCGTGCTGTATCCCTTCGATGCTCATCCGGAATTGCTCAATGAGCAGGTACGCTTTCGCAGTGTCTGGCAGGTCACCGGGCTGACGCTGGAGTGAGCGAGGGCTGGCGCCTGACCCCTCAGGCGCAAGATGACATGGAGTCATGCAGTGAATCAGTCGCCGGATGAAAGATCCCCGCTTTCAGGCACCGCTGCTGATCAGTCCCTTGCTGATCAGGGCATTGCCGCGTCGGGTGTGGGCGGAAGCGGCAATTCCCCCGCGCGCTGGCCGCTGTGGCTGGGCATGGCAATCAGCATCCTGTGTCTGCTGGCCTCCATCGGCATCGGTGGCACCATCCTGCACAACCAGGTCAGTCTGGAAGACCGCACCCGCGACGACGCCGTCTGGTCGATCTACAAGCTGGATCGCGAGGCGGTCAGCCTTTCCTCCTCGATAGCGCGCTATCGCGTCGCCGGGCCAGCCGATCGTGCCAGCATCTGGAATGAGGTGCTGCAGAATTACGAGCTGCTCTACAGCCGCACTTATATCTTCCGGCGGGGGGATTTCCAGCGCCACCTGATGACCCTGCCGGCCGTGCCGCTGCTGGCCGATGAGTTGATGAGCCAGATCGAGTATCTCGATCTGCGGCTGGAAAAGTGGCGGCATGGCCCGGTGTTCGAGGGCACGGGCCCGGTGCAGGGCGCCCAGGCTGACGACGCTTCCGCAGACATTGACGCTGCACAGCGCTCCCAGGTGCTGGGGCCCGAGGGTCGCGAGGCGGCGGAGTTCCAGAAGCTGAGCGATGCGCTGGCCGATACCACCCAGACGCTGTTGTTGCGGGTACGTGCACGTCTGGCCGAGGAGCTGGCCCACGAGCGTCAGAGCCGCGACAGCCTGGTGCAGCTGATGTTGCTGCTGCTGGCGCTGATGCTGCTGGCCACCTTGATGGTCTGCCGTCAGGTCTGGCTGCAGGCCCGCGGACGTGAACAGGCCCGTCTGCAGATGCTGGCGATGTCGTCGGCCCTCAAGCACGAGGCGGCGCGGGCCGAACAGGCCAGTCGCGCCAAGTCCGAGTTTCTGGCCACCATGAGCCACGAGATTCGCACCCCGCTCAATGGTGTGATCGGCATGAGTGAGCTGTTGCTGGCCGAACCGCTGCAGAGCAGTGCGCATCGCTATGCCAGCAGCCTGCGCGATAGCGGCGAAGTGCTGATGGGGCTGGTGGATGATGTCCTCGACTTCTCCAAGATCGAGGCCGGCAAGCTCAGCGTCGAACGACGCCCCTTCGAACTGCACACGGCCATCGATGGCGTGATCGACCTGCTGCTGCCGCAGATGGACAGCACGCGCATCGTCTTCGATGACCGCCGCTCCGCCCAGCTACCCGAGCAGGTCATGGGCGATTCGGTGCGTCTGCGTCAGGTGCTGCTCAATCTGCTCTCCAATGCCTTCAAATTCACCGAGCAGGGGCGTGTCTGTCTGCTGGTCGAGGCATTGCCGGCGGGGCGCGTGCGCTTCGAGGTCGATGACACCGGCATCGGGGTCAGTGAAGAACAGGCCGCCCAGCTGTTCGAGCCCTTTACCCAGGGCGATGCCTCCACTGCGCGTCGCTTCGGCGGTACCGGACTCGGGCTTTCGATCTCGCGGCGGCTGGTCGAGTTGATGGGCGGGCGACTGGGCCTCAAGCAACGCCCGGGCAAGGGCGCCTGCTTCTGGTTCGAGCTGCCGCTGCCACGCGCCGCGGCGCTCAAGCGACCGGCCTTCACCTCCGCGCCCCTGCCGCTCAGCCGGGGCGAGCATGTTCTGGTGGTCGACGACAATCACATCAATCGCGAAGTGGCCCACTCCATGCTCAGTGGCCTGGGCTACACGGTGACGACGGTCGACAGTGGCGAGGCGGCGCTGGCGTGGTATGCGCGCCAGCGCGATACGGTGCTGGTGCTGCTCGACCTGCGCATGCCGGGACTGGATGGATTTGCGGTGGCGCGGCGTTGGCGTGCCATGGAGCACAGTGACAGGCGTGCGCCGAGCCTTATCGTCGCGATGACGGCCAATGTGGCGGCGGGGGAGCGTGCGCGCTGCCTCTCGGCGGGCATGAACGACTTCCTGTCCAAGCCGATCCGGCGCCAGCAGCTCGCCAGCATGCTGGCGCGTTGGCAGTCGGGCAGCCAGGACCTCGGCGAATGGCGCGTCAATGCCCTCGCCAGCACCCAGCCCTTCGACCCGATCAACTATTCCCCTACCACTGAGCGGCCGCCTCACTTCGAGGCACCGCCGGAAACCGGTGAGGCACTCGCGCGTGCGGCGTCACTGGTGGCATCACTCGATTCTCCCGCTGCGCGGCGTCGCATGATCCATGAGGTCCAGGCGCGTGCCACAGAGGCCGAGGCTGAAGCTGAGACTGAAGCTGAAGCAGACAAGGTCAGTGAGCCGGCGGCGGCTGATCGCGTCGAGCGGCGTGAGCCTGAGGGCGAAGGCGAACGGGAAGGGGCAGATGGGGGGTACACGCGCATGAACACAGAGGAGTCGTGGACATCTGGCGGCTCAGCGGCGGAGCTTGCACAGGCTGCGACGCCTGCGCTGCAGGATGAGCTGGATGCCGACAGCATCGCGGCCCTCGAGGCGGCCTTCGAGGAGCAGCTAGAGCAGCAGTCCCAGCGCCTGTCACGGGCGGTGGATCATATGGACCTGAAGCAGTTGCAGCATGAAGCCCATCTGCTCAAGGGCAGCGCCGCCACCCTGGATCACGACCTGCTGCGTGATGCCGCCCTGCAGCTGGAGCTGCTGCTGGCATCCGACACGCCGCGCACCCGCATCGAGGCCGCGGTGGCGGCGCTGCTGGCCGAGATTAGTGATCACCGCATCGCCCACGATGCCGGTCAGGCCTGGCGCTAGCAAAGCCTGGCGCCAGCACAGCTTGGCGCCAGCAAAGCCGCCTTCGGCCAGGCACATCACCTAAGACATCAGCTCAGTGCTGGCGGCGGCGCAGTTCGCGTTCCACCAGCGTCACGCCGGGCGTGGTCTTGCCCTGAATGCCCTGCAGTGCCAGCGTCAGCGTCGCATCGGCGATCTGCTGGTGACGCTGGGGCAGTGAATGGATCGGCAGCGGCAGGAAGTCGAGCAGGCGGTCGTCGCCGAAGCTGGCCATCGCCTTGGGCGGATTGGCCGGCGGCCCCTCGGCGAACAGCACATCGAGCACGCCATCCATCAGGGTGTAGGAGGCGGTGACGATGGCGTCCGGCAGCGGTGAATGGCGGAGATGCTCGGTCAGCGCCGCCGCGCCGGCCTCGCGCTCGTAACGCGCGGCATGCAGGGTGGTGGCCTCAAGCTCGCTGCTGCCGGAGCGCTGCTGATAGTGCGCCAGCGCCGCCTGCATGCCGCTGGCGCGCGCCCGCGTGATATCGATCTCCGGCAAGGCATCCAGCCACAGCAGTCGCTGCGGCGCGTGTTCCAGCACGGCTTCGGTCAGCTGGCGAGCGGCATCTTCATTGTTGCTGACCACGCTGGCGAAGTGGCGCGTATCCAGCGCGCGATCTACACCGATGACCGGGAAGCCATCCAGCGCCAGTTCGCGGTAGAAGGGGTCATCGGGTGATAGACAGCTGGCGGTGATCAGCGCATCGACCCGCCGCGCCTTGAGCATGCGCGCCAGCTCGCGCTCGGTTTCCGGCTCATCGTCGGAGCAGACGATGAACAGCTGATAGTCGCGCTCACGCGCCCCGCGCTCCAGCAACTTGGCCAGGCGGGCATAACTGGCGTTCTCCAGGTCCGGCAGCATGAAGCCCAGCGTGCGGCTTTCGCCACGCCGCAGCGCGGCTGCCTGGGCATCGATCCGATAGTGATGACGTTGTACCACCGCCATGACGCGCTCGACCGTCTGGGGGCTGATACGTCGTGCCTGTGCCTGCCCATTGACCACATAACTGGCGGTGGTGCGTGAAACGCCTGCAAGACGCGCGATTTCTGCCAGGGTCATGCCACTGTCCTTGCTGGAAAGGGGGAACGGGATCTGCGTGCTCCATGTGCGAGGAATGATGCGCACTTGTGGGCTCGGGTGCAAATCCTCTCTGCGCCGGGCACGCCTCGCTCGACACCTCTCGAGCCCGCGCCACAGGCGGCTCTACACCCAATGTCTAGTCACCAGAAGCACGTTTTCGGTTTGTGTTCGCTTGATCGGGCGCAAGAAAACGGCCAGCATGAGCTCTATTGAGGTGACACGATTCAGCACGCTCGTCATCACGTCATGACGCCGCTACCCTGTCGGAACTCGCCAAGTGACGTGTCGCGGCAGCTGAAAGACACGCTTGCAGCGCACCGCCAACATCCAGGCTCCTCATCAGAAGGGAGCCTCAAGGAGCCAGCCATGCTCAGTCTTGATCGCGAGGACATCCTTCTCGCCGCCCATGCCAGCGACTGGCGCGATGCCTTGCAACAGGCCGCCGATGCCCTGGTCGCCGGTGGGCGCGCCACGCCCGACTACCGTGAGGGCCTGCTGGCGCGTGAAGCCCAGTCTTCCACCTACCTGGGGCAGGGAATCGCGATTCCCCACGGCACGCCGGACAGCCGCGAGGCCGTGCTGGCCACCGGGGTGCGTGTCCTGCAGTTCCCGCAGGGCGTGGAGTGGCACGACGGCAATCGCGTCTTCCTGCTGGTGACCATCGCGGCACAGTCCGATGAGCATCTCGACATCCTGCGCGCGCTGACGCGTGTGCTCGATCGCGATGGCGTCAGTGAGCGCCTGGCCTCGGCGACCACCGCCGAGGAAGTGCTGAGCGAGCTGGGCCGCGAGGTGGTGCCGCCGCGCCTGGATGCCGAGACGCTGCTGTGCGGCTTCCCCGCGCGCGATCGTGACGAGCTGGTGCTGGCGGGGGCCGCGCGCCTGCGCCAGGCCGGCTGTGTCAGTGATGGTTTCATCTCGGCCATGCTCGCCGCCCAACCGGTGGCGCTGGGGCAGGGCGTGTGGCTGGCGCAGTCGCAGCAGGATGTCACCCGCTCGGCGCTGGCCATCGTCACGCCGGAGAAGGCACTGGAGACGCGCCACGGGCGCATCACTGCGCTGGCCTGTCTGGCAGTCGATGCTCAGCAGGGCCAGCATCAGCCGTTGCTGGAGCGCCTGCTGACGCTGTTGGAAGAGGGCGCGGGCGAAAGCCTGCCGGGCCTGTCGGCCAGCGCCCTGCTGGCGCGGCTGTCGGGGGAGTCCGCCACGGCGCAGCTGGCTCAGGTCGTGTTGCTCAATGCCCACGGCCTGCATGCGCGTCCGGCCAAGCAGCTGGTACAGGCGGCGCGCGAAGCCGGTGAGCAGCATGGCGTCATTCCGGCGTTGCGACTGGAAGGCGATGACAGCGGTGTGGTCAGTGCCGCCAGTCTGACCAAGGTATTGGGGCTGGGCGCACGCCGCGGCCAGACGCTGATCTTCAGCGCCTCCGGCGATGACTCGGCGGCCAATCAGGCGGCGCTGAGCATGATGGTGAGCGCGGTGCAGGCCGGTCTCGGGGAGGCGGTAGAGCCGCTGGCCGATTGGCGCGCCGACGCCGCCACGCCGCTGGAGGCCAGCGAGCAGCAAGCCACCCGCGACACCCAGCAGGCTGCTCCCGCCGCCGACAGCGTGGTGCCCGCGGTGGCCGCCTCGCCGGGCATGGCCATCGCGCCGTGCTGGGTGATGCGCCTGCCGCGCTTCGTCTACGAGACGCGCAGCGATGCCGGCGCCGATCGTGAGGCCGAGCGCCTGGTGGCCAGTATCCAGACCGCGCGCGAGCAGTTGCTGGCGCTGGTCAATCGCGCCGAAGGCGCCGAGATGGCCGAGATTCTCTCGATGCATGAGGAGATGCTTGGCGATCCGGAGCTGTTTGCCGCGGCGCGCGAGAGCCTCGATGAAGGCCACAGCGCCGAAGCGGCGTGGTGGTCGGCCATCGACAGCGCCGCCAGCGCCCAGGAGAACCTCGCCGATCGCCTGCTGGCCGAACGCGCCGCCGATCTGCGCGATGTCGGGCGGCGAGTGCTCGGCGTGCTGACCGATACGCCGCTGCCCAGCGCCCCCGAGACACCGCATGTGCTGGTGACCGAGGACATCGGCCCGTCGGATGTGGCGCGCCTGGATACCACTCGCGTGCGGGGTCTGGTCACGGCGCTGGGCGGGGCGACCTCGCACAGCGCGATTCTGGCGCGCTCGCTGGGCATTCCGGCGGTGGTCGGGGCTGGCCCGAGCGTGCTGGCGATCGCCGATGGCAGCGAGCTGATCGTCGATGGTGAACGAGGCCGCGTCAGCGTGATGCCCTCGGCCAGTCGCCGTGCGCGCGCCGAAGAGGCGATCGCCGGGCATGAGCAGCGCCAGGCCGCCGCCTGGGAGTCGCGCATGGCACCCGCCACGACGCTGGATGGCCATCATGTCGAGGTGGTCGCCAATCTGGGCAACACCGCCCATGCCGGCGACGCCGTTGAGCGTGGTGCCGAGGGTGTCGGCCTGCTGCGTACCGAATTCGTGTTCATGGCGCACCCGCAGGCGCCGGATCTGGCCACCCAGACCGCCCAGTACGGCGAGGCGCTGGATGCGCTCGAGGGACGGCCGCTGGTGGCGCGCACGCTGGATGTCGGCGGCGACAAGCCGCTGCCGTACTGGCCGCTGCCGCGTGAGGACAACCCCTTCCTCGGCCTGCGCGGCATTCGCCTCGCCCTGACCCGCCCGGAAGTGCTCGAGACCCAGGTGCGGGCGCTGCTGACGGCCGCCGGGGCGCGGCCGATTCGCCTGATGTTCCCGATGGTCAAGGACCTGGCCGAGCTGCGTGGCGCGCGTGCCATCGTCGATCGCGTGCGTGCCGAGCTGGACGCCGCCTACGCGGCCGAACATGGCCAGCCGCCGGTGCGCGACGTGCAGGTCGGCGTGATGATCGAGATCCCCTCGGCGGCGCTGACGGCGGCCAGCATCGCGCCGGAAGTCGACTTCTTCTCGGTGGGCACCAATGACCTGACCCAGTACACCCTGGCGATCGACCGTGGCCATGCGACGCTCTCGGCGCAGGCCGATGGCCTGCATCCGGCGGTGTTGCGCCTGATCGAGATGACCGTCAGTGCCGCCCACGCCCACGGTGCCTGGGTCGGCGTCTGCGGTGAGCTGGCCAGTGATGACCAGGCCGTCGGCGTGCTGGTCGGGCTGGGCGTGGATGAGCTGTCGGTGTCCAGCCGCCAGATTCCGCTGGTCAAGGCGCGGGTGCGCGAGCTGGACCTGGCCACGGCGCGTGAGCAGGCGCGGGTCGCGTTGGCCCAGCCGACCTCGGAAGATGTGCGCAGTGCTCTGGAAGCGCTGCTCGAGCAGGGCGAGCCTTCCGTTGCCGAGGTCACCTCAGGCGCTGCGGCCAGTCATGCGGACGCTGATGCGGACAGTAGTGCGGCCAGTAATCCGGACAGTAGTGCGGCCAGTAATGGACACAGCCCGCGGGAGTCAGTGTGATGAGTGACAACACGACGCGTCAGGCCGCCGACTGCCCGGTATTGTGCGTGACGCTCAACCCGGCGCTGGACATGACCATCGGCCTCGACAGCCTGGTGCCGGGCAAGGTCAACCGGGCGCGCAGCCACCATCTCGAGGCGGCGGGCAAGGGCATCAACGTCGCCCGGGTACTGGCGACACTGGGCCATCCGGTGACGCTGAGCGGCTTTCTGGGCGCCGACAACCAGGCCGATTTCGAGGCCGCCTTCGCCGAGTGGGGGCTGAGTGATGCCTTCGAACGCGTCGCGGGCGCGACCCGCATCAACGTCAAGCTCGGGGAGGCCAGTGGCCGTGTCACCGATATCAACGGCGCGGGCATGCAGGTCGATGAGGCTGCCTTCACGCGGCTTGAGGCGCGCATCGATGGCTGGATCGATCGCCAGCAGGCCGAGGGTAGCCCGGAGCGCTGTGCCGTCGTCATCGCCGGCAGCCTGCCGCCGGGCGTCAGCAGCGAGCAGCTGGCGAGCCTGGTGCAGCGGGTGCGTGCCCGCCACATTGCCTGCTGGCTGGATACCAGCGGCACGGCACTCGAAGCCGGTCTGGCGGTGCCGCCCAGCGGCGTGAAGCCCAACGAGCAGGAACTGGCGCTGTGGGCGGGCGAGCCGCTGGAGAGCGACGCCGCCCGTCAGCGCGCGCTGGCGAGTCTGGTCGAGCACGGCATCGAGCAGGCGCTGATCTCTGCCGGTCCGGAAGGCGTGCTGTGGGCAAGCCCCGGCGCCGAGACACTGCGGGCACGCCCGCCGCGCATGCGAGTGGTCAGTACCGTGTGTGCCGGTGATACCCTGCTGGCCGCCATGCTGCATGGGGTGCTCTGCCATCCGACACCCACGGCGGCCATGCGTGAACAAATTCTGCGTCATGCCGCGGCGCTTTCCGCCGAGGCCGTGACTCACCCGGGGCCGGGCAATCCCGCCGCCCCGGAGCTTGAAACCCTCCAACAACACACCAGCATCGAGACATTGGCCAGTGCCGAGGTCGCGACAGCCGGAGAGCCACGCCCATGAATGTCATCATCGTTACCGCCTGCCCGAGCGGCATGGCGACCAGCTTCCTGGCGGCGCGCCGTCTGGAGCAGGCCGCCCGTCGTCGCGACTGGGAACCCCTCATCGACATGCGCTCGCAGTTCGAGCGTGAACTCGTGTTGAGTGATGCCCAGCTCGCCGCCGCCGAGCTGGTGATCGTCGCGGCGTCGCCGATGACCAGCGCCGGCCTCGAGCGTTTCGTCGGCAAGCGCGTGCATGTCGCGCCCATCGAAGAGGCGCTGCCGGACCCCGCCGCCTTCCTGGCCAATGCCGAGGCCCGTGCCCGCGTGCTGGAAGCCAAGGACATCGCCGACGTGGCTGCGACTGTCAGCACGACGGCCGGCGGCGCAGCAAGCGCAGCTGGTGGAGACGTGGCGCACAAGCCGTCCATCGTTGCGGTCACCGCCTGCCCGACCGGGGTGGCGCATACCTTCATGGCCGCCGAGGCCCTGAGCGAGGCAGGGCGCGCGCTGGGTTACCCGACGCGGGTCGAGACCCAGGGCTCGGTGGGCGCGCAGGATGCGCTGACCGAGCAGGAGATCGCCGCGGCCGAGGTGGTGATTCTGGCCTGTGATATCGAGGTCGACCCGACACGCTTCGCCGGCAAGCGGGTCTGGCGCACCTCCACCGGCACCGCGCTCAAGAAGCCGCGCGATACCATCGAGCAGGCACTGGAAGGCGCCGAGGTGGAATCCGCCACCGCCGCGGGCGGTCAGGGCAGCCAGCAGAAGGGCGAGAAGCGCGGGCCCTACAAGCACCTGCTGACCGGCGTGTCCTTCATGCTGCCGATGGTGGTGGCGGGCGGCCTGATGATCGCGCTGTCCTTCATGTTCGGCATTAATGCATCTGAGGAAAAGAATTCACTGGCCGCTGCTTTGATGCAGATCGGCGCAAAGTCTGCTTTTGAATTAATGATTCCTATGCTGGCAGGCTATATCGCCTATTCCATCGCCGATCGACCGGGGATTACACCCGGGATGATCGGGGGGCTATTAGCCTCTACCTTAGACGCCGGCTTCCTCGGCGGCATCATCGCCGGCTTCCTGGCGGGCTACAGCGCGCTGGGGCTGAGCCGTTTCGTCAAGCTGCCGCAGTCGATCGAATCGCTCAAGCCGATCCTGATCATCCCGCTGGTGGCGAGCATGGTCACCGGTCTGGTGATGATCTACGTGGTCGGCACGCCGGTGGCGGGGCTGATGGCGACGCTGACCGAATTCCTCGAATCGATGGGCTCGGCCAATGCCGTGCTGCTGGGCATTCTGCTCGGCGCGATGATGTGCTTCGACCTCGGTGGCCCGGTCAACAAGGCCGCCTATGCCTTCGGTGTCGGCCTGCTGGCCAGCGAGACCTATGCGCCGATGGCGGCCATCATGGCGGCTGGCATGGTGCCGGCGCTGGGCATGGGGCTGGCCAGCTTCATCGCGCGTGCCAAGTTCGCCGAGCCGGAGCGTGAGGCGGGCAAGGCCAGCTTCATTCTCGGCCTGTGCTTCATCTCCGAGGGTGCGATTCCGTTCGCCGCCAAGGACCCGCTGCGCGTGATTCCGGCCTGCATGGTCGGTGGTGCCGTTACCGGCGCACTGTCGATGCTGATAGGCGCCAAGCTGCTGGCACCGCACGGCGGGCTGTTCGTGCTGCTGATTCCCAACGCCATCAACGTGCCGCTGATGTACCTGGGCGCCATCGTCGCCGGCACCCTGGTGACGGGCATCGGCTATGCGCTGATCAAGAAGGGCGCCCAGCAGGTCGAGACCGCTGCCGCGACCTGAGCCGCTGGCAAGCAGGTAAGGACACAAGCCGCAAACGCACAAGGCAAGACGCAAAAAGCCCCCGCCGGTCTCCCGGCGGGGGCTTTTTGCATTGCAGGCCGAGCGCAGGCGCTCAGCGACGGCTCAGTCCAGCTTCGGTCAGTTCAGTTCTGATCAGTCCAGCTTTGATCAGTCCAACACCGATCAGTCCAGTTCGGACTTGCCGATCACGCCTGGCATCGCCGGCGCTTCATTGACCGTATCGTGGCGCACGAAGGCCAGATGCTGCTGGTAGGCGGTGACGACTTCGTCGAGCACCTGGGCACGCGACAGGCCGTTGAGCTCCTGGCCGCTGCCACCTTCGGAGAGGTGCACTTCCAGACGCAGGTAGAAGTCGTCATTGGCGTCGATGAAGCTCGGCGTCTGCTGGCGCACCGCACGCACCTGGTAGACGAAGTTGGAGGCGTCCTCGAACTCGACTTCCAGCGTCACGCGGGGCAGCGGCTCATCTTCCAGCGTCTCTTCGGTGACGCTCGAGACCTGTCCGCGACGATTGAGCTCCTCGGCCAACTGGTTGAGGGCCGGGCGGATGGAGCGCTTGAGAGTCGCCTCGGAACTGCCGCTCTGGGCGAAGTCGAGCACGTGGTCCAGACGCTCATGCCAGTCGACGCCTTCGTAGACGCAGCTGTTGTCCTGACGCACGTTCTCCTTGCGGTCCTCGATCATCAGCGCCTTGTACATGCCGATCATCATGAAGATCAGCACTATGGAGAAGGGCACGGCGGTGATCACCACGGCGCTCTGCAGCGCGCTCAGCCCCCCGACCATCAACAGTGCCAGCGTCAGCAGGCCGATGATGGCGGACCAGAAGATGCGCAGCCAGATCGGCGCATCGTGGTTCACGTCCTTGAGGATGGAGGTGAAGTTGGCCAGTACCAGGGCGCCGGAGTCGGCGGAGGTCACGAAGAATACGATACCCAGAATCGCCACCACGGCGGTGGTGATGGTGGAATAGGGCAGCTGCTCCAGGAAGGTGTAGATGGTGTTCTGCGGTGCGTTCAGGGCTTCGGTGGCCAGTGCCGCGACGTCCTGATTGGCGACCATGTCGATGGCGGAATTACCGAACACGCTCATCCACACCATCATGAAGCTCAGCGGGATCAGCAGCGCGCCGAACACGAACTGACGGATGGTACGGCCACGCGAGATACGTGCCAGGAACAGGCCGACGAACGGGGTCCAGGCGATCCACCAGCCCCAGAAGAACAGCGTCCAGCCGCTCATCCACTCATCGGTACCCGGCGTGTAGGCGTAGGTATCGAAGCTCTTGGCGGTGAACTGGGTGATGTAGTCACCGACGTTGAGCACCAGGGCGTTGAGCAGCTGCGAGGTGTCGCTGACGGCGAGCACGAAGATCAGCAGCGCGGTAGCCAGCAGCATGTTGAATTCGGACAGCATGCGGATGCCTTTCTCGACACCGGTGATCACGGAAATGGTCGCCAGTACCATCACGCCGATGATCAGCGCGGCCTGGACGGCGAGGTTCTCGGGCACGCCGAGCATGAACTTGAGGCCGTAATTCAGCTGGATGACGCCGATGCCCAGCGAGGTGGCGATGCCGAACACGGTGGAGATGATCGCGAAGATGTCCACGGCGTTGCCGATCGGGCCATTGATGCGGTTGCCGAGCAGCGGGTAGAAGGCCGAGCGGATCGCCAGCGGCAGGCGGTGGCGGTAGCTGAAGTAGGCCAGCGACATGCCGGCGAGCACATAGATGCCCCAGCCGGAGAGGCCCCAGTGGAAGAAGGTTTCCACCATGGCATTGCGGATTGCCGCCTGGGTCTGCGGGTCACCGGTCACCGGCGCCACGTAGTGGGACAGCGGTTCGGCGATGCAGTAGAACAGGATGTCGATGCCGATGCCGGCCGCGAACAGCATCGCCGACCAGGACAGCAGCGAGAATTCCGGGCGTGAATCGTCCGGCCCGAGGCGAATGCGCCCGAAGCGCGAGCAGGCGATCAGCACGCCGAAGACCAGATAGGCGACGATGGCCAGCATGTAGAACCAGCCGAAGGTATCGATGGTCCAGCCCAGGGCGCTGCCGATCCAGGCGTCGGCCTGTTCGGTGAACAGCATCGCGAAGGCCAGGAAGGCGAGGATACCGATGATCGATCCGTAGAAGACCGTCGGGTTGATACGACTCGAGGACGGCGTGGCGTTCTCGGCGGAAGCAGGTTTCTGCATGAGCAACTCCTTATCAGGGGAAGTTTCACTCGTGCGTGGTGCTTAGCTGCCCGTCAGCCGCAGAAAGTGCGGGTGGCGTGCAGGAAAAGACGGACACGAACGGCACGGGCCGTGCTCAGCTCACGCGCGGGGCGGAACTTGCAGCAGCGGCAGTGTCGACTGCCGTGACGACGCGATTGCAGGGGCATCGCTGGGCAGCAAGCAAGAAATGCCGATGGGCAATTCATGAGAGACGCCGGGCGCGCACCGTGGTGCGGCCCCTTTTCTGCAGGCCAGATTGGCCGCAGAAGAACGATGGCAGGCCGAGCGCTGGGGAACGCTGTGCCTTCATCGTGCTGCTCTCATCACTTCGAACGTCTACTCGGCGTCCCTGGACGTCACCCGCCTTCTCGCGAAGGGGCGGGTCACTCCGGTGTCTGCTCGCGAGTCCGTGGCGGTCGCCATCGCTTGCTCCCTTGAAGTTGCCGGGATGGCAGGCGTCAGTCTCGTCGGCATCTGCCGGGTCCGCTTTCCTGTGACGGTTGCAGGCATCCCGTCTTGCTGCCGCCGGTCGAGATCGGCAGCGGAGGGGAGCTCAGCAGTCAGGAAAACGCGACTCACATCATCACGCCGTGTAATGCTCAAAGCCTTGCAGAATTATTTTAATTGATTGTTCAATAAAAATATAACCCCCTTTGGGGAAAAAGGCAGTGCAACTGTCGCTTCCGCTTATCCTCGTGTCGCGATCACGTCGTCGCGAGGCCCGATGGCAGAGCCTCGCAGGCGCGGTGTCGTGCTTGGAAAAATCGCTGTCGGTAAAAGGACAGAACGACGCCGCCCCGACCACAGAATCGTGGCCGGGGCGGCGAAAGTGACGTCAGCAGGGCAGCTGAATGGCTGTGTCTGGGGCGTGGATCGTCCGGGGCGCGACCGTCCGGTTCTTACCTCGCCGGACCCACGATCAGCCGGCTTTCAGCTGCCCGGGTGATGGCCCGACTCAGGCATCTTCAGACTGGTCGGCGTCATGCATCGGGCCGCGCTTCATGTCGCCGCCCTTCATGCCGCCATGATGCTTGCCAGCGTGATGGCGCATGCCGTTGGCCATGAAGGCTTCCAGTGCATCGAGCTGCTCGGCGGACAGCACATCGGCGAGTTTCTCGCGGCCTTCCTCACGCAGCTCCAGGCGCTGCTCCTTCATTTCCTTGCGCATTTCCTGGCGGGCGGCGACACGCTCCTGTTTGGTGTCGGCGTCCTGCATGGCATCGCGCATGTCGTCGTGCATCTCTTTCATGCTGTCATGCATCTCGTCACGCATTTCCTTGCGGACTTCCTTGAGCGCCTGCATCTGGTCATCGCTCAGGTTCCAGCTGGCCAGCAGCGCCTTCATGCCTTCCTGCTGCTGACGGTCGGCCATCTTCGGACCGCGCTTGTCACGCTGGTGCATCAGGTCCAGCACCTTGATCTGGTCGTCATCCAGCACCTTGGCCAGACGATCGTGCTGGGTCTTGCGCAGTTCCTCGAAGGCGGCCTTGCGTGCTTCACGCGAGTCGAAGTCGGTCTTCTTGAGTGACTCCATATCGTCACGCATGGACTTGAAGGAGTCCTTGAGGGCGCTGCGCTGATCGTCATCCAGGTCCCAGCTGTCGAACAGGGCGCCCATCAGCTGCATGCGCTGCTTGCCGTTCTCGGCCATGTGCTTGCCGCCGCGCTCGCCGCCACGCTCGTCAGCATGCTTGCCTTCGCCGTGACGTTTGCCGTCATGCTTGCCCATGTGCTTGCCGTGCATTGGCTTGCCGGCAGCCCAGTAGGCTTCGAGCACCTTGACCTGATTCTCGTCGAGAATCTCTGCCAGGGCGGCCTTGTGTTCTTCACGTTGTGCCTGGATGGCGTCGCGGCGCGCTTCGCGGGAGTCGAACTTCTGCTCCTTGAGCTGCTTGCGGCTTTCCATCTGCTGTTGCTTGAGTGCGTCGAGCTGTTGCTGCTGTTCATCGCTGAGATGCCAGCTGGCGAGAATCTTGTCGAGGCCTTCCTTGCGGTCGGCGCCATCATGGTGCTTGTCGTTGCTTGAGGCCACAGCGGTCATCGGCAGTGCCAGGGCGGTCAGCAGACCGGAAACGATGAGCTTGCGAGAAATGCGGTTCATGGCGTACTCCGAGTGTCTAGATAAAGGGCCGGAATCAAGCGATAAGAGCATTATCAGCAGTGAATGTGCCGGCATTGTGCAACGTTTCATGGGGTTGCGTGCAACGCGCCTTGGCGGAACATGCAACGGCTTGCTGTGTCTTTTCTGCAGCGTGATCTTGTGGTCTGAATCCAGTAGGGACTGAGTCCTTGATCAAGGTGATGACGCCAGGTTTCAACCCGGGGCACTCAGACGCGGTTGCCATCAGCCACCGTGGTGGCTCTTCTTCGCCGCCTTGGCGTTCGCCTGGGCATTCGCCGGATAGTGGCGGTCGAACTGCTGGTGGAAGCGCTGGGTCTGATGGCGGTTCAGGACGCGATCGACATCGGCCAGGTAGGCCTTGCGCGCCTTGGCAAGCGCCTTGGCGTCGTGATGGCTCTCTGCGGCCTGACGTTGCTGGCGATAGTAGCGATATTGCTTGTCGAGGGTGGCACGCTGGCTGACGTTCAGGCTGATGCCATCCAGCAGCACGTTCAGCGAGACATCGGCGGCGCTGGCACTGGTCACGCTCAGCGGTGATGCCATCAGCATGACGCTCAGTACGCCGGCACCGATCAGGCGAGTGCGGGAGAGAGCACGACTGGCAGGACTGTGGGACATGACGAATACCTCACTTGTGGCGTAGACCCGCGCTTGAGCAGCAGTAAATGGCTCTCGCTTAGGCAGTGATGACAGTATCCGTCGCAGTTGGACAGCAAGTTCGCACCGTGGGTGCAACAAAAACGCAACCGCCGTCTGTGACCACAGACGGCGGTTGTCATGTTTCTGAAAGGTTTCGATGCCTGCGTGAGGCGAGATATCAGTCCAGCACGTCAGGCTCGAACTTGTAGCCGACCCCATAGATGGAGCGAATCACGTCGCGCTCCGGCCAGACATTGGCGATCTTGCGGCGCAGCTTCTTGACGTGGGAATCCACTGTGCGCTCGGAGACGATGCGGTGGTCGCGGTACATGTGGTCCATCAGCTGGTCGCGGGAGAAGATGCGCCCCGGCGACTGCATCATCACCTTGAGCAGCTGGAACTCGACCGCGGTCAGGCCCAGGTCGCTGCCATCGGCCAGTGCCTGCCAACCTTCCTCATTGAGCACCAGCTGGCCCTTGTCGGAGGTCTGCGAGAGGGTCTGATCAAGCGCCTGGCTGCGACGCAGCACGGCCTTGATGCGCGCCACCACCTCACGCGGACTGAAGGGTTTGCAGATGTAGTCATCGGCGCCCAGCTCCAGCCCCAGCAGGCGGTCCACTTCCTCGACCCGCGCGGTCAGCATCACGATGGGCAGCAGGTTGTCCTCGGCCCGCAGCTGACGGCATAGGGTCAGGCCGTCGGTGCCCGGCAGCATGAGGTCCAGCAATACCAGGGCGGGTGTCTCGTCATTGACCGCCGCGATGACGGCGTTGCCGTCGTCGACATGCCAGGTGCGATACCCGCTGCCGTCCAGATAATCGCACAGCAGGCTTGCGATCTTGGGCTCGTCTTCCACCACCAGAATCAGCGGTTTCTGGGTCTCGGCCCGGGCGTCAGTGGTGTCGGCGTGAACGTCGCTCATGGTCAAGAGTCCTTGCAGATGAAAATGACTGTTTCAAGTAGACAACAGCGGCAGGCGAATGTCCCATCGCAGTCCGCCCAGCGATGACTGTCCCGGCACCAGCTGGCCATCATGCGCACTGACCAGCGCGCTGGCGATCGACAGGCCCAGCCCTGAACCCCCGCTGGAGCGATTGCGCGAGTTCTCGACCCGGTAGAGGCGCTCGGTGAGGTGGGCAAGCTCGGCCTCTGGCACGCCGGGGCTCGAGTCTTCCCAACGCACGACCGCCCAGCCTGGGTGGCCAGCGCCATCCCCGGGTGAGGCGGCCTCGTGCAGCAGGCTGACCCTCAACTTGCCGGGCGAGTCGGTGTAGGCACGGGTGTTGCTGGCCAGGTTGCTCCACAGCTGATGCAGGCGCTGCATGTCGCCCTGCACGCGCAGTGGCAGCTGGATGTCGGTCTCCAGCTGGATGCCGCTGTCTTCCAACCAGCCGCGCAGGTCGTCCAGGCTATCGCTGAGCTGGGCATCCAGCTCCAGCGGCTCGCGCCAGGCTTCCAGGGTGCCTGCATCGCTCTGGGCCAGCAGGCGCAGATCCGACACCAGGCGGTTGAGGGCGTCCACTTCCTGCTCCAGCGAGCCGAGGCTGTCCTGGCTCATCGGGCGGATGCCGTCCTGCATGGCCTCGATCTCGCCCTTGAGCACCGCCAGCGGCGTGCGCAGCTCATGGGAGATATCACTCACCCAGCGCTGGCGCGAATCGCGGTTGGTCTCCAGCGTCTGCGCCAGCGCATTGAAGTCGCCGGCCAGTCGCGACAGCTCATCCCGCCCGCGCACAGGCAGGCGGGTGGCATAGTCGCCACTCGACAGACGGCTGGCGCCACTGGCGAGGTCACGCACCCGATGGCCCAGCCACCAGGCGATACCGGCCGCCGCCAGCAGCGAGGCGAAGGTGGAGGACAGGATGATGGTCGCCAGATTGCGCGATTGACGCTCCAGATACTGGTCCTTGCCGCGGCGCAGGAATTCACTCACCGGCAGGTAGCCCAGCTCGCCGATCTTCTCGCCGTTCAGTATCAGGTCCTTGAACTGCATGCCGGGGATGGGGCGCGGCGGCCCATTGAGGCGCTGGCCGCGGGTATCGCGCAGCATGTAGTCCTGGGGGCGATTTATGTTGGCGCCCGGCGGCATCTCGAACCTGTCCGGCGGCGCCTGGGAATGCACGATGCGCCCCCAGTTGCGCCGGCTCTTCATCCAGTCCCAGTTGCCTTCCGCGGCGTAGGCGCTGACCAGATCGGACGAGATCAGCTCGATGCGCTCCTGCTGGGTCTGCTCCAGATACTCCGCGAACCCTCTGTCCATGCTGTGGGAGATGAACATGTAGATGCTGCCGCCGATCACGACATTGGTCAGCAGCAGGATCACGAACAGCCGCACGGACAGCCGTGAGCGCCAGGCGGTGACGGCGGGCATCATGATGGCTGCTCCTCATGACGCGGGGTGCGGGGCGGCAGCCCCAGCAGGCGGCGCAGGTTGTGCTGCAGGTCTTCCAGCAACAGGTAGAGCGAGGGCACCAGGATCAGCAGGATCACCGTCGCGAACAGGATGCCGAAGCCGATGGAGACCGCCATCGGGATCATGAAGCGCGCCTGGCGCGAGGTCTCGAAGATCATCGGCGCCAGGCCGAAGAAGGTGGTCAGCGTCGTCAGCAGGATGGGACGCAGACGCCGCGTGGCCGCCATGATGATCGCCTCACGCGCGGTGGCGCCGGCCAGACGCTGGCGGTTGGCGTAGTCGATCAGCACCAGGGCGTCGTTGATGACGATGCCCGACAGCGCCAGCATGCCCATCAGACTGATCACCGACAGGCCATAGCCCATCAGCTGATGGCCGATGACCGCGCCGATCAGGCCGAAGGGGATCGCCGTCATCACCAGCAGCGGCTGCAGGTAGCTTCTGAACGGCAACGCCAGCAGCAGATAGAGTGCCGCCAGTGTCAGCAGCAACGACACCTGCAGTGACCCCAGGTTGTCGGCGGTCTCTTCCTGACGCCCGCCATAGCCGATGCTCAGGCTCGGATACTGGCTCTTCAGCTGAGGGTAGACGTCGCTTTCCAGGCTGGTGATCACCTGACTGACCGCGTCGGACGGGGTGACGTTGGCGGTGACCTCGATCACGCGGCGCCCGTCGATGCGCAGGATGCTGGACGCGGCGCGTCCCTGCTCGATGTCGGCCACCAGCCCCAGAGGCACGCTGACGCCGTTGCCGGTCTGCACGCCGAAGTTCTCCAACTGGGCGAGGCTTGCGCGCTGGTCTTCGGGCAGCAGCACCTTGACCTCGACCTCATTGCGACCCTGCTGCTGCTTGAGGGCGGTCGCGCCGGACAGCGGGCCACGCAGCTGGTTGGCCAGGGTGGCGCCATCCAGTCCCAGCGAGCGGCCGTAGGCATTGAGCTGCAGATAGAGCTCGCGCTTGCCGTCATCCAGGCCGCTGTCGATGTCGGACAGCGAGCTGTAATCCTCAAGCGACGTCGCCAGCGACTCGGCGGCGGCCATCAGCGCACCGCTGTCAGACGAGGAGAGGCGGATGGTGAGGCCCGCGCCGCGCCCCGGCCCGCCGATATCGGATTCGAACAGCAGCGACTCGGTATTGGCGATGGTGCCGGCTTCCTCACGCCAGGCCCTGATCAGCTGCGAGGGCGACCAGTTGTCCTCCACCGTGGTGTCCAGATTGGCGATGATGCTCAGCGAGTTGCCTTCGATCTCGGCGCTGGTGGAATAGATCGCGGGGGCGTCGTCGCGCTCGCGGACCCGCTCCAGCGCGTCCAGCAGCAGGGTGCGCACTTCGCGGTCCTGGCTGATCGGGCTGCCAACCGGCAGGTTGGCGGTGACACCGGCACGGTTGGACTCGACACGCGGCATCAGCGAGAAGCCGAGGCGGCCGCTGGCCATCCAGGCCATTGCCAGCACCAGCAGCGCCAGGCCGCAGATGGCTGTCAGGCCACGATAGTTCAGGCACCCTTCGAGGAAGGGCTGGAAGCGGCGACGCGTGAAGCGCTCGAGCCCGTGCTGGACGCCATGGCGCACGCGGTCCAGCGGTGCCAGCCAGCGGATCGGCTTCTCGCTGGTGTGACCCAGGTGCGCGGGCAGAATGAAGATCGCCTCGATCCAGCTCAGCGCGAAGATGCTGATCACCACCAGCGGGATTATGCCGAATACCAGCCCGAGGAAGCCGGGCAGGAACAGCAGCGGAATGAAGGCCACGATATTGGACAGGATCGAGAACGCCAGCGGCACCGCGATCTCGCGCGCGCCGAGAATGGCGGCTTCGCGCATGCTGGCGCCGCGCTCGCGGTGCGAGTGGATGTTCTCGCCGACGATGATGGCGTCATCGACCACGATGCCCAGCGCGATGATGAAGGCGAACATCGAGATCATATTGATGGACACGCCGACCAGCGGCAGGAACAGCATCGCGCCGAGGAAGGCGGTGGGAATGCCCAGCGTGACCCAGAAGGCGAGACGCGCCTCGAGGAACAGCCCCAGCAGCACCAGCACAAGCACCAGCCCCATCCAGGCATTCTTGAGCAGCAGTTCCAGGCGGTCCTGGTAGACCAGCGAGTCATCGTCCTCGACGCTCAGCGTCAGTCCGCGCGGCAGGCTGGCGGTCAATTGCGGCAGCATCGCCATGGTCGCGGCGGACAGCTCGTTGGGCGTCTGGGAGCCAACCTGATAGATGTCGAGACCAATTGCCGGTTCGCCGTCGTAGAGCACTTCCTTGTCACTGTCAGCGAAGCCGTCGGTGACGGTGGCGATATCGCCCAGACGCACGACATTGCCTTCCTGGCTGGAGATCACCGGCAGCTGCGCGAACTCGGCGGCGCCGTCGCGACGCGCCTCATAGCGCACCAGGTATTCGCCCTGCTGGGTATCGAGGCTGCCCCCGGCCAGGTTGAGCGCCTGATTGCCGATCAGACCGGCGATATCCTGATGTGAGAGGCCATAGCGACGCAGCGCGCCTTCATCCAGCGCGACATGCACCTCGCGGTCACGGATGCCGGTCAGCTCCACCTTGGTGATGTCGTCGCTGTCGAGCAGGCTCAGGCGCAGACGCTCGGCGACATTGCGCAGGGTCTGGTCATCGGTCTGGCCATGCAGCTTGAGCTCCATCACGCTGCGCGAGCGGCCCGCCAGCGAGTAGACGGGCGGGTCGGATTCATCGGGCAGCGTGGTGATGCTGTCGATGGCCTGCTGGATGTCCTGATAGGCGCGCATGGTCTCGACGCCGTCCTGCAGCTCGATGGACAGCGAGCCGAGGCCTTCCTCGGCGGTGGCGGTGATCTCCTCGATGCCCTCCACGTCCTGTACCGCGGACTCCATCGCCTGCAACAGGCTCTCGGAGACCTCATCCGGCGTGGCACCGGAATAGCTGACGCTGACGTTGATGATCTCGAGCTCGAAGGAGGGGAAGACCTCCTTCTTGATCTGACTGGACATCAGCAGGCCGCCGAGAATCAGACACAGCATCAGCAGGTTGGCGGCGACGCCGTGATCGTGCATCCAGCGGATGGGGCCCTTGAGGCGCGACTGTGCCGTCATGAGTCACTTCCGGTGGTCGTGGCGCTCTTGTCGGCAACCGTGGTGTTCTTGTCGCCAGCGGCGGTGCTCTTGTCGCCAGCCGTCGTCTTGTCGTCAGCCGCCTCGGTATCAGTTGTCTTGGCGGTCGGCGTCACCGCATCGCCGCGCGCGCGCAGGGCCATGCCGGCTTCGACGCTGCTCAGGGAGCTTGTGATGACGCGCTCGCCGTCCACCAGACCGTCGGCGACCAGCAGGGTGTCATTGCCCAGATGGCGCACGCCTACCGAGCGCTTCTCGAGATGCCCGTCCTCCGTCAGCACCCAGACCTGCTGGCCGCTGCGCAGCGCACTGATCGGCAGTTCGATCAGCGAGGCGGTGCGCTGGGGTGTCAGGGTCGCCTCGACCACATCGCCGATGCGCAGTGCCGGGGTGCTGGCGCGCGCCTCCTCGGAGACATTGAGCGCCAGCGGGTCTTCCAACGCCACCATCACCTGGGTCAGCAGGCCGTTGTCTTCCAGCGACGGCAGCACGCTCCACACTTCGCCACGGCGGTGCTGGCCATCCGGCCAGGCCTTGCTCGAGAGCAGAACCGGCGTGCCCTGGCCATCACGGGCGTGGGTCGAGAGCCACTCCATGTCTGCCTGCGGCAGATTGAGGCGCACCCAGAAGCGGTCGGTGGCCACCAGCGTCAACAGGTCGGTGAAGGCATTGAGATCACTGCCTTCGCCGACCAGCCGCTCGCTGATCAGACCGTCGTAGGGGGCGCGAATCTCGGTGCGTGCCAGATTGAGCTTGGCCTGATCGCGGCTGGCGCGGGCGCTTTCCACGGCGGCCTGGGCCGACTTGAGCTGAGGCTCGCGCAGGACCAGCGCTTTCTGGGCCGCCGGCAGGTTGCGACCGAAGGTCTTGTATTCCGAAGCGGCGCGGATCTGCTCGCCCTTTTCAGAGGCGAGGCTGGCCTCTGCCGTGGCGAGATCCGCCTCGGCCTGCCGCAGTGCCAGCTGATAATCCAGTTGGTCGAGGCTGGCCAGCAGCTGGTTCTCGCGGACTTCGCGGCCGGCCTCGATGCCTTCGGGGAAGGGCGCCAGCTGACCGCTGACGCGCGTGGAGACCGTGGTCTGACGATCGGCGATCACGCGGCCGAAGCCCTCAAGCGTCGGGGCGTTGGCGGCATGGTTGACCGTCACCACCTCGACCGTGGGCGCAGGCGCCTCGCTGGGGGCACGCTTCGGCGCCCCGGGGCGATGATTCATCCACCAGGCGGCCAGCGCGATCGCCAGCGCGAGAATGATCAGCGCCAGCAGGCGCATCCAGATCAGGCGCCGCGAGGAGGGTGCGGGGCGGCCGGCAGGGGCGGGCGACGCGGAAGACGACGCTGGCGTCTCAGGGCTATGGTCCATGCGGACTCCGAACGAAAAGTGACTGGCCTGATGCGCAGCCGTCTTCTGGCCAGTCGCTTTGGCGTCGGTCAGAGCGGGCGGTGGATCATGGCCATGAAAGGCAGACGAATGGGTGGATGATCGCATGATGCCATTCAGGCGCAATGCCAAAATGGGAAATAGCGTGCAACAGACGCAATCTGCCATTGCGTGATTGGCGCCCCACGAAAAAAGCTGCCACACGAAGTGGCAGCTTTTCACGAGTGCGCCTGGCGGGCGGCGCCTGCTGACGGGATGAACCGCTCTATCAGCCTGGCTGAACCGCGCGGGCAGGCCAGATTTCAGTAGTTGAAATAGTTGAACTGGATGAACGGGATAAACTAGATGAACAGGCCGATCAGCAGCGCCATGCAGACGCCGATCACGCCGATCAGGGTCTCCATCACCGTCCAGCTCTTCAGTGTTTCCTTCTCGGTGAGGCCGAAGTAGCGGCTGACCAGCCAGAAGCCGGAGTCATTGACGTGACTCAGTACGGTGGCGCCACTGGCGATGGCGATCACCACCAGCCCCAGCACCGGGCCTGACAGCGCCAGCGTATCGATCACCGGGGCCATCAGGCCGGCGGCGGTGATCATCGCGACAGTGGCCGAGCCCTGGATGACACGCACGGCGGTGGCGATCAGGAAGGCAAGCAGGATCGGCGGCAGGTTGCTGTCGGCCATCAGGTTGCCGAGCACGTCACCGACCCCGGAATCGATCAGCATCTGCTTGAAGACGCCACCCGCGCCGGTGACCAGGATGATGATGCCGGCGGGTTCGAGTGCCTTGGTGGCGACTTCCATCACCTGTTCGCGTGTCATGCCACGGCGTGTACCCAGCAGGGTGAAGGCCATCAGGGTGGCCAGACTCAGCGCCACGAACGGGTGGCCGAGGAAGCCCAGCCAGCCGACCAGCGGGCTGTCGTCACCGAACAGGAAGCCCGAGACGGTGTTGAGCACGATCAGCGCCAGCGGCAGCAGCACGATGGACAGGATCAGACCGAAGCCCGGGGCGCGCTGATTGACCTCTTCATCGCTCATCACGCTGCCGGTATTTTCCATGTAATCCGGGATCCTGGCGTCGATGCGCGCCGCGATGAAGCGACCGAAGATCGGCCCCGCGACGATCATCGCCGGCAGGCCGCACAGCGCGCCGAACAGGATGACGTAGCCGAGATCGGCACCGATCAGCTTGGCGACCGCGATCGGCCCCGGGGTCGGCGGAATGAAGGAGTGGGTCACGGCAAGACCGGCGAGCAGCGGGATGCCGTAATAGAGCAGCGAGCGGCCGCTGCGGCGTGCCAGCGCATAGACCAGCGGCACCAGGATGATGAAGGCGACATCCAGGAACACCGGAATCGCGACCAGAAAGCCGGTCAGCGCCAGCGCCCATTGCGAGCGTGAGGTGCCGAAGCGCCCCAGCAGGGTGTTGGCCATGCGATCGACACCGCCGGACACTTCCAGCATCTTGCCGAACATCGCGCCGAGACCGACCACGGTGGCAACGAAGCCCAGGGTGTTGCCCATGCCGTTGGTGACGGAGTCGATGATGGCGTCGGGCTGCATGCCGGTGGCCAGTCCGACCCCCAGACTCACCACCAGCAGGGCAACGAAGGCATGCAGGCGCAGGCGCATGACGAGGTAAAGCAGCAGCAGAATGCCACCGAGGGCGGCAAGGACGAGGGTGCTATCTGGGGACATGATGGCGAACTCTTGCGGCTGGCAACGGCGTGATCATCGGCCATTGCCCAAAGGCGTATTGTGTGAGGCGTCGTGGGTCGTGCAGGATGAAAGTTACCGGTAACATTAACGCTTACGCAATGATCCGAAAGGTGCATGAGGGACAAAAGTCTGTCGCGTCTGGCAGCTGACTGCCCGTCAATTGGCAGTCGCTCAGTGCGCGACTGCCGTCCCGAGGCGCCGGACAAGGGATTGATCGGCAACATCGGGTACGCTGGTGGGCCATCGTTTTCATTCAGGGGGAGAGGGTTTTCATGCAGCAGCAGGCAGAAGGAGCATCAGCGGTCGCGTCGATGCCGACCAGGTCAGAGGCTCTGGCCGCTCAGGGTGGCGTGCGTCTGGTGGCCATGGGGGTGTCGGGCTGTGGCAAGTCGCACGTCGGGCAGCAGCTGGCGGCGTGCCTGGGCGCGCAGTTCATCGATGGCGACGATTATCACGGTGAGGCCAACGTGGCCAAGATGGCGCGCGGCATCCCGCTGGATGACGATGATCGCCACGGCTGGCTGGCCCGTCTGGCCGAGCTGATCGAGGCGGCGCGTCGCGACGGGCGCAGTCTGGTACTGGCCTGTTCGTCCTTGAAGCGACGTTATCGGGATCAACTGCGTGGCGGGGACCCCGCGCTGGGCTTCGTGTTCCTCGAAGGCTCGCGCGAGCTGCTGCTGGAGCGCCTCGAGGCGCGAACCGATCATTTCTTCAAGGGCGCTGACATGCTCGACAACCAGCTGGCGACGCTCGAGGTGCCCGGCGACGATGAAGGGCGCATCCACACCCTCGACATCAGCGCCACACCGCAGGCGCTGGTCGAGAGTGTCTGTCAGCAGATCCTCGACGCGCCAGAGCGCTAGTCGCTCGCCAGACGTCTCACGGCGCCAGGCTGCCGCCACTTATTACGAGGACAGGCTACCGCCAGTCTGCAGGCTGAAGCCCAGGTCTTCCCACAGGCCGTGGGGCGTGGCGTCGAGATCGCCGCTCAAGCGCGCCAGCAGCAGGGCGGCGGCGCGCTCGCCGATCTCGCGGCGTGGCGTGACCACGCTGGCCAGCGGCGGCCAGGTGCCGCGGGTCATCTCCAGGCCGTTGAAGCCGGCCAGCGCCAGCTGGTCGGGCACCGACAGGCCGCGGCGCTGACACTCGAACAGCCCGCCGGCCGCCAGGTCGTCATTGCAGCAGAACACGGCCTGGGTCTCGGGCCAGCGGGTCAGCATCTCGTCGAGCAGCTCGCCGCCCATGCGCACGCTGGAGGGGGCATCGGTGGTCAACAGCGCCTGCTGCGACAGGCCGGCGGCCTCCATCGCCGCACGCCAGCCACCCAGGCGCTGTTCGACGCGGCGGTCCATGCGCGCACCGAGAAAACCGATATGGCGATGCCCCAGCGCGATCATGGCCTCGGTCATCGCGCGGCCAGCGGCGTGCTGGTCCAGTCCTACCGCCATGTCGAGCGGCGTCTCGCGCTTCTCCATGCACTCCACCACCGCACAGCCCGAACGCGCGATCATCTCGCGGGTACGAGGGCTATGGCGACTGCCGCACAGCACCAGCCCGTCGATGCCGAAGGAGAGCCAGGTCTCGATCAGGCGCTCCTCTTCCTGCATCGAATAGCCGGTATGGCCGATCAGCAGCTGATAGCCCGCGGCGGCCAGTGGGGCTTCCAGGCCACGATGCAGCTCCGAGAACACGGCGTTGGAGAGCGAAGGAATCAGCAGCGCGATCAGCCGCGAGTGACCGCTGGCGAGGCTGCCGGCCTGGCGATTGGGCATGTAGCCCAGCTCGCGGGCGCATTCGGTTACCCGCTCGCGCATCGCGGCGGAGACCTTCTCGGGCTGATTGAGCGCGCGCGACACCGTGACCTTGGTGACGCCCAGTCGGGCGGCGATATCGGCCAGGGTGACGCGCTTGAGGCGGGAAGCTTTGTGTGGCTGAGAGGGCATGGACATTCAAGCGGCTGCGAAGGAGGACAAGAGTGTCCCTGTTAAGGCAGCCCGGGAGCAAGCCTTGCCCGGTGGATCAGACGTGACTCAGCGAGAGCAGGAACAGGATCATCGGCGGCGCTGCCAGCGACAGCAGGAAGCCCGAGACGACGGCGACCGGGACGCAGGCCACGCCGCCGGTCTGCTGGATCACCGGTAGCGTGAAGTCCATCGAAGTGGCCCCGCCGATGCCGATGGCCAGCGGCGTGTAGCGCTGGATGGTCAGGGGGATCAGCACGAAGGCCAGCAGCTCGCGCGCCAGGTCATTGAAGAACGCGGCGCCGCCGAGAATCGGCCCGAGCTGATCACCGATCAGGATCCCCGACAGCGAGTACCAGCCGAAGCCGGCCGAGATCGCCATGCCCTGATTCCACTCCAGCGCCAGCAGAGGTGCCGCCAGCAGCCCGCCGAGCAGCGAACTGGCCATCACCGTCAGCGCGATGACCAGGCCATGCCGATTGAGCAGGATCTGGCGCAGGCTCATGCCGGAGCTTCTGAGCTGGCAGCCGATCAGCGCCAGCAGCACATAGAGCGCCCATTCGGCGAGGGTGTCGGTATCAAGCTGGGTGCCGAAGGTCTTGAGCAGCACGCCGGCGCCGACGCCAAGCGCGACCACGGCGGCAAGGGTCAGCGAGCCGGACAGCGCCTGCCAGCGGGTCATCGGCGCGCCATCCACCGCCTGGGTGGGATTGGCGCGTAGCGGGCTGCGGCGCGACAGCCACCACAGCGCCAGCAGATTCAGCGGCGTGATGATGGCGAACAGCGTCAACGCCTGACCGCTCATGGCGGCCATGCCGACACTCAACTGCTCCAGCGCCGCCAGCCCCATGCCCATCAGGAACAGGATGAGATAGATGGAGGCATTGACCAGCCGATTGACCACCGCCAGGCGGCCAGGATCGGTGAGACGTACCAGATAGCCGAGTATCAGCGGCAGCAGAATGAAGATGAGACCCGACAGCATGACCCTTCCTTGGCGTTGCCACCCGGACAGCAGGGGCGGCGCAAGTGATTGATTGGCGGTGAATACCGCCGAAGGGCCTTACTATATCGGTTGGCGTGGAGTCTGGATAACCCCGCCATCATCATTGCGCGAGAGACTTGCTGATGGCGTATCAGCGGGGCTTATGATCAGCCGCGCTAGAGGCGGGAGCTGTCATCACTGGCGGGCGCTGCTCAGCTGGTTCAGGGTCAGGTGGGCCGAGCGCGGCGGCACCTCGCCGTTGCGGTTGCCATCCTTGTCCATGACGTCCTCGTAGTCGAGGTAATCGAGGCCGACCATCAGGCCCGGCCAGCGCGGCGCCAGCCAGATACGGTAGTGCTTGTGCTCGCGATGCTTGCGCCACGCCTCGATGCGCAAGGTGCGGAAGGTACGCTGTGCCGCCTGGCGCGTTTCCTGGCCCTGGATCTTGTACATCAAGGTGCGCTGGCGGCCCTTGTGGTCGAGATAATCCAGTGAGCAGGGCGTCGCGGCCAGACAGGCCTGCTCGCTCCATTGGCTGTCGACCTGCTGGCTCAGCAACACCAGCAGGCTCTGACGGTCAGGCAGACGGGTGTCGCCTGCCTCCGGCGCTTCCCGGTTGTAGTCCTTGCCGATGCCGGCCAGCCGATAGCCGGAGCGATAGCCCTCGGGCAGCAGACGACCCTCCGCAAGCGTGAATCGGCCCTGCTCATAGCCACTGGCGACCTTGATGGAGGCCTCCATGCTGGCGATATACAGCTCGCCACTCTGGCTGACGCGTTGGGTGATGGGCACGTCCGGCCAGCCATCCAGCACCAGGGTGTAGTGGGCGGTGAAGGGCACCGGCGCGATGCTGGCGACAGGCGCCAGGGGCGCGTCAGGGCTGACAGCGGCCTCATCGCTGGCCGCCTGGGCACTGCCCGCCAACAGCAGGAGCGCCCCCAGGCCTGCGCGGCACAGGCGCTGCCATACCGATGGCCGATCAGCGCGTGTGGCGGTGCAAGCGCCGCGCTGCGTGGGGGCTTGAGAGAAGTGATACAAGGCGGAAGATGGCAGGGTCATGATGACTCCCGAGACCGGCACTGGAGCCGTGGCCTGTGAATGGGGGTGTCGAGCGGTCAGGCAGCGACGGGGCAGGGCGACTGCACGTGATGATGTAATGATGTTGAGGTGATCCACAATCAAGCCAACGCCCGTCAGGCGGCCACGACGATATTTCAGCGCTTGCTCATGTGCAATGGATAGGTACTCTGTAACTGCCTTGTCCTTCCCGCCGCGCGCGGCGCGTACCTAGACGTTGGGTCCAATCAGGAGATCATCATGGCCAGCATTGTCATCATTGCCGGGGATTTTGTAGAAGATTATGAGCTGATGGTGCCGTTCCAGGCGCTGCAGGCGATGGGGCATCGCGTGGATGTCGTCTGCCCGGACAAGTCGGAAGGCGATATCGTCAAGACCGCCATCCATGACTTCGAGGGTGATCAGACCTACACCGAGAAGCCGGGCCACAACTTCGCGCTCAACGCCAGCTTCGCCGAGATCGCCGTCGAGAGTTACGACGCGCTGCTGATCCCCGGTGGCCGCGCCCCCGAGTATCTGCGTCTGGATGAGCGTGTGCTGGCGATGGTGCGTCACTTCGTCGAGGCCGACAAGCCCATCGCCGCCGTCTGTCATGGCCCGCAGCTGCTGGCGGCCGCCATGTCGCTGGAAGGCCATCGCGTCAGCGCCTATCCGGCGTGTGCGCCTGAGGTGAAGCTGGCGGGCGGTGAGTTCGTGTCGCTGGAAGTGACCGACGCCGTGACCTCCGGCAAGCTGGTGACCGCACCGGCCTGGCCGGCGCATCCGGAATGGCTGCGTCAGTTCCAGGCGCTGCTGGTGTGATGCACCCCCGCTAGCCACGCCATCGCATCGGATCTGCCTTACGACACCCTGCCACTCGGCGGGGTGTCGTCGTTTCAGGCGGGGGGACGTAAAACAGGCGTCGTTTCAGGCGGTCAGCGCTTCGATCCAGGCCCGCTGCGGGGCGAGTCGCGATTGCTGTGCGGCTCGCCATGCGGGATCGCCCAGCGTGGTGGCATAACGCTCGGCGTGATCACAGGCCAGCAGCAACCAGCTGCCGGCCAGCGACTCACCGCGAGCGCGCCTGAGCGCCAGACTCTCGAGCAGCCCCGCGAAGGCGGTGCCGGTGGAGGGGCCGACCTCAAGCCCGGCATTCTCGGCCAGCCACAGCGCGGCCGCCTGACTGCGCGCATCCGCAATGCGTCGGTAGTCATCGAAATGGGCGGGGTTGAATGCCTCCAGTACGCAGGGGCGCCCGATGCCTTCGATGGGATTGGACGCCTGCGGGGCGGGCAGGCGGGTCGTACGGGTGCCGTGGGCACGATGGTGCTGCCAGCAGGCGTGATAGACGGAGTGCTCGGGGTCCACGCCGATCACGCGGGCGCGATGCCCCTCCTGATGCAGATGGCGCTTGTGACGCAGATGACGCGCGAAGCTGGCGGCGCTGCCGCCGGTGCCGGCGCCGAGAAATACCGCCTGCAGCTCGGGCAGCTCACGTGCGGCGATCTGTGCCAGGCACTCCCCAGGCAGGCTCGTATCGCTTGCCCAGTCGCCGGCCGTGGCGGCATGGCGGAATTGGTTGATGAAGTGGCCGCCGCTGTCGTCGGCAAGCGCCTGCGCATGCTGACAGAGCCGAGCGGAGTCCTCGATTTCCACCACGCGCCCACCCTCGCCACGAATCGCTTGCTGCTTGTAAAAGGCGGTGCCCCTGGGCACCACGGCAATGAATTCTAGCCCCAGCCGGCGTGCCAGCCACGCTTCAGAGACTGCCGTGGAGCCCGAGGAGGCTTCGATCACCGGGCCGCCGGGCGTGAGCCAATCCTTTTGCAGGGCCTGCTCGAACAGCGACATCGCCAGGCGATGCTTGAGCGAGCCGCTGGCATGCGCTCGCTCGTCCTTGATCAGGATGCGCGCCTCGCCCAGTCCGCGCAGGCTGAGTTCCAGCAGCGGGGTTACCGGGGTGGCGGCCTTCAAGGCCGCAAGCTTCATGAGGCTGCGTTGGCGCCATGGCTCGCGCTGAGTCGCGTGCGGGGCGTGATGTGCTGCGGGCGTGCTGAAAGGCGCAGTCGAGGGCAAGGCAGTGGTCGGCATGGCGGCATTTCCGGTCGCAGGAAGGAGCTTTCATGGTATGACTAGCCGCCAAGCAAAACTTGCCAGTTGTCATGGCGTGAGCCATGTTTCATGGCAAGAATTCATTGCGAGGTGAGGGTAATGGAGAAAATAGTGCTCGATGCCACGGACCGCGCCCTGCTGCGGCTGCTGCAGCGCGATGCCAGCCTGTCGTTGGCGGCGCTGGCGGAAGCCGTGCATCTGACCACGTCTCCCTGCTGGAAGCGCCTCAAGCGCCTGGAAGAGTGTGGCGTGATCACCGCACGGGTGGCATTGCTGAATGCCGAGCTGATCGGCATGGGGCTGACGGCCTTCGTGCAGCTCAAGACCCGCGATCACTCGCGGGCATGGTTCGAGCGTTTCGTGGCCATTGTCGAGGAGATCGAGGAAGTCACCGAGTTCTATCGCATGGCCGGTGACTACGACTATCTCCTCAAGGTGCAGGTCGAGGACATGAATGCCTACGACCGCGTCTACAAGCGGCTGGTCAACACCATCGACGAGCTGAGCGACGTGTCGGCCCGCTTCGCGATGGAGCGCATCAAGACGACCACCGCGCTGCCGCTGTGATGGCTGCCAGGCGGTGACGCCTGATCGCCGGTTGAGCACCGCGCGCCAGCGCGCTCAATAACCGTGCTCGCGGCTGATGCCGGTCAGCACCTCACCCCGCTGAATGCGGCGAATGTTGTCTGCCAGCTGGTCGGCTGCCTCGGCCACCGGGGTCGGCGCGGCGGCATGCGGCGTGATGATCACGCGCGGCTGGTGCCACAGCGGGCTGTCCTCGGCCAGTGGCTCGTGCTGGAAGACATCGAGCAGGGCGCCCCTGAGCTTGCCTTCCTCGAGCGCCGCGACCAGATCCTCCTCGACCACGCTGCTGCCACGCCCCGGATTGATCAGCACGGCGTCGTCGGGCAGGGCCTGGAAGACCTCGGCGTTCAACACGTCTCTCGTCGCCGGCGTATTGGGCAACAGGTTGATCACCGCCTTGAGGCCGAGGGAGTCGTCACCCAGCACTTGCTTGAGCGAGCGGCCGCCTGCGCCGGTCTCATGGTGGCAGGTCACGCCCTGCAACGTGTGGGCGCTGCGGCTGAAGCCATGTACCGGATAGCCGTCTGCCGCCAGTGATTCGGCGATCTGGCTGCCGATGGCGCCGAGCCCGAGTACCGCCACCGGGTATTGATGGGCGCGCACCACGCGGTGCGGGGCCCACTGGGTGTCCGCCTGCTGTCTGGCGTAGCGGTCGAAGTCACGCCGAAAATGCAGCAGGCCGTAGCGCACGTAATCCAGCATGTGGCTGGCCATGCCAGCATCGCTCAGCTTGAGCACCGGCACATCGTCAGGCAGTGCCGGGTTGGCGAGCAGGCTGTCGACGCCCGCGCCCAGATTGAGGATCGCCTTGACGTCATGATCACGGTGGCGCTCGAACAGCGCCGCGGGCGGCGCCCACACCACCAGCACATCGCCCAGCATCTCGCCGTCATCGGCAACGATTTCCAGCGGCGCTTGTTTGGATGACGGTTCCGACGACTCGCCTTGCCGCGACCCCTTGGTGCTGGCGGTATCGCACAAGCGCTGACGCAGAGCATCGCACCAACGTTCGGCGCGTTCATGATGTACCAGTATTCGCATGCTGTTCTCCTCTTCAGGGACGCTGGGTGGCGGGTCGGGATTGCTGCACTGTCCCGGCCTGTTCGCAGGCTCTGTTCGTGGCTCTGTGCAAAGGGCCTGGAGTTGTCGCCTCACCATGCGCCATTGCCTTGCGCCATTGTCTTGCGGGCATGGCCTGCTCGCGGGCGGCAATGGCGCAGGCCTTGCAAGGGCTCAAGCGAAGGGCGACAGTGCCAGAGTCGTCCTTTGACCCGTTGTTGGCAGAGTGACAGACTCGAATCCAGAGGGGAATTCGGATGTACGCATGTACGCCGACCCTGCCGACCCGCAGGGCGCATCGTTCGCTCGCGGCGCAGGCAGGCATTGTCAGCTCGGAGTGGCTGGCAGGTCGGTCACCCGCCGCCTGGCCCTGCGTATGGCCACTGGCTCCGCCCCAACGTGCTGCTTGCCTCAAGGCCTGATCGAAAAGGAGCGCTGCATGAGTCAATTCCCGCCCCATACTGGTGCGCCCCAGCCAGCCTTCGCTGGCCTGGCCACCTTGCCCAGCAGCGAGGCACCGGCCACCGAGAGTGACTGGACGCCACGTGCGCTGTCCGCTGGCCGTCAGGCCTTCACCATCGGCGAGTATCGCGCGCGCATCCAGCGGGTGCGTGAGGCCATGGCGCGCGCCGGCATCGATGTGATGGTGATTTCCGACCCCTCCAACATGGCGTGGCTGACCGGCTACGACGGCTGGTCCTTCTATGTGCACCAGTGCGTGCTGCTGGGGCTTTCCGGCGAGCCGGTCTGGTATGGGCGTCGTCAGGACGGCAACGGCGCGCTGCGTACCTGCTGGATGGGTGAGGACAACATCCTGTGGTATCCGGATTACTACGTACAGAATCCGGACATGCATCCGATGGAGTTTCTCGCCCAGTCCATCCTGCCGCAGCGTGGCTGGCACGATGGGGTCGTCGGGGTCGAGCTCGACAACTATTACTATTCGGCGCGGGCGCATCTGTCGCTGGTCAAGGAGCTGCCCCACGCACGGCTGGTGGATGCCAACTCGCTGGTCAACTGGTGTCGCGCGATCAAGTCCGAGCAGGAAATCGCCTACATGCGCGTGGCCGGGCGCATCGTCGAGCGCATGCATTCACGCATTCTGGAGATGATCGAGCCGGGCCTGCCCAAGAGTGCGCTGGTCGCGGAGATTTACCGGGTCGGCGTCGAGGGCGTGATCGGCCCCGAGGGCGAGATTCTCGGTGGCGACTATCCGGCCATCGTGCCGCTGCTGCCCACCGGCAGTGATGCCGCCGCGCCGCACCTGACCTGGGATGACACGCCGTTTCGTGAGGGTGAGGGCACCTTCTTCGAGCTGGCCGGCTGCTACAAGCGCTATCACGCGCCGCTGTCGCGTACCGTGTTTCTCGGCCGTCCGCCGCGCGATTTCGTGCGTGGTGAGTCCGCCTTGCTGGAAGGCATCGAGAGTGGTCTGGCCATCGCCAAGCCGGGCAATCGCTGCTGTGACATCGCGCTGGCGCTGGGCGCGGCGATGGACAAGTACGGCTTCGACCGTGGCGGCGCACGCTGCGGCTATCCCATCGGCATCAGCTATCCGCCGGACTGGGGCGAGCGCACCATGAGTCTGCGCCCCAGTGACGAGACCGTGCTGGAACCGGGCATGACCTTCCACTTCATGCCCGGCATGTGGATGGACGACTGGGGGCTCGAGATCACCGAGTCGATCCTGATCACGGAAAACGGTGCCGAGCCGCTGTGTGATGTGCCGCGCCAGCTGTTCGTCAAATAGCCTGCCGACAAGTGTCAGCAGCCCGCCATAACAAGGAGTGGTGTCATGCGAGAGTCCCCCGTCAGTCTGACCATCGATCTGTTCGCTGATGGCGTTCAGCACGGTTTCTTCAAGCTGCCGATCTCGACTGACGAGTCGGCGTGGGGCGCGGTGATGACCCCGATCAGCGTGATCGCCAATGGTGAGGGGCCGACGGTATTGCTGACCGGCGGCAATCATGGCGACGAGTACGAAGGCATCACCGCGCTCTACAAGCTGGCGGCACGTCTGACTGCCGAGGATGTGCAGGGCCGCGTCATCATCGTGCCGACCATGAATGCGTTGGCGGCCAAGGCCGGGCGGCGTTGTTCGCCTCTCGATGGCGGCAACCTCAATCGCAGCTTCCCCGGCAGCCCCACCGGCGGCCCGACCGAGCAGATCGCCGACTACTTCACCCGGGTGCTGGTGCCTCAGTGCGACTATGCGCTGGACCTGCATTCCGGCGGCCGCACCCTGGATATCCTGCCGTTCGCGGCCTCGCACCGTCTCGACTATCTCGAGGAGTCGCTGGGCGTCGAGCAGTGTCGCCTGCAGGAAGCCGAGAGCCTGGCCGGGGCGCTGGCCTTCGGGGCGCCCTCGGCGATGATGATGTTCGAGCTGGACGCCGAGGCACTCTACGACACCGCGGTGGAGCGCCAGGGCAAGGTCTTCGTCACCACGGAGCTGGGCGGCGGCGGTTCCACCACGCCGGAGCGTCAGGCGATCGCCGACCGTGGCGTCGACAACTTCCTCGCCTTCAGTGGTGTGCTGCGCGAGCGCAGTCGCGCGGATCTGGAGCAGGACATCGAGCGCCAGCGTGCCAGCCAGGCGAACGCGCCGCTGCTGATCGACATGCCGGATGCCAGCTGTTACGTGCAGAGTGAGCATGAAGGGCTGCTGGAGCTGTGCGTGGCACTCGGCGAGCAGGTCACGGCGGGCCAGTGCGTGGCGCGGGTCTATCCGCTGGGGCGTGCCGGTCAGGCGGCGGTGGAATATCGCGCCGCCCGTGATGGCGTGCTGGTGGCGCGGCGCTTCCCGGCCCAGGTGAGTCTGGGCGACACCCTGGCGGTGATCGCGGAAGTCGTGGACGACCTGGCGCGAGAGGCCTCATGAGCGCGAGCCCCTCCCGCTCGCTGCCAGCGCCGAAACTGGATGCCTTCGATCTCAAGATTCTGGCGATACTCGAGCGCGATGGCCGCATCACCAAGTCGCGGCTGGCCGAGGAGATCAACCTGTCGGTCAGCCCGTGCTGGGAGCGCGTCAAGCGCCTCGAGCAGGCAGGCATCATCGAGGGCTATGCCGCCATCATCAATCAGCAGCGCCTGAGTGATCAGCAGGGTGGCGCTTCCCAGGGGGTTGCCCCGCGCACGCCGGTGTGGGTCGAGATCCACCTCAAGCATCATGATGCCGGCAGCTTCCAGCGCTTCGAGCGTGCCATGCGAGAGGCGGATGAGGTGATCGAGTGCGTCGCCGTCGGCGGTGGGGTGGACTACCTGTTGCGGCTGGAGACCGCCAGCATCGATGCCTATCAGCGTCTGGTCGATCACTGGCTGGTGTCAGAGCTGGGCATCGATCGCTATTTCACCTACATCGTCA
Organism: Cobetia sp. SIMBA_158; assembly: GCF_046566945.1. NCBI lineage: Bacteria > Pseudomonadati > Pseudomonadota > Gammaproteobacteria > Oceanospirillales > Halomonadaceae > Cobetia > Cobetia sp. SIMBA_158. The sequence goes on from NZ_JAWJYL010000011.1 coordinate 96,781, forward strand.
CCAAGCAGGTAAAATAGGCGCGCCGGGCGCGGACTTGTCGTCATCTTGCCGTCCCGCTTTTCAGGCTCACTTTCTTGTCTCACTTTCCTGGCTCATTTTCCTTGATCGCAAAGGGGATCGCACGATGGATAGACTCACTGCCATGCAGGTGTTTCGCGCCGTGGTAGAGGAGGGCAGTTTCGCGGGCGGTGCTCGTCAGCTGGGGCTATCCAACGGCATGGTCAGCAAGCAGATCTCGCGCCTGGAAGCCGAGCTGGGCGTTCGCCTGCTGATGCGCACCACGCGCAGTCTGCAGCTGACCGCCGAGGGCGAGCATTTCCTGGCGGGCGCCTGTCGTGTGCTCAATGACCTTCAGGCGCTGGAAGACAGTCTTGGCGAGCGTCAGGGCGAGGTTCGGGGGCGCTTGAAGATGTCGGCGCCGATGGATTTCAGCATCCAGTGTCTGATGCCGGCCCTGGCGCATTTCCGCCAGACCTACCCCTATGTCGAGCTCGACCTGCGCCTGGAGGATCGCCATGTCGATCTCATGGCCGAGGATTATGAACTGGTGATTCGCGCCGGTGCGCTGTCTGATTCCAGTCTGATCGCGCGCCGGCTGGCGGGTACCCAGGTCGGGGTCTATGCCAGCCCCGGTTACCTGGCCGAGAATGGCACGCCCGAGGTGCCGGAAGACCTCGCCCATCACCGCTGCCTGAATTACACCCAGCAGCGCGAAGGGCCGGTGTGGAGCTTCATGGTCGACGGGCGGCCACGCAAGATCCGCCTGTCGCCGACCTTCAGCTGCGACAGCGGGCGCGGGCTGGTCGAGGCCGCTGCCCAGGGCATCGGCATTACCTGCAAGCCGGATTTCCTGGTGGCCAATGACGTCACCAATGGCCGCCTGGTGCCGCTGCTTGTCGACTACTGGTGCGCGCCGGTGGATATTCATCTGGTCTATGCCGAGCGCGACATGCAGCCGGCACGCCTGCGGGCATTGATCGAGGTGCTGTGTGAGCACTTCGCCCGGATTGGCCATACGATGATGCCCGACGTGCTCGCCACGTCATCGGCAGCCGTCCGCGACACCACGGCCGTGAATGATGCCGGGCAGCGTGATCTGTCACCGCTCGAGGCTGTGAAGCCGGGTCTGCGGCCGTGATAGACTCCGCGCCCTTGTCCCGTCTGTTCGAGTCACCCGTCTCCATGATGATTGTCGCCAGCGGTATCTGCCGATGAGCCCTGCCTGCCCAGGCGACACGCCTGCCTTCGCTTCCTGTTCCTCCGCCCCGGTACTGGTCTTCGATTCCGGCGTCGGCGGGCTGTCCGTCGCCGCCGAGATTCGCCGCCAGTGGCCGCAGCTGTCGCTCGCCTATGTCTGTGACAACGCCGCGCTACCTTATGGAACCAAGCCGGATGACTGGTTGATACCGCGCATCGTTCAGGTGTGCGTGGCGGCCGTCGAGGCAAGCGGGGCACGGGCGTTGGTGGTCGCCTGCAATACCGCCAGCACTCTGGCGCTGACGGCGCTGCGCGCAGCGCTGTCGATTCCGGTGATCGGTACCGTGCCCGCCATCAAGCCGGCGGCGGCGTTGGCACATGCGCGCCAGAGCGCAGCACGTCGTGAGGAGGGCGAGCCGCCGGTCTTCGCGTTGCTGGCGACGTCCGCCACGGTGCGTCGCGCCTACACCGAGCAGCTGATCCGTGACTTCGCCGCCGACTGTCGCGTGATTCGCGTCGCGGCCGATCCGCTGGTCGCGGAGGCCGAGCGGCGTCTGCGCGGTGAGCCGGCGCGCCCCGAGGTGGTGGCGGCCAGTCTGGCTGATCTGGCGGCGGTTGAAGCACTGGAAGTGGTGATTCTCGGCTGCACGCATTTCCCGCTGCTCGGTGCCGACATCTCGCAGGTGCTGGGCGAGTCTCGGGTGGCGTTGGTGGATTCCGGCGCGGCAATCGCCCGCCGCGTGGCGGAGGTGCTGGCGCTTGGCACTGCGGCGCAAGCGGCTGAACAGCAAGCCGCTCAAGCGGTTCAACCAGTACCGCGTGAGCACCTGGCGCTGGCGACGGATGCCCGGCAGCCGGGGCTGGCCACGGCGCTGGCCAGTCAGGGTTTTGCCGCGCCGCAGGCGCTGTCGTTCGACGACTGAGGGGCAGGGGCGTTGACTCTCGCGGCCCCCTTGCACCTGCCTGCTCCCGCCTTGGCCCGCCATTTGGCGCTTGAGCTTCGCGCTGCCGATGGTAGGCTAGCGCGCCCAACCTTTGAATGGACGTGATCGGCATGGTTCACCATGACGTCCCCGCGTCCCTTTGCTCATCGTTTCAGTGCTGCGGTATGCCCGCAGGCAGGAGTCAGTGTGGCCATCGCCGTCGTCGATCCCAGTCAGTATGAACAGCAGCTCGCCGAGAAGGCTGAGCAGACCCGCGCACGTTTCGCTGCCTTCGATGCGCCGGAACTCGAGGTATTTCCCTCGCCGCCCAGCCATTACCGCATGCGTTGCGAGTTCCGTATCTGGCACGAGGATGATGACCTCTATTACGCGATGTTCGAGGTCGAGTTCGACGACGAGGGCAACAAGAAGAAGACGGTCGTGCGCATGGACGACTTCCCGGTCGCCAGCCAGCGCATCAATGAGTTGATGCCGCTGCTGCGTGAGCGCCTCAAGGCAAGCCCGGTGCTGCGCGAGCGTCTGTTCCAGTGCGAGTTCCTCACTACCCTGAGCGGCGAGGCACTGGTCACGCTGATCTACCATCGCAAGCTCGGCGAAGACTGGGAAGCCGAGGCACGCGCGCTGGAAGAAGAGCTCGACATCATGATCATCGGGCGTTCGCGCAAGCAGCATATCGTGCTGACGCGCGATCACGTCTTCGAGCGTCTCGAGGTCGATGGCCGCGAGTACGTCTATCAGCAGGTCGAGAACAGCTTCACCCAGCCCAATGCCGAGATCTGCCGCTCGATGCTCAGCTGGGCGCGTGACGTGACCCATCCTGACAAGGCGCAGGCGGAAGGCCGTGAGCAGGGCGATCTGGTCGAACTCTACTGCGGCAACGGCAACTTCACCATCGCGCTGGCCGAGAACTTCCGCCGCGTGCTGGCTACCGAGATCTCGCGCACTTCCGTGGCCTCGGCGCAGGTCAACCTGGCGGCCAATAGCATCGACAATGCCCAGGTGGCGCGCATGTCGGCCGAGGACTTCTCGCTGGCGCTGGCGGGCGAGAAGGCGGGCCGTCGTGTCGCGGAGATGGACCTCGACAACCACGACTTCCGCACCGTGCTGGTCGATCCGCCGCGTGCCGGCCTCGATGCCGACAGCTGCGAGCAGACCGCGCGCTACGAGCGCATCGTCTATATCTCCTGCAACCCGCAGACGCTGATCGACAACCTTGAAGTACTGTGTCGCACGCACCGTATCGAACGCTTCGCGCTGTTCGATCAGTTCCCGTATACCGACCACCTCGAATGCGGTGTCTATCTGGTTCGCAGATAAGCGCATCTTCAAACCGACAGCCGATGTCGCGCCCGCATGAGCGAGGCATCGCGCCAATCGTTTGAAAAACCAGAGCCCCGTCGTCATCTACCTGTCAGGTAGGGGACGACGGGGCTTTTTTGCGCACATGACAGTCACTCGAGTTAGACTTTCGTTTCATGCGCGGACCGCCAAGTCAATACCCGATGCACAGATGTAATGCTGCATGACCAATATGGAACAGGCATGGGGCAGAGGCGCAGACTGCGCTAGTCTGTGATGCACTGCATGAGTCTGTGCTGCAACGCCTTTTTGGCCGGCGCAGACTCTCTATGACTATTTTCCCTGATACATCCATCAGGTCAGTCGAGGTGATTGATGCTACACGTGGCGACGGACGGCAAGCAGGAATTTCTTGCGCAGCTCGAAGAGCAGCTGGACAAGCGACTTCCCAAGGACAAGGTGGACGTGATCGCGGCGTTTGCGCGCGACTATCACGCAACGGCCTCCTTCGAGGACATGGCCGAGCGCAAGCTGGATGACCTCTACGGTTCCACCCTGGCCGTATGGCACTTCCTGCAGAGCCTCGAGGCTCCCAAGGTGCGTGCCTACAACCCGGACTTCGAGAAGCATGGTTGGCAGTCGACGCACACCATCATCGAAGTGCTACACCCGGACATGCCGTTCCTGGTCGATTCCGTGCGTATCGAGCTCAACCGTCGTGGCATCACCGTTCACGCCATCCACAACGCCGTGCTGGCCGTTGCACGTGATGATGCCGGCCAGCTGGAGCGCGTGACGGCACCGCGTGCCGAGAACGCCCCGCAGCACCGCGAGTCGCTGATCTACATCGAGGTCGATCGTCACAACGACGCCGAGACGCTGGAAGACCTCGAGACCAGCCTGCGTGAAGTGCTGGCCGAAGTGCGCGTTGCCGTTGCCGACTTCGACGCCATGCGCAGCCAGGGTGCCCAGGCGCTGCAGGAACTGCGTGACAACCGTCCGCCGACCGTCTCCGAGGCTGACCATCAGGAAGCCTGCGACTTCATGCAGTGGATGGGCAACGACCACTTCACCTTCCTGGGCTATGACGAGTACACCGTCGACGAGCAGGAAGACGGCACCCGCGTGCTGAACAAGGTCGAAGGCTCCGAGTTGGGCGTGCTCAAGCTGGACCTCGAGCGCTATCACGAGCAGTCCCGTCACCAGCAGAGCGTCAACAGCGATCAGTACGTGCTGATTCCGGAGCTGCTGTCCTTCGCCAAGAGCGCCTTCCACGCCCGCGTGCACCGTCCGGCCTACCCGGACTACATCACCGTCGAGCGCTTCGATGAAGAAGGCCGCGTGATCGGCGAGCGCCGCTTCCTGGGGCTCTACACCTCCACGGTGTACAACCAGAGCCCGCGCAACGTGCCGATTCTGCGTCGCAAGGTGCAGGACGTCATGGAAGCCGCCGGCGTCAACCCGAAGGGCCACAACGGCAAGCACCTGCTGCAGATTCTGGAAGTCTATCCGCGCGATGACCTCTTCCAGATCTCCACGGACGAGCTGACCCGTACCGCCACCAGTATCCTCAACATCCGTGAGCGTCGCCGCGTGCGTCTGATCGTGCGTGAAGACCGCTTCGGCAAGTTCTTCTCGGTACTGGTGTTCGTGCCGCGCGACGTCTATTCCACCGACCTGCGTGTGCGCATCCAGAATCTGCTGTGTGAAGAGCTGAACGCCACCTTCGGTGACTTCACGCCGTATCTGTCCGAGTCCGTGCTGACGCGTATCCAGTTCATCCTGCGCTTCAAGGGCGATGAGCCGGGCCAGTACGACATGCGCGCGCTGGAGAACAAGATCGCTCAGCTGGCCCGCAGCTGGCGTGACGAGCTGCACGCCGCCATGGTCGAAGGCTTCGGTGAAGAGCAGGCCAACGAGCTGATGACTCGCTACCGTGATGCCTTCCCGGGCAGCTACCGTGACGACTTCTCGCCGCGCACCGCCGTCTATGACGTGGGCCATCTGCGTGCGCTGGACGAAGGCCAGGCCGTCGGCCTGAGCACCTATCGTCTGGTCGAGGACGACAACTCCGGCGTCAACCTGAAGCTGTTCCACAAGCATCAGCCGATTCCGCTTTCCGACGTGCTGCCGGTGCTGGAAAACCTCGGTCTGCGTGTCATCGGTGAGCGTCCCTACGAGATCACCCGCACCGATTCCTCCTGCTGGGTGCACGATTTCGACCTCGAACATCACGGCAAGGGTGCGGTCGAGCTCTCCGAAGTGCGCGAGAGCTTCATCGAAGCCTTCAAGAAGATCTGGTCCGGCGAAGCCGAATCCGATGCCTTCAACCGCCTGATCATCGGCTCTGGCCTGGACTGGCGTGAAGTGGCGATGCTGCGTGCCTACGCGCGCTACCTGAAGCAGATCCGCTTCGGTCTCTCCCAGGCCTACATCGCCAATGCGCTGGGCAGCCATCCGGACATCACCCGCGAGCTGGTGCAGCTGTTCAACCTGCGCTTCGACCCGCAGGGTCAGGGTGGCGAGGATGACGTCAACGCCTGCCGCGAGCGCATCAATGGCCTGCTCGACCAGGTCTCCAGCCTGAACGACGACCGCCTGCTGCGTCGCTACGTCGACCTGATGATGGCGACGCTGCGTACCAACTTCTTCCAGCCGGCAGAAGATGGCCAGGCCAAGGACTACATCAGCTTCAAGCTCGACACGCGCAGCATTCCTGACGTGCCGAAGCCGCGCCCGATGTTCGAGATCTTCGTCTACTCGCCGCGCGTCGAAGGTGTTCACCTGCGTGGCGGCAAGGTCGCCCGTGGTGGTCTGCGCTGGTCCGACCGTCATGAAGATTTCCGCACCGAGGTGTTGGGTCTGGTCAAGGCACAGCAGGTCAAGAACGCGGTCATCGTGCCGGTCGGCGCCAAGGGCGGTTTCGTCTGCAAGCGCATGCCGGAAACCACCGACCGCGACGTGATCCAGAAGGAAGGTATCGCCTGCTACCAGATCTTCATCCGCGCACTGCTCGACATCACCGACAACCTGTCCGGTGGTGACGTGGTGGCCCCGACGGCCGTCGTGCGTTACGACGAAGACGACCCCTACATGGTCGTCGCGGCCGACAAGGGCACCGCGACCTTCTCCGACATCGCCAATGCCATCTCCAACGAGTACGGCTTCTGGCTGGGCGATGCCTTCGCCTCCGGTGGCGCCAACGGTTACGACCACAAGGGCATGGGCATCACCGCCAAGGGCGCCTGGGTCAGCGTGCAGCGTCACTTCCGCGAGATGGGCATCAACATCCAGGAAGACGAGTTCAGCGTGGTGGGTATCGGTGACATGGCCGGTGACGTCTTCGGCAACGGCATGCTGCTGTCCGAGAAGATCCGCCTGGTCGGTGCCTTCAACCACCGCAACATCTTCGTCGATCCGAACCCGGATACCGCGAAGAGCTTCGCCGAGCGCGAGCGTCTGTTCCGTCTGCCGCGTTCCAGCTGGGATGATTATGACAAGAGCCTGATCAGTGAAGGTGGCGGTCTGTTCTCGCGTGATGCCAAGACCATCGCCATCAGCCCGCAGATGAAGGAAGTCTTCGACATCAGTGCCGACCATCTGGCGCCCAACGAGCTGATCAACGCGATGCTCAAGGCGCAGGTCGACCTGATCTGGAACGGCGGTATCGGAACCTACGTCAAGGCGTCCAGCGAGTCCCACGCCGATGTCGGTGACAAGGCCAACGATGGCCTGCGTATCGACGGCCGTGAGCTGCGCTGCAAGGTGGTGGGCGAAGGCGGCAACCTGGGTCTGACCCAGCGTGGCCGCATGGAAGCCGCGGCCCAGCAGGGCGTGCGCGTCAACACCGACTTCATCGACAATGCCGGTGGCGTGAACTGCTCGGATCACGAGGTCAACATCAAGATCCTGCTGGACGACATCGTCGCCCGCGGTGACCTGACCGACAAGCAGCGCAACCAGCAGCTGGCCGAGATGACCGACGAAGTCGGCGAGCTGGTGATCAAGGACAACTATCGCCAGACTCAGGCACTGTCGCTCTCCGAGCAGCAGTCCAAGGAAGGCATGGGCGTCTTCCGTCGCTTCATCAATGAGCTGGAAGCGGCCGGTACCCTGGACCGTGAACTCGAGTTCCTGCCGTCCGATGAGGCGCTGATCGAGCGTTCCAACGCCGGTGAAGCCCTGACCCTGCCGGAACTGTCCGTGCTGGTCTCCTACGCCAAGAGTGACCTCAAGACCAGCTTGATCGCCTCTGACGTGCCGGATGACAGCTACGTGCAGCAGCACCTCGAGCGCGCCTTCCCGCGCGTGCTGATGGAGCGCTTCCCGGAAGAGATGTACCAGCACCGTCTGAAGCGTGAGATCGCCGCGACCCAGATCGCCAATGACCTGGTCGACCACATGGGCATCGCCTTCGTGCGTCGCCTGGAAGACACCACCGGTGCCGACAAGGCGGAAATCGCGCGTGCCTACATCGTGGCGCGTGACAGCTTCAATCTGGAAGCGCTGTGGACCCAGATCGAGGCCCTCGATCACCAGGTGCCGGCAGAACTGCAGTACCGCATGATGGGCGACCTGATGCGCCTGATGCGTCGCGCCACTCGCTGGTTCCTGCGTCAGCGCAGCTCCATGGGCGTCAAGGAATGCATCAGCCACTTCGCACCGCGTCTGGCTCAGCTCTCCGAGAGCATCGGTGAGCGTCTCAAGGGCGAAGCCCGCGAGAACTGGGAAGCGCGTCGCGACGGCTATGTCGAGGCAGGCGTGCCGGAGGCCCTGGCCAGCACCATCGCCGCGACCCCAAGCCTCTATGCAGGGCTTGGCATCATCGAGGCGGCCAAGGCGACCGGCGAGAAGATCAATCGCGTGGCAGAAGCCTTCTACGGCATCGGCCATCGTCTGGAGCTGCCGTGGGTCGGTGACAAGATCAACGGCCTTGAGGTGCAGGACAGCTGGCAGGCGCAGGCACGTGAAAGCTTCCGTGACGATCTCGATCGTCAGCAGCTGGCACTGACCGTCAGCGTGCTCAAGCAGGACAATGCACCGCGCGAGATCGATGAGCGTGTCGACAGCTGGATGGCCAGCCACGAGAATCTGGTCAGCCGCTGGTGCTCACTGCTTGGCGAGATGAAAGGCGGTGCTCAGCTGAGCTTCCCGCTGTTCGCGGTCGCCCTGCGCGAGCTGGTCGATCTGGCCGAGTCCAAGCGCGAAGCCTGATGCTTTCGGCCTCGGAGGCAGCAAGAGGCTGACGCAAGTGGCGAGCATCTGATGACTCGCTGATAGAAGCCCTCACCATTGGTGAGGGCTTTTTCATGTCAGGAATGAATAAAAAAGTGATAGCTGAAGCCTGCGGTAAGGTAACTGTCGTCAGCTGTCTGGTATGCTGAATGGCGACCAGTGCAGAGACTGATACAGGCCCTGATGGTTGCATCCTTTTCTGCAGACCCTGTTTTCAGTCCTTGATTTTCAGTCCCTCATTTCAAGTCTCGGAGTCGCTGCGGCGCTCGCTGGAGGCTTCTGTTTTCAAAGCATCAGTACAACAAGGCAGAGACACCATGTCACATCGTGCATTACCCCTCGCCTGCGCCCTCGCGCTCGGCCTGTCCACTCTGGCCTCCCAGGCCGTGCTGGCCGATGGCAGCCCCGCTCAGCAGCGTGCAGAAGAAGCGGCAGGCAAGCTGGACATCTCCAAGTTCCTCAAGCCGCGCAGTGATGCCCACAGCCAGAACTTCCTGTTCGGCGGCACCAGCGTGCACCAGTTCACCATCAAGGAAGCCGGACGCTACGAAATCGATGGCGTCGCCAGTTTCGATGTGACCGACCCCTACACCATGAAAGCCACGCTCGAGAGTGAGCAGGGTGAGGTCGTGGCCACCGCAGAAGGTGACAGGGCTTCCGATGGCTTGAACATGAATACCGAGCTTGAGCCGGGCGTCTACAAGCTGCGTGTGCGCGCCGACAAGCTGGGGGCTGGCAAGTCGGGCGGCAACACCTATGAAATCAACGTCGCAGGCCTGAGCGAGAGTGGCGAGAAGCTGTCTGCCGAGGAAAGCGGCATTGAGACCGGCAACGGCCTGGTCTTCCTCGACACCGATGGCGATGGCCGTCGTACCGCCTTCGTCGATGCCAACGATGAAGTCGCGACCATCAAGCCGGCCACCGTTGCCGCCGCCGAACAGGCTGCCCGCGAGAAGAAGGCTGCCGAGACAGGCAATGCGGCAGCTGAAGGCGCTTCCGCCACAGGCGCTGCCGCCGCTACGACTTCGGCAGCCGCGTCTGCTGCAGCCGAGACGTCTGCCGCTGCTGCCACGACCGCTGCTGCCACGGGCAGTGCAGCCGTGACGGAAACCGAGGCCGAAGCGGAGCCGGATCGTCGTTTCGACGAGATCGTCACCGATGTGCGCATTCTCGAGAAGGGCGAGGTCATGACCTTCGATGTCGCGGACCGCGGCACCGTGACCATCGACAGCGAAACCTTCCCGGGCAGCGAAGGCACCTACAAGCTGCAGATGCGCCTGCTCGACGAGAGTGGCAACACCGTCGCCAGTGACAAGGGCGAAGGCTTCCAGGGCGACTTCCACCTCAAGACCGTGCTGGAACCGGGTCGTTACACCGTCTGGGTCAGCGGTCAGAAGTTCGGCTCTTCCATGCAGGGCGTCAACAACTACACCGTGCGCGTGCAGCAACTCGACGTGAAATGATCTGCAGGGCATGACCCCGACACCGTCGGGTGTGACACAAGGGCGGCCCAGCGGGTCGCCCTTTTTTGTTGCCCTGAGCATGAGCAATGGTGCCGGCCTTGGCGTGAGCGATTTTATCGACAGCAGCGCGAGCGTGCCGGCGCGCAGTGTCTGTCCCCGCGGGCTTCGGGTATACTTCGCGCCCAGCTATGCTGTCGTCACGACCCTGCCGCCCGCTGTCTGGAGATCATCATGTACTCGTTTGCTCGCTCGCTTCTCTTCAAGCTCGACCCGGAAACAGCTCATGGTGTGACGCTGAGTGCGCTGGACATGGCACATCGCCTCGGCATGGCGCGCGGTCTGGGCGGTGAAGCGCCGCGTGATCCGGTCTCGCTGATGGGGCTCGAGTTCCCCAATCGCGTTGGCCTGGCGGCAGGTCTCGACAAGAATGCCGATCACCTCGATGCGCTCGCCGCTCTGGGCTTCGGCTTCGTGGAGGTCGGCACGGTGACGCCGAAAGGGCAGGACGGCAATCCCAAGCCGCGTCTGTTCCGGTTGCCGGAGCATCAGGCGATCATCAACCGCATGGGCTTCAACAATGCCGGGGTCGAGCATCTGGTCGCGAAGGTCAAGGCCAGTCAGGCGCGTGCTGCCTTTGGTGTCGTGTTGGGGATCAACATCGGCAAGAACCTGACCACGGCGGTGGATGATGCACTGAGCGACTATCTGGTCTGCCTCGATGCCGTGCATGCGCATGCCGACTACATCACCGCCAATATCTCGTCGCCCAATACCCCGGGGCTGCGCAATCTTCAGTTCGGTGATCATCTCAGCCAGCTGCTGGCCGGGCTTCGCCAGCGTTGCGATCAGCTCGATGCCGAGCGCGGCAGGAAGGTGCCGCTGGTGATCAAGATCGCGCCCGACATGGACAGCGAGGAAATCCTGTTCGTGGCGCGGGCGCTGGCGGACAACGGCATCGATGGCGTCATCGCCACCAACACCACCATCGAGCGCACGGCGGTCGCGGGTAGTCCGCATGCGCAGGAGGCGGGCGGACTTTCCGGCGCCCCGGTGCGTGAATCGTCGACGCGGGTGATTCGTGGCCTGCGTGAAGCGCTGCCGAACATGCCGATCATCGGTGTGGGCGGTATCACCGATGGCGAGAGTGCGCGTGAGAAGATCGCCGCGGGGGCGGATCTGGTGCAGCTGTATTCCGGGCTGATCTATCGTGGCCCGGCATTGATCGGTGAGTGCGCGCGTGCACTGGAGAAGGCCGATACCCTGATCAAGGTGTGATCCGGCCTGGGCTCCGTCGCAGCGTGATGCTGGTATCTCCCACTCACGGCGCTTCAAGAGAGGGGCGAGTGGGGAAGGGCAGACACAGAAAAGCCGCCTTCTGACATCAGAAGGCGGCCTCGGTACCGGCGTGAATGATGATATGACAACGGCAGGGAAGTGATGCGTGATCTGCCGTTGTCGTGTTGGCTGCCATGTCCAGCCAGCGTGCACGATGCGAAGCGCTTTTGCCGTCAGAAACGGCGGTTGGGGGTTGGCCCCTTGAGCTCATCGGGTGCGTGGATGGTTGAAGCAGGCCTGGAAAGAACCTGCTGATGCAGTCAAGGTGAACGTTTGCCCGTGTCGTGCTCCGCGCTGGACCGTCGTCCTCGCAGGCCGTCGCCTGCTGCGCCTCCTCTTCTGGAGCCATACCACGATTGAAACGACACGAGCGCCAACATCTCGGCCTTTCAGGAAGTGAAGCGAGTCGGCCCCATTGCCTACTGCGTCTCTTGCCTGTCAGTGCCGCGCGTCATCAAGATAGAAATAAGGCGTTACCTCCCTGGTGATTTGACGTGTCGCTGGGCGACTTCCGTGGGATTTTCCGGGTGATGTCGCTAAACCGACTCACCGTGAACACCTCGAGTCCTCTCTGTACGTGCCAGCCGACCCTGTAACATGTCAGAAGCCGGTGGCGTGATGCCGGAGAATCCGCTTGGGCAGCGCATCAGGCTGCGTCGGCGGGGTGAAAGGCGCCAGGCGCCGTATTGCCAGTGTCATTCCGTGACGTGCCGCTTTCCTGAAATGGGATGACCTCCTGGTCGCGGATGATGAACCTTGGCGTCATGCGGTGCTCAGCTGAGCACCATGGGGTTCTTGTGGATGCCGGAGACGCCGGTCATTCCCGACCATTGGTCCCCGCGGCCTTCACGCCAGCCGCTCATCCAGAATTCACGTAGATTGACATCGATACTGGGACAATCATCACGGGAACGGCCGGTGACACCAGCCTTGTAGCCGTGAACATAGGCACGCTGAAAGCGATCACGTTTCTGTCTCTTCATGGATGACCTCTAAGTGAGAACCCATCGGCACTGTGTGTCAGTGATGGCGAGACGTACCCGGCGAGACCTTGTCTGGCCGCGGTTGTCCTGCCATTGGACATGCCGAGTGAGAGAGTTGGCCGATGCCCTGTCGGGCACTGCCGGCCTCGTGCATCATCACCTCGCGTCGTTGGCCATTCTTGTCGGAAAAGGTCACGAGTGTGAGATGATGGAAGGTCTTGCCTGTATATGCTCGAGCGTGATGGTGAAAAAGCGACTGTCTTGCTGTGCCGGAAGTCCGATCTCCTGAGCGGCACAGGTAGGCTGCCCGAATGAGGCTCGTGTCCCTTGATCCTCGATTTCGCATGGCGTGTCACCTTTCCGAATTGCAGCTACACCTATAGTTTTTAGAACACTGCCTCTGGCTTGTCGACAGCCGTATAGGAATATCGCTAGTGCCAGAAGCCAACTCACAGGAATAAGTCCGGCACCTGCCGGTGAGAGATTCATGACTGATACGACCTCTGCGACTACACCCCGCGCGCCCAGCAACTCGCTCTCTACCTGGTTTGCGACCTGCCCGCGTGGCATCGAAACGCTGCTGGCCGATGAGCTGACGGCTCTGGGTGCCGAGGTGACTGGCACGACCGTCGCTGGCGTACACTTCAACGGTAGCCAGGAAACCGCCTACCGCACCATCCTGTGGTCGCGACTGGCCAACCGCATCATTCGTCTGCTCACTCGCGTGGGTGGCGTCGACACCGGCGAGCAACTGCGCAAGGCGAGTGCGGGTGTCGATTGGGCGATGGAATTGCCGGATCGTGCGTCCATCGCCGTCGATTTCCACGGAACATGGAAAGATATTCGTCACACCTTCTTCGGTGCCCAGACCGTCAAGGACGGCATCGTCGAGGCGATGTTCGAGGAAGGCCGCAACAAGCCGACCGTCGATGGCAAGAATGCAGATCTGCGCATCTACGCGCACCTGCACAATGGCTACATCACCCTGGGTATCGACCTCGTGGGTCGCAGTCTGCATCAGCGTGGCTACCGTCCTGATCTCGCCCATGCGCCGCTGAAGGAAAACCTGGCGGCGGCCCTGCTGATGCGGGCCGACTGGCCGGCGCGTGCGGCGCGTGGCGAGAGCCTGGTCGACCCGATGTGTGGCTCCGGCACGCTGTTGATCGAAGCAGCCTTGATGGCGGCGGATATCGCGCCGCAATCGCTGAACCAGGACTTCGCCTGCCGCCACTGGGGGCGCCATGACGAGCGCATCTGGAAGGGCCTGTGGGAAGAGATGGAGCAGCGTGCCATTGCCGGACGCCGCAAGGTCACCGCGCGTCTGTTCGGTCGCGATCACAGCCCGCAGGCGATTTCTGCCGCGCGCTCCAACGCCATGCGTGCCGGCATTCCGGCGCTGATCGAGCTGGAAGGTGCCTCCGTCGCCGAGCTGACCTGTCCCGAGGGCGCCACCACTGGCCTGGTGATGACCAACCCGCCCTACGGTGAGCGTCTGGGCGAGCTGCCGGCACTGGTGCCGCTCTACGCAAGCCTCGGTGAGCGCATGAAGCGTCACTTCGGCGGCTGGACGCTGGGCATGTTCACCGGCAATCCGGATCTCGGCCACCGCCTCGGCCTGCGTGCACATCGCCAGTACGCCTTCCGCAACGGTCAGCTCGACTGCAAGCTGTTGATGATCGATGTGGCGGCGCGTCAGCGTGCGGTCGATGAAGACAGCGTGGCCGAAGATGCCCGCAGTCAGCCCGCGCTGAGCGAGGGCGGCCAGATGTTCGCCAATCGCCTCAAGAAGAACCAGAAGTCCCTGGCGCGCTGGCTCAAGCAGAGCGGCACCACCTGTTATCGCCTCTACGATGCCGACATGCCGGAGTATGCGCTGGCCATCGATATCTATGGCCGTCACGTGCACGTGCAGGAATACACGCCGCCCAAGTCCGTGGATGCCAGTCAGGCGCAGCGCCGCCTGATGGATGCACTGGCGGCGATTCCGCAGGTACTGGGCTGCTCGCCCAACGATATCCATATCAAGCAACGCACGCGTCAGGCGGGCAAGGCGCAGTACACGCGCCAGGACAGCTCCGGTCAGCGTATCGAGGTGCAGGAAGGCGATGCCAGGCTGTGGGTGAATCTCAAGGACTACCTGGATACCGGCCTGTTCCTGGATCACCGTCCGGTGCGCAAGCTGCTGGGCAAGGAAGCGGACGGCAAGCGGGTGCTCAACCTGTTCTGCTACACCGCGACGGCCACCGTGCATGCGGTGCTAGGCGGTGCCAGCGAGAGCGTCAGCGTCGACATGTCCAATACCTATCTGGACTGGGGGCGCGAGAACTTCAAGCTCAACGGCATCAGCGAGAAACGCCATCAGCTGGTGCGTGCCGACTGCCTGAAGTGGCTGGAGCGCTCCCGCGAGGAGTTCGACCTGATCTTCCTCGACCCGCCGACCTTCTCCAATTCCAAGAAGATGGAAGGCACCCTGGATATCCAGCGTGATCACGCGCGCCTGATCGACCTGGCGATGGCCAGTCTGGCACCGGGCGGCACGCTGATCTTCTCCAACAACCATCGTCGCTTCGTGATGGATGACAGCGTCAGCCAGCATCATGTGGTGGAAGACCTGTCGCGCAAGCTGCTGGACCCGGACTTCAAGCGTCGTCCGGATATCCACCACGTCTTCCGCATCCGTCGCGCCAGCGATGTGAAGGGCTGAGCGATGGCCAGTGTCCCGTTGTGGCTCTACACCACGGCGGGCTGTCATCTGTGCGCTCGGCTGGAAACCACGCTGCAGGCGCTGGGGGCGGATGTCACGCTCACTCGGGTCGAGATCGCCTTCGACACGCAGTTGAGCGAGCGTTACGCGACGCGCATCCCTGTACTGGCGAGCGCCTCGGGTGCGGAGTATTCGCTGGCCGATGGCGAAGAGGTGTTGCCGGAGTGGTTGCGCGCGCAGGGCGTCGAGCAGCGCCTCGAGCAGGGTGTCGAAATGACGCCCCCAGCCGAGCACGACTCAGTTAATGAGCCACAGGGGCCCACCCTGCGCAACGGGCGTCGCTTTCTGCGCTGAGAGGCGCAGACGTGTCGCTTGACGCTGGTGCAAAAAGACCGCCGCTACCTCAGGGTAGCGGCGGTCTTTTCGTGTCCGGCACCGTGCTGCGTACTAGCTCTCCAGCAGCGACATCTGGCGCATGGCGTCTTCGGCTTCCGGGCTATCGGCCGTGGCCTCCAGCACCTTGGTGTAGCCGCGTGAGGCCTGGATGTGGGCGAGGTCGCTGACCCAGGTCATGGCCTGCTCGTGGCTTTCGGCGAGATCGTGCTTCAATCCGCCGAACTGGGTGCCGATCTGGCCCCATGAGCGGCTGACGATCCAGTCGCCGAACATGTCCTGATGCACATGGACCAGAACGTAATCGTGGTGGCTTTCCCAGCGGATGATCACGCGTGACTCCCGAGGCGAAACGATGGTGGCTGGACTCAATCATGAGCTTGTGACGCCCGTTGCGTGCGCCTAAGATGGCACGGCGGCGGGCAAGCAAGCATACCATTGTAATCTTCACGTGCCTTGCGGCAAGGTGTGAAGTCACTCAGGCGCTCATGCTGGCCCGTGAACCCGCAGCGACACTCATTGCCACAGCAAGGAAAGGCAACAGATGCACATCATCGTGGACGATAACGTCCCTCTGGCAGAGGAATTCTTCTCCGAACTGGGAGAGGTGACCTGCATGCCGACTCGCGAGATCAACAATGCCGTCCTCAAGGACGTCGACATGCTGATCTGTCGCTCTACCTTGCGCGTGGATCAGGCGCTGTTGGAAGGAACGCGGGTGCGCTTCGTCGGCTCGCCGATCATCGGCACCGACCATGCCGATCTCGAATGGCTCGCGGCCAACGATATCCACTTCACCAACGCGCCGGGCTGCAATGCCGACTCGGTGGTGGATTACGTGCTGTCGTCGCTGTGGCATCTGGCCGAGCAGGAAGGGCTGGACCTGCAGCTGGACCGCCGCTTCGGCGTGGTCGGGGCCGGTCAGGTCGGGTCACGGCTGGTCAAGCGTCTCGAGTCGCTGGGTGCCGAGGTGCTGGTCTGTGACCCGCCGCGCGCCGCGCTTGAGGGCCAGAGCGATGAGCGCCCCGAGAAGTCCCGCTTCGTGGACCTCGACGAGCTGGTCGCCGAGTGTGATGTCATCTGCGTGCACACCCCGATGGTCACCGGTGGCGAGCACCCGACCCATCATCTGATCAATGCCGAGCGTATCCGCGCCATGAAGCCCGGCAGCGTGCTGCTGAGTGCCGGCCGCGGAGGCTGTGTCGATACCGCGGCGCTCAAGCAGCGCCTCAAGGAGCAGGCTGATCTGCTGACCGTGCTGGATGTGTGGGAAAACGAGCCGGATATCGATGCCGAGCTGGCCGCGCTGGTGGACATCGCCACGCCGCACATCGCCGGGCATAGCCTGGATGGCAAGATGCAGGGCACCGAGATCATCTATCAACAGGCCTGTCGTCACTTCGGGCTGCCGGCGCGCCGCAAGCTGGGTCAGCTCAAGCCGGACCCGTGGCTGCGCAAGCTGGTGCTGACGGGGTGGGCGCCGCCGGAAGAGGCGCTGGGGCTCTGCGTACGCGCCTGCTATGACGTGCGTCGCGATGCGCTGGGCCTGCGTCGCTATCAGCGTCGGTTCGGCAATGCCGAGGGCTTCGTGCGTTATCGACGGGAATATCCGCTGCGTCGCGAGTTCTCCACGCTGCGCGTCGAGCTCAAGAAGAATGCCCGCGAACTGCGTGAGGTACTCGAGGGCTTCGGCTTCTCCCGCGTCAAGCTGGTCAGCAAATGATCACGGCGTGATTCGCAAGCCGCCCTGGAACGCCCCTGTCAGCCCTGCTGGCGGGGGCGTTCGCGTTGTGGAGGTCGCCTGATGGATGAGGACCTTGCCGCATGCCTGAAACCCTGACCGTTTCGGTCTTCGACCTTGGTCGATATAATGCGCCCCAGATCGCCTGGCGACACGCGCAGGGGGTGGCCTTGACGGCATGCCCCGCCTGACGCTGCGGCGCCGCTCCCCATTCTCCGTGTCTTCTGCCATGCCCGTCACCACGCGGCGTGTCGGCGTCCTCATTTCTTGAAGATGGTGTCTTGAATGCAACAACACCCTGATAACTCTGCTGAGGACAGCGGCTATCGTCCGCCTTCTCTGCTGGATGCCCTGATTCCCATCGTGCTGGTCATCGCCATGCTGGTGCTGGCGGTGGTGCTGTTCGGTGCCGATGCCTCCTGGGGGCCCAATCAGGTCGCGCTGCTGTCCGGCGCGATGATCGCGGGTCTGATCGGTCTCAAGAACGGCTATCGCTGGAGCGATATCGAAGAGGGGATCAACAAGGGCATCCAGATCTCGCTGGGCGCGATCCTGATCCTGCTGGCGGTCGGCGCGATGATCGGCACCTGGATTCTCGGCGGCACCGTGCCGGCGATGATCTACTACGGTCTGGACGTGATCGCACCGCAGTACTTCTATGCCTCCGCCTGTCTGCTGTGCGCGCTGGTGGCGCTGTCGGTGGGCAGCTCGTGGACGGTCGCCGGTACCATCGGCATCGGCCTGATCGGCATCGCCGATGGCCTGGGGCTGTCCGAGGCTATCACCGCCGGCGCGGTGATTTCCGGGGCCTACTTCGGTGACAAGCTCTCGCCGCTGTCCGATACCACCAATCTGGCGCCGGCAGCGGCCGGCACCACGCTGTTCGCGCATATTCGTCACATGCTGTGGACAACCGTGCCCAGCATCCTGCTCGCGCTGGCAGGCTTTCTGTGGCTCGGCCACGACTCCGTCTCCAGCCTGCAGACGCCGGAGCAGGTCGCCAATCTGCGTGCCCAGCTGGGCGAGCAGTTCAACATCGGCCTGCACCTGCTGATTCCGCTCCTGGTGCTGCTGGTGATGGCCGTGCGTCAGATGCCCGCCTTCCCGGCGATCTTCATCGGCGCGGCGTTGGGCGCCGTCTTCGCGGTCATCTTCCAGCCGCAGGCGGTGGTAGGGCTGGCAAGCGTCACGGACATGTCCACCGCCATGGCGCTGCTCAAGGGCGTGTGGATGTCGATGTTCGATGGCTATGTCTCCCACAGCGGTGATGAGGTGATCGACTCGCTGCTCTCCAAGGGCGGCATGAGCAGCATGCTCAACACCGTGTGGTTGATCCTGTCGGCGATGACCTTCGGCGGCGTGATCGAACGCCTCGGTCTGCTGGAGCGTCTGGTGCAGAGCCTTCTGGGCGCGACACGCAATGCCGGTTCGCTGGTCATCACCACGCTGGGCACCTGCCTGGCCTCCAACGTGGTGACCGGGGATCAGTACATCTCGGTCATCCTGCCGGGGCGCATGTATCGCGCCGAGTTCCGTCGTCGCCGCCTGGCGCCGGTCAACCTGTCACGCGCGCTGGAAGACTCCGGCACCATCACCTCGCCGCTGATTCCCTGGAACAGCTGTGGCGCCTACATGGCTGCCACCCTGGGCGTCGCGACCTTGAGCTACCTGCCCTTTGCGCTGTTCAACCTGATCAATCTGGCGCTGGCGGTGGCCTACGCCATGGTCGGCTTCAAGCTGGAGCGCCTTGAAGAAGGCGAGGGAGCTGAAGGCGTGGAGCCGACGCCGCTGGCCGAGTCGCTGGTGCTGGATACGCCCCACGAGACCTCGGAGTCACGCTGACTCGATCCTGCGGGATAAAGAGAAAAAGCCCGCCACGTGGATCACATGGCGGGCTTTTTTTGCGGCTTACAGGCGCGGCAAATTCGTTCTACTCAGCGCTCAATCCGCGCACTGGTGCTGCATGAGGCGCGCGAGGAAGTCACGGTATCGCTCAAGTTCCGCCATCTCGATGTATTCGTCTGCCTTGTGGGCCTGCGCGATGGAGCCGGGCCCACACACGACGGTGGAGAAGCCGCGGTCCTGGAACCAGCCCGCTTCCGAGCAGAAGCCGACGCCACAGCGTTCACTCTGTCCCGTCAGGGCGAAGGCCAGCGCCTCTGCCTTGCCGTCGGGTTCCGGGGTGAGTGCCGGCACCGAGGCATAGTCCTCCAGTGTCTGGATGCGGCAGTCGGCTGAATGCTGCTGCATCTCGCGCGCCAGTTGCGCGGTGAAGTCATCGAAGCGTGCACGCACCGCGTCAGGCGGGTCACTGGGCAGATTGCGCAGCTCCCAATGCAGACGAGCGTCCTTGGCAATGATATTGGGGGCATTGCCGCCCTGCATGGCGCTGACGTGCAGGGTGGAAAAGGGCGGCTCGAACAGCTCCCCTGGGGTGGCATTGGTGCGCAGCTCGTTTGCCGTGCGTTCGAGTTCCGAGATGATGCGCGCGGCGTAGAAGGTGGCCGAGACGCCAAGGTCTGGCCGGCTCGAATGGGCCGGGACGCCCGTCACCTCCGTGCGCCAGGAGTGCACGCCCTTGTGCGCTGACACCACGCGGCCTTGCGTCGGCTCGCCGATGATGACGGCGGCGACCTCGGGCAGTGTCTCGCGCATGTGGTCGATCAGCGGCAGGCAGCCCATGCAGGTGCTTTCTTCGTCATAGGAGAAGGCGAGATGGATCGGCCGCTTGAGAGGCGATGCGAGAAACTGCGGCACCATCGCCAGGCAAAGGCCGATGAAGCCCTTCATGTCCACCGAGCCGCGACCGTAGAGACGCCCCTCCTTGAGCGTGGCCTGGTACGGGTCCTGCGACCAGGTCTGCCCCGTGACGGGCACGGTGTCGGTGTGACCGGAAAGCACCACGCCCCCGGCGACAGGCGGCCCTATCGTCGCCAGCAGTGAGGCCTTGTCGCCTTCGGCATTCGGCAGCACGGTCGCCTGGATACCGTGCTCGGACAGCAGGTCACGCACGAAGTGGATCAACGCCAGATTGGAGCGGTCCGACGTGGTATCGAAGGCGATGAGGCGAGTGAGGATATCGAGGGTGCGTTGCATGTCAGGCCTCATGATGCGTGGCGTTTCTCGAGTGTGCGAAAGCCGAGGGTGATCAGTCCCGCGATGACGAGATAAATCAAGGCCATCAGCAGCAGCGGCTCGTAGACGATATAGGTTTCCTGGCGGATACGCCCGAAGACGGCATAGGTATCGATGGCGGAAATGGTCGCGACCAGAGGCGTCGCCTTGAGCTGGATGATCAGCTCGCCATTCAGCGTGGGCAATACCCGTTGTACGGCTCTGGGCAGCCAGATGCGCCGGAGAATGCTGAAGGGAGACATGCCCAGCGAGCGAGCCGCTTCAAGTTCGCCGCGCGGTACGCCGGCAAAGGCGCCGCGCATGATCTCGCCTTCATAGCCTGCGAACGACAGGGTCAAGGCACAGAAGGCGTAGATCCACGGATCTGCCAGCACCGGCCACAACCAGCTGCCCCGCAAGCCGGGGATATACGGAAACAGAGACCCCAGTCCGTAGTAGAGAATCCACAGCTGAAGCAGCAACGGGGTGCCGCGAATCAGATTGCAGAATCCCCGCGCCAGCCACGCCAGCGGACGTGGCCCTCGTGCCTGCGCCAGCCCCAGCGGAATGGCCAGCAGGAAGCCCGCCACACTGGTGGAGACCAGCAGTATAAGCGTCAGCAGTATGCCTTTGCCGATCTCGCCGCGGTACTGGGCGACCCACTCCCAGTGCATCTGGGTGCCGATCGCCACCAGGATGGCGGCGACACTCGCGATCAGGACGAGGCGATGGGGCGGAAGTCTGGGCTCAGCCATGGTGGGCCCCCTTGTCCATGCGACGCTCCAGTGTCTTGAACAGCAGGTTGGAGGCAAGCGATACGATCAGGTAGAGCACCCCCGCGGCGCCGAGAAACAGCAGATAATGGCGAGTGGAGCCGGCCGCCTGACGCGAGGCCAGTGTCAGTTCCGTGAAGCCCACAACCGCCAGCAGTGCGGTGTCCTTGGTCGCGATCAGCCATAGATTGGAGAGGCCTGGCAGGGCGCCTGGCAGCAACAATGGCAGCGTGATGCGGCGCAGGATGGTGAAGGGCGCCATGCCATGCGCCAGTGCGGCCTCATGCATTCCCTTGGGGATGGCATTGATGGCGCCGCGGATGACTTCGGTGGCATAGGCGCCCTGCACCAGAGCGATGACGGCCACCCCGGCGACGAAGGGGCTGATCTCGAGGGGGCCGAGGCCGACGGCGCTCGCCAGATGGTTCAGGGCATCGGGCGCTGCGAAATACACCAGCAGGATCAGTACCAGCTCGGGAACCGCGCGTATCACCGTCGTATAGCCGGTGAGCAGATCCCGGGTGACGGGGCCACCCGAGATCTTGCCCGCAGCGCCCGCCATGCCGATCACCAGGCCAATCAGATAGCCGCTCGCCGCTACCTGCAGCGATAGCACCAGACCATCCAGCAGAGCGCCTCCCCAGCCCGGCGGCGTCAGCGACAGCAGCTCGCCGATGCTCATGTTGCGATAGTCAGCCATGCAATTTCCTCATGCGGTATGGCGAAGTCGAGACGAGGGCGGCTTCAATCTCCGTAGATATCGAAGTCGAAGTACTGCTTGCTGATCTCGTCATAACGCCCGCTGGCACGAATCTCGGCGATACCGGCATTCAGGCGCTCCAGCAGCTCGTTGTCGCCCTTGCGCACGCCGAATCCAACGCCGGACCCCAGGATGCTCTCGTCGTGCGCGACATTGCCCTTCATGTCACAGCACAGCTCGCCATCGTCGCTCGCGAGATAGTCATCCAGCACGAGGATGTCGGCCAGGGTGGCATCGATGCGTCCGGCGAACAGGTCCTGATTGGCCTCATCCTGGGTCTGGTATTCACGCACTCGAGTGTCGGGGAAGTGGCGTTTGGCATAGGTCTGATGAATGGAGGCCGACTGCACACCCAGTGTCTTGCCGGCCAGTCCTTCTGGCGTCGGTGTGATCTCGTCGCCCTTGGCACCCATGACGGCAGCGCTGGTCTGGTAGTACTTGTCCGAGAAGTCGATGACCTTGCGGCGCTGCTCGGTGATGGAGAGTGAAGCGGCGATCGCATCGATCTTGCGCGTGGTCAGCGCCGGAATCAGGCCATCCCAGGAGGAGGTGACAATCTCGCACTCAAGCTCTGCCGCGGCGCAGACGGCATTGGCGATATCGACTTCCCAGCCGGTCACGCTGCCATCCGACTGCAGGGTGGCGAACGGCGGGTAGGGCTCACTGGCGAAGCCGACACGTACGACGTCGGCCTGGGCTACGGTGCTCAGAGACAGGGCGATGGCTCCGAGAGATGCGATAGCGGACAGGGTCTTCATTGTTGGTCTTCTCCTGGTTCAGGTAATCGAGCCAATGAACTGCTTGAGGCGCTCGGAAGAGGGGGAGCGGAATATCTGGTCGGGGGTACCCTGGGCCTCGATGTTGCCCTGGTCGAGGAAGATGACCTTGTTCGCGACGTCAGCGGCGAACTTCATCTCATGGGTGACGATGACCATGGTGCGTCCTTCGGCAGCCAGGTCGCGCATCACCTCGAGCACCTCGCCGACAAGTTCGGGGTCCAGTGCCGAGGTCGGTTCATCGAAGAGCAGCACCTCCGGCGACATGGCCAGGGCTCTGGCGATGGCGCCACGTTGTTGCTGGCCGCCGGAAAGCGTTCTCGGGTTGGCCTGGCGGTGGGAGTACAGCCCGACGCGCTCCAGCAGCTGGTGAGCATGCTCCCGAGCTTCTGCGCGGGACTGACCGAGCACCTGCATCGGCGCTTCCATGAGGTTCGCTTCGAGGCTCATGTGAGGCCAGAGATTGAAGTTCTGGAAGACCATCGCCAGGCGAGCTCGCAGCAGACGCAGCTGTCGGCGATTGATGGGTTCGAGTCGCTGGCCGCGCCGCCGCAGCGCCACGTCCTCGCCCAGCAGACGCAAGGACCCGTCGCTGGGTGTCTCGAGCAGGTTGATGCAGCGCAGCAGGGTGGACTTGCCCGAGCCGCTGCTGCCGATCAGTGAGATCACGTCACCACGCTGTGCGGTGAGGTCGATGCCCTTGAGGACTTCGCGTCCAGCAAAGGATTTCCAGAGTCCGCGAATGTCGATGACGGCATCGTCATTCGTATCGGTCAACGGGGTGACAGGAGAGTGAGGCACGCGCGAGTCCTCTGATTGATCTTGTTGTTATGCACTCGGGTACTGACTATGCAGTTGCATAAAGTCATGTGCCTGTATAAAACTATGCATCTGTATAAAAATTATGCATCTGTATAACATTCGAGTCAATTGCGACTGACAGACCATCAAAATGAGGTTTCCTCCATGTCGAATACCCCTGCCTCCTCCCGGTTCGGTTGCCACTCAATGGCCGCTCGAATGACGCGTGTCCTGATGCGTCGTCCTGGCGACAGCCTGCGCAATGCCGATCCGGCGGTCTGGCATTACAACCACTACTTCAATGCCGAGAAAGCCATCAGTCAGTACCAGGCCCTGGTCGAGATGGTGGAGGAGAGTGGTGCCGAGATCGTCTGGATGGAGGACACCAATGACGGGCTGTCAGATGCCATGTTCACCCGCGATGCCTCGGTGGTGACGCGTGCCGGTGCCGTGCTGTTCCAGATGGGCAAGCCGCTGCGCAAGGACGAACCGAACCGGCATGGTCAGGTCTATGAGCAGGCCGGCATTCCGGTCATCGGTCGCCTGGAAGGTGAGGCGGCCATCGAGGGGGGCGACACCCTGTGGCTGGATGAGAACACCCTTGTCGTCGGCATGGGCTTCCGCTCCAATCGGGAGGGCGTGCGTCAGCTCAACGCGCTGCTCAATCCGCATGGTATCGAGGTGCTGGGCTTCGATCTGCCCGTCTGGGAGGGCGAGGCGGCCTGCCTGCATCTGATGTCGGTGATCTCGCCGCTGGCGGATGACACCTATCTGGTACATCCCAAGTTGATCCCTGCTGCACTCTGGACCTTGATGAAAGCGCGCGGTATCCGCTTCGTGATTGCCCCGGAAGAGGAGTTCCATCAGTCGCTGGGCCTGAGCCTCAATGTCATGCCGTTGGCACCGAATGATTGCGTGATGATCGATGGCTTCCCCGGCACGCGTGCCGTGATGGAAGCCGCCGGCGTGCGTGTGCGCACTTTTGAAGGTGACGCCCTGTGCATGGCATGCGAAGGTGGCCCCACCTGCCTGACCAATCCGATTCTGCGCGAGGGGTAATTCACGTTCCATGGCCAGTCGTCGAGACAACAATGCCCGAGAGGATGACCTGATCGAAGCGACCCTGACCTGCATTGCCAGCGAGGGAATCTCGCGCACGACAGTGCGGCGTGTCGCCGAATATGCCGGTGTCTCGAATGGGTTGATCCGCTTCTATTTCGAAGGCAAGGACAACATGCTCTACGCGGCCTATCGCCGCTTTCTGGAGCGCCTGCTGTCCGATGCCTCCGACACGATAGAAGGGCGAGAGCTGGCACCGCATGCGAGGTTGAAGGCCTTTCTTGAGGCCAATCTGTCACCGCCGATCGTGACGCCGCAGACGTTGTTGCTGTGGGCCAACTTTCTGCCGCTCACCTATGGCGATCCTCGCATGGCGGAGATTCGCCGCGAGGCCTATCGCGAAACGACCGAGCTGTTCCGTCATCTGGTGGAGGACGTTCTGGTGGCGGAAGGGCGTCAGGAAGACGAGACCCGGCTGCAGCATCTGACCATCGCGCTCAACGGGCTGGTCGATGGCCTTTGGATCGAGGGCGCCCTGCGGGGTGACTCGCTGAACGTGGGCGAGATGCAACAGATCGGCCTCGACGCTGCCGTGAATCTGCTGGGGCTGTCGGGGTGGGAAGCGTTGGCGTGAGGGGCGGCATGTCGAGCGGCGCCCACTGACAGAAAAGCCCGCCACGTGGATCACGTGGCGGGCTTTTTGCTGTCTGCAGGGGCCAATCAGGCCGTGCAGGATTGGCGGAGCTTACTTGTAGGCAGCGGCCTTGAGCGCGGCGATACGGTCATCCAGCGGCGGGTGGCTGGCGAACAGTTGCTCCATCAGCTTGCGGCTCTTGCCGGTGGTGATGGCGAAGGCGGTCATGGTGTCGGGCATCTGGTCCGGCAGCTCATGTTCCTGCTTGAGGCGAGCCAGGGCTTTGATCATCGAGCCGCTGCCCGCCAGGCCTGCGCCTGCGGCATCGGCACGGTATTCGCGCCAGCGCGAGAACCAGGCGACGATCATCGAGGCCACCAGGCCCAGCACCATTTCCAGCACGAACACGACCGCCATGTAGCCGAAGAAGCCCAGGCCGCCGTTCTCGTCATCGCGCTTGAGGAAGGCGTCGATGGCGTGTGCGGCGATACGCGCGAAGAACATCACGAAGGTGTTCACCACGCCCTGGATCAGCGTCAGCGTCACCATGTCGCCGTTGGCGACGTGGCCGATCTCGTGCGCCAGCACGGCGCGCACTTCCTCGGGACGCATGCGATTGAGCAGGCCGGCCGAGACGGCGACCAGCGCATCATTGCGGTTCCAGCCGGTGGCGAAGGCATTGGATTGCTGCGCCGGGAAGATGCCGACTTCCGGCATCTTGATGCCAGCGTCGCGCGCCAGTTCACCGACGGTGTCCAGCAGCCAGCGCTCGGTGTCGTTCTGCGGCTGTTCGATGATCACGGTGCCGGTCGAGGACTTGGCCATCGTCTTGGACAGAAACAGCGAGATCACGGAACCGGCCATGCCGATGATGAAGCAGAAGATCAGCAGCGCCGTGTAGTTGATGCCGTTGGCTTCCATGTAGCCATCGAAGCCCAGCAGGCGCAGCGTGACACTGGCCAGCAGCACCACCGCCAGGTTGGTGATCAGGAAAAGGGCTATCCGCATCATGGGGTCAGGTCTCCAATGCCAATATATCGGTAGGGCGCAATTATCTGCCCGCGATACTGACAGTGAGATGAATCACTGGCGGCAGCGTGGGCAGAATTTGCGTCGACAGTCTGCAAGGACGGTCTGCGAGGACAGCAAGGTATCACCACTGGAGGCGACCTGCGTAGCCCCTTGATCGCGGGGGCTGGGCCGACGTCAGGCCTTGCGACGTCGCGCCAGGAAGCGGCCGAGGCGTTCGATGGCTTCTTCCAGCTGGTCGGCGTAGGGCAGGGTGACGATGCGCAGGTGATCCGGGTTCGGCCAGTTGAAGGCGGTACCCTGCACCAGCAGCATCTTCTCTTCCAGCAACAGCTCCAGCACCATCTGCTGATCGTCCTCGAAGGGATACATCTCGGGGTCGAGCCGCGGGAACATGTAGAGCGCGCCCTTGGGCTTCACGCAGCTGACGCCGGGAATCTCGTTGAGCTTCTTCCAGGCCGCGTCACGCTGGGCCAGCAGGCGTCCGCCCGGCAGTACCAGATCATTGATCGACTGATAGCCGCCGAGCGCCGTCTGGATGGCGTGCTGCGCGGGAACATTGGCGCACAGGCGCATGCTGGCCAGCATGTCGAGGCCGGAGATGAAGTCGGCCGCCGGACGCTTGTCGCCGGAGAGAATCATCCAGCCGGAGCGGAAGCCGGCGCAGCGGTAGCTCTTGGACAGGCCGTTCATGGTCACGACCAGCAGATCATCGGCCAGCGCGCCGGTGGAGACGTGCTCGGTGCCGTCGTAGAGGATCTTGTCGTAGATCTCGTCAGAGAACACCACCAGACCGAATTCGCGCGCGACCTGCAGAATGTCCTTCACCACCGCGGGCGGATAGACCGCGCCGGTCGGGTTGTTCGGGTTGATCAGCACGATGCCCTTGGTGTGGCTGGTCACCTTGGCGCGGATGTCCTCGATGGAGGGTGCCCAGTCCTGCGCTTCGTCACACAGATAGTGCACGGCGCGACCACCGGCCAGGTTGGCGGCAGCAGTCCATAGCGGGTAATCCGGCGCCGGTACCAGCAGCTCGTCACCATCATCGAGCAATGCCTGCATGGCCAGCACGATCAGCTCCGAGACGCCGTTGCCGACGTAGATGTCCTCGATCCCGACACCCTGGATATCCTTGCGCTGGCACTCCTGCATGATCGCCTTGCGCGCAGAGTAAAGCCCCTTGGAATCACAATAGCCCTGCGCTGTCGGCAGGTTGCGCATCACGTCCTGCAGAATCTCTTCCGGTGCCTCGAAGCCGAAGGGCGCCGGGTTGCCGATATTGAGCTTGAGAATGCGATGGCCCTCGTCCTCGAGACGCTTGGCGTGTTCGAGAACCGGCCCGCGAATGTCATAGCAGACGTTGTCCAGCTTGTGTGACTTGCGAATTTCGCGGGGCTTTCTTTGCTCGGTATCCATGATGCTTTCCGTAGATCTCCGTCACGTAAGGTGTAGGGGCGAGCGTCCAGCATATCGCGCCGCTGGCCTGCCGCGCCACGGCCAAGGGCCAATAGCGTGGTTAAATTTGTGGTTTGAGATGTTCAGGCAGAAAAAAATCCCGCCAGAGGTTTTCTGGCGGGATTTTCAACTGGCATTCAAGCATCTCCCGCGGGCGGGAGCCAGGCGAGAGTCGCGTTAGCGCCTTGTTCTGGTAGCGTTATTCGCTCTCTTGCTCACGCGTTTCGGCTCCATCTTCTGTCTCGCCACTGGCTTCCGGCACCGGCTCAGCAGGAATGTCGGCGGGTGTTTCCAGTGTCAGGCGCCCAAGCTTGCCGTCGCGCAGTTCATGCAGCAGCACCTCAGCACCGCGGTGCAGGTCGATGATGCCACCGGCACGCAGGCCACCGCGCTTGCTGGCGATCTCTTCCAGAATCGCGACTCCATTGAAGCCGGACAGCGCCATCAGATCGACCTTGCGCGGGCCATCACTCTCGACTCGCTCGGCGTCAGGGTTGGCGCTGTAGGCCGGCAGTGACTTCAGCTTGTAGCGTGCGGTCAGCTCCGTGGGGTAGCGCTTGGCCAGCTCCGCCGCGACGATCACCGCCACATCGGTGTAATCGATGGCGGTGTCACGGATCGCGCCACTGCCGGCCAGGCGATAGGCACTGGCCTGGTCCTCGATCTTCGGCCACATCACCCCGGGGGTATCGATCAGGGCGATGCCACCGTCGATGCGAATCTTCTGCTGGCGCTTGGTGACGGCGGGCTCGTTGCCGGTCTTGGCGATCTTGCGACCGGCCAGGCCATTGATCAGCGTCGACTTGCCGACGTTGGGGATGCCCATCACCATCACGCGCGCATCGCGATCGACGCGGATATGTCCGGCCATCTCGCGACACAGGCGCGGAATCTGCTTGAGGTCACGCGCCTCAAGCGTGGTGATCGCCAGTGCACGGGTGTTGGGCAGGGCATCGAAATACTCGACCCATTCGCGGGTGCGTGCCGGGTCCGCCAGATCGGCGCGAGACAGCAGCTTGAGTACCGGCTTGTGGCGGGTCAGTTCGGACAGCACCGGATTGGTGCTGGAGTAGGGGAGGCGGGCATCGAGGACTTCGATGACCACGTCGATCTCGGGCAGCGCGTCCTTTATCTGACGGCGTGCCTTGTGCATATGTCCCGGATACCAGCCCAGCATGTCGCTTCTCTCCTGCCGTCAGGGGTATGACGGTTGTTCTGTCACCTCTGTCCTGCCTCCTTCTTCCCGCATGCCAGGGAAGGCGCTCATCCATCAGGGATGGCGCTACATGGCATGCGGGAGAGGAGGGGACGCGTATGGCGACGCATTCTATCAGAGGCGGCCTAGCCATGGTGGCGCGCTATCCGGTCATCACTACCCAGCGCTCTATCAACTCTCCATGTCCCGGGCGTCAGGCGCGTATCGGCTTGAAGCGCAGCGCGACGGAGTTGATGCAGTAGCGCTGACCGGTGTCAGTCGGGCCATCCGGGAAGACGTGCCCCAGATGAGATTCGCAGCGGCGACAGCGCACTTCCACGCGACGCATGCCATGGCTGGTATCGAAGTGCTCCTCGACGGCGGCATCGGCATAGGGGCGGTCGAAGCTCGGCCAGCCACAGCCGGAGTCGAACTTGGTGTCGTTGTCGAACAGCTTGGCGTCACAGGCGATGCAGTGATAGGTACCCGGCGTCGGGCTGACTTCGTGATCGCCAGTGAAGGGGCGCTCGGTCCCTGCCTCGCGCGTCACCCGGTATTGCTCCGGCGTCAGGCGCTTGCGCCACTCCTCTTCACTGCGAATCAACTTGTCCTGAGTCTGCGGGTCTTGTTCGCTCATGATCTCTTCTCTCTATCTATGCGTTTCTCGAATGGCGCTCGTGTGAACCTGCAAGCAAGTTCTCCTGCGCGGCAATTCGAAAAGAGTGACTGACGGTCTTCACGCGAAACCCGGTACATACCCCAAGAATGCGGGCGTCAGGGCGTGACCACAAGCATGTGGTGGATGCACTTGGCCAACGCCGGAAAAATCCTGTTGAAGCAGGGGGTTGACGAAGGGGGAGGGTCTTTGTAATATACGCGCCACCTCGACGAGGCAAGAACGTTACGTCCCATTCGTCTAGTGGTCCAGGACACCGCCCTTTCACGGCGGTAACAGGGGTTCGAACCCCCTATGGGACGCCACTTTCTTGCAGCGTAGAGACCGGAGTGCGGGAATAGCTCAGTGGTAGAGCACAACCTTGCCAAGGTTGGGGTCGCGAGTTCGAATCTCGTTTCCCGCTCCATTTAGATCAGGCATGTCTTGTTCTAACGTGTGTCCCATTCGTCTAGTGGTCCAGGACACCGCCCTTTCACGGCGGTAACAGGGGTTCGAACCCCCTATGGGACGCCATCTTCGGTCTTATGTGGTCGCATGATCTGCTTGTGTTGCGGGAATAGCTCAGTGGTAGAGCACAACCTTGCCAAGGTTGGGGTCGCGAGTTCGAATCTCGTTTCCCGCTCCATTAGGAACAAGTGGTGTGACAAGGTCGCGAGCTGAACGTCAGCCCGGTCGAATCTCATCTCTCGCTCCAGAGGAAAAGGCAATGCGATAAGGTCGCGAGCTGGTCCGCCAGTCCGATCGAATCTCGTTTCCCGCTCCAGTACGTCCCATTCGTCTAGTGGTCCAGGACACCGCCCTTTCACGGCGGTAACAGGGGTTCGAACCCCCTATGGGACGCCATGCAGAGCATGATGGTGTGGCAAGCCAGTAGTAAGACAGATGTCGTGAGCACAGGTTCATGACACCCGGTGCGGGAATAGCTCAGTGGTAGAGCACAACCTTGCCAAGGTTGGGGTCGCGAGTTCGAATCTCGTTTCCCGCTCCAGT